>NZ_AP014862.1:618313-1236626 GCF_002355475.1 Pseudomonas furukawaii | reverse complement strand
ACGCCTGGGCCAACAGCGCCCATGCGACCCACATGCTCCAGCTCAACCAGGGCGACGGAGTGGTCACCGTGCTCACCGACGGCTGGATCTGGCAGAACAACGAGATCGACCAGTACGACAACGCCTGGCTGCTCTGGTACCTCAGCCAGGACAGCGCCGTCACCCTGCTCTATCGCGCCGAACGGGACAGCCTCGCTACCCTGCTCGGCCGCCACTTTCCCGAAGCCCTGGTGGCCCTTGGACTGCTCCTGATCCTGTCGCTCTGGCACCTTGGCCAGCGCCAGGGCCCCCTGCAGGCTCCCGCCAGCCTCGCCCGTCGGCAACTGGAGGAGCACCTGCGCGGCAGCGCCGACTTCCGCCTCCGCCACAGTGGCCAGGCCGGCCTGCTACAGGGCCTGCAGAAAGACATCCAGCGCCGCGCCCGGCACCGCCACCCCGGTTTCGAGCGGCTGCCCGTGGCCGACCAGTGGCAGGTGCTGGGTCGCCTGACCCGCCTGCCACCGAGCGCCATCAGCCAGGCCATGCGCCCGCTGCCGAAGCAACGGCTCAACGCCGCCGAATTCACCCGCCAGGTCGCCCACCTGCAAACCCTCAGGAATGCCCTATGACGAGCGAACAGATACCCGACCCGTCGCCCTCCGAAACCGGCGGCGCCGTTCCCTCGGCCGCCACCCAGCGAGCCCGCGCGACCCAGTTGGCCCAGGCCCTGCGCCAGGAACTGCAGAAGGCCGTGGTGGGCCAGGCTGCGGTCATCGACGACGTGCTGACCGCCCTGCTCGCCGGCGGCCACGTGCTGGTGGAAGGTGTCCCCGGACTCGGCAAGACCCTGCTGGTACGCGCCCTCGCCCGTTGCTTCGGTGGCGAGTTCTCGCGCATCCAGTTCACCCCGGACCTGATGCCCAGCGATGTCACCGGCCACGCCGTGTACGACATGCAGAGCGAACAGTTCAAGCTGCGCAAGGGGCCGGTCTTCACCCACCTGCTGCTGGCGGACGAGATCAACCGCGCCCCGGCCAAGACCCAGGCCGCCCTGCTGGAAGTGATGCAGGAACGCCAGGTGACCCTGGAGGGCCGGGCGCTACCGGTGCCCCAGCCCTTCCTGGTGCTGGCCACCCAGAACCCCATCGAGCAGGAGGGCACCTACCCCCTGCCGGAGGCGGAACTGGATCGCTTCATGCTCAAGCTGCGCATGGACTACCCGGCCGCCGACGAAGAACTCAGTCTGGTGCGCCAGGTCACCCGCTCCGCCAGGGCCGACATGCTGGACGTGACGCCCCTGCGCACCCTGCTCCAGGCCCGGGACGTGCTGGCCCTGCAGAAGATCGCCAGCGAACTGCCGGTGGATGACCAGGTGCTGGACTACGCGGTGCGCCTGGCGCGCGCCACCCGCAGTTGGCCGGGGCTGGTCATGGGAGCCGGCCCCCGCGCCTCCATCGCCCTGGTACGTGGTGGCCGCGCCCGCGCGCTGCTGCGGGGCGGGGACTTCGTGCTGCCTGACGACATCAAGGGCTGCGCCCTGGCCGTGCTGCGCCACCGCGTGCGCCTGTCGCCGGAACTGGATATCGAGGGCCTGTCGGTGGACCAGGTGCTGCAACAACTGCTCGACCAGGTGCCGGCACCCCGCCTATGAAGCCTTCCTCCACGCTGCTGGCGCTGACCGGAGGCTTGCTGGCGCTGGCCCTGGCACTGGGCGTCACGTCGGCCCTGGGCGTCCGCGTGCCGGCACAACTGGAGCCCCTCTGGTGGGGCCTGCTGGGGGCGTTGCTCCTGCTCGCCCTGCTGGATGCCCTCTGGCTGCGCCGCCTGCCCTCGCCACGCCTAGAACGCACCCTGCCGGGCAACCTGGCCCTGGGACGCTGGAGCGAGGTGCGCCTGACCCTGCATCACGACTACGACCGCTCCGTGCAGGTGGAGCTGTTCGACCAGGTACCGGGCGCCATGGCGTTCGAAGACCTGCCAAGACGGGTGGCGCTGCACCCGGGCGAGCACACCGACTTCGGTTACCGGGTGCGCCCTGTACGGCGAGGGCACTTCCACTTCCCCGCCTGCGAGTTGCAACTGCCCAGCCCCCTGGGCCTGTGGCGACAGCGGCGCGCACTCGAACTGCCCGGTGAAGCCCGCGTCTACCCCGACTTCGCCCGCCTCTATGGCGCCCAGCTGAAGGCGGTGGATGACTGGTTGAGCCAGATCGGCGTGCGCCAGCGGCCGCGCCGTGGCCTCGGCCTGGAATTCCACCAGCTACGGGACTTCCGTGATGGCGACACCCTGCGCCAGATCGACTGGAAGGCCACCGCCCGCAAACGCACCCCCATCGCCCGGGAGTACCAGGACGAGCGGGACCAGCAGATCGTCTTCCTGCTGGACTGCGGTCGTCGTATGCGCAGCCGGGACGGCGACCTGTCCCACTTCGATCACGCCCTCAACGCCAGTCTGCTGCTGAGCTACGTCGCCCTGCGCCAGGGCGATGCGGTCGGCCTGGCCACCTTCGCCGCCGACCGGGACCGCTACCTGCCCCCGGTCAAGGGGCCGGCCCAACTCAATGTATTGCTCAATGGCGTCTACGACCTGGACAGCACCTTGCGCCCAGCCGATTTCACCGCCGCCGCCGACACCCTGCTGGCCCGCCAGCACCGCCGCGCGCTGGTGGTCCTGGTGAGCAACCTGCGGGACGAGGACGACGCCGAGCTGTTCAACGCGGCCAAACGGCTGGGCCGCCAGCATCGCCTGCTGGTGGTGAGCCTCCGCGAAGAGGTGCTCGACCACCTGCGCCAAGCCCCGGTGCAAGGGTTCGAGGACGCCCTGGCCTACTGCGGTACGGTGGACTACCTCAACGCCCGCAACGGCCTTCACGAACGCCTCGTCGCCCACGGCGTCCCGGTGCTGGACGCCCGCCCCAGCGAGCTGGGGCCGGAGCTGGTGAGCCGCTACCTGGCCTGGAAGAAGGCGGGAGCCCTGTAACCCCGGGAGCCGGCGGACCGCTTCGCGGGCAAGCCCGCTCCTACAGGGCTGCGGCGTGAACTGGTTTCGCAGGAGCCGGCTCGCCGGCGAATGACACGGACCTATTCGCGGGCGAGCCCGCTCCCACAGGGCTGCGGCGTGACCTGGTTTCGTAGGAGCCGGCTCGCCGGCGAATGACGCGGACCTATTCGCGGGCAAGCCCGCTCCTACAGGGCTGCGGCGTGGCCTGGTTTCGTAGGAGCCGGCTCGCCGGCGAATGACGCGGAGCGCTTCGCGGGCAAGCCCGCTCCTGCGACGAAAAAAAGGCGAAGCCACCGGCTTCGCCTTTCTCATTCGTCATATCCGTGAACCGGACACTCAGTGGTGCTTGCGCGGCACCGGCTTGAGCAACTCGGCCGGAGGGGTCTCGCAATTGATCTTGCGCCCCAGCAGCGCCTCGATGGGCGGCAGGGCGAAGGCATCGTCCTCGCCCGCGAAGCTGATGGAGGTGCCACTGGCGCCGGCGCGGCCGGTACGGCCGATGCGGTGCACGTAGTCGTCCGGGTCTTCCGGCAGGGTGAAGTTGATCACGTGGCTGATGCCGTCGATGTGGATGCCACGGCCCGCCACGTCGGTGGCCACCAGCACGCGGATCTTGCCTTCGCGGAAGCCTTCCAGGGTGCGGATGCGCTTGTGCTGGGGCACGTCACCGGACATCTGGGCGGCACTGATGCCGTCCTTGGTCAGGCGTTCCTCGATGCGGCGCACCTCGTCCTTGCGGTTGGCGAAGACCATCACCCGCACCCAGTTGTTCTGGGCCACCAGGTTGTAGAGCAGCTTGTACTTGTCGCTGCCGGCCACGGCGTAGACATGCTGCTCAACGGTTTCGCTGGCCACGTTCTCCGGCTCGATCTCGACGATGGCCGGGTCGACGGTCCACTGCTTGGCGAGGTTCATCACGTCTTCGGTGAAGGTCGCGGAGAACAGCAGGGTCTGGCGCTCGCCCTTGTAGGGAGTCTGGCGAATGATCTGGCGAACCTGGGGGATGAAGCCCATGTCCAGCATGCGGTCGGCCTCGTCCAGCACCATCACCTCGACCATGTCCAGGTGCACCTCGCCGCGCTGGTTGAAGTCCAGCAGGCGACCGGGCGTGGCCACGAGGATGTCGCAGAAGCGGGATTCCAGCTGCTTGAGCTGCTTGTCGAAGTCCATGCCGCCCACGAAGCTCATGACGTTGAGCCCGCTGTACTTGGTCAGGCCCTCGGCATCCTTGGCGATCTGCACCACCAGCTCGCGGGTCGGCGCGATGATCAGCGCACGGGGCTCGCCCATGTAGCGCTCCTTCGGCGGCGGAGTCTGCAGCAGCTGGGTGATGGTCGAGATGAGGAAGGCGGCGGTCTTGCCGGTGCCGGTCTGGGCACGGCCGATCGCGTCCTTGCCCTTGAGGGTATGGCCGAGCACCTGGGCCTGGATCGGGGTGCAGTAGGGGAAGCCCAGGTCGTGGATGGCATGCATCAGCCGAGGGTCGAGGTTGAAGTCATGGAAGCGGGTCTTGCCTTCCTGGGGCTCCACCACGAAGTCCTCGAGCTTCCAGGTGTCGACCTGCGCCGCAGCCTTGGCCGGACGCTCACGACGCGGTTTATCGGACCTGGGCTTGTCGCTGCGCGGTTTTTTCTCAGCGCGTGGCGCACGTTCGCCCGCGTCCTGGGCCTTTTCACCGGCCTCGCGGGGCGCTTTCTTAGGTTTGGCCGGACGCTCGTCCTTCGGGGCCTGAGTGGGGGTTGGAGCGGTAGGAGCCGGAGCGGCCTGGGGGGCCTCGCCCTTGCTGAAAATCTTCTTGAGTGCCTTGAGCACGGTGATCTCGTCGATTGATTAAGGAATGAACGGCTGCCAGTGTAAAGCAAGATGCCCGCCAGGCGAAATGCCACGGGCATCTCCGCTCTTGACTTGGCCTATGGAAGTGTCTCCAGCAGCAGCCGACGTACATTGCCGCCCATGATCGCGGCGATATCGGCATCGCTGAAGCCATCCTCCTTCAGCCCCTGGGTCAGCAGGGCCAGGCCGCTGGTATCGAAGGGCGTATGCACGGTGCCATCGAAGTCCGAGCCCAGGGCGACATGGGCCACCCCTACCCGGTCGGCGGTGTAGCGGATGGCGCGGACGATGGCCTTGACCGAGGTGTCGCAGACGGCGGTGTCCCAATAGCCGATGCCGATCACCCCGCCGGTGGCGGCGATGCCCCGCAAGTGGGCGTCGCTCAGGTTGCGCGTCCCGGGACAGGTGCCTTCGACACCGGTGTGGGACACCAGCACCGGGCGCTCGGCCATCTTCAGTACATCGTCGATGAGGGCCCGGGACGCATGGGCCAGGTCCACCAGCACCTTCTTCTCTTCCAGGTGGGCGATGACACGACGCCCGAAGGGGGTCAGGCCTCCTTTTTCCAGGCCATGGGCGGAGCCTCCCACCTCGTTGTCGAAGAAGTGGGTTAGGCCGGCGATACGGAATCCCGCGTCATAGAGACGGTCGACGTTTTCCAGCCTGCCCTCGAGGGGGTGCAGGCCTTCGGTGGCGAGCAGGGCGGCGACCCGGTTGGGGTCCCGCTCCCAGGCCGCCAGGTAGTCGGCGAAGTCCTGGCGGCTGCGCACCAGGACCAGCTTGCCCTGGCTGCGGGCGGCGGCATCCTGCAGGCGCTGCGCCTGGTAGAGCGCACGTCCCAGCAGGCTGTTCCAGGTCGACTTGGGCCAGCGCTGCGCCAACACCAGGAGGGTGATGTTGTCGCTGTCGGCGCCGTTGCGTTCGTAATTCAGCCCGCGCGGAGTCTTGGTGACCGTGGAGAACACCTGCAAGCCCACGCGCCCCTCCAGCAGTCGCGGAAGGTCGCTGTGGCCGAAGTCGTGGCGCTCCAGCAGGTCGCGGTTCCAGAGCAGCGCATCGTCATGCAGGTCGGCGACGAACAGGGTCTTGTGCAGGTTCTCGGCTGCACCGGACGCCTGGTAGGGCGGCGGCGTCGCCACCGTGTTCATGTTGCGGTCGATCAGTTGCGGCAGGAAGAAGAACAGGCCCAGCCCCACGGGGAGCAGCACCAGCAGAGCGATCAAGAGTTTGCGCATAACAGCATCCCGGCTTTGTCATTGTGCGGCGACTCTAGCAGACCGTTGATGACCGGATGGCTCGCGCTCCGGCGCGAACCTGGCACCCGCCTCCTCTCCAGCGCGGACCATGGGCTGTCGGCATCACTAGCCACTCAAACGATTCCGGCCGTCCTGCTTGGCCTGGTAAAGCGCTTCGTCGGCCCTTCCGATCAGGGCCTGGAGGCTGTCCGGGCGGCGCATCTCCGCCAGCCCGATGGACACGGTGATGCCGGGCAGGACCCCCAGCGGGGAATAGAAGGAAGGAATCTGCGCCAGGCTGTGGCGCAGTCGCTCGCCGATGACGCGGGCCTCGTCACCGGCTATCTCCGGCAGGAGGATGACGAACTCCTCGCCTCCGAAACGGGCCATGCTGTCTTTGGGCCTCAACTGGTTCCGCAGGGTATGGGCCACCAGGCAGAGCGCGTAGTCGCCGGCCAGGTGGCCGTGGCAGTCGTTGTAGGCCTTGAAGTGGTCGACATCCAGCATGAGCAGCGACAACGGTTGCTCATTGAAGGCGCAGCGGTTGCTCTCCCGCTGGTAGATATGCTCCAGCCAGCGGCGGTTGAAGAGCCCGGTCAGGGTATCGATCTTGGCGCTCTGCTCGGTGTCGAGAATGACCCGGTTCCCCTGGCGCACGCGCTCGCAGAGCACCTCCAGCAGGTTCTGCATCAGTTGCGGCGCCTGCTGGAACAGGCTGGCCAGGGAGTGTCGATGCAGGCGCAGGGCACTGGTGGGCTCGCTGGCGACCACGTAGGCGCAGGGGCGGTCGTTGTCGATGAAACTGATCTCGCCAGCGCACTCCCCGGGCTCGACGGTGCTCACCGGGCTGTTGTCCAGGGACCCCAGGTAGACCTTCAGCCGCCCCTTGAGCACCAGGTAGAGGTACTGGTTGCGATTGAAGGGCGAAAGCACGACCTCGCCCGCCTCCAGGTCGCAGGCGTGAAACTCCTTCAGCAACAGCTGGAGGTTGCTTGCGGCGACGTTCTGGAACAGGCGCAGGCGACTCAACAGCGCCAGGTCTTCTTGCCAATGGACATGCTTCATGGCTGCAACGACCTCGGGAGGCAGTCGAAGCGGACGACACCGCTGACCATCCCTGTCTCAAGTGTTAACCCGGTGCGACAGTATTCCCGCACTTTTTGTCTGGCAATGCCTGCCCCCCAGCTGACCGACAGACGGCCGGATCACTGTCAGGAACGCGACGATTCCGTTCATTCGCAACCGTTTTGCAACAGGTTTCAGGGCGCGCAACGGTACCCGGGCGAGCGTCCCCGAGCGCGACGGTTCAATGGATGGAGGCGATGGAGAGCCGCCCGGAAGGGCGGCCCGCGCCTGGAGTATAGATAGCTCCTGGCCATCAGTCGGAACTTCGCGCCACAGTCCACCGGGCGGGTCAGGTCCGGGAGGCGGGATCAGCTGTGCAGGCGCTCCACCAGCCAGGCGCCGATGTCGCGGACCTGCTGCGGCAGCACCTCGTGGGCCATCGGGTAGTCACGCCAGCCCACCGGAACCCCGGCGGCGGCCAGGCGGTCATGGGCGGCACGGCCCATCGCGGGCAGCACCACATCGTCGAGGGTGCCATGCAGGCAGAGCACCGGCAGTTGCCGTTTCGCATCCGGCAGCGTCATGCCGTCGGTGAAGGTGGGGCCATAGGTGGACAGCGCCAGCACGCCCCCCAACTCGTCTTCCCAGCGCAGGAAGGCGGTGTGCAGCACCACGGCACCTCCCTGGGAGAATCCGGCGAGGAAGATGCGGCGCGGCTCGATGCCGCCATCCACCTGGGCCTGCGCCAGGGCCATCACCTGCTGCGCGGAGGCCTCCAGCTGCGCCTCGTCGATGGCCCGCTCCGGACTCATGGCGAGGATGTCGTACCAGGACGGCATGGCCCAGCCGCCATTGATGGTGACCGCGCGGGTCGGGGCCTGGGGCAGCACGAAGCGCGTGGTGCCGAGCACGTCCTGCAACGCCTCGGCCACCGGCAGGAAGTCATAGCGGTCCGCGCCCAGGCCGTGGAGCCAGATGACGCAGGCATCGGCACGGTGTGTGGGTTCGAGGATCAGTGTGTCGCTCATGTGGGGCTCCGTTGTGGTGCATCTGCACATTCGTAGGGCATCACCCTCTGAAGGGGTGGTTTGATAACTGAAAAATATGTCGCACCGCTAAAACTTTACCTATTGACCTATCGGAATCGGCCTACTGGCACCTTGCTGGTACGCCCCTTGCAGAAATACCCGGGACTGATTCACGTGCGGTGGGCGGTAACACAGGCCCCGCCGTGCAACGGGTTGGGCAGCGGCCAGGCCGCTGCCTTGCAGGTGGGCCGCCGTTGCCATTCCGGCACCGAGCGGGTCGCAAATCCGTCTCCAGCCCACTCGACCAGTGGGCGAGGAAAGGTCTGGTGGCGAGCGGAGCAGCGCCAACTAGACTCCTTCCTTAGGTCTGACACACCGGTTGACCTTTTCCAGTGCATGAAAGGTCGAACCTGCCTCACGAGGGTACGGCGGTGGGACCGAGACTCCAACACCAATAAAAGCAACTGGAGGTTTTGATGAAGATGGTGAAATCCACCCTGGCCGTGCTGACCGCGGCAACCGTTCTCGGTGTCAGCGGTTTCGCTCAGGCGGGCGCCACCCTGGACGCGGTGAAGAAGAAGGGCTACGTGCAGTGCGGCATCAGTGACGGCCTCCCGGGCTTCTCCTACGCCGATGGCAAGGGCAACTACAAGGGCATCGACGTGGACGTGTGCCGCGCCGTCGCCGCCGCCGTGTTCGGCGACGCCAGCAAGGTCAAGTACAGCCCGCTGACCGCCAAGGAACGCTTCACCGCCCTGCAGTCCGGCGAAGTGGATGTGCTGTCCCGCAACACCACCTGGACCAGTTCCCGCGATGCCGCCATGGGCCTGAATTTCGCCGGCGTGACCTACTACGACGGCCAGGGCTTCCTGGTGAACAAGAAGCTCGGCGTTTCCAGCGCCAAGGAACTCGATGGCGCCACCGTCTGCATCCAGGCCGGCACCACCACCGAGCTGAACCTGTCCGACTACTTCCGCGCCAACAACCTGAAGTACACCCCCATCACCTACGACACCTCCGACGAGAGCGCCAAGTCCCTCGAGTCCGGTCGTTGCGACGTGCTGACCTCCGACCAGTCCCAGCTCTATGCCCAGCGCATCAAGCTGGCCGCACCGGACGAGTACGTGGTGCTGCCGGAAGTGATCTCCAAGGAACCCCTGGGCCCGTCCGTGCGCCAGGGTGACGAGGAGTGGTTCGACATCGTGCGCTGGTCGCTGTTCGCGATGGTCAACGCCGAGGAACTGGGCATCACCTCGAAGAACGTCGAGGAGATGGCCAAGACCACCAAGAACCCGGACATCGCCCGCCTGCTGGGCACCGAAGGCGAGTTCGGCAAGGACCTGAAGCTGCCGAAGGACTGGGCGGTGCAGATCGTCAAGCAGGTCGGCAACTACGGCGAGATCTTCGAAGCCAACGTCGGTGCCGGCAGCGAGCTGAAGATCGAACGTGGTCTCAACGCCCTGTGGAACAAGGGCGGTCTGCAGTACGCACCGCCGGTGCGCTGACCGTCGCCCGGCGGTGACATGAAGTCGCCGCCGGGTCTGAGTTCCATACAAGACGTGAACCCTGGCCGGCCGTCCCCCATCCGGCCGGCCAGCGGTTCCTAGAGGGCTGTCATGCAAAAACCCGCTACCGCCCCGCGTGCCCCGAAAGGCTCGGTCCTGACCGACCCCAAGGCGCGCGCGTGGCTATTCCAGATCATCGCCGTCATCGCGGTCGTCGCAATGGGCTGGTACCTGTTCCAGAACACCCAGCACAACCTCGAACAACGCGGCATCCTTTCCGGCTTCGATTTCCTCGAGCAGAGCGCCGGCTTCGGCATCTCCCAACACCTGATCGACTACAACGAGAGCCACAGCTACGCCCGGGTCTTCGTCATCGGCCTGCTCAACACCCTGCTGGTGTCGGGCATCGGCATCTTCTTCGCCACCCTGCTCGGCTTCCTGCTGGGCGTGGCGCGCCTGTCGCCGAACTGGCTGATCCGCAAGCTCGCCACCGTCTACATCGAAGTCTTCCGCAACATCCCACCGCTGCTGCAGATTTTCTTCTGGTACTTCGCGGTGATGCTGCCCATGCCGGGGCCGCGCCAGAGCCTGGCCCTCGGCGAGCACTTCTTCCTCAACAACCGCGGCCTGTACATGCCGGCCCCCACCATGGCCGAAGGCTTCTGGCCCTTCCTCGTCGCCGTGGCGCTGGCATTGCTCGGCATCATCGCCATCGCCCGCTGGGCCAAGGCCAAGCGTGAAGCCACGGGCCAGCGCTTCCCGGTGCTGCTCAGCGCCCTGGCGCTGCTGGTGGTGATCCCGGGGCTGGCGTCCCTGGCGTTCGGCTCGCCCTTCACCTGGAGCATGCCGGCGCTGCAGGGCTTCAACTTCCGCGGCGGCTGGGTGGTGATCCCGGAACTGATCGCCCTGACCCTGGCGCTGACCGTGTACACCGCCGCCTTCATCGCCGAGAACGTGCGCTCCGGTATCCAGTCGGTGAGCCACGGCCAGACCGAAGCGGCGCGCTCCCTCGGCCTGCCCGGCGGCAAGACCCTGCGCCTGGTGATCATTCCGCAGGCCATGCGCGTCATCATCCCGCCGCTCACCAGCCAGTACCTGAACCTGACCAAGAACTCGTCGCTCGCGGCCGGCATCGGCTACCCGGACATGGTCTCGCTGTTCGCCGGCACCGTGCTGAATCAGACCGGACAGGCCATCGAGGTGATCGCCATCACCATGAGCGTCTACCTGGCCATCAGCATCAGCATTTCGATGTTGATGAACTGGTACAACAAGCGCATCGCGCTGATCGAGCGGTGAGGCCCGAACCATGACGACACATGTATTCAAGCCCGACCAGCCGCCACCCCGGACCACCGTGGGCGCCGTCGGCTGGCTGCGCAGCAACCTCTTCTCCAATTGGTTCAACACCCTGCTGACCCTGCTCGCCATCTACCTGGTGTGGCTGATCGTGCCGCCGCTGCTGCAGTGGGCCTTCTTCCAGGCCGACTGGACCGGCACCACCCGCGCCGACTGCACCAGCGAGGGCGCCTGCTGGGTCTTCATCAAGGTGCGCTTCGCCCAGTTCATGTACGGCTTCTACCCGGAAGCCCTGCGCTGGCGCGTGGACCTGGCCGTCTGGGTGGCGATCATCGGTGCCGCACCGCTGTTCGTCCCCCGGTTCCAGTTCAAGGTGAAGTACGGCCTGGCCTTCCTGGTGATCTACCCGCTGGTGGCCTACTGGCTGCTGCATGGTGGATTCCTGGGGCTGGAAACCGTCTCCACCAGCCGCTGGGGCGGCCTGATGCTGACCCTGGTGATCGCCGCCGTGGGCATCGTCGGCGCGCTGCCGCTGGGCATCATGCTGGCCCTGGGACGACGCTCCAATATGCCGGCGATCAAGGTCATCTGCGTGACCTTCATCGAATTCTGGCGGGGCGTGCCGCTGATCACCGTGCTCTTCATGTCCTCGGTGATGCTGCCGCTGTTCCTGCCGGAAGGCCTGTCCTTCGACAAGCTGCTGCGGGCCCTGATCGGCGTGATCCTCTTCCAGTCGGCCTACATCGCCGAAGTGGTGCGGGGCGGCCTGCAGGCCATCCCCAAGGGGCAGTACGAGGCGGCCGGGGCCATGGGCCTGGGCTACTGGCGGATGATGGGCCTGGTGATACTGCCGCAAGCCCTGAAACTGGTGATCCCCGGCATCGTCAACACCTTCATCGCGCTGTTCAAGGACACCAGCCTGGTGATCATCATCGGCCTGTTCGACCTGCTCAACAGCATCAAGCAAGCCACCACCGACCCGGCCTGGCTGGGGATGGCCACCGAAGGCTACGTCTTCGCCGCCCTGGTGTTCTGGATCTTCTGTTTCGGCATGTCCCGCTACTCCATGAGCCTGGAGCGCAAGCTGGACACCGGCCACAAGCGTTAGGAGTCACCCCATGACTGAAGCAAGCAAGAAAACCGCCGGCGAACCCATCATCCGCCTGCAGGGCGTGAACAAGTGGTACGGCCAGTTCCACGTGCTCAAGGACATCAACCTGGACGTGCAGCAGGGCGAACGCATCGTCCTCTGCGGCCCGTCCGGTTCCGGCAAGTCCACCACCATCCGCTGCATCAACCGCCTGGAGGAACACCAGGCCGGCCGGATCATCGTCGATGGCACCGAACTGACCAACGACCTCAAGCACATCGAGGCGATCCGCAGCGAAGTGGGCATGGTGTTCCAGCACTTCAACCTGTTCCCGCACCTCACGGTGCTGCAGAACTGCACCCTGGCCCCGATGTGGGTGCGCAAGATGCCCAAGCGCCAGGCCGAGGAAATCGCCATGCACTACCTGGAGCGCGTGCGCATCCCGGAACAGGCGAACAAATACCCCGGCCAGCTCTCCGGCGGCCAGCAGCAGCGCGTGGCCATCGCCCGCGCCCTGTGCATGAAGCCGAAGATCATGCTGTTCGACGAGCCCACCTCCGCGCTGGACCCGGAAATGGTCAAGGAAGTCCTCGACACCATGGTCGGGCTGGCCCAGGACGGCATGACCATGCTCTGCGTGACCCACGAGATGGGCTTCGCCCGCACCGTGGCGGACCGGGTGATCTTCATGGACAAGGGCGAGATCGTGGAACAGAACGAGCCCCACGCCTTCTTCGACAACCCGCAGAACGAGCGGACCAAGCTGTTCCTGGGACAGATCCTGCACTGAGTACGGATGGCCGAATGAGAAAGGGAGCCCTCGGGCTCCCTTTTTCATGGCTTCGCGGATTGGCCCGCGGTACGCACCCTCATCAGTCGCCGTAGATATCGAAATCGAAGTACTTGGCCTGGATCGCCTGGTACTTGCCATTCTGCCGCAGGGCCTTGATCGCCCCATCGAACTGCTCACGGAGCGCGTCATCACCCTTGCGCACGGCGATCCCGGCGCCCTCGCCGAAATACTTGGGATCGTTCAGCACCGGCCCGACAAACTCGTAGTCCTTGCCGTTATCGGTCTTCAGGAAGCCTTCGTTCAGGGGGAAGACATCCGCCAGCACGGCATCCAGGCGGCCGGACAGCACGTCCAGGTAGATCTCGTTCTGGGTGCTGTAGCGCACCACCTTCACCCCCTTGGGCTCCAGCACCTCGGTGGCGAAGCGATCGGTGGTGGTGGAGCGCTGGGTACCGACGGTCTTGCCCACCAGGCTCTTGAACTCCGGATCCACCGCACTGCCCTTCTTCATCACCAGGCGCGCCGGGCTGTAGTAGTACTTGCCGGTGAAATCCACCGACTTGCGACGCTCCTCGGTGATGGTCATGGACGACAGCACCGCATCCACCTTCCTCACCTTGAGGGAGGGAATCAGCCCGTCGAACTCCTGCTCGATCCACTGGCACTTGACCTTCATTTCCTCGCACAGGGCATTGCCGATGTCGTAGTCGAAACCGGCGATCTGGCCGTCCGGGGTCTTGAAGGCGAAGGGCGGATAGGCGGCTTCGATGCCGATGCGCAGGGCATTGTCGGCGGCGAAGGCGCTGGAGGCGATGAGGCCGAGGGCAAGGCTGCCCAGGAGGACGAACTTCTTCATGGTGTGGCTCCCGCAGTACGGAATGGGGTCCGCCACGGTGCGTGACGAACCGGTTCGAAATGGATGTGCGAGGCAGCGAAGGAAACCGCGCCGAGGCGGTTTCGAGGGGGCGTTGGCTGATGCTGGGTCATCGTGGATGCCGCCGTTTTGTACTTGTGAGTCCATACTGGACTCAAATGTACACATCGTCAATCGCCCATGAAAAAGCCCGGCGAACCAGGCTTCGGAAGGGACCAGCAGCTTGTCGAGGCGCGCTCATCCACCCCGGCGATGCATCATTTCCAGCGTTCGGCGGCCGCCTTGTCGCTGCAGCGCCCTTCCACCCAGCGGGGGCCCTCGGGGGTGTCTTCCTTCTTCCAGAAGGGAGCGCGGGTCTTGAGGAAGTCCATGATGAAGTTGCAGGCGTCGAATGCCGCCTGGCGATGGGCGCTGGCGGTGCCGACGAAGACGATGGGCTCGCCCGGCTCCAGCCGGCCGATGCGGTGGAGGATCTCCACGTTGAGCAACGGCCAGCGCTCGCCGGCCTCAAGGGCGATCTTCTCCAGGGCCTTCTCGGTCATGCCGGGATAGTGCTCGAGGTACATGCCCGCCACGTCCTGGCCATCATTGAAATCCCGCACGTAGCCGACAAACCCCACCACCGCACCAATCCCCACGTTGGCGGCGTGCAGGGCATTGAGCTCCCGGCCCGGATCGAAGGCGGATTCCTGCACGCGAATGGCCATGTCAGCCTCCTGTCACGGTGGGGAAGAAGGCGACCTCGTCACCGTCGACCAGGGCCTCGTCCAGGCTGCACAGCTCCTGGTTGCGGGCGCACATCAGGTTCTGCTCCGCCAGCACGTCCCAGACGCCGCCACGGGCCAGCAGGTGCCGACGCAGGTCATCCAGCTTCGCGAAGGCCGAGTCCCAGTTGAGTTGCTCGCCGTCGATGCCGAGCGCTTCACGGTAACGGGCGAAATACTGCACGCGAATCATCTTCACTCCCCGGCCTTGTAGTGGCCGCTCTTGCCGCCCAGCTTCTCCAGCAGGCGCACCTGTTCGATGGTCATGCCGCGATCCACCGCCTTGCACATGTCGTAGATCGTCAGCGCCGCGACGCTGGCGGCGGTCAGGGCTTCCATTTCCACCCCGGTCTGCCCCGCCAGCTTGCAACGGGCGACGATGCGCACGCAGTCATCGCCCTCGGCATCCAGCTCCACCTTGACGCTGGTGAGCATCAGGGGGTGACACAGGGGAATCAGGTCGGAGGTCTTCTTCGCCGCCTGGATGCCGGCGATGCGCGCCACGGCGAATACGTCTCCCTTGGGGTGGCCGCCGGACTGGATCATGGCGAGGGTTTCCGGATGCATGCGCACACGGGCTTCGGCCGTCGCCTCACGGGCCGTCACCGCTTTTTCGGTGACGTCGACCATGTTGGCGCGACCTTCGGAATCGAGATGGGTTAGCACAGCAAGTCTCCTCGGGCAGGAGACCGATTGTATACAGAAATCCTCACCGGGCGGCAGGGGCCGCCCGGCGGGAGGTGAAGGTCACATGTGGGCTTCGGCGTACTCGGCCAGCACGGAGCGCGGCACACCCTGGAGGGTGATGTGCACGCCGTGGGGGAAGTCCTTGAAGCGTTCGGTGAGGTAGGTGAGGCCCGAGCTGGGGGCCGACAGGTAAGGGGTGTCGATCTGCGCCAGGTTGCCCAGACAGATCACCTTGGAGCCGGTGCCGGCACGGGTGATGATGGTTTTCATCTGGTGCGGCGTCAGGTTCTGGCACTCGTCGATGATGATCAGGCTCTGCTGGAAGCTGCGGCCACGGATGTAGTTGAGGGATTTGAACTGCAGCGGCACCTTGCTGAGGATGTAGTCCACGCTGCCATGGGTGTTCTCGTCGTCCATGTGCAGGGCTTCGAGGTTGTCGGTGATCGCCCCCAGCCAGGGCTCCATCTTCTCGGCCTCGGTACCCGGCAGGAAGCCGATCTCCTGGTCGAGCCCCTGTACGCTGCGGGTGGCGATGATGCGCCGGTAGCGCTTGCTCACCATGGTCTGCTCGATGGCGGCGGCAAGCGCCAGGATGGTCTTGCCCGAGCCCGCCGCGCCGGTGAGGTTGACCAGGTGGATATCCGGGTCCAGCAGCGCGTAGAGCGCCAGCGCCTGGTACACGTCACGGGGACGCAGGCCCCAGGCTTCCTGGTGCAGCAACGGCTCCTGGTGCAGGTCGAGGATCAGCAGTTCGTCGTTGCGGATGCCCTTGATCCAGCCGACGAAGCCCTGTTCATCGACGATGTACTCGTTGACATGGACCGCCGGCAGGTTGTCGGTAAGCTGCACCCGGTGCCAGGTCCGACCATGATCCTGGCGGGTTTCCACCTTGCTCACGCGGTCCCAGAAGGAGCCCGTCATGTCGTGGTAGCCCCGGGACAGCAGGGAGACGTCGTCCACCAACTGGTCGGTGTGGTAGTCCTCCGAGTCGATCCCGCAGGCACGCGCCTTCAGGCGCATGTTGATGTCCTTGGTCACCAGCACCACGGACATGCCCGGGCGACGACTCTTCAGCTCCACCAACTGGTTGATGATCTTGTTGTCGTTGAGGTCTTCCGGCAGCCAGGTGATAGGGGCTGCGCGCTTGCTCATGAGGATCGAGAGAAAGCCGCAGGGGCCGCTCTTCTCTCGCTGGATGGGGACTCCGTGCTCCACTTCCTCAGGGGTGGCACCGCTGAGGATCTTGTCGATGTTGCGAATGGCCTGCCGGCATTCAGCGGCGACCCCCTGCTTGCCGGTCTTGAGCTTGTCCAGTTCCTCCAGCACGGTCATGGGAATGGCCACGTGGTGTTCCTGGAAATTCAACAGGGCGTTGGGATCGTGAATCAGGACATTGGTGTCGAGCGCATACAAGGTTGGAGCGGTAGGGCGGGAGCGTCCGTGGTCATCCATACTCGTTCACCTTCTTATCGGGCCAGGCGACGGAATGCCAGGGAGGCGCTCCGCCGCGGGGGACCGCCAACCTCCTCGCTCCGGGTCATGCCGGAGCGAGGGAAGGTGCCAACGAGGTGAGGGCCATTGGCCGCCACCTGTCTGCAGGATTCGGCGGTCTTGGCTTTTTAATACTCCATTCGGGATGACAGGAAAAAGACTTTTTTTCCCTACCGGATCTTTTTTCACACCAGGAGAAAAAGACCTTGGCGCCCGGAAATCAGCCCGTTAAAGTCGAAAGTCCCGCTTCTCCCGAATACCTCCTTTCCCCGACGATCAACAGACGCCATCTGCGCGTCCGGCCCTCGCCAGCACCGCGTTCAACAGCACGTCCGCCCCCTGGGCCACATCACTGGGCAGGGCGTCTTCCGCCTCGTTGTGACTGAGGCCGCCCACGCAGGGAATGAACACCATGGCCGTGGGACAGAAACGCGCCAGGTGGATGGCGTCGTGGCCCGCACCGCTGACGATGTCCTGATGGCTGTATCCCAGGGCCTGGGCGGCAGCGCGTACCGCCGCCACGCAGTCGGCGTCGAAGGGTGTCGCCGGGCTCAACCAGTGGGGCTCGACCCGTGCGGCCAGTCCCCGCCCCTCGGCGACGGCGGCGATCAGCGCACGGGCCTCGCGCTCCATCCGCGCCAGCACGGCGTCATCCGGATTGCGCAGGTCGAGGGTGAACCTCATGTCGCCGGGGATGGTGTTGCGCGAGGACTTGGCGATCTCCAGCTGCCCGACCGTGACCAGACCGGCGGGGGCGAATCGCGCCGCCAGGCGCTCCAGCCCCTGGATCATCTCGGCGGCGCCGAACAGCGCGTCGCGGCGCAACGGCATGGGCGTGGTGCCGGCATGGGCGGCCTGCCCTTCCACCTGGATATCCAGCCAACAGATCGCCTGCCCGCCGGTGACCACGCCAATCACCTTGCCGTTGTCCTCCAGCACCGGCCCCTGTTCGATATGGGCCTCGAAGTAAGCGTCCAGCGGCACGCCCGGCGGGCGCTCACCGGCCTGTCCGCAAGCGGCCAGGGCCTCGGCCACGCTGATGCCCTCGGCGTCCCGCGAGGCCAGCGCGGCCTCCAGGGACATGGCGCCGGTGAAAGCCGCCGACCCCAGCATCGCCGGGGTGAAGCGGGCACCCTCCTCGTTGGTCCAGACGGCGATCTCCAGGGGCTTCTCGGTCTCGATGCCCAGGTCGTTCAGGGTCCTCACCACCTCCAGCCCGGCCAGCACGCCATAGACGCCGTCGAAGCGGCCGCCCTCGGGCTGGGTATCCAGGTGGCTGCCCATCATCACCGGGGCCAAGGCATCGTCCCGCCCGGCACGGCGGGCGAACAGATTCCCCACCGCGTCCCTGGACAGGCTCATGCCCGCCTCGCGGCACCATTGCCCGAACAGCTCGCGGCCGGCGGCATCCTCCTCGGAAAGGGCGAGGCGACGGCTGCCTCCGCGGGCCGTGGCGCCGACTTCGGCCATGGCCATCAGGCTGGCCCACAAGCGGGGGCCGTTGATTTTCAACATGACGCATTCCTCGTGTCCGATCAGGCGATACGACGCCTGCTCGGCGCCCTGGCCTTTTATCGCCGGCACCTGATAATCAAGCAAATTTCTAATCCTTATCATTAGAATAACGTCAGCTTATATTCGGACCGGACCATGGATGACAGACGCCCCCACCTCAACCGCCGCGCCCTCAACGAGCGGCTGGACTGGAACCTGCTGCGTACCTTCCTGGTGATCGGCCAGGAGCGCAGCATCAGCCGTGCCGCCGCGCGCCTGCACCTGACCCAGCCGGCCATCAGCCAGGCGTTGAAGCGTCTGGAGGAACAACTGGGTACCCCCCTGATCGCCCGACGCGGCCCGCGTTTCGACATCACCGAAGCGGGCGAGGAAGCCCTGCGCATCGCCGAGGAGATCAACGCCAACGTCTCGCGCCTGGGCATCGCCATGGACGAGCACCCGGAACAGGTGCTGGGCAAGGTGCGGCTGCTGTGCATCAGCCGTATCGAATCCGCCGCCTACGACGAGTTCCTCAGCGCCTTCCACAAGCGCCATCCCAGGGTGGAACTGGAGGTGGAGGTGATGCGCAGCGCCGACATCATCAGCGCCCTGCAGCAGCAGACCGCCAGCCTCGGCCTGTCGCTGTGCCGCGTACCAGTGGCGAAGCTGGAGCGCATCCGCGTCATGCGCCAGCGCTACGCCTTCTTCTGCGGCCGCCACCACCAGCTGTTCGGCCGCGACGACCTGACCCTGGACGACCTCAAGGGCGAGCATTTCGTCAGTTTCAGCAGCGACCAGATCGGTGGCAGCCTCTCGCCCCTGACCATCTTCCGCGACCAGCAGGGCTTCGCCGGGCGCATCGTCGCCAGCTCCCCCAGCCTGGAAGAGATCCGTCGCCTGGTGCATTGCGGCTTCGGCGTCGGCTGCCTGCCGGAGCACATCGTCCGCGACGACCTGGCGGCCGGCCGGCTCTGGCGCCTGCCGCCGGCCGAGGGCATCGCGGACGTCGACATCCACCTGTTGTGGAATCGCGAGCAGAAGCACTCCGTCGCCGAGCGCACCTTCCTCGACGAACTGCGCCAGCACCTGGAACGGGTGCCCCTCGAACAACGCCTATCGGCGGGATAGGTGGAGCCGAAGCCGGCAAATCCCTAGAATCCCCCGCATTCCCGAAGGAGACGATTCGATGCTGCTGGTGATTTCCCCCGCCAAGACCCTGGACTACGACACCCCGCCGGCGACCGCGCGCCATACCCAGCCGCAGTTCCTCGACCATGCCCAGGAGCTGATCCAGCAACTGCGCGAGCTGAGCCCCGCGCAGATCGCCGAGCTGATGCACCTGTCCGACAAGCTGGCCGGCCTCAACGCCGCCCGCTTCGGCAGCTGGCACCCGGACTTCACCCCCGACAACGCCAAGCAGGCCCTGCTGGCCTTCAAGGGCGACGTCTACACCGGCCTGAACGCCGAGGACTTCAGCGAGGATGACTTCGACTTCGCCCAGCAGCACCTGCGCATGCTCTCCGGCCTCTATGGCCTGCTCCGGCCGCTGGACCTGATGCAACCCTACCGCCTGGAAATGGGCACCCGGCTCGCCAACGCGCGCGGCAAGGACCTCTACGCCTTCTGGGGCGATCGCATCAGCGGCTGGCTCAACGAGGCCCTGGCGGCCCAGGGCGACGACATCCTGCTCAACCTGGCCTCCAACGAGTACTTCAGTTCGGTGAAGCGCAAGGCCCTCAATGCGCGGATCATCGACACCGAGTTCAAGGACCTGAAGAACGGCCAGTACAAGATCATCAGTTTCTACGCCAAGAAAGCCCGGGGGCTCATGGCCCGCTACGTGATCAAGGAGCGCCTGCGCGACCCGGAAGGCCTGAAGGACTTCAACGACCAGGGCTATCGCTATTCGGCGGAACACTCCGGTCCCGACAGCCTGGTGTTCCTGCGCGACGAACCCCGGGACTGAACACAGGAAACCCCGCCACCCGGCGGGGTTCTCGTTTCCCCCTCCGCGCCCCGCTCCCGATACCGCCCGTCCCGAGGGTGCGCAACGCACCCTGCCCTCCCTGCGATGCCATTCAAATGGCATCGCAATCATCAATATCACTTCAAGATCATATGGCCTGTATTTCGGGCTAATGAATACTGGCCAAGTTGTTTTCAAATACTGGCCAACTTGCAAAATGCAATCATCGAAAACTTGCAAATCGCACTGACTGGAACTTTTCCGGGACAGGCCAACTCTGAGAGTGCCACGAGAAAATCACGGAACTCAGTCAAGAAACTGCAACACTGAAATTCAAGGACGAACGGTAGGAACTATCCGAAAAGACGGACACTCATACCCCCCGTGACTTAATTCTTCACACCATGCTTCGGTGTGATTCCAAACTGCCTTGATGACTGTCGGCGTAAAGCCGAGGGGCAGACTTTATCTGGCGAAAGCCGAACAAGTTGATTGAGGAGAACTACGACAGACCCGACCCACTGGACAAAACCAAAGAGCCAGAGCCCTCGCGGCGATCAGCTCAGGACTTTACTGGGGCAAGCGTAATGACATGCCCGGTTCAGGCGCCCTGATATTGGCGTCCGGTATTACTCATGCCTGCGCACTTTGAAGTTGCAATAACAACATGACAGTGCAAACGGAAGTGGCAATAACGCCACTTATTTAACAGCGTGCTGAATGGACGAGGTGAATGCGATGCGAATCAGCATCTTCGGTTTGGGCTATGTAGGTGCAGTATGTGCTGGTTGCCTCTCTGCCCGTGGACATGAAGTTGTCGGCGTGGATGTTTCCCGCACCAAGATCGACCTGATCAACCACGGTAAATCCCCGATTGTGGAGCCCGGCCTCGAAGAACTTCTGCAACAGGGACTGAAGTCCGGCCGGCTGCGCGGAACGACCGATGTTTCCGCCGCCGTACAGGAAACCCAGGTGTCCTTCATCTGCGTCGGAACGCCGAGCAAGAAGAACGGCGACCTGTCCCTGGACTACATCGAAGGTGTCTGCCGCGAGATCGGCTTCGCCCTTCGCGACAAGGCCGAGCGCCACACCGTGGTGGTCCGCAGCACCGTGCTGCCGGGCACCGTCAAGGACGTGGTGATCCCGATCATCGAGGACTGCTCCGGCAAGCGCGCCGGCGTCGACTTCGGCGTGGCGGTCAACCCGGAGTTCCTCCGCGAGAGCACGGCCATCAAGGACTACGACTTCCCGCCCATGACCGTCATCGGCGAGCTGGACAAGGCCTCCGGCGACCTGCTGGAAACCCTCTACCGCGAGCTGGATGCCCCCATCATCCGCAAGCCCGTGGAAGTGGCGGAGATGATCAAGTACACCTGCAACGTCTGGCATGCCGCCAAGGTCACCTTCGCCAACGAGATCGGCAACATCGCCAAGGCCGTGGGCGTCGACGGCCGCGAGGTGATGGACGTGGTCTGCCAGGACCACAAGCTCAACCTCTCCAAGTACTACATGCGCCCGGGCTTCGCCTTCGGCGGCTCCTGCCTGCCCAAGGACGTGCGCGCCCTGAACTACCGCGCCACCTCCCTGGACGTCGAGTCGCCGCTGATCGGCTCGCTGATGCGCAGCAACGCGGCCCAGGTGCAGAAGGCCTTCGAGATCATCGCCAGCCATGACAAGCGTCGTGTCGCCCTGCTCGGCCTGTCCTTCAAGGCCGGCACCGACGACCTGCGGGAAAGCCCGCTGGTGGAACTGGCGGAAATGCTCATCGGCAAGGGCTTCGACCTGTCCATCTACGACCGCAACGTCGAGTACGCCCGCGTCCACGGCGCCAACAAGGACTACATCGAGTCGAAGATCCCCCACGTCTCCTCGCTGCTGAACAGCGACCTCGAAGCGGTGGTGGACAAGGCCGACATCATCGTCCTGGGCAACCGCGACGAACTCTTCGCCCCCCTGGCCAGCGCCGCGCCGCAGGGCAAGCAGGTGATCGACCTGGTGGGCTTCATGCCCAAGGGCACCCACGGCAACGCCGAGGGCATCTGCTGGTAAGCGCCTCCCCCTCCCTCCGGGGAGGGGGACCGCCCGCAACCGCCAGGAAGCATCCCTATGGAAAAGCTCAACAAAGGTCTGCTCGAAGCCTCGGGCTGGGTGTTCTATGTCATCGCGCTGATGCTGCTGGCGCTCGCCCTGCCCAAGTCGGTGTTCGACCCGGACTCCAAGCACTTCCTCCTGCTCATCGGCATCGTCGGCGTGTGGCGCTACTCCATGGGCGCCCTGCACTTCGTGCGCGGCACGCTGTTCCTCTACGTCGTCTACCCCTGGTACAAGCGCCGCCTGGCGAAGCTGGGCAGCGCCGCCGATCCCTCCCACGTATTCCTGCTGGTCACCAGCTTCCGCATCGAGGCGCTGACCACCGCCATGGTCTATCGCTCGGTGATCCGTGAGGCCATCGACTGCGGCTACCCCACCACGGTGGTCTGCTCCATCGTCGAGCTGTCGGACGAGCTGCTGGTGAAGAACCTCTGGGCGCGGATGGCGCCGCCGGAGCGGGTCAAGCTGGACTTCGTGCGGATTCCCGGCACCGGCAAGCGCGATGGCCTGGCCTACGGCTTCCGTGCCATCTCGCGGCAGCTGCCGGACGAGAACGCCGTGGTGGCGGTCATCGACGGCGATACCGTGCTCAACGAGGGCGTGGTGAAGAAGACCGTGCCCTGGTTCAAGCTCTTCCCCAACGTCGGCGGCCTCACCACCAATGAGTTCTGCGAGGTGCGCGGCAGCTACATCATGAGCGAGTGGCACAAGCTGCGCTTCGCCCAGCGCCACCTCAACATGTGCTCCATGGCCCTGTCCAAGCGCGTGCTGACCATGACCGGACGCATGTCGGTGTTCCGCGCACAGGTGGTGACCGACCCGGACTTCATCACCGACGTGGAAAGCGACTACCTGGACCACTGGCGACTGGGTCGCTTCCAGTTCCTCACCGGGGACGACAAGTCCAGCTGGTACAGCCTGATGCGCCTGGGCTACGACACCTTCTACGTGCCGGATGCCGCCATCAACACCGTGGAGCACCCGCCGGAGAAGCGCTTCGTCAAGGCCAGCCGCAAGCTGATGTTCCGCTGGTACGGCAACAACCTGCGGCAGAACGCCCGGGCCCTGGCCCTGGGACCGCGCCGCCTGGGCGCCTTCACCACGGTGGTGCTGGCCGACCAGCGCGCCTCCATGTGGACCTGCCTGCTGGGCCTGGCGGTGGCCATCATCGCCAGCCTCAAGTACAGCATCGCCTACCTGCTGGTGTACCTGCTCTGGATCGGCCTGACCCGCCTGGTGCTGACCCTGCTGCTGTCCGTCACCGGGCACCGCATCGGCCCGGCCTACCCACTGATCCTCTATTACAACCAGATCGTCGGGGCCCTGGTGAAGATCCAGGTCTTCTTCCGCCTCGACCAGCAGTCCTGGACCCGCCAGAACACCAAGCTCAACCGTGACCTCGCCAGCTTCACGCGCTGGTTCAACACCTGGTCCTCCCACGCCATGACCTTCTCCGCCACCAGCGTCTTCATCGCCACGCTGCTGGCCATCGTGTGAGCCACAGGAACCCGACAGGAATCGAAGCCATGAATACAGCCGTCAACCTCAATGTGGTCCATGAATCCGAAGCCCAGCGCCAGCACGCGCGGGTGAAGATCCCCGGCAGGATCCTCTTCATCGCCCGGGGCGAGCGCGTCGAAGCCTCCTTGCTGGACGTGTCCGCCGGTGGTTTCGCCTTCACCACCGATCGTCACTCGGCCAGCGTCGGCGACCACCACAAGGGGCGCCTGCTGTTCCAGATCGACGGTCTCAGCCTGGGTCTGGACGTGGAGTTCCAGGTGCGCAGCATCGACAGCCGCAACCACCGCGCCGGTTGCGTCTTCCACAGCCTGGCGCCCCGGGACATCGCCACCCTGCGCTACCTCATCAGCGCCCACCTGTCCGGCGAGCTGGTCACGGCCGGCGACCTGCTCAGCACCCTGCAACGGGAAAACTTCACCAAGCCACGCAAGCAAGGCGGCGGTGGCGGCATGGGCGCCCTGGGTCGCCTCAAGGCCGTGACCTTCAGCCTCGGGATCTTCGTGGTGGGGATCGGCGCCTTCGGCTACATCGCCAAGTCCCTCTACGGCCTCTATTTCGTCACCCACGCCGACTCGGCCCTGGTGGCGGTGCCCTCCATGCAGGTGACCATGCCCCGCGAGGGCACGGTGCAGAGCCTGGTGGGACCGGACGCCAGCATCGAGAAGGGCGCGCCCATCGCCTCCTTCAACGCCACCATGCTGGAGATGCTCAAGGGCCACCTCACCGACGATCAGCTCACCCCGGCCAATGTCGAGGAACTCTTCGGCAAACAGATGCAGGGCACCCTCACCAGCCCCTGCAACTGCAAAGTGGCGCGCCAGCTGGTGGCCGACGGCCAGTTCGCCAGCAAGGGCGACGTGATCTTCGAGCTGGTGCCCCAGGACAGCCTGGCCACGGTGCAGGCGCGCTTCCCCTTCCGCAACCTCGCCCAGGCCAAGCCGGGTGCCCGGGTAACCTTCCAGGTGGCCGGCGAGAACCACCCGCGCCACGGCCAGATCGTCAGCAGCAACCTGCATGACGGCAGCCTGTCCGCCGACATCCGCGCCACCATCCAGCCCGACGAGCCGCTGCCCAGCAGCCTCGCCGGCCAGCCGGTGGAAGTCAGCGTCGACCGGGGTCCGTCCCTGGACTGGCTGATCGACCGCGCCCTGGCCGCCGGCTTCTGAGGAGGCGCAGCCATGGCCCATCACGCCACTCCCGTCCTGCTGCTGGCCGCCGCCGTCGCCCTGGCCGGCTGCGCCGGGCTGCCGGACGAGCGCCTGGCCCGCGAAGCCCTGCAACGCGGCGACAACGCCACCGCCGAACGCAACTTCCGCCAGCTCGCCGAACTGGGTTACGCCGATGCCGCCGTCGGCCTGGCCGACCTGCAGGTGGCCAGCGGCGACCCGGCGCAACTGGAACAGGCCGAAGCCACCTATCGCCAGGCCATGGACCAGTCGCCCCGGGCCAAGGCCCGCCTGGGCAAGCTGCTGGCGCGCAAGACCGACCTTTCCCCTGCCGAGCGCCAGGAAACCGCACAGTTGCTGGAAGCGTCCTTCACCGCCGGTGAGGCCAGCAGCCTGCTGCCCCTGGCGATGCTCTACCTGCAATACCCCCAGGACTTCCCGGAGGTGAACCTGCCCGCACGCATCGCCCGCTGGCGCGCCGAGGGTTATCCACAGGCCGCCCTGGCGCAGATTCTCTATTACCGCACCCAGGGCACCTACGATCAGCACCTGGCGGAAATCGAACGCATCTGCACCGCCAGCCTGGCCAGCGCCGATGTCTGCTACGTGGAACTGGCCACGGTGTACCAGAAGCAAGGCAACGGCGAAGCCCGCGACACGCTGCTGGAACAGCTGATGGCCGGCTACCGTGCCGGCCGCATCCCCGCCCAGCGCGTGGATTCGGTGGCCCAGGTGCTGGCGGACGCCGAACTGGGCCAGCCGGCCGAAGCCAAGGCCCGGGAACTGCTGGAAGCCGTGGCCCCGGCCCATCCCGCCGCCTGGGTCAGCCTCGCCAAGCTGCTCTATGACTACCCTGGCCTCGGGGACACCGAGCAGATGCTGGGCTACCTGGAGAAAGGCCGAGCCGCCTCCCTGCCCCGCGCCGAACTGCTCATGGGTCGCCTCCACTACGAAGGCAAGCTGGTGCCCCAGGACCCGCAGAAGGCCGTTGAGCACCTGCTGCGGGCCGCCCCCAACGAGCCCGCCGCCCGCTACCTGCTGGGGCAGATCCACCTGCGCGGCTACCTCGGCGACATCGACCCGGACAAGGCGCTGGAATACCTGCTGGACGCGGCGCGCAACGGCCAGATCAACGCCGACTTCGCCCTCGGCCAGATGTTTTCCCAGGGCAAGGGCATCCAGCCGAACCCGGTCAACGCCTATGTCTTCAGCCAGTTGGCATTGCCCAAGAACACCCCGCAGGCCCTCGCACTGGCGCAGCAGGTCGAGCAGCAGCTCAGCCCGGAACAGCGCGCACGTGCCGAACGCCTGCTGCGCGAGGAACGCGCCGCCCGCGGCCTGACCGCGCCCGACACCCAGATGAGCAGCCTATGAGCCCCCTTCCCCGCCACGTCGGACCGAACCGTGGCCGGAGGAACGAGAGAGAAGAGAAACAGATGAACAAGCACCCCTGGATCAAGGCCGGCCTGGGCCTGTCCCTGTTGGCCGCGAGCATCGCCCACGCCGCCGAGCCCGAAGCCCGCAACTTCGGCCTCGATGTGAAGATCACCGCCCAGTCGGAAGACGACCGCGACCTGGGCACCCGCGATGGCGGCGACGTCAACGGCATCGGCCTGGACGTGCGCCCCTGGGTCTACGGCGAACGCGGCGACTGGAGCGCCTTGGCCCTGGGCCAGGCGGTCACCGCCACCGACACCGTCGAAACCGACACCCTGGAATCCGGCGATATCGACGCGGACGCCGGGCAGGCCAACAGCGGCCGCGAGCCGGACAAGAGCTACCTGGCCCTGCGGGAGTTCTGGGTCGACTACGGCGGCCTCACCGCCTACCCCGGCGAACACCTGCGCTTCGGTCGCCAGCGCGTGCGCAGCGACGAGGGCACCTGGTGGGACACCAACATCGAGGCCCTGCGCTGGAGCTTCGACACCACCCTGTTGCGCGCCCATGCCGGCATCGCCGAACGCTTCAGCGAATACCGCACCGACATCGACGAGCTGGCCCCCGAGGACGAAGACCGCCAGCACCTCTTCGGCGACATCTCCACCCAGTGGAAGCCTGGCCACTGGGTCGGCGCCAAGCTGCACCACAGCCGCGACAGCGGGGACCTGCCGGCCCCCGGCGAAGCCGTGGACGAAGGCTCCAAGCGCAGCACCGGCGACCTCACCTGGCTCGGCCTGGAAGCCGATGGCGGCTTCTTCGACCGCCGCTCCACCCTGCCCCTCAACTACTGGGCGCAGGCCACCTGGCTCACCGGTGACGCCGATGAACTGCAACAGACGGTGGTGGGCGACCAGGCCATCGCCAGTGGCCAGCGCCAGGTCGACGTCGACGCCTGGGCCCTGGACCTGGGCCTGCGCTGGACGCTCGATGACCAGTGGAAAGTGGGCGGCGCCTACGCCCGGGGCAGCGGTGGCGGCGATGACGACAGTTCCGAGCAGTTCCGCCAGACCGGCCTCGAAAGCAACCGCTCCAACTTCACCGGCACCGAAGCCCGCCTGCACCGTTTCGGCGAGGCCTTCCGTGGCGAGCTGAGCAACCTGCAGGTGGCCACCGCCTTCACCTCCTGGCAACTCGGCGAGGACTACGACGCCAGCCTGGTCTACCACCGTTTCTGGCGCGTCGACGACAACCAGGATGTCGGCCAGAGCGGAATCATCGCGCCCCTGGAAGACGGCGAGAAAGACATCGGCCAGGAAGTGGACCTGGTGGTGACCCGCTACTTCAAGCAGGGCCTGCTGCCGGCCTCCATGGCCGAGCACCTGGACGAGCGCTCGGCGCTGGTGCGCTTCCGTGGCGGCCTGTTCAAGCCGGGCGACGCCTATGGCGCCGGCACCGACTCGCTGATGCACCGCGCCTTCGTCGACTTCATCTGGCGCTTCTGATGAGTGCCCGGCGCATGGGAGGAACAACCGTGAAACGCGGCATGGGAACCACATTACTGGCGAGCGGCATCGTACTCGGTGCCCTGCAGTTCGCCGCCCCCTGGGTCCAGGGCGCCGAGCCCGCCCGGGGGCTCAAGGAAACCCGCAACTACACCGTCACCACCGCACCGGTGGATCAACTGCACCTCGAGACGCCCAAGGTGCCGGACCTCTCCGGCTACACCGCCGAGGCGGTGGAAGCGAAGATCGACCGTTCGCGGCCCGGCCGCGTCGTGGTCCGGCGCATGCTCCAGCAGGACGCCCTGAAGGACTTCATCGGCGGCGACGAACGCCTGCGGGAATGGGTCAAGCGCCAGCAGGGCATGCCCCAGGCGATCTTCATCGAAGGCGGCCATGTCACCCCCGCGGACATCGCCCGCGCGCTGCCCGACCACCAATTCGCCGAGGTCGAGCCGGGCGTCTACCTGTCCCGCCTGCCGCTGGTGGTGGCCCAGGACGCCAACCTGGAGATCGGCAAGGCCACCCGTGACTTCCGCCTGTCCCAGGAACGCGGTGCCTTCCTGGTCAACGACGGCAAGCTGTTCATCAAGGACAGCCGGCTCACCGCCTGGCGCGAAAAGGACAAGGCCCCGGCCCACTTCCGCTCGCCGTCGGAATTCCGCCCCTTCCTGGTGTCCTGGGGCGGCAGCGAGCTCTACATCGTCGGCAGCACCGTCACCAGCCTGGGCTACGACAACTCCAAGTCCTACGGCGTCTCCATCACCCAGTACACCCCGGGCATGCACGCGCGGCTGAAGCGCGCGGAACCCACCGGCTGGCTGCTGGACTCGGAGTTCGTCGACCACTGGTACGGCTTCTACTGCTACGAGGCGGCCAACGTGGTGATCAAGGGCAACACCTACCGGGACAACATCGTCTACGGCATCGACCCCCACGACCGCTCCCACGGCCTGATCATCGCCGACAACACCGTCCACGGGACGAAGAAGAAGCACGGCATCATCATCTCCCGCGAGGTGGACGACAGCTGGATCGTCAACAACCGGAGCTATGACAACAAGCTCTCGGGCATCGTCATCGACCGCAACTCGGTGAACAACCTGGTGGCCTGGAACGAGGTGTACCGCAACCACGCCGACGGCATCACCCTCTACGAGAGCTCCAACAACCTGCTCTGGGGCAACAAGATCCTCAGCAACAAGCGCCACGGCATCCGCGTGCGCAACAGCGTGAACATCCGCCTCTACGAGAACCTTTCGGCGGCCAACGGCCTGACCGGCGTCTACGGCCACATCAAGGACCTTTCCAACACCGACCGAAACGTCGAACTGGACCCCTTCGACACCAAGGTCTCGCTGATCCTGGTGGGCGGCAAGCTCGCCGGCAACGGCTCCAGCCCCCTGTCCATCGACTCGCCACTCTCGGTGGAACTCTACGACGTCGAGCTGCTGGCCCCGAGCAAGTCCACCGGCATCAGCTTCGCCGGCATCCTGGGCGAAAAGCAGGACGAGATCCTCGACCTGATGGTGCGCCGCAAGCAGGCGGTGCTGATCGACCCCGTCGAAAGCCAGGCCGAGCTCCAGGATTGAGGAACCCCGACATGCACACTTCCACCCGACTCCGCCTCGCCACCTCGGCCCTCGCCGCCAGCCTCCTGGCCGCCACGGGGAGCGCACAGGCCGCCCCCGAGTACAGCGTGCAACGCACCGGGCCGCTCTGCGCCATCGCCCAGGACCCGGCGAGCTACAACACCAAGTACCTGGACTTCTTCGCGGCCCTGGTGCAGGGCCAGGGCGACTGGCTGTTCCGCACGCGCTACGACCTGCGCACCGACTTCGGCACCACGGCCCTGGGCTGGCGAGAGCTGCGCCGGCTGCGGGATGCCCTGAAGGCCAGGGGCGTGGAGCTGATGGTGGTCTACCAGCCCACCCGGGGCCTGGTGAACCGCGACAAGCTGACCCCCGAAGAAAAGGCCCGCTTCGACTACGACCTGGCGAAGAAGAACTACCTGGCCGCCGTGGCGCAATTCCGCCAGGCCGGCATCTGGGTCACCGACCTCTCGCCGCTGTTCGACGAACGGGACCTGGGCACCGACTACTACTTCAAGGCCGACCATCACTGGACCCCGGCCGGCGCCGATCGCACGGCGAAACGGGTGGCCGAGACCCTGAAGCAGATCCCCGGTTTCGACGAGATTCCCACCCAGCGCTTCGAGAGCAAGGTGGTGGGCCTGCTGCCCAAGGCCGGCACCCTGCACAAGACCGCCGGCCAGCTCTGCGGCACCAGCTACGCCACCCAGTACGTGCCGCGCTACGAGACGGAAGCCGCCGGCGAGGCCAGCGGCGACAGCCTGTTCGGCGATGAATCCACCCCTCGGGTGGCCCTGGTGGGCACCAGCAACAGCGGCCCGGCCTACAACTTCGCCGGCTTCCTCCAGCAGCACGCCGGCGTCGAGGTGCTCAACCTGGCGGTCAGCGGCGGCGGCTTCGACAGCGCCCTGCTGCAGTACATGAGCAGCCAGGACTTCCACGACAACCCGCCCAAGGTGCTGATCTGGGAGTTCGCCACCCACTACGACATGGCCCAGCAGAGCTTCTACCGCCAGGCCGTGCCGCTGGTGAACAACGGCTGCGAGGGCCGCCCCGTGGCCCTGAAGAACAAGGTGAAGCTCCACGCCGGCGCCAACGAGGTGGTGGTCAATGGCAAGGGCGCCCCGCTCCGGGACCTGCGCGGCGGCGACTACCAGGTGGACCTCCGCTTCAGCGACCCCTCGGTGCATGAGGCCAAGGCGACCCTCTGGTACCTCAACGGCCGCCGCGAGAACTTCAAGCTGGAACAGAGCGACCGGGTCGACACCGGTGGACGCTACGTCTTCGAGCTGCGCAACGACCCCGACTGGGCCGACCTGAACCTGCTCGCGGTGGAAATCCACGGCCCCGAGCAGATTCCCCAGGACCTCAGCGTCGAGGTGAGCGTCTGCGCCCGGCCCGCCAAGGGCGAAAGCCCCCTCACGGCGCGCGCCGATTGAGGAAGGAGGAGATGATGAGCACCCGAACCTGGCACCTGGCCCCCCTGATGGCCGGCATCCTGCTCGCCGGCCAGGCAACCGCGTCGCAGCTGGTACCGCCACCCGGCTACTACGCCCCGGTGGAGGTCCGTGGCAAGGACGGCGGCAGTTGCAAGGCGCCGCCCAAGCCCTATACCGCCAAGCTGGAGTTCCGCAGCAAGTACGAGGGCTCCGACAAGGCCCGGGCCACCCTCAACCCCGAAGCGGAAAAGGCCTTCCGCGAAAAGACCGCCGACATCACCGACATGGAGCGCGGCGTCAGCAAGATGGTCACGGACTACCTGCGCAAGGGACAGCGCACCCAGCTGGAGTGCAGCCTGCAGTGGCTGGGCAGTTGGGCCCAGGCCAACGCGCTGCTGAGCACCGAGTACAACCACACCGGCAAGTCCATGCGCAAATGGGCCCTGGGCAGCATGGCCTCGGCCTACCTGCAGCTGAAGTTCTCCGACTCCCGGCCACTGGCCGCCTACGGCAGCCAGGCGCGGTTGATCGAGTCCTGGTTCTCGCACCTGGCCGACCAGGTGGTGAAGGACTGGAGCGGCCTGCCCCTGAAGAAGGTCAACAACCACGCCTACTGGGCCGCCTGGTCGATCATGGCCACCGCCGTGGCGACCAACCGCCGCGACCTCTACGACTGGTCGGTGGACCAGTTCCGCGTGGCCGCCGCCCAGGTGGACGACCAGGGCTTCCTGCCCAACGAACTCAAGCGCCGCCAACGCGCGCTGGCCTACCACAACTACGCCCTGCCGCCGCTGGCCATGATCGCCAGCTTCGCCCAGGCCAACGGCCAGGACCTGCAGGACGAGAACGACGGCGCCCTGAAACGCCTCGGCGAACGGGTGCTGGAGGGCGTCGACGACCAGGACGCCTTCGAGGACCGGACAGGCGAGAACCAGGATATGGGCGAATTGAAGAAGCACACCAAGTTCGCCTGGCTGGAACCCTGGTGCGCCCTCTACGGCTGCGAACCGAAGACCCTGGCCTGGAAGGACGAGATGGGGCCCTACACCACCTTCCGCCTGGGCGGCGACGTGACCCGGGTGTTCCACCCGAAACGGGAGGGCGGGAGCTGACCACGGACAACCCCCTCTCCCCCTGGGAGAGGGCTGGGGTGAGGGAAGTCGGACGCCGCACGGAGCCCGGCATCCCTCTCCCCCGGCCCCTCTCCCGAAGGGCGAGGGGAGCAACAACGCCAGCGCGGGACCAGGCCCTGGCACGGACAACCCCCTCTCCCCTGGGAGAGGGCTGGGGTGAGGGAAATCGACGCCGCACGAGGCTCGGCATCCCTCTCCCCCGGCCCCTCTCCTGAAGGGCGAGGGGAGCAACAACGCCAGCGCAGGACCAGGCCCTGGCACGGACAACCCCCTCTCCCCCTGGGAGAGGGCTGGGGTGAGGGAAGTCGACGCCGCACGAGGCTCGGCATCCCTCTCCCCCGGCCCCTCTCCCGAAGGGCGAGGGGAGCAACAGCGCCAGCGCAGGACCAGGCCCTGGCACGGACAACCCCCTCTCCCCCTGGGAGAGGGCTGGGGTGAGGGAAGTCGACGCCGCACGGAGCCCGGCATCCCTTTCCCCCGGCCCCTCTCCCGAAGGGCGAGGGGAGCAACAGCGCCAGCGCCGGACCAGGCCCTGGCACGGACAACCCCCTCTAGAGGGGAGAAATAAACACCGCCACCACGGCGGGCCAGACAACCCATGTTCAACGGAGAGACGCGGATGGTCTTCTCATCCAACGTGTTCCTGTTCCTGTTCCTGCCGAGCTTCCTCGGCCTCTACTACCTGATCGGGAACCGCTACCGAAACCTGCTGATCCTCGTGGGCAGCTACCTGTTCTATGCCTGGTGGCGAGTGGACTTCCTCGCCCTGTTCATCGCGGTGACCCTCTGGAACTACGGTTTCGGCCTGGCCATCCACGGGGCCGGCCAGGGCACCCGGAGCGCCCAGCGCTGGGTGCTCTGGGGCGTGGTGGGCAACCTGCTCACCCTGGGCTATTTCAAGTACGCCAACTTCGGCGCGGACAACCTCAACCGCCTGCTGGAAGCCCTGGGCTGGGAGCCCATGCTGCTGACCCAGGTGATCCTGCCCATCGGCATCTCCTTCTACATCTTCCAGTCCATCAGCTACCTGGTGGATGTGTACCGCCGTGACACCGAACCCACGCGCAACCTGATCAACTTCGCCGCGTTCATCGCCCTCTTCCCGCAACTCATCGCCGGCCCCGTGCTGCGCTACAAGGACCTGGCCGACCAGTTCACCCAGCGCAGCCACAGCCTCGACACCTTCTCCGAAGGCGCCACCCGCTTCATGCAGGGATTCGTGAAGAAGGTCTTCATCGCCGACAGCCTCGCGCCCCTGGTGGACCACAGCTTCGCCCTGCAGGACCCGAGCACCGGCGACGCCTGGCTGGGCATGCTGGCCTATACCGCGCAGCTGTACTTCGACTTCTCCGGCTACAGCGACATGGCCATCGGACTCGGCCTGATGATGGGCTTCCGCTTCATGGAAAACTTCAACCAGCCCTACATCAGCCAGTCCATCACCGAGTTCTGGCGCCGCTGGCACATCAGCCTCTCCACCTGGCTGCGGGACTACCTCTACATCCCCCTGGGCGGCAATCGCCACGGGACCCTCAGGACCTATCGCAACCTGTTCCTGACCATGCTGCTGGGCGGTTTCTGGCATGGCGCCAACTGGACCTTCCTGATCTGGGGTGCCTGGCACGGCCTCTGGCTCTCCATCGAGCGGGCCCTGGGCGTCAACGCCGCCCCCCGCGTGTTCCGGCCCCTGCGCTGGGCCTTCACCCTGTTCCTGGTAATGCTCGGCTGGGTGATCTTCCGCGCCGAGAACCTGGAAGTGGCCGGTCGCATCTATGTCGCGCTGTTCAGCTTCAACGGCTGGCAGCTCTCCGAGCTCAACCGCGCACAGATCAACGAACTGCAGATCGCCACGCTCTTACTCGCCTGGGCCGTGCTGGCCTGGTTCGGCCGCAGCCAGTTCCGCGCAGAAGCGCCGGTCGAAGGCCAACTGGTGGCCAACCCCGACGGCAGCCTCGCGCTGCGCCAGCCCCTGGCGATCGGCCTGCAGGCCTTCGCCTTGCGCTTCGCCCTGCTGGGCCTGTTCATCGCCTCGGTACTGAAACTCTCGGCGCAGAGCTTCTCCCCTTTCCTCTACTTCCAGTTCTGACGGAACCGCACCATGAATCGAACCCATGACCTGCTCTACGTCGGCGCCTTCACCGGACTCCTGGGGGGGCTCTGCCTCTGGTCCCTCGCCGGGATGACCGGCTTCGCCGTGGCCAAGGACACGCCGGTGCTCAATGGCAAGCTGGCCCAGGCCTTCGAGTCGCACTACGACGAGGCCTTCCCGGTCAAGCAACTGGGCACCAACCTCTGGGCCCTGGTGGACTTCGCCCTGTTCGAGGAGGGCCGCCAGGGGGTGGTGATTGGCGAGGACGGCTGGCTCTACTCGGACGAGGAATTCGACCCGGTGGCCGATGGCACGCGCCACCTGCGTGACAACCTGGCGCTGATCAAGGGCGTGCGCGACGAACTGGCCCGCCGCGACGTGCAACTGGTGCTGGCGATAGTTCCGGCCAAGTCGCGCCTTTACCCCGAGCACGTCGGCGAGGCCGAACCCACCGCCCTGCGCCAGGACCTTTACCAGCGTTTTCACGGTGCCGTACGCCGCGCCGGCATCACCGCACCGGACCTGCTGAGCACGCTGGAAGCGGCCAAGGACCAGGGCCAGGTATTCCTGCGCACCGACACCCACTGGACGCCCCTGGGCGCCGAGGCGGCGGCCGGACGCCTCGGCCAGGCGGTGGGCTCGCTGCCGCCCCTTGACGGCGAGCACCGCGCCTATGTGACGGAAGTCCAGGGCCAGGAGCCCTACAAGGGCGACCTGACCCGCTTCCTGCCCCTGGACCCGCTGTTCGCCTCGCTGATGCCCGCGCCGGACCAGTTGCAGAAGCGCAGCACCCGCAGCCTCGACGAAGGTGAGGCCGGCGCCGATGCCCTGTTCGCCGAGCACCGGGTACCGGTGGCCCTGGTGGGCACCAGCTACAGCGCCAACGAGCGCTGGAACTTCGCCGGCGCCCTGCGTCAGGCCCTGCAGCGCGACCTGGTGAACCACGCCGAGGATGGCCACGGCCCGATCCTGCCGATGCTCAAGTACCTGAAGAGCGAGGAGCTGAAAAGCGCCCCGCCGCAACTGGTGATCTGGGAATTCCCCGAACGCTACCTGCCGATGCACAGCGACCTGTCCGAGTTCGACCCCGAATGGGTCGCCGGGCTGCGCAAGGCCGGCGCGGGTGACGAACGCCTGGCCTCGCGCACGGGCGACTGAATGCCCCTCAGGGGCAGCACGGGGCCGCAACCGGCCCCTTTCAAGAGAGAAGATGGAGGTACACCTCATGAACCGACAGAAAAATCGCCACTGGATGTCCTGCGCCTGCGCCCTGGTGCTCGGTATCGGCGCCCTGCAGGGCGTGCAGGCCGACGAAGGCGGCCTGTACGGCCCGCAGGCGCCCAAGGGGTCCGCCTTCGTCCGCGCCTACAACGCCAGCAGCACCGAACTCAGTGTGAATGTCGGCAACACCGCGCTGACGGACGTACCGCCCCAGGGCTCCAGCGACTTCAAGTTCCTGCCCGCCGGCAACTACAGCGCCCAGGTCGGTAGCGGCAACCTCTCGGTGAAACTGGAGGCCGACCGCTACTACACCCTGGTGAACGAGACCGGCAAACAACCGCGCCTGGTGGAAGAGCCCCCCTACCGCAACAAGCAGAAGGCCCTGCTGCGGGTGCAGAACCTGTCCGACGCCACGCTCACCCTGAAGACCGCCGACGGCAAGACCCCGGTGGTGGAGGACGTGGCCCCCGACGGCCGTGGCGAGCGCGAGATCAACCCGGTGAAGGTGGGCCTGGCCCTGTTCGACGGCGACCGCAAGGTCAGCGACCTCAAGCCGGTTTCCCTGCAACGGGGCGAGGTGGTCTGCCTCTACGTGACCGGCAGCGGCGGCAAGCTGGCCCCGGTCTGGGTCAAGCGCCCGGTGGAGACCTGATCGCCGACTGAAGGAGCGACAACCGGCGCGGACCGAACCGCGCCGGCCAAAAGCCGCCCCGATCGAGGGTGGCGAAGAATGACATGTGATCGATGGAAGCAATGCTCTCAACCCATGACAGTTCCAGGAGAAACACCATGATTCCCGTGATCCTTTCTGGCGGTAGCGGCTCCCGTCTCTGGCCCCTCTCCCGCAAGCAGTACCCCAAGCAGTTCCTCGCCCTCACCGGCGAGAAGACCCTGTTCCAGCAGACCCTGCAGCGCCTCGACTTCGAGGGCATGCAGCCCGCCGTGCTGGTGGCCAACCAGGACCATCGCTTCATCGTCCAGGAACAGCTCGACGCCATCGGCCTGGAAGCCCAGTCGATGCTGCTGGAGCCCTTCGGCCGCAACACCGCGCCGGCGGTGGCCATGGCCGCCATGCAGCTGCTGGCCGAGGGCCGCGACGAGTTGATGCTGGTGCTCCCGGCGGACCATGTGATGAGCGACCAGCGGGCCTTCCAGCAAGCCCTGGCGCTGGCCACCCTCGCCGCTGAGAAAGGCGAGCTGGTGCTCTTCGGGGTGCCCGCCGAGCGGCCTGAAACCGGCTACGGCTACATCCGCAGCCAGGCCGATTCGGCCCTGCCGGACGGCATCAGCCGGGTCGAACGCTTCGTCGAGAAGCCCGATGAGGAAACCGCCCGCCAGTACGTGGCCTCCGGCGACTATTTCTGGAACAGCGGCATGTTCCTGTTCCGCGCCAGCCGCTTCCTCGACGAGCTCAAGCACCACGAGGTGGACATCTACGACACCTGCCTGCTGGCCCTGGAACGCAGCCAGCGCGACGGCAACGTCGTCACCATCGATGCCAACACCTTCGCCTGCTGCCCGGACAACTCCATCGACTACGCGGTGATGGAGAAGACCGCACGCGCCTGCGTGGTGCCGCTGACCGCCGGCTGGAACGACGTGGGCAGCTGGAGCTCCATCTGGGAAGTGCATGACAAGGACGCCGACGGCAACGTCACCAAGGGCGATGTGGTGGTCCAGGACAGCCACAACTGCCTGGTGCACGGCAACGGCAAGCTGGTGTCGGTGATCGGCCTGGACGATGTGGTGGTGGTGGAAACCAAGGACGCCATGATGATCGCCCACAAGGACCGGGTGCAGGACGTGAAGAAGCTGGTGAACAAGCTGGACGCCGAGGGCCGCAGCGAGACCCAGAACCACTGCGCCGTGTACCGCCCCTGGGGCTCCTACGACTCGGTGGACATGGGCGGCCGCTTCCAGGTCAAGCACATCACCGTCAAGCCCGGCGCGCAGCTGTCGCTGCAGATGCACCACCACCGCGCCGAGCACTGGATCGTGGTCTCCGGCACCGCCCAGGTGACCTGCGACGACAAGGTGTTCCTGCTCACCGAGAACCAGTCCACCTACATCCCCATCGCCTCGGTCCACCGCCTGGCCAACCCGGGCAAGATCCCCCTGGAGATCATCGAGGTGCAGTCGGGCAGCTACCTGGGCGAGGACGACATCGAGCGCCTCGACGACGTCTACGGCCGCGCCCCGCAAAGCGCCACGGTACACAGCATCGCCCGCTGACGGCGTCCAGCTGGGTTAGCATGGGAGGCCTCACACGGAGGTCCTCCCATGCTCATCGGCATCGTCCTCATCCTCACCTGGCTCATCCTCCTGCTGCGCTACCCGGCCAAGGCCCTGCCGCTGTCCATGGCGGCGGTGACCGGCCTGGGCCTGGTGGCCGCCTGGGTGCTCTGGCAGGAGCGCGTGGAAGAACGCCGCTTCGCCCGCCTGGAAATCCAGCTGCGCCTGGATGACACCTGTCCCGCCGACCGCCCCCTGGCCATCGTCGTCCACAATGGCGCCGACGCGGTGCTCCAGGACTTCGCCTGGCAGCTCCAGGCCACGCGTCCCGGCGACACCATCGACCTGGTCCAGCCCAGCTACGAGCACCCGCGCTACCTGGGCCCCCGCGAGATCCAGCCGGGCGCCGACTGGCGCGACTGCCTGCCCCTGCCGCCCATTCGCCAGGGTTATCGCGCACGATCCCTGGAGTTTCGCGCAAGCGATCTGCGTGGCACATTCGTCGACTGACGCTGCTCCCCTCTCCCCTCCGCCCAGCACAGAAGGACCTCGGATGCCCGCCCCCACCGCCCTGATCACCGGATGTTCCAGCGGCATCGGCCGCGCCCTGGCCGATGCCTTCAAGACCGCTGGCTACGACGTCTGGGCCAGCGCCCGCAAACCCGCCGACCTGGAACGGCTGGCCGACGCCGGGTTCAAGGCCGTGGAACTGGACGTCAACGACCCCGCCGCCGTCGCTACCCTGGCCCAGCGCCTGGAACGGGAAGCCGGCGGCCTCGATGTGCTGGTGAACAACGCCGGCTACGGCGCCATGGGGCCGCTGCTGGACGGCGGCGCCGAGGCCATGCGCCGCCAGTTCGAGACCAACGTCTTCGCCCTGGTGGACGTCACCCGCGCCTGCTTCCCGCTGCTGCGCACGCGCCGGGGCCTGGTGGTGAACATCGGCAGCGTCTCCGGCGTGCTGGTCACCCCCTTCGCCGGCGCCTACTGCGCCTCCAAGGCGGCGGTGCACGCCCTGTCCGACGCCCTGCGGCTGGAGCTGGCGCCCTTCGGCATCGAATTGATGGAGGTCCAGCCCGGCGCCATCGCCTCCAGCTTCGGCGCCAGCGCCACCCGCGAGGCCGAGGCGCTGATCGCCGAGGACTCGCCCTGGTGGCCGGTGCGCGAGGGCATCCGCACCCGGGCCCGTGCCTCCCAGGACAACCCCACCTCCGCGGAGGACTTCGCCCGTGCCTTGCTGGCCGCCGTGCGGCGTTCGCCCCGTCCGACGCTGGTACGCATCGGCAACGGCAGCCGCGCCCTGCCGCTGCTCGCCCGGCTGCTGCCCCGATCGCTGCTGGACCGGGTGCTGAAGAAGCGCTTCGGCCTCGATGTGACGCTGGAGCGCCCATGAACACGCCTCATCCCCTGGCCCTGCGCTACATCATGATCGGCGGCGTGGCGCTGGCCATGCTGCTCAACGTCGCCCTGCGCAGCCTGGTGCACCTCGGCGGGCTGCTGGCGACCCTGGTGATCGCCGGCGCCACCGCCCTGCTCATGTCCCTCGCCTTCCGCCTGCTGCACAAGCGCCCGCCCACCCGGGGCGAGGCCTGGCGCATCGTCATTGGCTACGGCGCCCTGCTCGCGGTCCTCTACCTGGGACTGCTGGGCATGATGACCCTGCAGAACGCCCCCGGCCCCATGGCCATCGCCCTGTTCGTCCTGCACTACCTCTGCTACCCCGTACTCGCCGGCGTCATCCTCCTTCGCCGTACCGGAGGCCACTCGTAGGACGAGACGGGCCTGCGAACCCCATGGACCAGCCCCACCACCGCACGGGCATCGCTTCGCTCAGCCTGATCCTACGAAGGCCGCGCGCAGCCACCCTCGGTGTGGGCGGGCGCTGCCCGGGGTTTCGGCTTGCGGAACACCAGCACATTGCCGGCCATCACCAGGACCAGGCCCAGCAGCGCCGGCAGGGTCCATTCATAGCCTTCGGCGAAGGCCGAGATGTTCAGGGCCACCACCGGGAAGAGCACGGTGCAGTAGGCGGCGCGCTCGGGGCCCATGCGCCCCACCAGGGTCAGGTAGGCGGTGAAGCCGATCACCGAGCCGGGAATGGCCAGGTAGAGCAGCGAGCCGATGTAGCGGGTGTTCCACTCCATGCCGAAGGGCGTGCCGCTGGCCAGGCACCAGGCCGAGAGCATCAGCGCGCCGTAGAACATGCCCCAGGCGTTGGTGGTGAGGGGCTTGAGGCCGGCCTTCTGCTGCAGGCTGGAGAGCAGGTTGCCGGCGGAGAAGCAGAGGGTCCCGAACAACGCCAGGCCCAGGCCGATCAGGGTCTCGCGGCTGGCGCTGTGATGGGCGAGTTCCGGCCAGAACAGCAGGGCCAGCCCCGCCAGCCCCAGGGCGCCACCGGCCAGCACGTTGGCGGCGATGCGCGCGCCGAAGAACAGCCGGGCATTGAGGGCGTTCCACAGGGTGGCGGTGGAGAAGACCACGGCGATCAGCCCGCTGGGGATCCACTGGCTGGCAGTGTAGAAGCACATGAAGTTGACGCAGAACAGGCACAGGCCCTGGGCCAGGCAGATGAGCTGGGCGCGGCCGTCGAGCTTCTGCAGCCGGCGCGACAGCAGCAGCACGGCGAACAGCACCGCGGCGGCCAGGGCGAAGCGGTAGGCGATGGACGCCGGGATGGCGACGCTGCCCATCTGCAGCTTGATGGCGATCCAGGTGGTGCCCCAGATGAGCACGGTGAGCAGGTAGAGCGAGAGGTTCATCGAGGCGGCTCCGGTGGCAGAGGTTGCAGTCTCCCGCCCGCCCGCCCCGGCCGCTTGCACAATCTTGCGCTTATCTCGTCGGGAGGCTGCCCGCGCGGGCAGGCGCGCGCTAGCATGGCAGGCAGTTACCCACAGGCCCGCCCATGTCGCTACTCGATCGGAACCAGGTCTTCCAGTCCCTCAGCAGTTCGCCCAACGCCCGCCTGGAGCACAGCGCGGAACTGGGCGACGGCCTGGGCGCGGCGCTCTGGAGCAACCACCACGATGCCCGCGACTACGCAGGGCCGCAGGTGCACACCCTCTCCTGCTACCTGGCCGGCGGCACCGGCACCTTTCGCCGCGAGCGCCCCGAAGCCAAGGGTGCGCCCGGCAAGCTGTGCATCCTGCCGGCGGGCCACGAGTCATCCTGGGTGATCAATGGCGAGATCCGCCTGGCCCACCTCTACTTCAGCACCCAGCACTTCGCCGAGGCGGCGGTCACCCTGCTGGACCGCGAGCCCCGGGAATTGCAGTTGCAGGAGCGGACCTTTCTCGACGACCCGCAGCAGGTCGCGCGCTTCCACCAGTTGATCCAGCTGGACTGGAAGGAGCCGGCCGAACGCCTTCGCGCCACCAGCATCGGCTTCGAGATGATCCATCACAATGTGCTGACCCAGGCGGGCCTTCGCGATGGGCTGCGGCTCAAGGGCGGGCTGGCGCCGGCCCTGCGCAAGCGGCTGATGGATTACATCGACTCGCGGCTGGCCGAGCCCATCAGCCTCGGCGAGCTGGCGGCCTTCGCCGCCCTGTCGGAGTACCACTTCGCGCGGATGTTCCGCGAGAGCTTCGGCATGCCTCCCCACCAGTACGTGCTGGCCCGCCGCCTGGAGCGCGCGCGTTGGCTGCTGCGAGAGACGGCGCTGCCCCTGGGTGAGGTGGCCCTGGCCTGCGGCTTCTCGAGCGCCAGCCATTTCAGCAACCGCTTCCGCGCGGCCATGGGCGGCTCGCCCGGGGCCTATCGGGCGGCCTTGCGCTGAATCAGAACACCATGTCGGACAGGCGCCAGACCTCGAAAGCGGGCGTCTCGTAGGGATGGGCCTTCTTCAGGGCCTTGACGACGTCGTGGATCAGTTCGTCGGCCACCACCATCTCCACCTTCCACTCCGCCACCTGCTCCACCACGCCGCTCTGGCCCAGGAAGGGGTTGCTGCCTTCGAGCGGCCGGAACTGGCCCTGGCCGAGCGATTGCCAGCAGCAGCTGTCATAGGCGCCGATACGGCCGCCACCAACGGCGAACACGGCCTTTTTCACCGGTTCCAGATGGCTTTCCGGCACATAGAAAGAGAGCTTGTACATCGGGTTCTCCGCAGGATCGTGTGGCGGGACTGCTTCGCGATAATGGCACTGCGATATCAATCCCTGCCGTGGTGTTCTTCACAGTCGGCAGATTTGACCGATGGCGAGGCCCGGCGTTCTACGGCAATTCGTCGAGAAACGCGACGCGCTACTCACCTTTCCAGAATCGTCGCCAACGCAGGCCAAGGGTGGGCGTGGGCGGGCTGTGGCTGCCATCGCACCAGGGGAGGCGCGAAGACCGGCCGCATCGGCACAGCAGCAGGCGCTGCTCGCGGCGGGCGGTGAAGGCGAGGCCATCCGGGCAGTCCGCCGGGCAATCCGGCAACAGCGGAGATCCCCCGCAGCGGCAGAGCCGGCAGCGCTCACCAGGTTGCAGCAGACGGACTTCAGGAAGCGGCGGTTCCGACATGGCGGCCCCAGAATGAAAAAGGCGGGAGAAGGGTGCCTTCTCCCGCCTTTTCCTGTCGATGACCGCATGGGCCAAACGGCGGGGGGGTTGGCTGAACCAGCCCTTTCCCGCCCTTCTGGCGCCCTCCCCCACCTGTGGGAGAGGGTCATCGGACCGCCTTCGGCCGGTTAATCCACCCAGACGCGGGCGTTGCGGAACATGCGCATCCAGCCGGCGTCTTCCTGCCACTCGTCGGGGCGCCAGGAGTTCTGCACGGCGCGGAAGACCCGCTCCGGGTGCGGCATCATGATGGTCACGCGGCCGTCGCGGCTGGTGAGGCCGGTGATGCCACGGGGCGAACCGTTGGGGTTGGCCGGGTAGGTTTCGGTGACCTTGCCGTGGTTGTCGACGAAGCGCAGGGACACGCAACCGGACAGGTCGGCTTCCAGCAGGGCTTCCTCGCTTTCGAACTCGGCATGGCCTTCACCATGGGCGATGGCGATGGGCATGCGCGAACCGGCCATGCCACGCAGGAAGATGGAGGACGATTCCTGCACCTGCACCATGGCGACGCGGGCCTCGAACTGCTCCGAGCGGTTGCGCACGAAGTGCGGCCAGAACTCGGTGCCGGGGATCAGCTCGTGCAGGTTGGACATCATCTGGCAACCGTTGCACACGCCCAGGGCGAAGCTGTCCTTGCGCTCGAAGAAGGCCTGGAAGCCATCACGGGCACGGGCGTTGAAGAGGATGGACTTGGCCCAGCCCTCGCCCGCGCCGAGCACGTCGCCGTAGGAGAAGCCACCGCAGGCCACCAGGCCCTTGAAGTCTTCGAGGCTGACGCGGCCGGCGAGGATGTCGCTCATGTGCACGTCGATGGCCGCGAAGCCGGCGCGGTCGAACGCGGCGGCCATTTCCACCTGACCGTTGACGCCCTGCTCACGCAGGATCGCCACCTGCGGACGCACACCCTTCCTGATGTAGGGCGCGGCGATGTCCTGGTTGACGTCGAAGCCGAGTTTCACCGACAGGCCGGGATTGTCTTCTTCCAGCAGGCCATCGAACTCCTGGTCGGCGCAGTCGGCGTTGTCCCGCAGCCGCTGGATGCGGTAGCTGGTCTCCGACCACTGGCGCTGCAGGAGGCGACGCTCGCCACCGAAGACGGCTTCGCCGTTGAAGCTGATGGCGACGTTGGCGCCGTTGACCGGCTGGCCGATCACCGCGACGCAGTCGCCGAGGCCGGCGGCGCTGAACTGGGCCAGCACTTCGGGCGTGGCGTCCTGGCGCACCTGGATCACCGCGCCCAGCTCTTCGTTGAACAGCACGGCGGGCAGGCCGTCGCGGTTGTCCGCCAGGGCATCGAGGTAGAGGTCCAGGCCGCAGTGGCCGGCGAAGGCCATTTCCAGCACGGTGGCCAGCAGGCCGCCGTCGGAACGGTCGTGGTAGGCCAGCAGGTGGCCATCGGCGTTCAGGCCCTGGATCACGGCGAAGAAGGCTTTCAGGTCCTCGGCGTCGTCGACGTCCGGTACCTGCTGGCCGAGCTTGCTGTAGACCTGGGCGAGGATGGAGCCGCCCAGGCGGTTCTGGCCACGGCCGAGGTCCACCAGGATCAGGTCGGTCTCGCCCTTGTCCAGGCGCAGTTGCGGAGTCAGGGTGGCGCGCACGTCCTGCACCGGGGCGAAGCCGGTAACGATCAGGGACAGCGGCGAAGTGACGGACTTGTCCACGCCCTCGTCCTGCCAGCGGGTCTTCATGGACATGGAGTCCTTGCCCACCGGGATGGTGATGCCCAGCGCCGGGCAGAGTTCCATGCCCACGGCCTTGACGGTGTCGTAGAGGCGGGCGTCTTCACCCGGATGACCGGCGGCGGCCATCCAGTTGGCGGACAGCTTGATATCGGAAAGCTTGTCGATCTTCGCGGCGGCCAGGTTGGTGATGGTCTCGCCGATGGCCATGCGGCCAGAAGCCGGGGCGTTCAGCAGGGCCAGCGGGGTGCGCTCGCCCATGGCCATGGCTTCGCCGGTGTAGACGTCGAAGCTGGTGGCGGTGACGGCGCAATCGGCCACCGGGACCTGCCAGGGGCCGACCATCTGGTCACGGGCCACGAGGCCGGTGATGGTGCGGTCGCCGATGGTGATCAGGAAGTTCTTGCTGGCCACGGCCGGGTGGTGCAGCACGCGGCTCAGGGCGTCGTCGATGTCCACCGCGCCGGCGAAGTCGTCGCCCAGCTCGGCTTCACGGCTGACGGAGCGGTGCATGCGCGGCGGCTTGCCCAGCAGCACTTCGAGCGGCATGTCCACCGGCTTGTTGCCGAAATGGCTGTCGCTGACGGTCAGGTGACGCTCCTCGATGGCTTCGCCCACGACCGCGAAGGGGCAGCGCTCGCGTTCGCAGATGGCCTTGAAGCGCTCGAAGTCGGCGGCGTCCACGGAGAGCACATAGCGCTCCTGGGACTCGTTGCACCAGATTTCCAGCGGGCTCATGCCCGGCTCGTCGTTGGGCACGGCGCGCAGCTCGAAACGGCCGCCGCGACCGCCGTCGTTGATCAGTTCCGGCAGGGCGTTGGAGATGCCGCCGGCGCCCACGTCGTGGATGAACTTGATGGGGTTCTCGGCGCCCAGCTGCCAGCAGCGGTCGATCACTTCCTGGCAACGACGCTCCATTTCCGGGTTGTCACGCTGCACGGAGGCGAAGTCCAGGTCGGCGGAGCTCGCACCGGTGGCCATGGAGGAGGCCGCGCCGCCGCCGAGGCCGATGAGCATGGCCGGGCCACCGAGGACGATCAGCTTGGCGCCGATGGAGATCTCGCCCTTCTGCACGTGCTCGGCGCGGATGTTGCCCATGCCGCCGGCGAGCATGATCGGCTTGTGGTAGCCGCGCACTTCCTCGCCGTGGGGCGTGTCGATGGCCTGCTCGAAGGTACGGAAGTAGCCGGTCAGGGCCGGGCGGCCGAACTCGTTGTTGAACGCGGCGCCGCCCAGCGGGCCCTCGATCATGATGTCCAGCGGGGTGACGATGCGCTCGGGCTTGCCGTAGGGCTTCTCCCAGGGCTGCTCGAAACCGGGGATCTGCAGGTTGGAGACGGTGAAGCCGGTCAGGCCCGCCTTGGGCTTGGCGCCGCGGCCGGTGGCGCCTTCGTCGCGGATCTCGCCGCCGGAGCCGGTGGAGGCGCCGGGGAAGGGGGCGATGGCGGTCGGGTGGTTGTGGGTTTCCACCTTCATCAGGATGTGCACGGGCTCCTGGGTGGCGCCGTACTGGCGGGTCGCCGGGTCCGGGAAGAAGCGGCCGGCGGTGGAGCCCTCGATGACCGAGGCGTTGTCCTTGTAGGCGGACAGCACGCCTTCGCGGTGCATCTCGTAGGTGTTCTTGATCATGCCGAACAGGCTCTTTTCCTGAGCCTGGCCATCGATGTCCCAACTGGCGTTGAAGATCTTGTGGCGGCAGTGCTCGGAGTTGGCCTGGGCGAACATCATCAGCTCGACGTCGTGGGGATTGCGGCCCAGTTCGACGAAGCTCTTCACCAGGTAGTCGATCTCGTCCTCGGCGAGCGCCAGGCCCAGTTCGACGTTGGCCTTCTCCAGCGCGGAGCGGCCGCCACCGAGGACATCCACGGCGGTCAGCGGTTTGGGCTGGGCATGGCTGAACAGGCCGGACGCCTCGTCCAGGCCGGCCAGCACCAGCTGGGTCATGCGGTCGTGCAGGGTGCTGGCCACGGCCTGGGCGTCGGCCTCGCTCAGCTCACCGGCGACGTAGTAGGCGATGCCGCGTTCCAGGCGCTCGATCTTCGCCAGGCCGCAGTTGCGGGCGATGTCGGTGGCCTTGCTGGACCAGGGCGAAATGGTGCCGAAGCGCGGCACCACCAGGAACAGGCGACCGCTGGGCTCCTGGACCGGGACGCTGGGGCCGTACTTGAGCAGACGGGCCAGGACTTGCTCCTCGTCCCCGGTGAGTACGCCCGTCACCTCGGCGAAATGGGCGAACTCGGCGTAGAGTCCGCTGACAGCGGGGACCTTCTGGGTCAGTTGCTCGAGCAGTTTGCCGTGGCGAAAGGCGGAAAGGGCGGGAGCACCGCGCAGGATCAACATCGTCGGGACAGCCTCTGGGGAAGGGGTGTGCTTGGAGGCCGTGCATTCTAGCGCAAAGCGCCGCTTTCCGGCACCTCCCGCGCTGCCTCGCGTCGCCTGATCGCTAGCAGAGAAGCCGGTCACTGTCGAGATATGGCGGCTGCCAGGCTTTGCGTATACTCCGTGGATGCTAAATCACCGCGTGTTCGGCACACGACGGGCCGTCTGGGCCCTGGCGACCGGATTCTTCCTGATGCTCGTCGGCTGCAAGCAGCCCACCACACTCGAGCGCATTCAGGAGGAAGGTGAGCTACGTGTCATCACCCGAAACAGTCCCGCCACCTATTTCGAGGACCGCAACGGCGAGACGGGTTTCGAGTACGAACTGGTCAAGCGCTTCGCCGAGGACCTGGGCGTCGAGCTGAAGATCGAGACCGCCGACAAGCTGGACGACCTCTTTTCGCGCCTGGGCCATGCCAACGGCCCGGTGCTGGCCGCCGCCGGCCTGGTGGCGAGCCCGGCGCGCAGCAACGAAGTGCGCTTTTCCCACTCCTACCTGGAGGTGACCCCGCAGGTCATCTACCGCAACGGCGAACGCCGCCCCACCCGCCCGGACGACCTCGTGGGCCGCCGCATCCTGGTGCTCAAGGGCAGCAGCCACGCCGAGCAGCTGGCAGGTCTCAAGGCCACCCTCCCCGCCCTCCAGTACGAGGAATCCGACGAAGTGGAGGTGGTCGACCTGTTGCGCATGGTGGACGAGGGCCAGATCGACCTGACCCTGGTGGACTCCAACGAACTGGCGATGAACCAGGTCTACTTCCCCAACGTGCGGGTGGCCTTCGACCTGGGCGACTCCACCGCCCTGGCCTGGGCCATGGCGCCGGGAGAGGACGACAGCCTCTACAACGAGGTCAACGCCTTCCTCGACAAGGTACGCAAGGACGGCACGCTGCAACGCCTGAAGGAGCGCTATTACGGCCACGTGGACGTGCTCGGCTACGTGGGCGCCTACACCTTCGCCAAGCACCTGCAGCAGCGCCTGCCGAAGTACGAGCAGCACTTCCACCAGGCCTCGCAGAAGAACAGCGTGGACTGGCGCCTGCTGGCGGCCATCGGTTACCAGGAGTCCCTGTGGCAGCCCACCGCCACCTCCAAGACCGGCGTGCGCGGCCTGATGATGCTGACCGAGAACACCGCCAAGGCCATGGGCGTCTCCAACCGCCTGGACCCACGCCAGAGCATCTACGGCGGCGGCAAGTACTTCGCGATGATCAAGGAAGGGCTGTCGGAGGATCTCAAGGAGCCCGACCGTACCTGGTTCGCCCTCGCCGCCTACAACATCGGCATCGCCCACCTCGGAGACGCCCGCAAGCTGGCCCAGGCCGAAGGGCTCAACCCCAACAAGTGGCTGGACGTGAAGAAGATGCTGCCGCGCCTGTCGCAGAAGCAGTGGTACCGCAAGACCCGCTACGGCTACGCCCGGGGCGGTGAAACGGTGCACTTCGTGCAGAACATCCGCCGCTACTACGACATCCTCACCTGGGTGACCCAGCCGCAGATGGAAGGCAGCCAGTTGGCCGAGAACGCCAGCCACCTGCCCGGCATCAACAAGACCCGCCCCGACGAGGAACAGCAGCGGGACGAGAAACTCTGAATCCCCGCTACGCCCAGGAAAAAGCCCGCGATGCGGGCTTTTTCGCTCCGGGCTGGGATCACCAGCCGGAGGGCAGCAGGTCCAGCGCGCTGCAGATGGCGTAGGCCGCGCTGGCCAGGTAGATCAGCACGATGACCACCTGGATGGCCGGGTGGGCGATCCAGCCGCATTGCCAGGCCGGTTGCAGGTCGCCGTGCTTGCGTGCGGAACGCAGCATGAGGATCGGCATGATCGACAGGATCACGCCGCTGAAGGCGCCAGCGAAGTAGAGCGCGTTGACGAACCCCACCATGCCGCTGTAAGCCAGCACGAAGGGCGGTACGCAGACCAGGCCCAGCACCATCAGACGGGTCTTGGGCTGCGACTCCGAGCCCAGGCGGTGGAACTTGTCGAAGATGTTGGTCAGGAAGCTGCCGCCCAGGCCCCAGTAGGAGGTCATCATGGCGCACAGGGCGAAGGTGTTGGCGGTGTAGAAGGCCCACTGCCCCAGGGCCTGGCCCCAGGCCAGGGTCGCCACTTCCGACTGATTCTCCAGCCCGGTAAGGCCGATGACCGAGGCCGGCACTATGGCCAGCAGCACGAAGGTGGCGAGCATGCCGGTGATCACCGCTTTGGGCAGGCGCGTCGGCTGGTCGCTGAAGCCACGGGCCATCTCCGGAACGATGTACTGGGCCGAGAAGCAGAACACGGCGATGTTGAACACCGGCACCATGTAGATCCAGTCGCCTTCCAGCAGGCGGGCCACCTCGGTGTTCTCGTTGAGCAGGGTGGCGATCACCAGGATCAGGATCATGCTGACCATGCCGATGCTGATGAACTTCTCGCCCTTGCCGATGGCGCCGAGGCCGAGGTAAAGCACCAGGGCGGCGGGCAGGAAGAACAGCAGGCTGCCCAGGGCCGGGCTGATGCCGAGGAAGGCGGCGAGGATCTTGCCGCTGCCGCTCATGTAGGCGATCAGGGCGCCGATGCTGTTGACCGCCACCGAGAGGAAGATCGCCCAGGAACCGAAGGAGCCAACGTAGCGCTGGGCCAGGCCGCTCAACTGGTGGTGGGCGCGGGTACGCAGCGCGGTTTCCGATACGTAGAGCATGGAAATCGTCGTGAAGACCCCGGCCACCGCCAGCCAGATCAGCAGCGGCACGAAGCCGGCCTTGCGGCTGGCGTAGGCCATGGACAGCACGCCCGCGCCGATGTTGGTCCCCACGATCATGGCCACGGCTTCGACGAAGCTCAGCCGCTTGACCTCCAGCCCCGACGACTCGGCGGCTTCGGCTGCCGGGCGCCCCTGCACGGACTGGACACCTGTATCACTCATCACAACACCCTCTACAACGGATTCAACGATTCAGGAGGGCCACCACCGAACTGCCATGGCCTTTCCTTCGATCGATGAAACGGGCATTGCGGGACAACGGAACTGCGGGCGCCTCCTGGCGACGGCCAAGCGGCCACCCAGATAACGGGACAACCGCTCTGGGCCGCCCTTTCGAGCGGGCGCGCACCTTAGCACACTGGCTGCGGAGGTCCAGCCGGACCGGCTCCGACCATGGTCGGATAGCCGCGACTCAAGCGTCCTTGCGAGCAGCCCGACGGGCCTGGAAGAAAGCGGACAGCAGCTCGCTGCAGTCCTGTGCCAGCACGCCACCCTCCACCAGCACGCGGTGATTGAGGAACTCCTGCTCGAAGAAGCGGCCGCGGCTGGCCACCACGCCCGCCTTGGGCTCGGTGGCGCCGTAGACGACGCGGGTAATGCGGGAATGCACGATGAGCCCGGCGCACATGCTGCAGGGCTCCAGGGTCACGTAGAGGGTGCTGCCCACCAGCCGGTAGTTCTCCAGGCGGCTGGCGGCATCGCGTACCGCCACCATCTCCGCGTGAGCGCTGGGGTCATGGCCGGAGATGGGGCAATTGAAGCCACGCCCGACGATCTCGCCATCCTTGACCAGCACGGCGCCCACCGGCACCTCGCCCAGTTGTGCGCCCTGGCGGGCGAGCTCCAGGGCCTCGCGCATGAAATGCTCGTCCTGGCTGCGGTCGATGATCAGAGGTTGGCGCATGGGGAACTCAAGCCACTTCGATGGCGGCCATCAGGCCGGTTTCCATGTGGTCGATCACATGGCAGTGGAACATCCACACGCCGGGATTGTCCGCCACCAGCGCGATGCGCGCGGTTTCGTTCTTGCCCAGCAGGTAGGTGTCGGTGAAATAGGGAATGATGGACTTGCGGTCCGAGTCCAGCACCTTGAAGGCCATGCCGTGGAGGTGGATCGGGTGGAGGTACTGGGCCATGTTGCGCAGTTCGAAGATGTAGTGGCCATCCTTCTTGAGCCTGGCGATGGGACGGTCGGCGCAGGACTTGTCGTTGATGTCCCAGGCCTTGCCGTTGATCTGCCAGTAGTTGCTGGCCTGCCCGGGGGCACTGGCCAGGGTCGCCGCCCACTCGAAGTTGAAGCGCAGCACCTCGGCCTTCTCCAGGTCGGGCTCGGCCACCGGGTTGGCCGGCAGTGCCGCCGGCCAGTCACCGGGCGCCTCGTCGCTGGGCACGCTCTTCAGCGTGGCCAGGCGCAGCGGGCCATTGCGCAGGGACAGCTCCGTCCCGGCGGCCGGTGCCCTGATACCCAGTTCGATGCGCATGCCCGGCCCCAGCCAGTACTCCTTGCCCAGGTCACGGGGCTCGACGGGATGGCCGTCGAGGGCGTAGATGCGCGCCTCCCCGCCCGGCAGGTTGAGCCGGTAGGTGACGGTGTTGTCGAGGTTGAGAATGCGCACGCGTACCACCTGGCCGGCGGGCAGCTCCACGGTGGGCAGGGGCTTGCCGTTGAGGGTCGTCAGGCGGCCCCGGGTGCCTTCGCGAGCGGCCTCGCGGGGAACGCTGAAGGCGGTGAAGGCGCCTTCCTGGTCCACATGCCAGGTCTTCAGGCTGAGCACCTTCTCATGACGGAAACCGCTCGGCTCCCGCTCCTCGACGATCAGCGGCCCCACCAGCCCGCGCCCCAGCTGGTGGGCGCTGGCCACATGGGGGTGGTACCAGAAGCTGCCGGCATCGTCGGTCTTGAAGCGGTAGTCGAAGTACTCGCCCGGCAGCACGGGCAGCTGCGACACATAGGGGACGCCGTCCATCTCCAGCGGCAGGCGGATACCGTGCCAGTGGATGGTGGTGGGCTCGTCCAGCCGGTTGATGAAGCGCACCCGCAACCAGTCGCCCTGGCGCGAGCGCAGTTCGACACCGGGCACCTGGCCGCCGAAGGCCCAGGCCGGGGTGATGTGGCCGGCCACCAGCTCGACGTCGAGGGGAGCGGCGATCAGCTCGTAGTCGTGGGTCCTGGCGTCGAGGGTGCCGCCCAGCCAGTAGCGGGCCCCGCCGGCGCCCAGGCCAACCACGCCCAGGCCGGCCAGGCCAGCGAGAATCTGTCTGCGGGTGAAGGTCATGGGGGGTCAGGCTCCTCTGGGGAAAACGGGGGCTGTCCCATCGGCTAATAGTGCCGGCCTCTGCCGGGCCGGCTTGCGCGGCGCACACGATACACCCGACCGCCGCGAAAGATAAGTGGAAGCATCCGCATCGACCGCGACCGATGGGCGCAGCCACCCCCCATCGCCAGGCGTAGGATGAAGCGGACAACTGGGAGGAATGGTCCATGTTCCCCACCCGTAGACAGCTGCTGCAATTCGGCCTCGGCGGCCTGGTGGTCCTGCACTGGCCGCGCCTGGGCCGAGCCGAGGCGGCCCGCGCCTGCCGGCTTTCCCCGGAGCAGACCGCCGGTCCCTTCTACCTGGACGACGCCCTGCTGCGCCAGGACATCACCGATGGCAAGCCCGGCCTTCCCCTCCGGCTGCAGTTCGAAGTGCTGCGACTGCACGACTGCCGCCCCCTGGATGGCGCCGCCCTGGAGATCTGGCACTGCGATGCCCAGGGCGCCTATTCGGGCGTCGGCGCCGACGCAGCGAGCCGCTACCTGCGCGGCGTGCAGATCACCGACGGCGAAGGCCGCGCCGAGTTCCGCAGCATCCTTCCGGGCTACTACCCGGGCCGCACCAACCACGTGCACCTCAAGCTGCACCTGGACAGGCGCGATATCCACACGGGCCAGCTCTACTTCCCCGAGGCCCTGATCCGCCCCGCCATGGCCCGCCCCCCGTACGCACACCCCGGCCAGGACTGGACACCCCTGGAGCAGGACTACATCTATCGCCGGCAGGACGGCGAACACTCGGTGGCCGAACTGGTGGAGGACGGAGCCGGATTCGTGGCGCGACTGACGCTGGTGGTTGAACGCCTTGGCACTAGCTGACTTGCTCCGACTTGAGCAGCAGAGGTACTTGCATTTCAAAAAAGCAACGGCCATAGCGGGAGAAGCTCCTATATGCTTCCGGGCATCCGCTCAAAGAAAGTGAAAAACCTGACGCGGACTTTGGAACAAGTTCACTTCCCGCCGCCGGTGATTATTGCGACATTCCAGACTCGGAAGTGCGCGAAAAGGCATCAGCAACTGCCTGTAATTGCCCACGAACTCGCTCGTAATCCAGCGTTGTCGACAACACTACGCCCCCAAATTGACGGAAAGTGCATCCGCCCCAACAAAACTGCATCAAAACGATCAGACATCCCCTGCTGAAGGTGGATGAGGACACCAAGACGATGTTGTTATCCAAACGCTTGCCCAGTTCGAGAACATTGCAGTGCTTTCTTGCTGTGGCGCAGGAGTTGAACTTTCGCAGTGCTGCGCAACTCTTGCACATGACGCAACCGCCCTTATCGCGCCAGATTCAGGGATTGGAGTCGCTACTTGGAGTGCAACTGATCCAGCGGAATACCAGTCACGTGACCCTGACCCCTGCAGGAGAAGCGCTCAGGATCGACGCCCACAATTTCCTTGCGGCACTTGACTCGGCGCTGGAGAACCTGCGAACTCGTTTCACCGATCATGATGAAAACGCGGATAGGGTCAGAATCGGTTTGACCAGTGTTGTCGACTACTCGCTGATTCCAAGCCTGCATGCATTGACAAGCGATCCTGATTTCTTCCGTGGATATCCATTGGAACGTGCCTTCTCCAAGCACCTCGTACAACGTGTCCTACAGGGCGAACTGGACATAGCCATCGTGGGAAACATTTCTGACCCGCCGGATGGACTGGTTGTCGAACCAGTCGGTACGGAAGCAATGGTCGTAGTTCTGCCCACCGTACATCCAGCCGCAATCAAACCAGTCGTCACATTTAGCGATCTTGTCGAACTTCCATTGCTCTGGTTCGCCCGCGCCGATAACCCCGCGTTCTACGACAAATGTGAAAATGTATTCAGAACCTATGGTTACACACCGCCCAAGCGACTTGAGCCTAGGGACTTCACCCTGCTGCTGGCTTCGGTAGCAGCAGGCGAAGGTGTAGCCCTGTGCCCCAAGTCAATGAGCGGCATATCCCGCGTTGGGATTACCTACCGCCCGCTTGAACCGGCACTGGAAAGACTGCTGGCCATTGATATTCACATGGTCACTCGGGCCCAGGAAGCGAGGGCCAGTGTTCTGGACAAGATGCAAGCTTTACGTGCCATATCGGCTTCGTGGTTGGCACCCTAGGCGGAATGTGTCGCCGGTATCAGGCATCAATCCCCTGCATTCCGGCACTACCATAACGCGCACCCCGTACCTCGGTTGAGGTCATAGCCTCGCCCAGGAACTTCAGATCCTCAGAACTTAGGCTCACCGTCAACGCACCAAGATTCTCTTGCAAGTAACTTGAGCGGCGAGTTCCGGGGATCGGCACGATGCAAGGCCCCTGAGCCAGTAACCATGCCAGAGCAACCTGGCCTCGAGTCACACCATAGTTCTCAGCAACATGTTGAATCGACTCGAGCAACCTCAGATTGTGCGAAAGGTTCTGCTCCTCAAAGCGTGGGTTGCTTAGTCTGAAATCTCCCACTGCCAGATCTGACCTGCTTTTCAGGCGGCCAGTAAGGAATCCACGCCCGAGAGGCGAATATGCGACAAAGCCGATGCCGAGCTTGTTCGCCGTTGGCAGAATGTCCTGCTCAACTTCTCGGCTCCACAGTGAATACTCTGTCTGCAACGCCGCCACCGGATGAACTCGATGTGCTCGTTCCAGAGTTTTGGCTGACACCTCGCACAATCCCACATGAGCGATCTTTCCCTCCCTTACCAGTTCGGCAAGGCAGCCCATGGTGTCTTCAATATTTACTTCTGGATCAACCCGGTGAATGTAATAAAGATCAATTCGGTCAACGCCAAGACGTTTCAGAGAACCCTCGCAGGAAGCTCGAATGTATGAAGGGGTGTTGTTGATACGCCGAGAGGACGACGAGGCACCGGAGCGTTCTATGCCACACTTCGTGGAAATTTTGAGTTGCCCGGACAGATGCATGTGAGGCTTCATTTTGAGCAAGTCACCAATGAGCTGCTCATTGTGACCCTGCCCGTACATGTCGGCGGTATCGATCAAAGTGACACCGCGCTCTACAACCTCTTGCAGAAGAGACCTGGAGGCTGCGTCATCCGAAGGGCCATAAAACTCGCTCATGCCCATGGCGCCAAAACCCAGTGCGGAAACGCGCAAGCCGTCCCCTAGCGTACGCGTTGGAAGAATGCCTTGGTGAGTAACTGTTTTCATACTTGCCTTACTCCTTGTTTGAGCGGGACTGGTGCCCCGCGAGCGCGGCTCGATAGGCCGTCAATCCATTCATGCAGGCTGGCACTCCTGCGTAGATCGCCATTTGAATCACGACTTCCAGTAATTCTGCTGGCTGAACCCCAACATTGAGAGCACCGCGCATATGGAACTCCAGTTGAGAAGGCGCATTGCCCAGTGCTGTTAGGGCTGCAACGGTCAGCATCTCGCGGGTCTTGAGGTCCAGCCCTGGTCGACCGAGTACGTCAGCAAACGCATAATCGGTAATCAGCTTCGCCAGCTGTGGGTCCAATTCCGACAACCTGTTCGTCACCCTCTCAGCTGTATTGGGTTCCAGCGCATCCATTAGACGGCGACCGCGCAGAGTCTTTTCGCTCATCGACTCGGATTGAGTGCTCATTTGTTGATCTCCTGCACGAACACCAGAGCAGGACGCCCCAGACCAGCGACCAGAAAGAGAGCCAGGGCACCGCCCAGCCCCGCGATCATCAATACGGTGGGGAGTCCTGCATGACTCAGAACCCAGGCACCCACCATGGCCCCGATTCCGATGGCTGCGTTGAAGATCGCGACGTAGACCGCTGATGCAGACATTGCCGCGGCTCCCGCTGTACGGAGTATCCAAGTCTGGAATCCGACAAAGATCGCGGAAACCGAGCTGCCCCACAGCACCAGCATGATGCTGACTCCTAGGCCTCCTAGACGGTCGTCCCACGCCCCCATGACCAGCAACGCCAGGGTCAGCAGAGTGAGTGCGAGCATCAGGAACGGTTTCAGATAGCGATCGATGAAGATCCCCGCAAGAAGGTTGGCAAACAGGCCTGCGGCACCGAAACCGAAGAGCAAGGCTGCGACGAGGATTGCCGACACATCGGGGACGCTACGCAGAAAAGGCTCGATGAAGGTAAAGGCTGCGAAATGTCCCGTAACTGCCAGCGCAGTTGCTGCGTAGATTCCCAATAGATCGGGCCTTCTCAACACTCCGGCAAGCGCGGTACGTCCCTGGCCAGATTGGAGTGGAAGGCCTGGAAGAATAGGTACCATAACGAGTGCCACCATCAGGCCAAGCGCCCCAATGCCACCAAAGGCAATGCGCCAACTACTGACCTGACCCACGAAATTGGCCAATGGAACACCAAGCACGCTGGCTGCCGAAACACCGCCAAAAACGATCGAAGTCGCAAGACCGACACTCCGAGCAGGCGCGATTTGCGCCGCGGTAGCAGCTATCACGGCCCAGAACAGTCCATGTGCAACGGCGCCGAACACACGAGCCAGGAGCAGCATGTCGAAGTCGCCCGCAAGCATGGCGAGCATGTTGGATAGCGCCAACCCAAGCATGAGACCAATCAGAAGCGGCTTGCGTGGCAGACGACTCAAAGTGAATGCAGCCAAGAGAGCGCTGAAGGCACCAATCCATGCATAGAGGGTGATGGTGAGACCAACCGTGGCCTCACTGCGGTCAAGCTCGAGCGCGATGGGGGACAGAAGTCCGATAGGTGCCAACTCGGTAGTGACAATAGTAAATGCACCAACTCCGAGTAACACGATAGCCAGCCAGACGCGCCAGCGAGGGAGTTCTTTAGCAGGTGCCGCCGACATATTTCGTTCCATATGAACTACTCCAAAGTATTTCTATCAGGACAGCACTCTCATAAACGCAGATGGCGCCAACCTCGGGACACAGCCAATACGGTCAGCTCACTGACACCGCCAACGGCGACAGGCTTGCCGACTGCTTCAAGCATTGGGAGATCGGAGACATCGTCGCCATATGCGTAGCAGTCCTGTGCAGCGCCATTGTTCTGCTGGAGGAAGACCCTGATGGCCTCGGCCTTTCCCTGGCCGATCGTCTGTGGTGACTCGATATCGCCCGTCAAGCGACCGTATGCATCGACCATCAACTTCGTGCACAGGCAATGCTCAACTTGCAAGGAGATCGCAAGTGGTTCAAGCAACGGCAGCATTGAGCCTGACACAAGAACAGGCACCTCCCCTGCCTTCTGGTGTGCTTTAAGTTGCGCGACTACCTGCTCTATATAAGGTGATCGAAGTCCGCAGAACCTACTCTCGAACCATTCTCGCCCCGCAGCCTCGAGGGCTGACATCGACTCCAGTTGAAAGAAGCCGTAATAGAGTCTATTGAGATGCTCTCTAGATCGCGCCTCCTCCCGCGCCTCCGCGAATGCCGCATCGAAGCGTTGCCTCAACTCTGGACTCTTCTGTCGCTCGCACCAGAAAGGGAAGAAGTCGAACATACTTTTCAACGTTATAAGTGTCTCGTCCACATCGAAGAACGCGAAGCATTTTCCTGGCTCAATGGGCTCCGAAACCAAACCGGTCAATCCATTCACTGGCTATCCTCATAACTCAGACGCCGACTCTGCTTTTTGAACTCTGGATCGGTGCCAAGTACTCCGGCATCCCCCCATCTGGAGGGCATGATCTCCGATATGTAAACTGATATTTTGTCGAGCGGAACGCCGCTCAATTCATGAACGACCCGTGTCACTCCCTCGATTATGGCTCGTGCGACTCGTTCATCCTCAATCGGCCATGTAGCGATATGTATTACAGGCATGGAATATCCTCGATAGGCTCATGCAATTTATTTTTAATGAATTGAATTTTATTTAGCCACATGTGAGTAGGCTGGAGAAACTATCGGCCTTTAGCTTCAACTGGGCATGTATATCTGCGCCCAATCCGTACCAACCGACAGCCCCGCCATGAGTCATCTGAGAACTCATGTACAATACGACCACATTGATAATACGGTTTGCACTGGGAAGGCTTGCATCGGGAAATGGATTGGGCAGGCGAGCCCAGTAGTAACCATTGCCCTCAGCATCTGTTATGAACGCGTTGGGTATGCCTAGCGGTCCTGGCCGGCTGGGGTTCTCGGGGCGAAGATCGTTTTGGCGCAAACTCATGACGGTATAGAGGCTGTCTGGCAGTAGATTTTTGCACTCAAGTTCAAACAAGGCAGTGCGACCACCATTATCCACACTGACCTTTAGTTCCCCGCTTGCTCGCAACCACTGCCTCAGAGTTATCGGAGACTTTCGCCTGCGACCATCCTCGGCACGAAGGTCAGGAACCGGCGCCTCGTGGAGGGGAAAACTAGAGCGGAATTCACTATGCGCCTGAGGCCGTTGCTCGGGTGCGAACAAAATTGGGTAATTATTGACCGGCAATGGCAGAGGCAGCGTGTGTAGTACTTGGTCGGCCAACTTTCCCAAGTTCGTCAAGTCGATCCACTTCAATACGTCATACACACCTAATTCATTGAATGTAGGGGCTTGGGTTGCGGAAGACACGATCGCTCCTCCCCAGGGAAGCGTGCCATCCGCTTGTGGAATGCGCCCGATCACGATGAAGTCCCCCGCTTCATTCATGATTTCGCTTGGCGGGTAAAGCGGTCCCTGGGTGGTAACGCTGAGGGAATAGACCTTGGTCATCGCTCAATCTCCAACGCCAGAGTCTTTCCGCCTGCAGGCTGGATGGAACGGTTGACCGTGTGAGGCATGAGCCCAAGCAGAGCCTCAGTGACTTGGTAGGCGAGCTCAGCCTCTTTTGGCGCAATACTGCTGGCAGGATATACGGTAAAAGACACCTCAGCAGTGGCACAAGCAACTTCATTTTGGACTGCAGACATGATCACTTTATAACGTGCACGTTTCCTGCTTCTGTTCGCCTCCAGAACTCGATAACTCACATGCGCTGGCAGCGGAAACAAGAAACTCGTGAAACTCACATTCATCATATTGATTACAAAATAGCTACTCTTGCTCTCAAGCGGAAAGAAAGCCTCCGTAACAGCCAAGAAGGACTGTCTGAAAGCTTCGATCACTATCATTCCTTGCACATGCTGCCCGGTCTGGTGATCCCCCATCAACTCGCAACGCTCATCAATATTCAACGGAATCAGAAATTCATCCTCGACGATTTTTTGCGGAGAGCCAATAAGGGTGTTGTATGGAAAACGTTTATGACTAATAACACTATCCGCACGATCTTTTACACGATGTAAATCCGATAATTCCAACAGTGCTTTGACTCCTCCTCTGCTCTCGTGCCTATTCAGGATTTCGCGCACTTCCTCTTCTTGCACACCTTGCCCCAACTTTAGTACGGCGCGGACATCCATAAATCCATCCGGAAGATCAGTCAGCGACCTTAATTGACTTAGGGTGAGAACATTCTTTCCCTCAGCGAAAGCCTTGAACTTATCGCCCACCACGAAATAGCATCGACGCTCCATATCAACCCCACCAAGGCAAAATAACCAATCATCCTAATAGAAAATATGAAAACCAAACCAACTCAAGCTAAAAGCCCTAGAATGTCAAACGAGAATAATTTCGCGTATACAAGCCATCCATGCCGCCGGTTATATAATTACTACCTGCCTGCCGAACGATTTCACGATACCGATCAGTTTCGAAAACTTCTTGATACTCAGCAGGGTCTCCTGAGAATCCAGCGATAAACATTACACCAGGCTGACCACTGACCATTGAGTGGTAGGCTAAAAAAACCTCAACAGCCACACTTTCCTTCACCACCTGAAAAATCGTACCAGCACGCCACTGTCGATATTCTGAATACTTTTCAGGTAAAACCTCAACATGACGAAGCTGGATATAGTCTGTATCAGGCAATTTAGAGTCGCATGGCTTGGGCGACTCAACATGCATGAGTAACTCCCTCACCACGTCCGCCGACATATACTCCCTGAAGCGCTCAACATCAGCTTCCAACTCATATTCATCCCCAGAAAAATCGGCAAGATCATCGTAGGCACGGAGCTGTAGAAGCTCCATTTCGTCATAATCCAAATAATAACGAACGCGATCAGACGAAATTAGATCAGCAAAAATCTCACCCTTAAACCGAGGTGAAAATTTAAAACGCGAGATGAGGACAACCTTGGAAGGCATGATTAACTCCCTGAACGGTACATGACGCTAAAAACAAATTAACTGCGAGAGCCCAAAGAATAATACCAACAGACACTCAAGATAATTGCTTTTTAAGCAATACCGTTTAGGAATCAGCAAACCTCCATCACAGACAAATAAAAAATTCACACACTCAAAATAAATGGAGGTCTAGATTTATTTTTAAGCAATCCACTGACCGAATGGCGCCCCCCAACTCACTCGGATTCAGTCACTCCGATTAACGAAAACAGTGCTGAGCAAGGACGAATTCACGACAGAAAAGAATATCCGTCTGTACTTGTGATCTAGCGTCATGAAAATTCACCGCCGGCGCCTCCAATACCGCTCCGTGAACGTAGGAGCGAAACGAAAACTCTTCACACGAAGCAGGAAAATCCAAAACGACTCCACGTAAAGGCGTTCGCCGGCTTCGGGTCCAGCCAGCTCATCAGCGACTGAGCTGACCACCGAGTTCCGACGGAAGCATCGTGATGCAGTTTTATTTGCCCAAAACGAAACCGGCCAGGCTTTGTGGGCCTGGCCGGTTCCTTCAACGCTCACCCGAAGGCGCGCCCATCACTCCCACTCGATGGTCGCCGGCGGCTTGCTCGATACGTCGTAGGTGACGCGGGAGATGCCTTCGATCTCGTTGATGATGCGGTTGGAGACCTTCTCCAGCAGCTCGTAGGGCAGGTGCGCCCAGCGCGCGGTCATGAAGTCGATGGTTTCCACGGCGCGCAGGGCGACGACCCAGGCGTAGCGACGGCCGTCGCCGACCACGCCCACGGATTTCACCGGCTGGAACACCACGAAGGCCTGGCTGGTCTTGTGGTACCAGTCGAAGTTGCGCAGCTCCTCGATGAAGATGTGGTCGGCGCGACGCAGCAGGTCGGCGTACTCCTTCTTCACTTCGCCGAGGATGCGCACGCCGAGGCCCGGGCCCGGGAAGGGGTGGCGGTAGACCATGTCGTAGGGCAGGCCCAGCTCGAGGCCGATCTTGCGCACTTCGTCCTTGAACAGTTCGCGCAGGGGTTCAACCAGCTCGAACTGCATGTCTTCCGGCAGACCGCCGACGTTGTGGTGGGACTTGATCACGTGGGCCTTGCCGGTCTTGGCGCCGGCCGACTCGATCACGTCGGGGTAGATGGTGCCCTGGGCGAGGAACTTCACGTCCTGGAGCTTGGTGGCCTCCTCATCGAAGACCTCGATGAAGGTGCGGCCGATGATCTTGCGCTTCTCTTCCGGGTCGGCGACGCCGGCCAGGCGGCCCAGGAACTTGTCCTCGGCGTTGGCGCGAATCACCTTCACGCCCATGTTCTCGGCGAACATGGCCATCACCTGGTCACCCTCGTGCAGGCGCAGCAGGCCGTTGTCGACGAAGACGCAGGTCAGCTGGTCGCCGATGGCCTTGTGCAACAGGGCCGCCACCACGGAGGAGTCGACGCCGCCGGACAGGCCCAGCAGCACCTTGGACGAACCCACCTGGGCGCGCACGGTGGCGATGGCGTCTTCGACGATGTTGGACGGGGTCCACAGGGCGGCGCAGCCGCAGATGTCCAGCACGAAGCGGGAAAGGATGCGACCGCCCTGCTTGGTGTGGGTCACTTCCGGGTGGAACTGCACGCCGTAGTACGCGCGGCTGTCATCGGCCATGGCGGCGATAGGGCAGCTCGGGGTGCTGGCCAGGATGTGGAAGCCTGCGGGCAGGGTGGTGACCTTGTCGCCGTGGCTCATCCACACGTCCAGGCCCAGCACGCCGTCGTCATCCACGTGGTCTTCGATGCCGTCCAGCAGGCGCGACTTGCCCACCACGTCGACGCGGGCGTAGCCGAACTCGCGCAGGTCCGAACCCTGCACCTTGCCACCCAGCTGCTCGGCCATGGTCTGCATGCCGTAGCAGATGCCCAGCAGCGGGACGTTCAGGTCGAACACCGCATGGGGAGCGCGCGGGCTGTCGGCTTCGTGCACTGACTCCGGGCCACCGGCGAGGATCACGCCACGGGGGGCGAAGGCGCGGATCGCCTCGTTGCTCATGTCGAAGGGATGGATTTCGCAGTACACACCGATCTCGCGAACGCGGCGGGCGATCAGCTGGGTGTACTGGGAGCCGAAGTCGAGGATCAGGATTCGGTGGGCGTGGATATCGTGATGGGCCATTTTCTTCCCCTGGGAAAGTGGCTGAAACGCTGAAGGCTGAAGACTGGACGAATAGCGCTCGTCCAGCCCCCAGCCTCCAGCCTCCAGCGAAGAATCAGTTAGCCGACGCGGTAGTTCGGCGCTTCCTTGGTGATCTGCACGTCATGCACGTGGGACTCCGCCATGCCCGCGCCGGTGATGCGCACGAACTGCGGCTTGGTACGCATTTCCTCGATGGTGGCGCAGCCGGTGTAGCCCATGGAAGCCCGCAGGCCGCCCATCAGCTGGTGGACGATGGCGGTCAGGCTGCCCTTGTAGGGAACGCGGCCTTCGATGCCTTCCGGAACCAGTTTCTCGGCGCCAGCCGAGGAGTCCTGGAAGTAGCGGTCGGACGAACCCTGGGACTGTGACATCGCACCCAGGGAGCCCATGCCGCGGTAAGCCTTGTAGGAACGGCCCTGGAAGAGTTCGACTTCGCCCGGGGCCTCTTCGGTACCGGCGAACATGGAGCCCATCATCACGCAGGAAGCGCCGGCCACGACGGCCTTGGACAGGTCACCGGAGAAGCGGATGCCGCCGTCGGCGATCAGCGGGATGCCGGAGCCGGCCAGGGCGGCGGCGACGTTGGCGATGGCGGAGATCTGCGGCACGCCGACACCGGCGACGATGCGGGTGGTGCAGATGGAGCCCGGGCCGATGCCGACCTTGACCGCGTCGGCGCCGGCTTCGGCCAGGGCCTTGGCGGCTTCACCGGTGGCGATGTTGCCGCCGATCACCTGGACCTGCGGGAAGTTGTCCTTGACCCAGCGCACGCGCTCGATCACGCCCTTGGAGTGACCGTGGGCGGTGTCCACCACCACCACGTCCACACCCGCGTTGACCAGGGCGGTCACGCGCTCGCCGGTATCGGCGCCGGTGCCCACCGCCGCGCCCACACGCAGGCGCCCCTGTTCGTCCTTGGACGCCAGCGGGTAGGTCTTGGCCTTCTCGATGTCACGGAAGGTCACCAGACCGCGCAGGTAGAAGTTGTCGTCGACCACCAGCATCTTCTCGATGCGGTTCTCGTAGAGCTTGGCCTTGATGTCATCCAGCGGCGTACCTTCGCGCACGGTGACCAGCTTGTCCTTGTGGGTCATGATCGCCGCCACGGTGTCGCCGGCGTTCGGCTTGAAGCGCAGGTCGCGGCCAGTGACGATGCCGACCAGCTCGCCCTCTTCCACCACCGGGAAGCCGGAGAAACCGCACTCGCGGGCGATCTGCAGCAGTTCGATGATCTTGGTGGAGGGGGTGACGGTGACCGGGTCACGGACGATGGCGGTCTCGTGACGCTTGACCTTGCGAACCTCGGCCGCCTGCTGCTCGATGGTCATGTTCTTGTGGATGATGCCGATGCCGCCTTCCTGGGCCATGGCGATGGCGAGGCGCGCTTCGGTCACGGTATCCATGGCGGCGGAAACCAGCGGGATGTTCAGTTCGATGCCGCGGGTCAGGCGGGTCTTGAGGCTTACGTCCTTGGGCAGGACCTCGGAATATCCCGGGATCAGGAGAACGTCGTCGAAGGTCAGGGCTTCTTGGCTGATGCGCAGCATGGCGGGGGGCTCCCAGGCGGGAAAATTGGAAGCGCGCCATTATAACGAGGCCAAGGCCTCCGCTCAACGCGGCTGAGCGGCATCCTCCCACTCTCCGACAAACCAGCATGGGGCCATCCTGCATCTGCGGGATAGTTCCTGCCCGAGCGCCCTCCGATACTGCCCCCGCACCTCCGCGATGCCCTGACAACAACGCCAACCAGGGGCACCTCCCATGGACGAACACCCACATGCCCGGGAATGGTCTTTCGTCCGGCGATGGGACCCCGACGAGGAACAGCGCCATGCTTGCGAAATCCCGCTTCCTGATCGCCGCCAGCCTGCTGGCCCTGAGCGTCGGCCTGCAGGCCGAACCCGCCACGCCACGCCCCTACCTCCCCGAAGACGCCCTGCCCCTGGCGGAATTCCTGCCGCCGCCACCCGCCCAGGGCAGCCCGGGTGACGTGCAGGACCTGCAAAGGGTGCTCGACGCCCAGGCGAACCGGACCCCGGAGCAGGTGGAGCAGGCGAAGCGGGACGATCACCTGACCGACGCCGCCTTTCCCTTCGCCCGGGGCATCTTCGGCCCGGACTTCACGGTGGAGAAGCATCCCCACACCGCCCGGATGTTCCGTCGGGTACTCAAGGACCTGGTACAGACCCTGATGCCGGCCAAGCACTACTACGCCCGACCGCGCCCCTACGAGCGCGACGACCGGGTGCAGCCGATACTGCCGCCACCCCAGGGCGAGTCCTACCCCAGCGGCCACACCATGGACGCCTACCTCACCGCCACGCTCCTGGCGCACATGGTTCCGGAACGGCGCCAGGCGTTGTTCGAGCGGGCCGACGCGGCGGCCCACAGCCGGGTCATCGCCGGCGTCCACTACCCGAGCGACCTGGACGGCGGGCGCGTCGCCGCAGCGGTGCTGGCCGGCGTGCTGCTGACCCGCGCGGAAATCCGCGAGGACTTCGAACTGGCCCGCCAGGAAGTCCGTCGCACCCTGCAACTGCCCTGAGCCCTCGCGGCCAGGACAGCGACGCCCTGGCCGCTCCCCCCGGAGAACCGCCATGCCCATCGTCACCAGGACGGTCCTGGCCGCCTGTCTGCCCGCGCTGCTCGCCTGCGGACACGCCCGCGCCGAGGACTGGACCGAGTTCATCACCGACAGCCACCTGCAGCTGCTCTTCAACAACCAGTTCTTCCAGCGTGACTACCGCGACGGCCCGAACAACGCCGGTCGCAACCGTTTCAAGCCCAAGACCGAGCGCAACGGCTACCGCCAGGAGTGGGGCCAGGCCTTGCAATTGCACTACCAAAGCGGCTTCACGCCGGGAACCCTCGGCCTGGGCGTGGACGCCTTCGCCATGCAGGCCTTCAAGCTGGACAGCGGAGGCGGACGCACCGGAACCGGCACCCTCGCGATCGACGGCCAGGGGCATCCCCGCGACCGGCACGGCAAGGCCGGCGGCTCGCTGAAACTGCGGGCCGCCAACACCCGGCTGCGCTATGGCGACTTCAGCACCCGGGCCCCAGTGCTGGCCGCCGACAACAGCCGGATCCTCCCCGGCGTGGCCCACGGCCTGCAGTTCACCGCCCAGTGGTCCGCCCTGGACCTGGAAGCCGCCCATCTCACCGCCCTGTCCGGGCCGACCGAGAGCAAGCGCCGGGGCCGGATATCCACCGTCTACGCCAAGCCTCACCGCCACGGCATCGACATCGGCAGCGCCAGCTACCTGGGCTTCGACACCCGCACCGATATGCCCTGGAACCTCAGCTACTACCTGGGCCGCCTGGAGGATGCCTGGACCCAGCACTACCTGCGCCTGGGCCATGAACTGGAGCTGGGCCCCGGGCGCGCCCTGGGCAACGAGTTCAGCCTCTACCTCACCCGCGACACGGGCGCCGCGCGCCTGGGCCCCCTCGACAACCGCATCTGGTCCCACGCCCTCAGCTACCGCCATGGCGTGCATCGACTGACCCTGGCCTTCCAGCGCTCCCACGCCGACACTCCCTTCGACTACATCGGCTTCGGCGACGGCCAGACAGGCCAGTCCATCTTCCTCGCCAACGCCGCCGCCTATTCGGACTTCAACGGCCCCCACGAACGTTCCTGGCAGCTGCGCTATGACCAGAAGCTGGCCTGGCTCGGGCTGCCAGAGCTGAACGCGTCGATCCGCCACCAGCGGGGCTGGGGCGTGGACGGCAGCCGGGCGCCGACGGACGGTCTCTATCACGGACTCTACGGCCGCGACGGCCGACACCATGAGTGGGACCTGGACCTGCGCTACACCCTGCCCGCCGGGCCACTGAAGAACCTGCAACTGCGGGCGACGCAGATCTGGCACCGGGGCAACCGCGCCCAGGCCGACGGTTCCATCGACCAGGTGCGGCTGCGTCTGATCTATCCGCTGGACATCCTCTAACGGGGCGCGGGGCCTTCGGCGTGGGTCCACACCTGGCGGACCGCGAACCCGAGGCGTTCGCCGAAGGCGTCGAGGAAGCCCTCGGTGAAGCGGGTATCGCCCCAGCCGTTGAAGATGAAGCCCAGGTTGGAAAAGCCGCAGGGCTGCAGGAAGAGGAAGCCGTTGATGTCGTCCTCGAAGCCGCACTCCGGGCAGGTGAAGTTGTCGGTGGTCCCCGGCCACCACTCCTCCAGGCTCTCGAACAGCGGTTCGCCGATTTCCTGCCGGCATTCGGGGCAACCCGCTTCATGGAGGAAATTCCGCGTGGGGGTATAGATGCAGCGTTTGTCCACCAGCTCCAGGCCGCTCACCGGCTGGCCGAACGGCAGCCGGTCGGGGTGTTCCACCACCTGCCGCGCACCGGGACCGATGACATAGGCCATGCGGTTGCCACGCAGGCCACAGGTACTGGGCAGCGCCTCGACCACCTGCCGCTGAGCCAGCCAGCGCAGCATGCGTCCTGCCAGGGCCTGGTGCCCGGGCACGCTGGACAGCTGGGGCACCAAGATCAGTTGACTGTATTCCATCCGTTTCCTCCGCCCGACGTGCAAAGGGGGCGCAGCTTAATCGCCACGCCTTGCACGTCAACTATGGTGCATGGCGACAAAGCCATTATCATTCCGCCCCATGCTCAAAGACCCTTTTCAACGGCTCGGCCTCGACCGCGAGGTGCTGACCGTCAGCCAACTGAACCAGCGTGCGCGCCACCTGCTGGAGGACGTGTTCCCCCAGGTCTGGGTGGAGGGCGAAATCTCCAACCTCGCCCGCCCGGCGTCCGGCCACCTCTATTTCACCCTCAAGGACAGCCAGGCCCAGGTACGTTGCGCCCTGTTCCGGCAGAACGCCCTGAAGGTCCGACAGGCCCTGCGGGACGGCCTCGCCGTGCGGGTACGCGGCAAGGTCTCGCTGTTCGAGGGACGCGGCGACTACCAGTTGATCGCCGATGCGGTCGAACCGGCCGGTGACGGCGCCCTGCGCCTGGCCTTCGAGGCCCTGAAGGAGAAGCTGGCGGCGGAGGGACTCTTCGCCGCCGAGCGCAAACGCCCGCTGCCGGCGCATCCCCGGCACATCGGCATCGTCAGCTCACCCACCGGGGCGGTGATCCGCGACATCATCAGCGTCTTCCGCCGCCGCGCACCGCAGATCCGCCTGACCTTGATCCCCACCGCCGTACAGGGCCGCGAAGCCACCGCGCAGATCGTCCGCGCCCTGGCCACGGCCGATGCCCGGGGCTTCGATGCCCTGATCCTCGCCCGGGGCGGCGGCTCGCTCGAAGACCTCTGGTGCTTCAACGAAGAGGCCGTGGCACGCGCCGTGGCCGCCTGCCGAACGCCCATCGTCAGCGCCGTGGGCCATGAGACCGACGTGTCCATCGCCGACTTCGTCGCCGATGTCCGGGCACCCACGCCCTCCGCCGCGGCGGAACTGCTGGCACCGGACGCCGGCGACCTGCAACGCCGCCTCGACAGCCTGCAGCGGCGCCTGGTGCTGCGCATGCGGGAGCAGCTGTCCCGCGAACGCCTGCGCCTGGACGGCATGGCCCGACGCCTGCGCCATCCCGGTGAACGCCTGCGCCAGCAAGCCCAGCGCCTGGATGACCTGGACATGCGCCTGCGCCGCGCCTTCGAGCGCCAGCGGCAGATTCGCCAGGAGCGGCTGGCGCGACTGGATACCCGACTCGCCGCGCAACATCCGGGACGCACCCTGGCGCTGCTGCGGCAGAAGCTGGACAGCCTGGCCGATCGCCTGCCCCGCGCGACCCGCGAGGTCCTCAAGGATCACCGCCAACGCTTGGAAACCCTGGCCCAGACCCTGAACGTGGTAAGCCCGCTGGCCACCCTCGGCCGCGGCTACAGCATCCTCCTCGACGAGCGCGGCAACGCCATTCGCAGTGCCGAGCAGACCCGCACCGGCCAGCGCCTCACGGCGCGCCTGGCGGAGGGCGAGCTGGAGGTGCGCGTCGAGGACAACCACCTGACTCCCGTGAACCTGTCCCTGCTGGATTGACCATGCGCCTGATCGCCTTCCTGCTCGCCGCCTGCCTCGCCCTCCCCGCCCAGGCGGAAGGTTTCATCACTCGCCTGCTGAACAAACCGGTGCCCGGCGGCGTCGCCGTGGTTCGGCTCGGCAGCGGCGGCGAGGCCCCCACGGCGCGCTTCCAGGGCAAGCCGGTGCTGGTGATCAAGGAGGAGAACCGCGACTGGATCGCCATCGTCGGAATTCCCCTGGGCACAGGGGCCGGGCAGCAGCGGATCGAGGTCGGCGACGGCCGCACGCTGTCCTTCGAGGTCGGCTCGCGCAGCTACCGCGAGCAGCACATCAAACTGGCCAATACCCGACAGGTGAACCCGCTACCGGAAGACCTCAAGCGCATCGATCGCGAGCTGGCCGAGCAGACCCGCGCCTACCGCAGCTTCAGCGCCGGCACCCCGAGCAACCTGCTGTTCGACAAACCGGTGAACGGCCCCCTCTCCAGCCCGTTCGGCCTGCGTCGCTTCTTCAATGGCGAGGAGCGCAACCCGCACTCCGGCCTGGATTTCGCCGTCGGCGCGGGAACCCCCATCAAGGCGCCGGCTGCCGGCAAGGTGATCCTCATCGGCGACTACTTCTTCAATGGCAAGACCGTGTTCGTCGACCACGGCCAGGGGCTGATCAGCATGTTCTGCCACCTGTCGAAGGTCGACGTGAAGCTCGGCCAAGCATTGCCCCGTGGCGGCGTGCTCGGGCGGGTCGGCGCCACCGGCCGCGCCACCGGGCCGCACATGCACTGGAACGTCAGCCTAAATGACGTGCGGGTGGACCCGGCCATTTTCATCGGCGCCTATAAACCCTGAGCCACGCGCCACCGCAGACGGGAACCGCGCCGACACCCGCGCTTACATCCCGAGGTTTGGACCGAAAGAATGATTTGCTAAGGTCCCGCGGTTCCCGGGCACGCGCCCACCCAATCGGATCATTGAAGGGAACAGCCCATGCAAGGCGAAATCACCCACTGGCTGGACTGGCTGCGGCAGCATCAGGAACTGCACACCATCGTCAGCACCTCCGTACTCCTCTTCCTGGCGTGGCTGTCCAACTGGATCGTGCGGCGCATCCTCCTGCGCGGCCTGTTCCGCCTCACCGGCGCGCAGATCCAGGACCACGGGCTGATCAAGCGCCTGGCCAATGTGGTGCCGGCCCTGGTGCTGGCCTTCGGCGTCAAGGTGGTGCCGAACCTTCCCGGCGCCCTGGTGGAGGTGATCACCAATGTCTGCACCGCCTTCATCATCCTCACCATCGCCCTGGCGCTCAGCGCCGCGCTGAATATCGTCAACAGCCTCTACCAGCGCCGCAAGGACGCCCACCTGCGCCCCATCAAGGGCTACATCCAGGTGCTGAAGATCGCCATCTTCGCCATCGCCACCATCCTGATGATCGCCAGCCTGATCGACCGCTCGCCGCTGATCCTGCTGTCCGGCCTGGGCGCCATGGCCGCGGTGCTGCTGCTGATCTTCCAGGACACGCTGCTGTCCCTGGTGGCCAGCGTGCAGATCACCTCCAACGACATCATCCGCGTTGGCGACTGGGTGGAGATGCCCCAGCTGAATGCCGACGGCGATGTGATCGACATCGCCCTGCACACGGTGAAGGTGCAGAACTGGGACAAGACCATCACCACCATTCCCACCAAGCGCTTCATCACCGACTCGTTCAAGAACTGGCGCGGCATGCAGGAGTCCGGCGGGCGCCGAATCAAGCGCTCCCTCTATCTGGACCAGAACAGCGTGCGCTTCCTGGACCGGGACGAGATCGCGCGGCTGCACGGCGTTCGATTGCTGGACGGCTACCTCAAGGCCAAGGAAAGCGAGCTGCTGTCCTGGAACAGCCAACTGGCCGAGCCCCATCGCCTGCCGATCAACAGCCGCCAGCTGACCAACCTCGGCACCTTCCGCGCCTACGTCGAGCATTACCTGCGGGAAACCCCGGATATCCGCAAGGACATGACCCTGCTGGTGCGGCAGATGGCGCCCACCGCCGACGGCCTGCCCCTGGAGCTCTACTGCTTCACCAACACCACCGCCTGGGCCCGCTACGAGGCCATCCAGTCGGACATCTTCGACCACCTGCTGGCAATCCTGCCGGAGTTCGGCCTGCGGGTATTCCAGCACCCGAGCGGCGCCGACATGCGCGCCCTGCGCCTGCCCGCCGCTGATTGAGTCCTGCCTGCCCACGAATTGCCTGATCCAGGGTGATTCGTGGGGGGACTTCCGCGCGCCCCAACACCAAGCGCAACTCAATCAAGAAATACGCAAAGCTTCCGCAATAAATAACTCACTTGCAGATTCTTGCGCTCTTTTTCACCATTTTTTCTGGGATGCTTGCCATATTCACTCACGATGAATAGGGTTAGCCCCTATGAAAACCGCACATACCCTCATCCTCCTGCGTCAACACGCCTGCCTGCGACTGGTCAGCCCGCGACTGCGTAGCTGAATCCCCCCGCCGCGCACACCCCACTCGCAATCAGGCCGCCCGCCTGCGGCCCGCAGAACAAGGATTCGTCCCATGACCATGCTGAAAGATCCGTCCAAGAAGTACCGCGCCTTCCCCGCCATCGACCTGCCGGACCGTACCTGGCCGTCGAAGACCATCACCGAAGTGCCGATCTGGTGCAGCTCCGACCTGCGCGACGGCAACCAGTCGCTGATCGAGCCGATGGACGCGCAGAAGAAGATGCGGTTCTTCAAGACCCTGGTGCAGGTGGGCCTGAAGGAGATCGAGGTGGCCTTCCCCTCCGCCTCCGATACCGACTTCAACTTCGTCCGCGAACTGATCGAGGGCGGCCACATTCCCGATGACGTGACCATCCAGGTGCTGACCCAGGCCCGCGAGGACCTGATCACCCGCACCTTCGAGTCCCTGAAGGGCGCGAAGAAAGCCATCGTCCACGTCTACAACGCCACCGCGCCGTCCTTCCGCCGCATCGTCTTCAACCAGGACAAGGCCGGCGTGGTCGACATCGCCGTGAAGGCCGCCACCCTGATCCGCGAACTGGCCGCCAAGCAGCCGGAAACCGACTGGACCTTCCAGTACTCGCCGGAGATCTTCAGCTCCACCGAGCTGGACTTCGCCGTCGAGGTCTGCGACGCCGTGATCGGCGTCTGGCAGCCCACTCCCGAGAAGAAGATCATCCTCAACCTGCCGGCCACCGTGGAATGCGCCACCCCGAACGTGTACGCCGACCAGATCGAGTGGTTCGGCCGCCGCATCAGCCGCCGCGACTCGGTGATCATCAGCCTGCACACCCACAATGACCGGGGTACCGGCGTGGCCGCCACCGAGCTGGGCCTGATGGCCGGTGCCGACCGCGTGGAAGGCTGCCTGTTCGGCAACGGCGAGCGTACCGGCAACGTCGACCTGGTGACCCTGGCGCTGAACATGTACACCCAGGGCCTGCACCCGCAGCTGGACTTCTCCGACATCGACGCCGTGCGCAAGGTGGTGGAGGAGTGCAACCAGCTGCCGGTCCACCCGCGTCATCCCTATGTGGGCGACCTGGTGCACACCGCCTTCTCCGGCTCCCACCAGGACGCCATCCGCAAGGGCTTCGCCCAGCAGCAGGACGACGCCCTCTGGGAAGTGCCCTACCTGCCGATCGACCCGGCCGACATCGGCCGCAGCTACGAGGCGGTCATCCGCGTCAACAGCCAGTCCGGCAAGGGCGGCATCACCTTCCTGCTGGAGCAGGAGTACGGCATCAGCCTGCCCCGCCGCATGCAGATCGAGTTCAGCCAGGTGGTGCAGAAGGAGACCGACCGTCTCGGCCTGGAGATGACCGCCGAGCAGATCTACGCCCTGCTGGACAGCGAGTACCTGCAGGCGACCACGCCCTACACCCTGAAAGGCCATCGCCTGCAGGAGGAGAACGGCACCAGCGCGGTGGATATCGAAGTCCAGGTCAAGGGCGACACCCAGCACCTGCGCGGCATGGGCAAGGGCCCGCTGGAGGCCCTGGTGGCCAGCCTGCCGGTGAAGGTGGAGGTGATGGACTACTCCGAGCATGCCATCGGCGCCGGCACAAACGCCAAGGCCGCCGCGTACATCGAGCTGCGGGTCAATGGCGGTCGTGCACTGCACGGCATCGGCATCGACGAGAACCTCACCACCGCCAGCTTCCGTGCCCTGTTCAGCGCGCTGAACCGCGCCCTGAGCCAGGCCGAGGCTGAAGCGGCCTGAGTGGTACGACGCTGAAAAAGAACCCCGCCGGTCGGCGGGGTTCTTCGTTTCGGGGGCGGGAGAACGCCGGGACTAGCCCTGCTGCTGCCAGTGGCACTTGCCCCAGGCGCACATGGCATCCAGCACCGGACGCAGGCTCAGGCCGTGCTCCGTCAGGCTGTACTCCACCCGGGGCGGCATTTCGGCGTAGACGGCGCGGACCACCACCCCGTCCCGCTCCAGCTCCCGCAGTTGCTGGGCCAGCACCTTCTCGGTGATGTCCGGCACCAGACGGCGCAGCTCGGAGAATCGCCGGGTGCCCGGAATCAGGTGGTAGAGCAGCAGGGCCTTCCACTTGCCGCCGATCACGGCCAGGGTGACCTCCACCGGCGTGTTGTAGACCTTGTCCCCCAATGCCAGCCTCGAACCCGAGGCTGGCAGGGCATGATGTTCACTCATGGGTGCATTCCCGCCGCGTTGCGCAATGGAGGAATGCTAAGGAGTTGGCGACCGGCCCGCCAGTGGCAGGCCGGTCGCCGGGCCTCAGCGGCAGGTTCCCTGGTCGCGCCAGACCTTGCCGCTGCCATCGGCGCCGGTGAAGGCCGGATTGCCGGGTTCGCTGCCCCGGGTCCACCAACGGGCCTGGTAGAGGCGCCCGCCATGGGTGACCTGGTCCTGTTCCCGGTAGACGGCGCCAGCGGACCAGGGTTGGGCGCAGGCCCCGGGGTGCTGGGTCGGCTCGCCCTGTACCCGTACCTGGTGGTTGCGGGTCACCTGGTGGTGACCGTTGCCGAGCACCAGGCTGAAGCTGTAGGTCTGGTCCTTGTCCAGTTTCGGCGCGACAAAGCTCAGGTCGGCGCCCTTGGCCTGGAAGTCCAGGGACGGCGTCACGCTCCAGCGGTAAGTCAACGGCAGGCCATTGGGATCGCTGGACCCAGCGGCGCTGAGCCTGACGCTGTCACCGGCACGGGCCTCGGACAGCCCATCGATGCTGGCCTGGGGTGGCAGAATCGCGGGCGGCTCGGCCGGCGGGGTTTCGGGTTTGGCGTCTCCCTGGCAGGCGCCGAGGTCACTCCAGACCTTGCCGCTGCCTTCGCCACCGGTGAACGCGGGATCCCCGGGCCGCTGGCCACGGCTCCACCAGCGGGCCTCGAACAGCCTTCCGCCGAGCTGTACCTTGTCCCCCTGCCAGTAGATGGTCTGGGCACTCCAGTCCGGCTGACAGCCAAGGCTGCGATGGGCCTTGACCAGCACCGGGTGCTGGCTGCTGGCGCTCTTGCGGCCATTGTCCAGGGTCAGGGTGAAGACGTAACGCGTGTCCCGGTCCAGTTCCGGGGCCTTGAACGCCAGCCTTGGGCCATCGAACTCGTAATCCAGGCGCGGCGTTACCGACCAGGCGTAACTCAGGGCGCCGCCCTGGGGATCGCTGGATGCGGAGGCGTCCAGGGTGACGGCTGCGCCGGCCTCGGCTTCGGTCACCCCGGCGATCGCCACCAGGGGCGGCTGGGCCGCCTCGCGGGCTTTCAGGCCGGCTACCTGGACATCGTTGGTGGCGGCGAACTCGCCCTCGCCCAGCAGCGACCAGTCGCCCGTCGGGGAATCGCTGCCATAGATGCGGTAGCCCTTGATGTTTCCCTCCAGGCCGCGCACCTGCTGGGGCAGGTAGTGGAGCTGGGAGAAGCGCTGCTCCGCTCCCAGGTCGATGACCATCTCATGGGGGTAGGCGGCGCCCGGCACCGTGGTCCAGTAAGAGTTGGCACGGCCATCGATGGCATGGCTGCCTCCCTCGGATGCCGCGTTCGCGCTGCTCACCGAGTGAACTCGCCAGCCCTCCCGGGACAGCAGTCGCCCCCTGGCATCGGCCAGGTTCAACTCGGCGGCGCTGGCCAGCGCCTTGCCATCGATGGAAGACGTGGCCACCAGGCGCAGGTAGCGCGCCTTGGCGTGATCCTTCTCGACGGCATAGGCGAAGCTCTGAAGGTGCATATCCTCCAGCGCCCTGCCCTTCTCGGGGCGAACCGCCAGGTACCAGCGTCCCGGGGCCGGTTCATCCAGGGCCAGGAAGGGCGAGATGCTGTCCCGGGAGGCCAGGTCATGATCGTCGGCGGTGGGCTTCGCACCTCGCTTGAGCAACAGGGCAGCCCGGTCGTTGCCTCGGTCGGAGCCGTCCCCCAGGCTGCCCAGGATTACCAGGCGCCGGGTGCCTTCCGGCACGTCCAGCGGGATGTAGTGCCACTGGTCGCGGCCCAGGCTCACACGCTCTTCCAGCAGGCGGTCTTGCCGCTCTTCCTCCAGCGCGACGACCGAAGGGCTGTAGGCCGACATCTTCGCCGCGTTTTCCCGCCAGACCCGGGCCATATTGGCGGTTCTCGCGTCTCCCAGAGGCAGGCCGAGGCGGTCTTTCAGTTCGGGGTTGGAGAAGAACGGCACCTGGTTGCCGCAGAGGATGGTGCCCACCCGTCCGTTGTTGTAGCCGAACTTGTGGCTGCTGCCGTCGGAGCAGTGGCTGCCGCCGGCGTTATGCGCCACCTCATGACGGAACACCGCCGCCGAGTTGATGTAGTTAATGCTGTAGCGACCATTGACATAGGCCCAGCCCACGGCGGTGTCCTGCTTAGGCTCCCCCACCACGAAGGCGGCCACCAGGTCCGGGCTGTAGCGGCCCATGCCGTCGGCGAAGAGACTGCCGAGCCGACTCAGGCTGGCCGTGGTGACGGGGAGGTCATCCGGCAAAACCTGGGTTCCCACCAGGCGCAGGCGCACGCCCGGTACCCGGGATTGCTCGAGGGCGCGGTTGACCGACGCCACCTGGGCCAGCGCATAGGCCTCGTGGTCGCCGATGTAGGTCGCCGATCTGGCCGAGAATCCCGCCAGCAAGTCGATGACCAGTTCGCCCGCAGCGTTGCGGTTCAGGGCCAGGCTGCGCTGGCCGCTACGGCTTTCCATCGTTCCGGGCAACTCCTGTCGCAGTGGCTCCAGGGAGTCGACCACATGGGGCGCGTGAGCGTGGAGCGCGTCGAAGCGGATCAGGGTCTGCTCGCCGTCCGCATCGCCACGGATGATGGTCCCGGCATCCGGCAGCAGCGCCACGAAGCGACCATCGTCGCGGGTGGCGATGTAGATCTCGCTGGCACCCATGGCGTTGCGCTGGCGGTTCTCGGCACGTCCGATCAGTACCTGCAGCCCGGGGAAGCGGTCGTGGCCGTCGGCTTCCAGGCGGCGGATATCCAGGCCGGTTTCTTCCCTCAGGCGCTCGCTGCCCACGGGGACCTGGTTGCGCAGCAGGGTCGGCTTGAAGGCCCGGGTATCGATGAAGTGTCCCTTGAGCGTGGTCACTTCATGGTCGGTCGGACCCGGGGCCCGGATCGTATCGGCCTGTGCCGGCGCGACCAGGGGCAGCAGCGCGGCGGTGCCAAGGGAGGCCACCCAGTGGCGGGTGGAACGGGATAACGCAGTCAGTCTAGGGCTCGGCATGACCAGTCCTGAAGGTTTCCAGCGCGACACCTGGCACAGCGGCACAGGCAAGCGATCCGCGCTGGGAAATGGAAGGAAGGGGGTTATTGCCGGCGGGGTGGATCCTAGGCGGGGGCCCGGGTTCCTGTAAAACAAAGGCGGGTCATTTCGGACGGGTACTAGACGGAAGCGACCTGGCGGGCCCTGAGCGCCCACCAGGCGATGGCGGCTGGATCATCTCGCCAGGGTGAAATCATCCGCATCCAGGTAGGCGGGGAAGCGCTCTCGGTAGGCCGCCAGTTGCGCGGCGGAGAGGCTCGCGTGAAACACGCCGTCGCCGTCGCCGGCGTCCAGCAGGGACTCGCCCTGGAAGTCCAGCACCTGGCTGTCGCCGCTGTAGGGGTGGCCCTTGCCGTCGGTGCCTACGCGGTTCACCGCCGCCACATAACAGAGGTTCTCGATGGCCCGCGCGGGAATCAGGCGATTCCAGTGGTGACGGCGCGCGGCCGGCCAGTTGGCGGTGTAGAGCAGCAGGTCGGTGTCCTGGGAGTCACGGCTCCAGACCGGGAAGCGCAGGTCGTAGCAGATCAAGGGCCGCACCCGCCAGCCCTTGAGTTCGAACAGCGCCTGCACCTCGCCCGGGCTGTAGTGCTTGTGCTCGCCGGCCATGCGGAACAGGTGGCGCTTGTCGTAATGCAGCACCTCGCCATCCGGGCGCGCCCAGAGCAGGCGGTTGCGGTGCGTACCATCCGCGACGCGGATGATCAGGCTGCCGGTGATCACCGCATCGATCCGCTTGGCCTGTTGACGCAGCCAGGCGTGGGTCGGTCCCTGTTCGGGCTCGGCCAGATTTTCGGAGTCCATGGAGAAGCCGGTGGTGAACATCTCCGGCAGGATCACCAGGTCGGCGCCTCGGGCCTGGTCCAGCAACGCCTCGAAACGGGCCAGGTTGGCCTCACGGTCGTGCCAGGCCAGGGTGGTCTGTACCAGGGCCAGCTTCAGGTCGGGCAGGGAGCTCAGATCGCGCATAGTTTCTCCGCTGCCTGACGCAGCGTCTCCTCACGTTTGGCGAAGCAGAAGCGCACCAGCCGCAGGTCCCTGGGGGCCTCTCGGTAGAAGACCGATACCGGAATGGCGGCCACGCCGTGCTCGCGGGTGAGCCATTCGGACATGGCCACATCGTCCAGGTCGGGGCGGATGGCGCTGTAGTCCACCAGTTGGAAGTAGGTCCCGGCGGCACGGGTGAAACGGAAACGGGAGTCCGCCAGCAAGTCGCAGAAGAGGTCGCGCTTGGCCTGGTAGAAGCCCGGCAACTCGGCCAGGTGCTCCGGGTGGGCGGCCATGAAGTCGGCCAGCGCCCACTGCAGCGGCGTGACGCCGCAGAAGTTGACGTACTGGTGGACCTTGCGCAGCTCCGCCGACAGCGCTGGCGGCGCCACCACATAGCCGGTCTTCCAGCCGGTGACGTGGTAGGTCTTGCCGAAGGAGCTGACCACGAAGGCGCGGGCATAGAGTTCGTCGTGAGCCAGTACGCTGACGTGACCCACGCCGTCGAACACCAGGTGTTCGTAGACCTCGTCGGAAACCAGGTAGATGTCGCGGTCACGGATCAGCGCCGCCAACCAGTCCAGCTCGGCGCGGGAAATCAGCGCACCGCTGGGATTGTGGGGGCTGTTCAGGATGATCATGCGGGTGCGGGGGCTCAGGGCGTCCGTCATCCGCTGCCAGTCGATGGAGAACCCCGGCAATGCCAACGGCACGTGAACGCAGCGGCCGCCAGCGAGCTCCACCGAGGGCTCGTAACTGTCGTAGCAGGGGTCGAGGACGATGACCTCGTCACCGGCGCGCACCACCGCCTGGAGGGCGCAGAAGATGGCTTCGGTAGCGCCCGGGGTGATGGTCACCTCGCTGTCGGCGCTGACCGAACGCCCATAGAAGCTGGCGACCTTGCTCGCCACCTGCTCACGCAGGGCCGGCAGGCCGGTCATCGGGGCGTACTGGTTGTGGCCCAGGGCGATGTGCTTGCCCACGGCCTCGCACAGCGCCACCGGCGCGGGAAAGTCGGGAAAGCCCTGGGACAGGTTGATGGCGCCGACTTCGGCGGCCAGTTGGGACATCTGGGTGAAGATGGTGGTGCCGACGTTGGGCAGCTTGCTGGTGATCATTGCAATCCGGCTGTTGGCGATTGGGAGATGCGCCATAGCTTAACGCGGGAAACGACTCTGTAGGAGCGAGCACCGCTCGCGGTGCCGTTCGCGAGCGCGCTCGCGTCTACCGGGACCGCACGCCCCGAGGGCGGAAACGAAAAAGGCGCCCGCAGGCGCCCTCCTCGTTCGTCCGGAATCAGCGCTTCTTGTCGCGGCGCTTCTTCTCGGCCTTCTTGTGGTGCGACATGAGGCGACGCTTCTTGTTCACCTGACGCTCGGTGAGCTTGTTGGTCTTGCCCTCGTAGGGGTTATCGCCGCCCTTGTACTCGATGCGGATCGGCGTGCCCACCAGCTTCAGCACGCGGCGATAGGTGTTCTCCAGGTAACGGGAGTAGGACTTGGGCACCGACTCCACCTGGTTGCCGTGGATCACGATCAGCGGCGGGTTCGCGCCACCCAGGTGGGCGTAGCGCAGCTTGATGCGACGGCCGTTGACCAAAGGCGGCTGGTGCTCCTGCACCGCGTCCTCGAGGATCTGGGTCAGGCGGCTGGTGGGCCAGCGGGTGATGGCGGAGCGGAAGGACTCCTGCACCGACTTGTACAGGTGGCCGACGCCGGTGCCATGCAGCGCGGAGATGAAGTGGATATCCGCGAAGTCGACGAAGAACAGCCGGCGCTCCAGCTCGGTCTTGACGTAGTCGCGCTCGCCGGAATCCATGCCGTCCCACTTGTTCAGGGCAATCACCAGCGCACGGCCGGTTTCCAGCACGAAGCCCAGCAGGTTGAGGTCGTGCTCCACCACGCCTTCCCGGGCGTCCATGACGAAGATCACCACGTTGGCGTCCTGGATCGCCTGCAGGGTCTTGACCACGGAGAATTTTTCCACCGCCTCGAAGATTTTGCCGCGACGGCGCACGCCGGCGGTGTCGATGAGGGTGTACTTCTCGTCGTTGCGTTCGAAAGGGATGTAGATGCTGTCGCGGGTGGTGCCGGCCTGATCGTAGACGATCACCCGCTCCTCGCCGAGCATGCGGTTCACCAGGGTCGACTTGCCGACATTGGGGCGGCCGATGATGGCGATCTTGATGCCGTCCTTCTCGCTCGGGCCGGGAATGCGCTTGGCTTCCTCGCCTTCGGCGACCACTTCGGCTTCGGCGGCCTCCTCCTCGTCAGCCCCCTCGTCGCGGGCGAACTCGCCCAGGGCGGCCTGCAGCATCTGGCCGATGCCCCGGCCATGGGCCGCGGCGATGGGCAGGGCGTCTCCGAGGCCCAGCGGGCTGAACTCGGCGCGGGCGATGTCCGGGTCGACGGTGTCCACCTTGTTGGCCACGAGGAAGCTGCGCTTGTTCCGCTTGCGCAGGTGCTCGGCGATCATCTGGTCGGCGGCGGTCATGCCGGCGCGGGAATCGACCATGAAGAGCACCGCATCGGCCTCTTCGATAGCCTGCAGGGACTGCTCGGCCATCTTCGCGTCGATACCTTCCTCATCTCCGGAGATACCGCCGGTGTCGATGACGATGTAGGTGCGACCCTGCCATTTCGCCTCGCCGTACTGGCGGTCACGGGTCAGACCGGCGTACTCCGCGACGATGGCGTTTCGGGTCTTGGTCAGGCGGTTGAACAGGGTGGACTTGCCGACGTTGGGCCGACCCACCAGGGCGATTACGGGAACCATGAGGCTCTCCACTGGTTATTTCAGAAAACACAAAGGCCGCTGCCGTATTCCGGCAGCGGCCGCACATCGCATTCCAGCTTAGCGGATGGTCAGGCCGACCAGCTCTCCACCGTTGCCGAATGCATAGAGCCAGTCGCCGATCACCAGCGGACGGGCACGCAGGCCGTCGCCGTCGATCTTCACGCGGCCGACGAAGTGACCATCCACCTGGCTGAGCAGGTGCAGGTAGCCTTCGAAGTCACCCACGGCGACGTAGCTGGAAAAGACCTCGGGCGCGGACAGTTGGCGACGGGCCAGCGCGTCATTGCTCCAGAGGGCGGAGGCGGAGCGCTCGTCCACGCCTTCCACGGTACCGTTGGCCAGGCTGACGTAGACGTTGCCGAACCCCTGGGCGACGCCGGCGTAGCTGGAGGCCTCGCGCTGCCAGAGCACACGGCCGCTTTCCAGGTCCAGGGCGGCGACCCGGCCCTGGTAGGTGACGACGTAGAGGTTGCCACCGGACAGCAGCAGGCCACCGTCGATATCCACGACGCGATCCAGTTCGGAACGCCCCTGGGGCACGGCGACACGTTGCTCCCAGACCGGGATGCCACGCTGGATGTCGAGGGCCAGCACCTTGCCGGTGGAAAGGCCGGCCACCACCAGGTTGTTGGTGACGACGGGGGAACCGGTACCCCGAAGGGTCAGCACCGCCGGGGTGTTCTCGTAGATCCAGCGCTGGCTGCCGGTGGCGGCGTCGAAGCCGAACAGGGTGTCGTTCTGGGTTTGAACCACCACCACGTCACCGTTGTTGGCAGGCGGGGCCAGGACCTCGCCGTTGACCCGGGCGCGCCAGCGTTCTTCACCGCTGGAGGCATCCAGGGCCACCACTTCACCCTTGAGGGTGCCGACCATCACGAGACCGTAACCCACGCCCACGGCGCCGGATACCGGCAGCTCCAGGTCCTGTTTCCACTTGACGTCGCCGCTGAAGCGGTCGATGGCCATCACGCGGCCGTTCACGTCGCCGGCGTAGATCACGTCGCCGTCGACTGCGGGAACCAGCAGGTTGTAGGTTTCGCCCTGGCCATCGCCGACTGAGCGGCTCCAGTTCTTCTGAAGCGTCACTTCCTCGGTGATATCGGGCAGTTCCGCCGGCGGCAGTTCCTTCTTGCTGTTGCTGCTGCAGCCCACGGCCAGAATGGCCAGGGCCAGCACTGCGGCATTCTTCCAGCGCATCACGTCACGCATCCCCTTTTGCCAGGTCGTCGAGCTTCATCTGCAGGCCACCCACGGCGGCGTCTTCGGGCAGTGCGGCCTTGGCTTTCAGGTAGGCGGCATGCGCGTCGTCGGTACGATCCAGCTGCACCAGCAGGTCGCCCTTGAGTTCTTCGCGGCTGGCGAGGAAGGCCTTGTCGGCATCGCCCTCCAGCAGCTTCAGCGCTTCGTCGGCCTTGCCCTGGGCAGCCAGGACACGCGCCAGGCGCTGGCGAGCCAGCTCACCCAGGGTGGCATCGGCCGGCTTGTCCAGCACGGCCTTGAGTTCGGTCGCGGCGTCGTCCAGCTTGCCGGATTCCACAGCCACCTTGGCCACGAACAGGCTGCCGTACTGCGCGTAATGGGTGCCACCGAAGTCGCTCTTCAGCTTGCCGGCCAGTTCCGCCACCTTGGCGGCGTCGGGGGTGCCGCTGGGTTCGAGGGCGGTTTCCAGCAATTGCTGGTAGACGATGGAGGCGCCCTGGGACTGGTTGGACTGGTACTTCTGCCAGGCCTGCCAACCGAAGACCACCGCCAGCGCGAGGGCGCCGCCAGTGAGCAAGGGCTTGCCGTTGCGCTGCCACCAGTCCTTCAGTTGCGCAATCTGTTCTTCTTCGGTCTGCATGCTTGTCCCCGTACTCCTGATCTTTGAATGCTCACGCCTGCTGCAGGCGGGCTTTGAGGTGCTCGGCGAGAGCATCCCAGGCAATGCTTTGTTGTTCGCTGTCGTCGCGAAGCGGCTTGAAACCTACCACGCGCTTGGCCAGTTCGTCGTCCCCCAGGATCAGTGCGTAGCGGGCGCCACTCTTGTCGGCCTTCTTGAACTGGCTCTTGAAGCTGCCGGCTCCGGCATTGACCAGAAGGCGAATCCCCGGCAAGGCGTCGCGCAGTTGCTCGGCCAGGCCCAGGGCGGCCAGCTCGGCGGGCTCGCCGAAGGCGCAGAGGTAGGCATCGGCGGGGTTGTTCAGCTCGTCCGGCACCAGGCCCAGGGTTTCCAGCAGCAACACCAGGCGCTCGACGCCCATGGCGAAGCCGACGCCCGGGGTGGGCTTGCCACCGAACTGGGTGACCAGGCCGTCGTAACGGCCACCGGCGCAGACGGTGCCCTGGGAACCGAGCTTGTCGGTCACCCACTCGAAGACGGTGCGGCTGTAGTAGTCCAGGCCACGCACCAGCTTCTGGTTGATCTCGTAGCGGATACCCACGGCGTCCAGGCGAGCCTTGAGGCCCTCGAAGTGGGCCACGGACTCCTCGTCGAGGTAGTCGTGCAGGGTCGGCGCATCCACCAGCAGGGCCTGGGTTTCCGGGTTCTTGCTGTCGAGGATGCGCAGCGGGTTGGTGGTCAGCCGGCGCTGGCTGTCCTCGTCCAGGCGGTCGAAACGCTCCTTCAGGTAGGCCACCAGGGCGTCACGATAACGCGCGCGGGCCTCGCTGGAGCCCAGGCTGTTAAGCTGCAGGGTCACGGCGTCGGCCATGCCGAGCTGTTTCCACAGGCGCCAGGTGAGCACGATGAGCTCGGCGTCGATGTCCGGCCCCGGCAGGTTGAAGACTTCCACGCCGATCTGGTGGAACTGGCGGTAGCGTCCCTTCTGCGGCTTCTCGTAGCGGAACATCGGGCCGGTGTACCAGAGCTTCTGAACCTGGCCGCCTCCCGTGAGGCCATGCTCGAGCACGGCACGGACGCAGCCGGCGGTGCCTTCGGGGCGCATGGTCAGGGATTCCTCGTTGCGGTCGAGGAAGGTGTACATCTCCTTGTCGACCACGTCGGTGCCCTCGCCGATACCCCGGGCGAAGAGTTCGGTGAACTCCAGGATGGGGAGGCGGATTTCCTTGTAGCCGTAGCCTTCCAGCAGGCCGGCGAAGGTGCCTTCCAGATAACGCCAGGACGGCGTCTGGTCCGGCAGGATGTCGTTCATGCCACGAATGGCTTGCAGGGTCTTGCTCACGTGGATTCCTTGTCTCAGCTACGGGCGATGAGGGCCGCGTCAGCTTCGGCCTTGGCGGCCGCCTTTTCGCGGATGAGCCGCTCCAGCTCGTCCACCAGGTTGTCGTTGGTCAGCTTCTGCGCCGGCTTGCCGTCGATGTAGACCAGGTTGTTGGGGGTGCCGCCGGTCAGTCCGATATGGGCTTCCTTGGCTTCCCCGGGGCCGTTCACCACGCAGCCGATCACGGCGACGTCCATGGGTACCAGCAGGTCCTCAAGACGGCCTTCCAGCTCATTCATGGTCTTGACCACATCGAAGTTCTGCCGCGAGCAGCTCGGGCAGGCGATGAAGTTGATGCCACGGGAACGCAGGTGCAGGGATTTGAGGATGTCGAAGCCGACCTTGACCTCCTCCACCGGGTCCGCCGCCAGGGAGATCCGGATGGTGTCGCCGATGCCTTCGGCCAGCAGCATGCCCAGGCCCACCGCGGACTTGACGGTACCGGAGCGCAGGCCACCGGCTTCGGTGATGCCCAGGTGCAGCGGCTGGATGATCTGCTTGGCCAGCAGGCGATAGGCCTCGACGGCCATGAAGACGTCGGACGCCTTCACGCTGACCTTGAAGTCCTGGAAGTCCAGCTTGTCCAGGTGCTCGACATGGCGCAGGGCGGATTCCACGAGCGCCTCGGGCGTCGGCTCGCCGTACTTCTTCTGCAGGTCCTTTTCCAGGGAACCGGCGTTGACGCCGATGCGGATCGGGATGCCCTTGTCGCGGGCCGCGTCCACCACGGCCCTGACCCGGTCTTCGCGACCGATGTTGCCCGGGTTGATGCGCAGGCAATCGACGCCCAGCTCGGCGACGCGCAGGGCGATCTTGTAGTCGAAGTGGATGTCCGCCACCAAGGGGACCTGGACCAGCTGCTTGATGCGGCCAAAGGCCTCGGCGGCGTCCATGTCAGGTACCGAGACACGGACGATATCGACGCCGGCATCCACCAGTCGCTGGATCTGGCCAACGGTGGCGGCGACGTCACAGGTGTCGGTGTTGGTCATGCTCTGCACGGCGATGGGCGCATCGCCACCCACCGGCACGGAGCCAACCCAGATTTTCCGCGAAACGCGGCGTTTGATCGGGGATTCGCAATGCATCGCTTATTGCCCCAGCTTCAGGCGAGCGGTTTCGCCACGGACATAGGGGGAGACGTCGACTGCCTGGCCGTTGTAGCTGAGCTGCGCGCCCCGGGCGAAGCCCAGGCGAACTTCCAGCGGGGCCTTGCCTGCCAGTTCGAGGCTGTCGCCCTTGCGCTTCAGCCCGCTGACCAGGACCTTGCCGTCGGCATCGGTGACCTGGGTCCAGCAGTCGGCGACGAACTGGACACGCACCAGGCCCTGGCCCGCCTGGGCCACGACCGGAGCCGGCACTTCGGCGGCAGCGGCCGGTGCAGGAGCAGGAGCAGGAGCAGGAGCAGGAACTGTAGCCGGCTGCGCGGAGGCCACGACTGCAGGCTGGCTCGGCTCGGCACCGGCCGGTACGGCGGGTTGGGAAAGGGATTCGGCCGAGCCCGGTGCAGGCGTCACCGGCGTTGCAGGTACGCTGGCGGTGGCGTCGATGGCCGGAGCGGTAGCGACGCCTTCAGCCGCCTGTTGCCCGGGCTGGCCGGCGGCCTCCGGGCTCACCGGAGCGGGCGCCTGCCCGTCCTGCTGGGCCTCGGCCACAGCCTGATCCTCCGGCTCGTCGAGGGGGTGAATCTGGGTGGTGCCGTCGGCACTCTCCACTTCCACGTGCTCGATATTCACGCCGGCAGCTTCCTCGCTCGCACGATTGGAATGCTCCTGCCACCAGAAGAATCCCACGGCGCCGAGGGCGACGAGAATGACGAAGCTGACGATGCGCAACAGGCTCTGGGAAAGGCGCACCGGTTCCTCGATGCGACCCAGGCTGTGGACGCTGCTGCCCTGGGCGTCGGTACCGGTGTACTGGTCGAACTGCGCAACCAGGTCGGCCTGGTCCATGCCCAGCAGCTTGGCGTAGGCGCGGACATAGCCCCGGGCGAAGGTGTGACCGGGCAACTGGTCGAAGGCGCCGGCCTCGAGCTGGCGCAGGGCGTGCTCGGTCAGGTTGAGGAGGCGGGCGACTTCGCCCAGGCTCAAGTCCTCGCTCTCGCGGGCCAGACGCAGGGTTTCACCTGGGTTGGCGCGGGTCGCCGCTACAGCTTCGGGATGCGACGCTTTCATCATTGCTCCGACAGGTATTGCTGATATTCCGGCGTACCGGGATAAAGACGCTTGAGTTGCAGTCCCAGGCTCGCGGCCTGGTTGCGATCTTCGAACAGGGTCGCCAGACGCGCGCCGAGCAACAGGCTGCGTGCATTCTGCGGCGCGATACGGGTGAAACGCTCGTAGAAATCGCGGGCGGGCACGTACTGCTTGTCCTCGTAGGACAGCTGGGCCATCTCCAACAACGCCAGCGGCTGCTGGCGGTTCAGGCGCAAGGCCTTGTCGAGATGCTGCTTGGCGAGCTCACGATCGTTCAGCTTCAGGGCGGTAAGGCCGAGGTTCTCGAAGACCCGGGAGCGTTCCGGGTAGAGATTGTCGTCGGCGGCCTGCTGGAAGCGCTCGTAGGCTTCCTTGTAGCGCCCTTGCTCGAACAGGAAGCTGCCGTAGTTGTTGAGGATGCGGGCATCGCTGCGCGCCGACAGCGCCTTGCGATAGTGCTCATCCGCCAGCTCGGGTTCCATTTCGGTCTGGAACACCAGGGCGAGCGCCGCGTTGGCGTCCGCGTTGGAGGAGTCCAGTTCCAGGGCTTTCTTCAAAGGCACCTTGGCCCGCTCGGTCGCCCCCTGCTTGAGGTAGCCGATTCCGAGCTCGATATAAGCGTCACGCGCTGCGTCACGGCCTTGATCGGTCTTCATGGGGTCGACCTGACCGGTCGACACACAGGCTGCGAGCAATGCGGTGGAAAGGATGAGCAGCGCGGAGCGCAGGGTCATGGGGTGTCCTTCTTCAGGTCCGGTTCGCGGCGCTGCCGGGCGCCTCCGACTCGGCGTTCAACTGGCGCACGGCAATGTAGCGCTCGCTGCGGCGGGTGCGGTCCATGACCTGGCCCACCAACTGGCCGCAGGCGGCGTCGATGTCATCACCACGGGTGGTGCGCACGGTGACATTGTGGCCGGCCTTGTGCAACAGGTCCTGGAAGCGGCGGATGGCGTTGTTGCTCGGCCGCTCGTAGCCCGAATGCGGGAAGGGGTTGAACGGGATCAGGTTGATCTTGCAGGGAAATTCCTTCAGCAGCTCGATCATCTGCGCGGCGTGCTCGGGCTGGTCGTTCACATCCTTGAGCAGGGTGTATTCGACGGTGAGCACACGCTTCTCGCCAAGACGCGAGATGTAGCGGCGGCAGGCGTCCAGCACCACCGACAGGGGGTACTTCTTGTTGATCGGCACCAACTGGTTGCGCAGCGGGTCATTGGGCGCGTGCAGCGACAGCGCCAGGGAGACGTCGATCACCTCGCCCAGCTTGTCGATCATCGGCGCCACGCCCGAGGTGGACAGGGTCACCTTGCGCTTGGAAATGCCGTAACCGAGGTCGTCCATCATGATGTTCATGGCGGCGACGACGTTGTCGAAATTCAGCAGCGGCTCGCCCATGCCCATCATCACCACGTTGGTGATGGCACGGTCGATCTTCGCGGGAATGGTCCCGAAGGACTTGTTGGCGATCCAGACCTGACCGATGACTTCGGCCGCGGTGAGGTCGCTGTTGAAACCCTGCTTGCCGGTGGAGCAGAAACTGCAATCCAGGGCGCACCCAGCCTGGGAGGAGACGCAGAGCGTTCCACGACCACCCTGGGGGATGTACACGGTTTCGACGCAGCTGCCGGAGGCCACGCGGACCACCCATTTGCGGGTGCCATCGCTGGAGATGTCCTGGCTGACCACTTCCGGGCCACGAATCTCGGCAGAGGCCTTGAGCTTGTCGCGCAAGGCCTTGCCGATATTGCTCATGGCATCGAAATCATCGACGCCAAAGTGGTGAATCCATTTCATCACCTGGCCGGCGCGGAAGCGCTTCTCCCCGATGGATTCGAAGAAGCTTTCCAGTTGCGGCTGGGTCAGGCCCAGCAGGTTCACTTTACCGGTCGATTCAGTCATGGCTTCACCCTCTCTCATCCGCGATCAGCGAATGCGAGCGCACACCTCGGTGGCGGCGAAGAAGTAGGCGATCTCACGGGCGGCGGAAGCCTCGGAGTCGGAACCGTGTACGGCGTTCTCGTCGATGGAAACGGCGAAATCGGCGCGGATGGTACCGGCATCGGCTTTCTTCGGATCGGTGGCGCCCATCAGCTCGCGGTTCTTGGCGATGGCGTTCTCACCTTCCAGGACCTGAACGACGACCGGACCGGAGGTCATGAAGGAAACCAGGTCCTTGAAGAAGGGGCGCTCTTTGTGCTCGGCGTAGAAACCACCGGCTTCGCGCTCGGAAAGCTGAACCATCTTGGAAGCGACGACGCGCAGGCCGGCTTTCTCGAAACGGGTCAGGACTTCGCCGATGACGTTCTTGGCAACGGCGTCCGGCTTGATGATGGAGAGGGTACGTTCAACAGCCATGGAATAACTCCAGAAACTATGGATTAAAGCGAAAAATTAAACCCGCGAATTATACGCGGGTCAGGGGGAAATGCGTAGGGCCGGAGCCCAGCGGTGCAGGCGCTCAGTCGGCTTCTTCGATCCAGGCGGCCTGGACGGCCTCCAGAACCTTCTCGCCGCCCCGATTGGGGTCGTCGGAGAAGTCCGGCAGGGCGACGATCCAGTTGTGCAGATCGACGAAGTTCACGTAGCGCGGATCCACATCCGGCTTTGTTTCAGCCAGCTGGATGGCGATCTCCAGCACATCGGTCCATTTGAGGCTCATGCATCTGCTCCGAAAGCGATTCCGAAACCTGCCCGCCGGCACCAGGGTGTCCAGCGAGGGCGAAGAGTTTACAGTGTGCGGCCGAGCCCGTCATTCCACGGAGTCGGCTGGACGTCCCCGGGGGGATCAGTGGCCTTCGGACACCTGGTTGATGGTGTACTTGGGAATTTCCACCACGAGGTCCTCTTCGTCCACGAGCGCCTGGCAGGACAGCCGCGAATGAGGTTCGAGCCCCCAGGCCTTGTCGAGCATGTCGTCCTCGAGTTCATCGGACGCCTCTAGGGACCCGAAGCCCTCGCGCACCACGACGTGGCAGGTGGTGCAGGCGCACGACTTCTCGCAGGCATGCTCGATCTCGATACCAGCGCGCAGGGCAGCGTCCAGGATGCTTTCGCCAGGCTGAGCCTCGATCACGGCACCCTCGGGGCAATGCTCGGCGTGGGGCAGGAAAATGATCTGGGGCATGTGTGGATCAATCCTCGATTTCGTTGAGTCGGCGACCGGAGAGCGCTGCCTTGACGGCCGCGTCCATCCGACGCGCGGCAAAGGCGTCGGTTACCTGGGAGAGGCGCTTGACCTGGGCCTCGATGGCCGCGACATCAGTGCCAAGTGCGACCTCGCGCAGGGTTTGCATGGTATCCAGGATGGCGTCCCGCTCGACCTCGTCCAGCAGGCGCTCGCCATCGGCTTCGAGGGCGGCCTGGACAGCTTCCAGCAGGCGCTCGGCCTCCACCTGCTGTTCGCGCAGGGCGCGGGCGTTCTTGTCTTCGCCCGCATACTGGAAGGAGTCCTGCAACATGCGGGAGATTTCGCCATCGGTCAGGCCGTAGGACGGCTTGACCTGGATGCTGGCCTCCACGCCCGAGGCCAGTTCGCGGGCAGTCACGCCCAGCAGGCCATCGGCGTCGACCTGGAAGGTCACGCGGATCTTCGCGGCACCCGCCACCATGGGCGGAATCCCGCGGAGCTCGAAGCGGGCCAGGGAACGGCAGTCCTTGATCAGTTCGCGCTCACCCTGGAGCACATGGATCATCATGGCCGTCTGGCCATCCTTGTAGGTGGTGAAGTCCTGGGCACGAGCCACTGGAATGGTGGTGTTGCGCGGAATCACCTTCTCCATCAGCCCCCCCATGGTTTCCAGGCCCAGCGACAGGGGGATCACGTCCAGCAACAGCAGCTCTTCGCCGCGCTTGTTGCCGGCAAGGATATCGGCCTGAACGGCGGCACCGATGGCCACCACCTGGTCGGGATCGATATCGGTCAGGGGCTGGCGCCCGAACATTTCGGCGACAGCCTCGCGAACGCGCGGCACACGGGTCGAGCCCCCCACCATGACCACGGCCTCGACCTCGTCCACTTCGATGCCGGCATCACGCACTGCACGACGACAGGCCTTGAGGCTGCGAGCCACCATGGGCTCGATCAGGGCATCGAACCCGGCCCGGGTGAGTTCGCCGCGCCAATCGCCATAGGCGACCTCCACACGGTCGGCGCTGGTCAGGGCTTCCTTGGCGTCACAGGCAGCGCGAAGCAGGCTGCGCTGGGCGCCCGGATCCAGATCGGCGGACAATCCGGCCTGTTCCAGCACCCAACCGGCGACGGCATGATCGAAGTCATCACCACCCAGGGCACTGTCGCCCCCGGTCGCCAGCACCTCGAACACACCACGCGTCAGGCGCAGGATCGAAATATCGAAGGTTCCGCCACCCAGGTCATAGATCGCGACGATCCCTTCGGCCTGCTTGTCCAGGCCGTAGGCGACAGCCGCGGCCGTCGGCTCGTTGAGCAGGCGCAGGACATTGAGGCCGGCCAGCCGCGCGGCGTCCTTGGTCGCCTGGCGCTGGGCCTCGTCGAAGTAGGCGGGAACGGTGATCACGGCACCCACCAGCTCCCCACCAAGGGTCTGCTCGGCACGCTGGCGAAGGGCCTTCAGGATGTCGGCAGAGACCTCCACCGGGCTCTTGGCACCCTGAATGGTCTCGATGAAGGGCATGTGGGATTCGCCACCGATAAAGCGGTAGGGCAGTTGCTCGCCCAGCAGCTTGACGTCTTCCAGCCCACGCCCCATGAAGCGCTTCACGGAGATGATGGTGTTCAGAGGATCGGCGGAAGCGGCCTGCTTGGCGCTGCCCCCCACCTCGACACGCTCGGCGTGATAGCGCACGGCGGATGGCAGGATGACCTGCCCGTCGGCGTCTGGCAGGGGCTCGGCAACGCCGCTGCGGACCGCAGCGACCAGCGAATTGGTGGTACCCAGGTCGATGCCCACCGCCAGGCGGCGCTGGTGAGGCTGAGGGCTCTGCCCGGGTTCGGCGATCTGCAGTAGGGCCATGCTTGTCTATTTATCAGGCGTACCGGCAACCAGGACGGCATCGCGGGGTTAATCGTCGAGGCGCTCTTCCAGTTGGCGCACTTCATGGGTCAGCTTGTCGAGGAACTGCATGCGACGCACCAGCCGTTCGGCTTCCTCGCGGCGCGAGGCGTCATCCCAACAGTCGGCAAAGTCCGCATCCAGTTCGGACTGGGCGGCCTTCAGTCGACGCTTGAACGCACCCACGCCATCCAGATCGGCGCTGTCGTGCAGGTCTTCCAACTCCTCTCGCCACTGCATCTGCTGAAGCAGGAACTGAGGATCCTGGACCGTCGCCTCAAGGGGCAGCTCGCGCCCCTTCAGGGCGAGCAGGTAGAGCGCCCGGCGCGGCGCGCTCTTCAGCGTCTGGTAGGCATCGTTGAGCTGCGCGGCGCGCTCCAGCGCCAGGCGCTGCTCCCGATCGGACGCGTCGGCGAAGCGATCGGGGTGGACAGTGCGAGCCAGGTCTCGGTAGCGAGCCGCCAGTTGATCGAGGTCCAGCCGATAATCCGGCTTCAAGTCGAACAGCGCAAAATGACAGGGAGTTCCCACAAAGGCCTCAGACGTTGAAGCTCTCGCCGCAGCCGCATTCGCCGCGCACGTTCGGATTGTTGAACTTGAAGCCCTCATTGAGCCCTTCGCGGACGAAGTCCAGCTCGGTGCCATCGAGGTAGGTCAGGCTCTTGGGATCGATGATCACCTTGACGCCATGACTCTCGAATACCAGGTCTTCCGAAGTCAGCTCGTCGACGAACTCCAGCACGTAGGCGAGACCGGAGCAGCCAGTCGTACGCACCCCCAGACGGATACCCTCACCCTTGCCACGCCCCTCGAGGGAGCGCTGCACGTGACGGGCGGCGGATTCGGTCATGCTGATGGCCATTGCAACTCCTTACTCGTGCGAGCGCTTAGAGCAGACCCTTCTTCTGCTTGTAGTCGTTGACGGCGGCCTTGATGGCGTCCTCAGCGAGCACCGAGCAATGGATCTTCACCGGCGGCAGGGCCAGCTCTTCGGCGATGGTGGTGTTCTTGATGGAAGCGGCTTCATCCAGGGTCTTGCCCTTCATCCACTCGGTGGCGAGGGAGCTGGAGGCGATGGCGGAGCCGCAACCATAGGTCTTGAACTTGGCGTCTTCGATCACGCCCTGTTCGTTGACCTTGATCTGCAGGCGCATCACGTCGCCGCAGGCCGGCGCACCGACCATGCCGGTACCGACATTGGGATCAGCGGCGTCGAGCTTGCCGACGTTGCGCGGGTTTTCGTAGTGGTCGATGACCTTGTCGCTGTATGCCATGGTAACTATTCCTCACTCATCAGGGTGGCGTCAGTGCGCCTGCCATTCGACCTGGGACAGGTCGACGCCCTCTTTATACATATCCCACAACGGGGACAGTTCACGGAGCTTGTCGACCGCTTCACGCACCTTGGCAGCGGCGTAGTCCACCTGTTCCTCGGTGGTGAACCGACCAAAGGTGAAGCGGATGGAGCTGTGCGCCAGCTCGTCGTTGCGGCCCAGGGCACGCAGCACATAGGACGGCTCCAGGGAGGCCGAGGTGCAGGCGGAGCCGGAGGAGACCGCGAGGTCCTTGAGCGCCATGATCAGCGACTCGCCCTCGACGTAGTTGAAGCTGACGTTCAGGTTGTGAGGCACGCGAGCGGTGGCACTGCCATTCAGATAGAGCTCTTCCATGTCCTCGATCCGGGACCAGAAGCGATCGGCCAGGGCCTTGATACGCTGGTTTTCGCTGGCCATCTCTTCCTTGGCGATGCGGAAGGCTTCGCCCATGCCGACGATCTGATGGGTCGCCAGGGTGCCGGAGCGCATGCCACGCTCATGGCCACCGCCGTGGGTCTGGGCTTCCAGGCGCACGCGCGGCTTGCGACGCACGTAAAGGGCGCCGATACCCTTGGGGCCGTAGGTCTTGTGGGCGGAGAAGGACATCAGGTCGACCTTCAGCTTCTCCAGGTCGATTTCCACCTTGCCAGTGGACTGGGCGGCGTCGACATGAAAGAGGATGCCGCGGGACCGGGTCAGCTCGCCGATGGCGGCGATGTCGTTGATGGTGCCGATCTCGTTGTTCACATGCATGACCGAAACCAGGATGGTGTCGTCGCGCAGGGCGGACTCCACCAGCGCCGGAGTGATCAGGCCGTCTTCACCCGGCTCCAGGTAGGTGACCTCGAACCCTTCGCGCTCCAGTTGGCGGGTGGTATCCAGTACCGCCTTGTGCTCGATCTTCGAGGTAACGATGTGCTTGCCCTTGCCACTGTAGAAGTGGGCCACGCCCTTGATGGCAAGGTTGTCGGATTCGGTGGCACCGGAAGTCCAGACGATTTCACGAGGGTCGGCATTGACCAGCTCAGCCACCTGACGACGAGCATTCTCCACCGCTTCCTCGGCCTTCCAGCCGAACACGTGAGAGCGCGAGGCCGGGTTGCCGAAGTTGCCGTCCGCCAGCAGGCATTCGCTCATCTTCTGGGCGACGCGCGGGTCCACCGGCGTAGTGGCGGAGTAGTCGAGGTAGATCGGCAATTTCATCGGGGCTCTCCTATCAGGTATCGGGGCCAATCACGGGCCGGCGCCCTGCTCAATCGATGGCGGACGCTTCAATCTTATCGAGGTGCGGCGTCCTGCCATTGCTTCCACAGCGGCGTTGATCCTGCCGCTGAGCGACTTCCTGCACCTCGCGGCGGTTGACCAGGTCAGCCAGGCTGATGCCACTCAGGAATTCATGGATTTGCAGACTGAGGTCGCACCACAGGTGATGGGTCAGGCAGGTATCGCCGGAATGGCAGTCGCCAAGCCCCTGACAACGGGTGGCATCCACCGACTCATTGACCGCATCGATCACCTGAGCCACATGGATGCCGTGCATGTCTCGGGAAAGCTGGTAGCCACCACCGGGACCGCGGACGCTGCTAACGAGATTGCCGCGGCGGAGCTTGGCGAAAAGTTGTTCAAGGTAAGACAGGGAGATTCCCTGACGTTCGGAAATATCTGCCAGAGACACCGGCCCCTGCTGCGCATGCAGCGCCAGGTCGAGCATGGCGGTGACGGCGTATCGGCCTTTGGTGGTCAGTCGCATGGTGAGTACCACGGGTCGCTGGAATGCAGCGAGTATGCGATTCCCGACTATTTAAGTCAACTATAAGACCTATCAAAATAGTCGGGTTTACAACTTGCAGGGGCCCGAATGATATCAGAACCACAGCCCGTTAGCACCCTAATAGTCCGCCCCATAAAGGCAGAGCTCCGGGACGGACTCCAGGCCTCAGGCCACCGGTTTGCGTTCCTCATCCTTGACGCCTGCAAAGTCCTCGTCACGAAGCTCGGGCAGGGCCTTGGCACAGTAGTCGCTACCCAGGGCGGTCAAGGCCTTGCACATGCCCTCAAGACGCTCGTCGACCGCCTGAACATGATCCAGCAGCTGACCGATAGCCCGCGCGACCGGGTCAGGCATGTCCTGCCCCACGCCGTAGGCATCGAAGCCGAAACGCTCGGCGATCGCCTGGCGCTTGGCCTCCTGCTCGGGATCGGCCTTGACGATGATGCGTCCGGGAATACCGACAGCCGTCGCACCCGCTGGCACCGCCTTGGTCACCACCGCATTGGAGCCGATCTTGGCTCCAGCTCCCACAGTAAAGGGCCCCAGCACCTTGGCGCCCGCACCGACGACGACGCCATTCTCGAGCGTCGGATGGCGCTTGCCCTTGTTCCAGCTGGTGCCACCGAGCGTCACGCCCTGATAGAGGGTCACGTCATCGCCGATCTCGGCGGTTTCACCGATCACGATCCCCATGCCGTGATCGATGAAGAAACGGCGACCGATCTTGGCCCCCGGATGAATCTCGATACCAGTCATCCAGCGACCGAAATTGGAGACCAGTCGCGCCAGCCACTTCCAGCCCGAGACCCAGAGCGCATGGCCGACACGATGCAACCAGATGGCATGGAGACCGGGGTAACAGGTGAGCACCTCGAAGGCATTGCGTGCCGCCGGATCGCGGTGAAATACGCTTTGAATGTCTTCTCGAATGCGCTCGAACATCAGGTGTCACTCCGCTTTTGGGTTTCGCCCCGCGCCGCCTTCTGGGTTTCCGTCAGAATGCCGCGCAGGATATTCATTTCCAGCTTGCTGATACCGCTGCGGCCGTAGAGCCTGCGCAGGCGCGACATGAGATGCCGAGGCTTCTCGGGGTCGAGAAAGCCGATATCCACCAACGTGCTTTCCAGGTGACCGTAGAACCGCTCGAGCTCATCGGCTGTGACCGGCTGCGCGTTGAGCATCGCCGTGGTCTCGATCTTCTCCACCTTGCTCGGCAACCCTTCCTGGGCGAGCCATGCCATGCGCACCTCGTAGACCAGCACCTGGACAGCCGCCGCGAGGTTCAGGGAGGAGAACTCCGGATTGGATGGAATGTGCACGTGGTACTGACAGCGCTGCAGCTCTTCATTGGTGAGGCCGGCATACTCGCGACCGAACACCAGTGCCACTTCGCCGCCGACCTGGACCTGATCGACCGACGCCTTGCCGCACTCCCTCGGATCCAGCAAGGGCCAGGGGATGCGCCGGTCGCGGGCGCTGGTGCCCACCACAAGACTGCAGCCAACCAGGGCTTCCTCCAGCGTAGCGACCACGTCGGCCGACTGCAGGATGTCATCGGCACCTGATGCACGGGCGCTGGCCTCAGGACTGGGAAAGTCCTCAGGATCCACCAGGATGAGCCTGGACAGCCCCATGTTCTTCATGGCGCGAGCCGCACCACCGATATTGCCGGGATGGCTGGTATTGACCAGTACCACGCGAATGTTCTGCAGCAACGCTCTAGTCTCTCAGCGGAACCTCAAGGGAGCGGGATATTACCGGAGGGAGGGTTCCGACGCCACGAATCACGCGCCCGCCCCTGCCGACCCATTCCATTTTCTGATACCATGCGCGGCTTTCTTCTTTAACGACCCAGGTGACTCTCCCATGCAGCCTATGCTGAATATCGCCCTGCGCGCCGCTCGCAGCGCCGGTGAACTGATCTTCCGCTCGATCGAACGCCTGGACGTTATCTCCATCAACGAGAAGGACGCCAAGGATTACGTCACCGAGGTCGACCGGGCCGCTGAACTGTCCATCGTCCAGGCCCTGCGCAAGGCCTACCCGACCCACGGCATCCTCGGTGAAGAGGGCGGACTGCTGGAAGGCAAGGGAGAAGGCGCCGATTACCTGTGGATCATCGACCCCCTGGACGGCACCACCAACTTCATCCGCGGCGTCCCCCATTTCGCCGTGAGCATCGCCTGCAAGTACAAGGGTCGCCTGGAGCACGCCGTGGTGCTCGACCCGGTGCGCCAGGAGGAGTTCACCGCCAGCCGTGGCCGGGGCGCAGCCCTCAATGGACGCCGCCTGCGCGTCAGCCCGCGCAAGAGCCTGGAAGGCGCCCTGCTGGGTACCGGCTTCCCCTTCCGCGACAGCCAGCTGGACAACCTGGACAACTACCTGGGCATGTTCCGCTCCCTCGTGGGCCAGACCGCAGGCCTGCGCCGCGCCGGCACCGCGAGCCTGGACCTGGCCTACGTGGCCGCCGGTCGTTTCGACGCCTTCTGGGAATTCGGCCTGTCCGAGTGGGACATGGCAGCAGGCGCCCTGCTGGTGCAGGAAGCCGGCGGCCTGGTGAGCGACTTCACTGGCGGTCACGACTTCCTTGAGAAAGGCCACATCGTGGCTGGCAACACCAAGTGCTTCAAAGCGGTCCTGACCGCCATCCAGCCGCACCTCCCGCCGTCGATGAAGCGCTGATCCACTTCATCCGGACATGAAAAACCCGGCCGCGGCCGGGTTTTTCTTTGCCTGGAGATACCGGTTACTGCTGGACGCCGGCAACACCGCCCTTGGACTGCTCGGCGCCACCGTCCATCCGCCCCAGGATCAACTGGCCATCCTCGCCGAGCGGGATCCTGCTGCCCGGATCGTGATCCATGCGCACCTGACCCACCTTGCCATCCACCTGATACTTCACGTCATAGCCCACCAGCTTCTCGCTAGTGTCGGTGACGGTCTTGCAGCGGGTTTCAGTGGTGGTATAGGTGTCACTCTCCTGCATGTGCTCCTGCACCTTGTTACCGGCGTAGCCGCCGCCGACGGCACCGGCGACGGTGGCGATCTTCTTGCCGGTACCACCGCCGACCTGGTTGCCCAGCAGGCCGCCCGCCACCGCGCCGATCACGGTACCGGCGATCTGGTGCTGATCCTTCACCGGGCGCTGGCGGGTCACCGCTACCTCGTTGCAGACCTCACGGGGAGTCTTGATGGTTTCGTTGATCGGCTGCACCGCCAGCACCTCGGCATACTCCGGCCCGCTGTTGCTGACCAGGTTGTAAGTGGCAACGGCGCCGCCGGCGGTCACACCCACCGCGCCCAGCACAGCACCTACGAGCATCGACTTGTTCACTGGAACCTCCTGACTCTTCCATGCGGGCATGCATGCCCTTCTCCCTGCCTTGGATGAAAGAGCCATTACCGAGTTCCCGAATCCTACGGAAGATTCCGACAAATGGGACGAATGTCTCACACTCCGAAAGCGACAAGGCCCGACGAATGCCGGGCCTTGCTCACAACAGGAATCGCCTCAGGGACGCTCATCCACCTCGGCGGCATTCGCCGGCGGAATCAGGTCCTCGGAGGTCAGTTTCAGCCAGATCAGCACGGGCGCGCTGATATAGATGGAAGAGTAGGTACCTACCACCACACCCACCAGCAGGGACAGCGCGAAACCGTGCAGGCTGTCACCCCCAAAGACCAGCAGGGCGATCAGGGCCAGCGCGGTGGACATCGAAGTCGCAATGGTCCGCAGGAGGGTCTGGGTGCAGGACACGTCGATGTTCTCGATCAGGTCCGCCTTGCGCAGCACGCGGAAGTTCTCGCGGATACGGTCGAAGATGATGATGGTGTCGTTCAGCGAGTAACCGATCATCGCCAGAACAGCCGCCAGGACGGTGAGGTCGAAGGGAACCTGGAAGAAGGCCAGGATGCCCAGGGTGACCACGACGTCGTGAATCAGGGAAGCGATGGCACCCACGCCGAACTTCCACTGGAAGCGGAACGCCAGGTACAGCAGGATGCCGCCCAGCGCCAGGAGCATGGCCAGACCACCCTGGTCACGCAGCTCCTCGCCGACCTGCGGACCGACGAACTCGACTCGCTTGAGTTCGAACTTGCTCTCCGCATCGACGCTGCGCAGGGCGTCGGCCACCTTGTTGCCCAACTGGGGATCATCGCCCGCCATGCGCACGAGCACATCGGTGGAGGCGCCAAAGCTCTGAACCACGGCATCCGGGTAACCCGCCTGACCCAGCTCTTTCTTGATCATTTCCAGATCGGCGGGCTTTTCGTAGGACAGCTCGATCAGGGTACCGCCGGTGAAGTCCAGGCCGAAGTTCAGGCCCTTGGCGAACAGCGCGCCGATACCGATAAGGCTGATGACCACGGTAATGGCGAACGCAACATTGCGTATCGCCATGAAACGAATGGTTGACTTGATCATGACAGGCCTCAAATCCACAGTTTCTTGAAGTTGCGGCCACCGAAGATCAGGTTGACCAGGCCGCGGGTGAACATGATGGCGGTAAACATCGAAGTGATGATCCCGAGGGACATGGTCACGGCGAAGCCCTTGATCGGACCGGTGCCGAGGGCGAACAGGATGCCGCCCACCAGCAGGGTGGTGAGGTTGGAGTCGACGATGGCAGTGTAGGCACGGTCGAAGCCCTCATGGATGGCGCGCTGGACCGACAGGCCATTGGCCAGCTCCTCACGGATACGCGAGTAGATCAGCACGTTGGCATCCACCGCCATGCCCAGGGTCAGCACGATACCGGCGATACCCGGCAAGGTCAGGGTAGCGCCGATCACCGACATCAACCCCACCAGCAGTACCAGGTTGAACGCCAGGGCGATGGTGGCCAGGAAGCCGAAGAAACGGTAGATCGCGATGATGAACAGCGACACGAAGATCATCGCCCACTCGGTGGACTCGATGCCCTTGACGATGTTCTCGGCCCCCAGGCTCGGACCGATGGTCCGCTCTTCAGCGAAGTACATCGGAGCGGCCAGGCCGCCGGCACGCAGCAGCAGGGCCAGCTCGGAGGACTCGCCCTGGCCGTCCAGGCCGGTGATACGGAACTGACTGCCCAGCGGCGACTGGATGGTCGCCAGGCTGATGATCTTCTTCTCTTCCTTGAAGCCCTGAATCGCCACTTCCTGCGGAACGCCATTGACGTCCTGCGTCACGTAGCGAGTGACCGGGCGCTGCTCGATGAAGATCACCGCCATGCTGCGCCCCACATTGTTGCGGGTAGCGCGGTTCATCAGGTCGCCGCCGTGGCCATCAAGACGGATGTTCACCTGCGGACGACCGTTCTCGTCATAACTGGCCTGGGCGTCGGTCACCTGGTCACCCGTGATGATCAGGCTTCGCTCCAACGGCACCGGCGGACGACCCGGTTCACGGAACTCGAAGGACTCGGTGGACGCCTTGGTGGCGGTCGGCTCCGCCGCCAGGCGGAATTCCAGGTTGGCGGTCTTGCCGAGGATACGCTTGGCCTCGGCGGTATCCTGCACGCCCGGCAGCTCAACCACAATGCGGTTGGCGCCCTGGCGCTGAACCAGGGGCTCGGCCACGCCCAGTTCGTTCACGCGGTTACGAACGGTAGTGAGGTTCTGCTTGACGGAGTACTCGCGAATCTCGGCGAGCTTGGCCTGGGTCAGGGTGAGTTGCAGGACCTGCATCTCACCACGGGTATTGGCGACCAGGTCGAAATCGTTGAAGGACTTGCGGATCAGCGACTGGGCCTTGTCCAGGGAGTCCTGATCGGTGAAGCCCAGCTGGAAGCCGTTCGTTTGGGCCGGCAGGCTGCGGTAGCGGATGCGCTCCTTGCGCAGCAGGGTACGCACCTCACCCTCGTAGATCTTCAGGCGCGCATCGATCGCCTTGTCCATGTCCACTTCCAGCAGGAAGTGCACACCGCCAGAAAGATCGAGACCCAGCTTCATGGGGGCGGCGCCAAGGTTGCGCAGCCAGTCGGGCGTCGTGGGCGCCAGGTTCAGGGCCACCACGTAATCGTCGCCGAGGGCCTTGCGGATGGCGTCCTTCGCGGGCAACTGATCGGCCAGCTTGTTCAGGCGCAGCAGCCCCCCGGTCTCGGAGAGGCTGGCGGCCTTGAGTTCGATACCGGCCTGCTTCAGCGCGTCGCCCGCCTTGTCCAGGTCAGCCTGCTGGATCTTCAGCGCGGTGCTGGTGCCGGTGATCTGGATGGCCGGATCGTCCGGATAGAGATTGGGTGCGGAATAGACCAGGCCGATCGCCAGCACCGCCAGGATCAGCAGATATTTCCACAGAGGGTACTTGTTGAGCATGACTCCGCCCGTTATGACGCGGGGCGCCTGTTGGCGCCCCGTCGGTGTTGATCCATGGATCGTTAGATGGCTTTGAGGGTGCCCTTTGGCAGGGTCGCCGCGATCGCGCCTTTCTGGAACTTCAGCTCGACGTTATCGGACACTTCGATGACCACGAAGTCATCGGCAACCTTGGTGACCTTGCCGGCGATACCGCCGGAGGTGACCACCTCGTCGCCCTTCTGCAGGCCGGAGAGGAGGTTCTTGTGCTCCTTGGCACGCTTGGCCTGGGGACGCCAGATCATCAGGTAGAAGATGACCAGGAAACCGATCAGGAAAACCCACTCGAAACCGGTACCAGCGGGACCGGCAGCGGCCGGTGCGGCGGCATCGGCGTAGGCGGCGGGAATCAGAAAGCTCATTTAGCACTCCTGTTGCGGAAGTTTGGAGAATATTCGAACGGGAAAAATGCGGCTTATCAGTCCAAGGGCGGAGTCGGAAGTCCGCGCCGGGCATAGAAGGCATCGACAAAGGCGGCCAATTTACCCTGTTGGATTGCCTCGCGCAAACCAGCCATCAGACGCTGGTAATGCCGCAAGTTATGGATTGTATTCAACATGCTGCCGAGCATTTCGCCGCATTTGTCCAGATGGTGCAGATAAGCACGGGAGAAGTGTTTGCAGGTGTAACAATCGCAGGTCGGATCCAGAGGCGACTCGTCATGCTTATGCACCGAGTTGCGGATCTTCAGGACGCCGGTCTCGATGAACAGATGGCCGTTGCGGGCGTTCCGGGTCGGCATCACGCAATCGAACATGTCGACTCCCCGACGCACGCCCTCAACCAGATCCTCCGGCTTGCCCACCCCCATGAGGTAACGCGGCTTGTCCGCCGGCATGCGGCCCGGCATGAAGTCCAGCACCCGCAGCATCTCTTCCTTGGGTTCACCGACCGACAGCCCGCCGATGGCCAGACCATCGAAATCGATCTCCATCAGGCCTTCCAGGGAGCGCATGCGCAGCTCCTCGTGCATGCCACCCTGGACGATGCCGAACAGCGCCGCAGTGTTCTCGCCGTGAGCCGCCTTGGAACGCTTGGCCCAGCGCAGGGACAGCTCCATGGAGCGCTTGGCGGTATCGAAGTCGGCCGGGTAAGGCGTGCACTCGTCAAAGATCATCACGATGTCGGAACCCAGGTCCCGCTGCACCTGCATGGACTCCTCGGGCCCCATGAAGACCTTGGCACCGTCCACCGGCGAAGCGAAGGTCACGCCTTCCTCCTTGATCTTGCGCATGGCCCCCAGGCTGAACACCTGGAAACCGCCGGAATCCGTGAGGATCGGGCCCTGCCACTGCATGAAATCATGCAGGTCGCCATGGCGCTTGATCACCTCCATCCCGGGGCGCAGCCAGAGGTGGAAGGTGTTGCCGAGGATGATCTGCGCACCAATGCCCTCGATATCGCGCGGCAGCATCCCCTTGACGGTGCCGTAGGTGCCTACAGGCATGAAGGCCGGCGTCTCGACTACGCCACGGGGAAAGGTCAGGCGACCACGACGGGCCTTGCCGTCAGTGGCCAGCAACTCGAAGTTCATCCGGCAGGTGCGGCTCATGCGTTGTCCTCGGGTCCGCGCGGAGCGGGATTGCGGGTGATGAACATGGCATCACCGTAACTGAAGAAGCGATAGCCCTGCTCCACCGCCGCCGCGTAGGCGGCCATGGTCTCCGGATAGCCGGCAAAGGCCGAGACCAGCATCAGCAGGGTAGATTCGGGAAGATGGAAGTTGGTGACCAGCGCATCCACCACATGGAAGGGGCGCCCGGGGTACAGGAAGATGTCCGTGTCGCCACTGAACGCCTTGAGCTCACCGTCCCGCGCCGCGCTCTCGAGGGAACGCACACTGGTGGTCCCGACAGCGACGACACGACCACCGCGAGCGCGGCAGGCGGTCACCGCATCCACCACATCCTGGCCCACTTCGAGCCATTCGCGGTGCATGTGGTGGTCCTCGATACGCTCCACCCGCACAGGCTGGAAGGTTCCCGCCCCCACATGCAGCGTGACGAAGGCACGTTCGACCCCCTTGGCAGCCAGAGCCTCGAGCAAGGCCTCATCGAAGTGAAGACCGGCGGTGGGAGCGGCAACCGCACCGGCATGGCGGGCATAGACCGTCTGGTAACGCTCGCGATCCGCTTCCTCATCGGGCCGATCGATGTAGGGCGGCAGCGGCATATGGCCGACACGGTCCAGCAACGGCAGGACTTCTTCGGCGAACCGCAGCTCGAAGAGGGCATCGTGGCGAACGACCATCTCGGCCTCGCCGCCGCCGTCGATCAGCAGGCGCGTGCCGGGTTTCGGGGACTTGCTCGAACGCACATGGGCCAGCACGCGATGACTGTCCAGCACTCGCTCGACCAGGATCTCCAGCCGGCCGCCTGAGGCTTTCTGACCGAACAGCCGCGCCGGGATCACCCGGGTGTTGTTGAACACCATCAGGTCGCCCGGGCGCAGGTAATCCAGAAGGTCGGGAAATTGGCGGTGACTGAGCTCACCGCGCGCGCCATCCAGCACGAGCAGGCGGCTTGCGCGGCGTTCGGCCAGGGGATGACGGGCAATAAGAGCTTCGGGAAGCTCGAAATGAAAATCGGCTACACGCATGGTGGGGGGTCGTATCGCAGGGGCGCAAATAGTACAGGAAACACCCGATCCTGACCACGGAGATGGATTGACCGGCCCGGGGCACCTCCCTATACTGCGCCGCCATCGTGCCTCGGTGGCGGAATGGTAGACGCGGCGGATTCAAAATCCGTTTCTGGCGACAGAGTGAGAGTTCGAGTCTCTCCCGGGGCACCACGATATCCCCCCAACCCCTGCAACGGGGGCATCTTTGTGCCTGGCAGCCCCTCCGACCAGGACCCTTCTCCCCCCGTCAAAGATTAGCCTTTCAGGGCTTGGCTTTTGCGCAAAAGTTAGCGTAGAGTTGGTCAACTGTGTTTGCATGGGTCGCTGTTGAATCGTGACCTGATGCGGTAGATCACCAGATCCGCTACATCCCGCTCGACTTCTCTTACCTCTTTGCAACCAGTTTCCAGCCCTACTGACGCGCGCGCGGACAGCAGGCTGTCATCAACTTCAGTTTCAAGGAAAAAGATATGTCGAATCGTCAAACCGGCACCGTCAAGTGGTTCAACGACGAGAAAGGTTTTGGTTTCATCACTCCGGAAAGCGGCCCGGATCTGTTCGTTCACTTCCGCGCCATCGAAGGCTCCGGCTTCCGCAGCCTGAAAGAAGGCCAGAAGGTTTCCTTCGAAGCCGTTCAAGGCCAGAAAGGCATGCAGGCTGACAAGGTTCAGGTCATCAACTGATCCTGAGCTTCGCCGAGAGCCCCTGACGGAGACGTCAGGGGCTTTTTTGTGCCCGCTGATCGGCTGCTAGAATGGCGCGCCCTTCCCTCGCCAAGAGCCCGCAATGCCGAAACATCAGTTGCGCCCCCAGGGCGACTTCCCCGCCGTCGGGCTGGTTCGCCGCCTCGCCGCGATCTTCTACGACTTCCTCCTCTGCGTCGCACTGCTCATGGTGGTCACCCTGATCTACCAACAGGTGGTTCTCCGCCTGATCTACGGTGGCGAACGCCTGCGCCAGCTGGCCGATCAGGGCCTGCTGGCCCACGACCCGGTCCTCTCCACACTCCTGGTGTTCGCCCTGTTCGGTTTCTTCGCGAAGTTCTGGACCCACAATGGCCAGACCCTCGGCATGCAAGTCTGGGGCATCCGTGTGCAGAACCAGGACGGCTCCGCAATCACCCTCTGGCAGGCCCTTCTGCGCTTCGTCATCGCCATCGCGTCCTGGCTGGCACTGGGCCTTGGCTTCTTGTGGAGCCTCTGGGACAAGGAAAAGCGGACCTGGCATGACATCTACTCGGAATCCCGGGTCGTGCGCCTGCCAAAGGAAGCGCACAAGAAGAAGTAATCCCCCAGAACGAGAAAAGCCGGCTTGACGCCGGCTTTTTCCTGCCTCGTGAAACGGTCACCCCGCCCGACGGAGCAACCAGAGCCCCGCCAAGGCGCAGATGCCCGCCGGCACCAGCACCGCGAACAGCGGCGAGAAGCCGAACACCAGGCTCGATGGACCGAGCAGATCCTGACTGATACGCACCACGAAGCCGATCACCACACCGGTGAACACACGCTGCCCCAGGGTGACCGAGCGCAAGGGGCCGAAAATGAAGGAAATCGCCATCAGCACCAGGGCTGCAGTGACCAGCGGCTGCAGGACCTTGGTCCAGAACGCCAGCCAGTAGCGCCCGTTGTTCAGGCCTTGATCGGCCAGGTAGTGGATGTAGCGCCACAAACCGGTGATGGACAGGGCCTCGGGCTCCATCACCACGGTGCCCAGCAGTTGCGGATTCAACTCCACGTCCCAGCGCTCACTGGGACTGTTCACCACTTCGGTGTGATCGCCACGAAAGTGGGTGGTGGCCACATTCTCCAATTGCCAGTGATCGCCCTGGAACAAGGCACGCCGGGCGAAGCTCGCAGACTGCATGCGGCGCTCACCATCGAAACGATAACGGGTCACGCCATAGAGCACGCCATTGGGCTGGACGGCGTTGATGTGCACGAACTCCTCACCCTGGCGGTGCCAGAGGCCGCGCTTCGAGCTCTGGGCGTCACCACCGCCCTGGGCCATGGAGCGATTGGCCTGGGCCAGGTTCTCGCTCCAGGGCGCCAGGTACTCGCCGATCAGCACGCCGACGACCATCAGCACCAGCATGGGCTTCATCACGGCCCAGACGATGCGCCCAATGGACACGCCCGCAGCTCGCATCACAGTGAGTTCGCTGCTGCTGGCCAGTGTGCCCAGACCAATCAGGCTGCCGATCAGCGCCGCCATCGGCAGCATGTCGTAGAGCCGGCGCGGCAGGGTCAGGAAGACATACCAGGCCGCGGCGAACACGTCGTAGCTACCTTCGACATCGCCCAGCTCATCGATGAAAGCGAACAGCGCCGCCAGGCTGACGATGACGCCCAGCACCGCGAGGATGCCAAAGAACACGCTGGTGCCGATGTAACGATCCAACCTAACCATGGGCCACCTCACGTGCATCACGACGAGCCGCCCACTTCAGTCGTAGCGGCTCCCAGTACAACAACAGCAGGCCGATGATCAGGAACAGCCCATGCACCCACCACAGCCCCAGGGCCATGGGAATGCGCCCCTTGTCCAACTGCCCGCGCGCCGCGATCAGCAGGGCCAGGTAGGCCATGTAGAGCAGGATCGCAGGCAGCAGCTTGAGGAAGCGCCCCTGGCGCGGGTTGACCCTGGACAACGGCACCGCCAGCAAGGCGACCACGAACACCAGCAGCGGTATGGACAAGCGCCACTGCAACTCGGCCTGGTAGCGCGGGTCGGCACTGCCGATCAACTCGGATGTCGGCACGGCTTCGCGCTCGCCGATCTCGGCGCTGATCTCGGGCTTGGGCAACAGCACGCCATAGGTCTCGTATTGGATGATGCGGTAGTCCGCCTTACCGGGGTTGCCGTCGTAGCGGTAGCCATTCTTGAGGATCAGGTAACGGCTGCCGTCTGGCTGGATCTGCTGATGCCCCTTCTCCGCGACCAGCACTCCGATGCCGCGATCGGTGCCATCCTGGCGTGACACGCGCTTCTCGGAAATGAAGACACCTCCCAGCGCGCTGCGGTCAGCGGAAAGCGACTCGGTGTAGGTGACGCGACCCCCCCCCTTCATGGCCTGGAAGCGGCCGGGAACCAGGGTATCGAACTCGGTGAGGGCGTCCTGCTCGTTGAGGATGCGCGCCACCTGGGCCACACCCTGGGGCGCCAGCCCCAGGCTCAGCCAGGCCACCAGCAGAGCGACCAGGGTGGCAGGCGCCAGGCTGTAGACCATGAGGCGCTGCTGGCTCATGCCGGTGGCGCTGAGAACCGTCATCTCGCTTTCCAGGTAGAGCCGGCCGTAGGCCAGCAGGAAGCCGAGGAACAAGCCGAGCGGCAGGATCAACTGCAGGAAGCCTGGAATCCGGAATCCCATGATCATGAACAGCACGCCCGGGTCCAGGACACCCTGCGCGGCCTGGGCCAGGTACTTGATGAAACGGCCGCTCATGATGATTACCAGCAGCACGGCACTGACCGCACTCAAGGTAACCAGGACCTCGCGGGAGAGATAACGGAAGACAATCAAAACCAGGGGCTCCAGGGTTGTCAGGCTCAGGCGGCTGCGCTCAAACTAGCCGCTTTATGGCCAGCCCGCCGAACTGACGGGCCACTGAAAAAATAGCCGGCATTATCAATCAATCCCGGCCCTTTGTCTTGGGGACACATGTCATGGAATTCCTCGTCAAAAGCGCCCGCCTGGAAACCCTTAAAACCTCCACCCTGGTCGTCGCCGTCGGCGAAGGCCGCAAGTTGGGTGAGGCCGCCAAGGCGGTCGACGCGGCTGCCGATGGTGCCATCACCACCCTGCTCAAGCGCGGCGACCTGGCGGGCAAGGTCGGCCAGACCCTGCTCCTGCACAGCCTCCCCAACCTCAAGGCCGATCGCGTGCTGCTGGTGGGCAGCGGCAAGGAGCGCGAACTCTCTGACCGCCAATTCCGCAAATTGATCGCTGCAGTCAACGGCGTGCTCAAGGGCCTGGGCGGCAGTGACGCCGCGCTCGCCCTGGGCGAGCTGCAGGTGAAGGGCCGCGACGCCTATGGCAAAGCCCGCCTGATGGTGGAAACCCTGGCCGATGGCACCTACCTGTTCGACCGCTTCAAGAGCCAGAAGGCCGACGCCCCTGTACTGAAGAAAATCACCCTGCTGGGCGAGAAAGCCGACGTCGCCGAACTGGAGCGTGGCAGCGCCCACGCCCAGGCCATCGCCAAGGGCATGGCCTTTACCAGGGACCTTGGCAACCTGCCGCCGAACCTCTGCCACCCCAGCTACCTCGCCGAAGAGGCCAAGGCCCTGGCCAAGGAACACAAGCACCTCAAGGTCGACGTGCTGGACGAGAAGAAACTCAAGGAACTCGGCGCGGGTGCCTTCCTCGCCGTGGCCCAGGGCAGCGAGCAACCGCCACGGATGATCGTGCTCCACTACCAGGGCGGCAAGAAGGACGACAAACCCTTCGTCCTGGTGGGCAAGGGCATCACCTTCGACACCGGCGGCATCAGCATCAAGCCCGCAGCCGGCATGGACGAGATGAAGTACGACATGTGCGGCGCCGCCAGCGTGCTCGGCACCTTCCGCGCACTGCTGGAACTGCAGTTGCCCATCAACGTCGTCGGCCTGCTGGCCTGCGCCGAGAACATGCCCAGCGGTCGCGCCACCCGCCCCGGCGACATCGTCACCACCATGAGCGGCCAGACCGTTGAAATCCTCAACACCGACGCCGAAGGCCGCCTGGTGCTGTGCGACACCCTGACCTACGCCGAACGCTTCAAGCCCCAGGCGGTGATCGACATCGCCACCCTGACCGGCGCCTGCATCGTCGCCCTCGGATCCAACACCTCCGGCCTGATGGGCAACGATGACGCCCTCGTGAAGCAGATCCTCAAGGCCGGCGAGTACTCGGACGACCGCGCCTGGCAACTGCCGCTGTTCGACGAGTACCAGGAACAGCTGGACAGCCCCTTCGCCGACATCGCCAACATCGGCGGGCCGAAGGCCGGCACCATCACCGCCGGTTGCTTCCTGTCGCGCTTCGCCAAGAAATTCCACTGGGCGCACCTGGACATCGCCGGCACCGCCTGGGTCAGCGGCGGCAAGGAGAAAGGCGCCACCGGTCGACCGGTCCCCCTCCTGACCCAGTACCTGCTGGACCGCAGCCAGTGAGGATCGAGTTCTACGTGCTCTCCTCGGCCAGCCCGGCGGACCGCCTGCGTGCGGCCTGCCAGTTGGCCGCCAAGGGCTGGCGGCATGGGCTGCCGGTCCTGATGCGCTGCGCGGATGCCGCCCAGCGCGACGAACTGGACCAGTTGCTCTGGCGCTTCCGCGCCGAGAGCTTCATCCCTCACGGCCTCATCGAGGATGACCCCGACGGCCCCGTGGTGCTGGCGCTGGACGAGGCACCGACCGTCCAGCAGGGCCTGCTGATCAACCTCGCATCCAGCCTGTCGCCCCACATCGAGCACTTCAGCCGCATCATCGAGATCGTCAATCAGGAACCCGCCCTGCTTGCCGCCTGCCGGGAGAATTTCCGCACCTACCGCCAGCGGGGCTATGATCCGAAACGAGTCGAACTCTAGCTGTAACCATCATGGATACCCCCAAACCTCCTCCCAAGCCGGCCCACCTGCTGGACGACCTCGAATCCATTCGCGCCCTTCTCGGGGACGAACCCGGTGTCGCCGAGCCCCCCTTGCTGACCGATGCCCTGGACGCCGCCGATGGCATCCCGGTGCTGTCCGAGATCGTCGAGCCCGCCCTCCAGGCGCCGCCCGTCGACGCCCCGCAACCGGCGACCGGCAGCGCCACGCAACCCATCGCCGAAGCGATCCGCCAACGCATGACGCCCACCGGCAACCCCGAACTGGCGCGCCTGGACAGCGAGCTGCGGGCCGCCGCGCAGTTGATCCTGCAGGATGTGATCGACGACTTCGTGCCGCAGATCGAGGCCGAACTCAAACGTCGCCTCGGCGCCCGGCTGAACCGCCTGCTACCGCCCAAACGCCAATAGGCCATCCGCCTCGGCGGCACGCATCGCCCGGTGCGTGCCGCTTATGGCGCTGCGCCTTTGCCGCTATAATCCCCGGTTTTCCCATTCAGTTCCCTCTAGGGTCCCCGCCGAACCATGGACAAGACCTACCAGCCCCACGCCATCGAAACTTCCTGGTACCAGACTTGGGAGAAGAACAACTACTTCGCCCCGCAAGGTTCCGGCGAGCCCTACACCATCATGATCCCGCCGCCGAACGTCACCGGCAGCCTGCACATGGGACACGGCTTCAACAACGCGATCATGGACGCCCTGATCCGCTTCCGCCGCATGCAGGGTCGCAACACCCTCTGGCAGCCGGGCACCGACCATGCCGGCATCGCCACCCAGATGGTGGTGGAGCGCCAGCTGGCCGCCCAGGGCGTGAGCCGCCATGACCTAGGCCGCGAGAAGTTCCTCGACAAGGTCTGGGAGTGGAAGGAAGAGTCCGGCGGCACCATCACCCGGCAGATCCGTCGCCTCGGCTCCTCCGTCGACTGGTCCCGCGAGCGCTTCACCATGGACGACGGTCTCTCCGAAGCGGTCAAGGAAGCCTTCGTCCGCCTGTTCGACGATGGCCTGATCTACCGTGGCAAGCGCCTGGTCAACTGGGACACCAAGTTCCACACCGCCATCTCCGACCTCGAAGTGGAAAACCATGACGAGAAAGGCCACCTGTGGAACCTGCGCTACCCCCTGGCCGACGGCCACAAGACCGCTGACGGCAAGGACTACCTGATCGTCGCCACCACCCGCCCGGAAACCATGCTGGGTGACAGCGCCGTCGCCGTGCATCCGGAGGACGAGCGCTACAAGGCCCTGATCGGCACCTTCGTCGAACTGCCCCTGGTGGGTCGTCGCATCCCCATCGTCGCCGACGACTACTGCGACCCCGAGTTCGGCACCGGCTGCGTGAAGATCACCCCGGCCCACGACTTCAACGACTACGAAGTCGGCAAGCGCCACAACCTGCCGCTGATCAACATCTTCGACAAGAACGCCGCCGTGCTCGCCACCGCCCAGGTGTTCAACCTCGACGGCAGCGTCAACCACGACCTCGACGCCAGCCTCCCGGCCGAGTTCGCCGGCCTCGACCGCTTCGAAGCCCGCAAGCGGATCGTCGCCGCCTTCGAACAGCTCGGCCTGCTGGAAAAGATCGAAGACCACGCGCTGAAAGTGCCCAAGGGCGACCGCTCCGGCACCGTCATCGAGCCCTGGCTCACCGACCAGTGGTACGTTTCCACCAAGCCCCTGGCCGAGCCCGCCATCGCCGCCGTGGAAGACGGCCGTATCCAGTTCGTGCCCAAGCAGTACGAGAACATGTACTTCTCCTGGATGCGTGACATCCAGGACTGGTGCATCAGCCGGCAGCTCTGGTGGGGCCACCGCATCCCCGCCTGGTACGACGAGGCCGGCAACGTCTACGTCGGCCGCGACGAGGCCGAAGTCCGCGCCAAGCACAACCTGGGCGACCAGCCGCTGCGCCAGGACGAGGACGTGCTGGACACCTGGTTCAGCTCCGGCCTGTGGACCTTCTCCACCCTCGGCTGGCCGGAACAGACCGAGTACCTCAAGACCTTCCACCCCACCGACGTCCTGGTCACCGGCTTCGACATCATCTTCTTCTGGGTCGCCCGCATGATCATGCTGACCCTGCACCTGGTGAAGAACGAGGATGGCACCCCGCAGGTTCCGTTCAAGACCGTCTACGTCCACGGCCTGGTACGCGACTCCCAGGGCCACAAGATGTCCAAGTCCAAGGGCAACGTGCTGGACCCGCTGGACATCGTCGACGGCATCGATCTCGACACCCTGCTGGAGAAACGCACCAGCGGCATGATGCAGCCCAAGCTGGCCGAGAAGATCGCCAAGCAGACCCGCGCCGAATTCCCCGATGGCATCAACAGCTACGGCACCGACGCCCTGCGCTTCACCTTCTGCTCCCTGGCCTCCACCGGCCGCGACATCAAGTTCGACATGGGCCGGGTCGAGGGCTACCGCAACTTCTGCAACAAGCTGTGGAACGCCGCCAACTTCGTCATCGAGAACACCGACGGCCAGGACACCGGCGTCAACGGCGAAGCCGTGGACCTCTCCTCGGTCGACCGCTGGATCATCAGCCAGCTGCAGCGCACCGAAGCCGAAGTCACCCGCCAGCTCGACGCCTTCCGCTTCGACCTGGCCACCCAGGCCCTCTACGAGTTCGTCTGGGACGAGTACTGCTCCTGGTACCTCGAACTGGTCAAGCCGGTGCTCTGGGACGAGAACGCTCCCATCGAGCGCCAGCGCGGCACCCGCCGCACCCTGGTACGCGTGCTGGAGGTCATCCTGCGCCTGGCCCACCCCTTCATGCCCTTCATCACCGAAGAGATCTGGCAGCGCATCAAGGCCCAGGCCGGCGTCAGCGGCGACACCCTGATGCTGCAACCCTGGCCGGTGGCCAACGAAAGCCGCATCGACGCTGCCGCCGAAGGCGACATCGAATGGGTCAAGACGCTGATGCTCGGCGTGCGCCAGATCCGTGGCGAGATGAAGATCTCCATGGCCAAGCGCATCGACGTGGTCCTGGCCAACGCCAGTGACGAAGACCTGCGCCGCCTGAATGAGAACGGACCGCTGCTGAACAAGCTGGCCAAGTTCGAATCCGTCCGCGTCCTGGCCAGCGGCGAGGAAGCCCCCATGTCCGCCACCGCCCTGGTGGGCGACATGCAGGTGCTGGTGCCCATGGCCGGCCTGATCGACAAGGACGCCGAACTGGCGCGCCTGGACAAGGAGATTCAGCGCCTGGACGGCGAGGTCAAGCGCGTCGGCGGCAAGCTCGCCAACGAAGGCTTCGTCGCCAAGGCCCCGGCCGAGGTGCTCGACAAGGAGCGCGCCAAGCTGGCCGAAGCCGAACAGGCACTGGCCAGGCTGGCCGAGCAGCGCGAGAAGATCGCCAACCTGTAAACCCTGACGAGGCCCGCTGATGCGGGCCTCGAACTTCACGCCTGGCACAACGCAGGGAACGCCCATGGAAACCAGCAAGACCAAGACCAGCTTCTATCGCCGCCTCTACGTCGCCTGGCTGATCGACAGCGGCGCCGCCACCAGCGTCCCGGCGATCATGGACGCCACCGGCATGCCCCGGCGCACCGCCCAGGACACCCTCTCCGCCCTGGGCGAACTGGATATCGAATGCCACTTCGCCCAGGCCGAGGGCGAACGCAACAACGCCGGCCACTACGAAATCCGCGACTGGGGCGCCATCGACAAGCGCTGGATCGCCACTAACCTGCATCAGATCAAGGCGGTCCTCGGCTATCCCTGAGACCCTGCCCCGCCAGTCCACTCCGGGAGCTGCGTTTGAACCTCGATCTGCTGATGGTCCTCGGCCTGCTGGCGGTTGCCGTCACCCTCTTCATCCTCAACAGGCCGCGCATGGACGTGGTCGCCCTGCTGGTGATGGTCGCCCTGCCGCTGACCGGCGTGCTGGACATCCAGCACACCCTGGCCGGCTTCAGCGACCCCAGCGTGGTGTTGATCGCCGCGCTCTTCGTCATCGGCGACGGCCTGGTCCGGACCGGCATCGCCTATCGCCTGGGGGACTGGCTGGTGGCCAGGGCCGGCAGCAGCGAGACCCGCCTGCTGGTGCTGCTGATGCTGGCCGCCGCCGGGCTGGGCTCGGTGATGAGCTCCACCGGCGTGGTGGCCATCTTCATCCCGGTGGCCCTGGGCGTCGCCGCGCGACTCAAGATTCCCCCGGCGCGCCTGATGATGCCGCTGGCCTTCGCCGGCCTCATCAGCGGCATGCTCACCCTGGTGGCCACCGCCCCCAACCTGGTGGTCCACAGCGAACTGCGCCGCGCCGGTCTCGACGGCTTTGGCTTCTTCAGCCTGACGCCGGTAGGGCTGGCGGTGCTGGCACTGGGCGTGCTGTACATGCTGGCGACCCGCCGCTGGCTCACCCCGAGGGGCCGAGACCAGGCCGATGCGGCGCCGCGCCTGACCCTGACGGACCTCGCCACCGCCTACGACCTGAACCAACGCGAGCGCCGGCTGCGGGTCCGCCCCGACTCGCCCCTGGCACGCCAGGCGCTGAACGAACTGGAGCTGCGCAAGCAGTACGGCATCAACGTCATCGCCGTGGAGCGCCAGCAGCGCTTCCGTACCCTGCTGCTGATGGCCACCGGCAACACCCTGCTGGAGCCCGGCGACGTCCTCCTGGTGGACCTGGCCAGCCCCGCCATCGGCCTGCTCGGCGCCTACCAGGAGCTGGGCCTGGAACCCCTGCCGTTGACGGCCTCCTACTACAGCCTGCATGCCCATCAGCTGGGTCTGGCCGAAGTCGCCTTCCCGCCCGAATCCAGCCTCCCCGGCAAGACCATCCAGGCGTTGGGCTTCCGCACCCGGCACAAGCTCAACGTGGTCGGCCTGCGCCGCCAGGGCCGCGCGCTGGACGGACTGCTGGTGGACGAGAAGCTCAAGACCTCGGACACCCTGCTGGTGGCGGGTGACTGGCGGGCGATCCACCAGCTCCAGGGCAAGAGCCGGGACTTCCTGGTCCTGAGCCTGCCCGCCGAGGTGGACGAAGTGGCGCCCACCGCCCGCAAGGCGCCCTACGCGCTGCTCAGCCTGGCGGTGATGATCGTCCTGATGGTCAGCGGGCTGGTGCCCAACGTGATGGCGGCACTGATCGGCTGCCTGCTGATGGGCGCCTTCCGCTGCATCGACCTGGACAGCGCCTATCGCGCCATCCACTGGCCCACGCTGGTGCTGATCGTCGGCATGCTGCCCTTCGCCCAGGCGCTGCAGCAGACCGGCGGAATCGACCTGGCGGTGAAGGGACTGGTGGCCCTGCTGGGCAACGCCGGCCCTTACGCCATGCTGGCCTGCCTCTTCGCCGCGACCTCCCTGATCGGCCTGTTCATCTCCAACACCGCCACCGCCGTGCTGATGGCGCCGGTGGCCATAGGCACCGCCCAGCAACTGGGCCTGTCGCCCTACCCCTTCGCCATGATCGTCGCACTGGCGGCCTCGGCGGCCTTCATGACGCCCATTTCCTCCCCGGTGAACACCCTGGTGGTGGGACCGGGGCAGTACCGCTTCGGCGACTTCGTGAGGGTCGGCGTGCCCTTCACGGTGCTGGTGATGATCGTCAGCGTCTTCATGGTGCCCCTGGTATTCCCGCTCTGATGGACGCGGGTCCCCACGGGCACCCCCGCTGTGGGAAAATGCCGCGTTTCCCCTCGACATCGCCGCCATGCCGCAACCGCCCAAGCGTTCACGCCCCGCCCCCGCGAAACCCGCCGCCCCCACCAAGGGGCAACTGCACCCGCGCAACCGCCACCAGGGACGCTACGACTTCCCCCAACTGATCCAGGGCAGCCCGGAACTGGCGCGCTTCGTCATCACCAACCCCTACGGCAAGGAAAGCATCGACTTCGCCGACCCCGAAGCGGTGAAGGTGTTCAACCGTGCGCTGCTGCGACAGTTCTACGGCATTCGCCACTGGGACATCCCGCCGGGTTACCTGTGCCCGCCGATTCCCGGGCGGGCCGACTACCTTCACGGCCTGGCGGACCTGCTGGCGGCGGACAACGGCGGCGTCATTCCCCGGGGCAAGGGCCTCCAGGCCCTGGACATCGGCGTGGGCGCCAACTGCATCTATCCCCTCATCGGCCACCAGGAGTACGGCTGGCACTTCACCGGCGCGGACATCGACCCGACCGCCCTGGATTCGGCCCTCGCCATCGTAGGGTCCAACCAGCTGACAAGCGCCATCGACCTGCGCCGGCAGGCGGCCCCCAAGCAGATCTTCAAGGGGCTCATCGCGCCGGGCGAGCGCTTCGACCTCACCCTCTGCAATCCGCCCTTCCACAGCTCCCTGGACGAAGCCACGCGCGGCAGCCGGCGCAAGTGGAAGAACCTCGGCAAGCAGGCCCCTGAACGCAAGCTGCCGGTGCTCAACTTCGGTGGCCAGGGCGCGGAGCTCTGGTGCGAGGGTGGCGAATCCGCCTTCCTCCAGCGAATGGTGGACGAGAGCCGCCAGTTCCGGGACCAGGTGCTCTGGTTCAGCAGCCTGGTATCGAAAGGCGGCAATGTGCCGGGCATGGAGGCACGACTGCGGCGCAGCGATGCCGTCGAGATACGCACGGTGGAAATGGCCCAGGGCCAGAAGCAGAGCCGCTTCGTCGCCTGGACCTTCCTCGATGCCGACCAGCGCGAGGCATGGCGGCGGGCGCGCTGGCAGGCCTGAGGTCGCCCGCTCCCTCAGGGAGCGGTGACACTGAAGCGCGGGTCCAGCCGGCTGTAGCCCATGCCCACGCCCTTGTGCACCCTGAGCTGCACCGGAATACGCTCCTTGAGCGCTTCGACGTGGCTGATCACCCCGATCATCTTGCCGCTGGCGTTGAGCGCGTCCAGGGCATCCAGGGCGACCTCCAGGGTTTCGCCGTCCAGGGTACCGAAGCCCTCATCGAGGAACAGCGAATCGATGCTGGTCTTGTGACTCACCAGGTCCGACAGGGCCAGCGCCAGCGCCAGGCTGACGAGGAAACTCTCCCCACCCGACAGGGTCTTGCAGTCCCGGGCCGTGTCCGCCTGCCAGGTATCCACCACTTCGAGCTCCAGCTCGCCCCCCTGGCGCCGCGCCAGCTGATAGCGACCGTGCAGCCGCTGCAACTGACGATTGGCCAGGTGCACCAGGTGATCCAGCGTCAGGCCCTGGGCGAACTTGCGGTACTTGGCCCCATCGGCGGAGCCCACCAGGCTGTTCAGGCGCTGCCAGAGGTCGTAGTCGGCTTCCTGGCGACCGATCTCGGCGAACAGGGCCTGAAGGTTCTGCCGTCGCAGGGCATCACCCGACAGCTGGGCGCGAATCTCGCCCTGGCGCTGGCTGAGCCCCCGCAGGCGCTCGCCGAGGGCCTGCCACTCGGCGTCCAGCTGCTCGGGAGCCAGCGCACTGGCCGGCTCGGCCTGCAAGCGTCCGGCGTGCGCCCGGGCGTCCGCCAGCAGGGCCTCGGCATCCCCCCGCTCCCGTTCCAGCCGCTGTTGCAGGTCCTGCAGGCCCGCGCGCTCGACCTCGTCGAGCAACGCGGCGAGAAAGGCCGGCTCGTCGTTGAACGGACTGGCCGCGAGGGCCTGTCGCCAGGCGTCGAGGTGCTGCAATTGCTGGAGGCGGAGCGCCTGCAGCCGTTGATCCTGGCTGTGCTCGCTCCCCTTCAAGTGATTGAGACGCTGCTGCGCCAGGTCCAGCTCCGCCTGCTCGGTCGCCAATGCGGCCTCGGGGTCCGGTGCCGGCGCCAGAGGCGCCCGGTCGGGCTCGCCGGAGGCCTGCCAGCGCCCAAGCCAGACGCTCGCCTGTTCCCGGGCGCGGGCCAGGGCAAGCTGCTGGTCCCGTAGTCGTTCCTCCAGCTCCTGGCGGCTGGCCTGGTCCTGCTGCCATTGCCGCCATTCCGCCTCGCGCTCGGCGAGCCAGGCCTCCCCGGACTCGGGAAGTTCGTAGCCCAGCGATGCCAGCCCCGCAATGAGACTCGCACGTGCCTCGCTCTGCGCGCCATGCGACTGCTCCAGTCGCTGGACAGTCGCCTGCTCGCGCTGGTGCAGTCCGGCCAGCTCCTTCTCCAGCAGCGCGAATGCGCTGTCGCAGGCCTGCCGGTGTTGCTCGGCCCGTTGCCGCCCCTCGCGGACAGACGCCAGTTCGGCCTTCATCCGGTCCAGGTGCCCGAGGCGCTCCTGCAAGGCCTGGACCCGCGCAGCGTGCGCCTCGCGCTCGGCATGCAAGGCGGCCAGGTCGGGAAGCTGCAGCGCCAGCGCCTGGCACAGTTGGCGCCAGTGCTCGACGACTTCACGCTGCTCCGTCTCGAAGCCCTGCAACGCCTCGCCCAGCTGCTGGGCCTGGGCCTCCAGGGCGGAAAGCCGGTTGCTGAGGATTTCCCCCTGCTGGCGCACCTCGTCCTGGGCCTGCTTGGAGGCCTCCAGGGCCCGCTGGGTGTCGGACAGGTCGAGCGCTTGGTATTCGGCGATCGCCGGATGCTCGTGGGAACCGCACAGCGGGCAGGCATCGCCAGGCTGGAGGGCGGCACGATAGGCCTCCAGTTGCTGGATGCGACGCTCCTGCTCGAGCAGCTTCTCCTTGTCGGCGATCTGCTGCTTCAGCTCGCTGAAACGGCGCCGCAGGGCATCCCGTTGCTCCCCCAGACCACGGCGCTCCTCCTCCAGGGGCAGCAACTGGGCCCGGGTCCGATCCTGGCGCTCGGCCAGTTGCCGGCGCTGCTGGGACAACTGTTCCAGCCGCTCGAGCTGAGCGCCGCGCTCCAGAAGCCGCTGCCACTGCTCCCGCAGGGCGACGTCATCCTGGCCGGCCAGCAACTCGTCCAGCCGGACCTGTGCCTCCCGCTCGCCCAGCTGCGCCTGCACCTGCTCGGCATGGGCGGACTCGACGGCGCTTCGAGCGGACGACAACCGCTGCTCCAGCGCCGTCGCTTGCCCGCTGAGCGCAGCCTGCTCGCGCTGCAGTTCGCCGATCTCCGCCTGGCGCCGAGCCAGGGCGCCGAGCTCCGCCCGCCAGCCCCCCAGATGCTCGCCCAGCCGGGCCCGCTGCGGATGCTCGGCCAGGCGCCGCTCAAGGCCCTCACGCTCATTCAGGAGGCTTTCCACGGCGCGCTGCCGGACAGCGACCCATTGCTCGCTCAGTTGGGCGCCCCGCCACAGCTGGCCGAGGATGCGCTCGGCCAGGTCTTTAAGCTCCTGCCGGGTGACCCGCAGCTCGCCCTCGCCCTGCTCCAGTTGCAGCACACTGCGCTGCCAGTCGCGGTGCAGGGGCTGCAGGCGGCTGGCGGGCTCACTGGCCGCCAGACGTGCCAGTTGGGGCTGGGCCTGCTGCAAGGCTTCGCGAGCCGCCAGGGCCTGTCGTTCGGCGGACTGTTGGCGGGCAAGCGCCTTGTCCAGTTCATCGCGCCACTGGCGCTGTCGTTGCAGATCGGCCTGGAGCGCCTGCAACTGTCGCTCGTCCGAAGCCAGCCCCTCCGCCTCCGCCTCCAGGGCGAGGCGCGCGTCATCGCCCAGCAGCTCCACCCCTTCGGCGCGGGCGCGAAGCTGGTCGAGGCCGGCCTTCACCTCCCGGGTGCGCTCGAAGACGCGTTGGGAGATCAGTCCGTAGATGTCGGTGCCGGTGAGTTCTTCCAGCAGCTCCGCACGCTGGTTGGCATTGGCCTCCAGGAACGCGGCGAACCCGCCCTGGGCCAACAGCATGGACTTGGTGAAACGGTCGAAATCGAGCCCGGTCAGGCGTTCGGTGAGCCGGAGCTTGTCCGCCACCTTGTCGCTGAGGATTTCCCCGTCGGCGATGCGCGCCAGCTCCACCCTGGGAGCCTGCAGGCCCCCATCCACCCGGTCACGGGCGCGACGCTGGCTCCAGAAGGCGCGATAGCCCACGCCCTTCACCTCGAACTCCACCTCCGCCAGGCAGTCGGCCGTATGGCGCGTCATCAGCTCGTTGAGGCTGGCAGAGACCGTGCCCATGCGCGGCGTACGGTGATACAGGGCCAGGCAGATGGCGTCCAGCAGGGTGGTCTTGCCGGCGCCGGTGGGGCCGGTGATGGCGAACAGGCCATTGCCCGCGAAGGGCTCGCCGGTGAAGTCGATCTTCCATTCACCCTTCAGGGAGTTGAGGTTCTTCAGGCGCAGGCTGAGGATCTTCATGCGTCACCCTCCCGCAGGTCGGCCAGCACCCGGCGGTGCAGTCCCTGCAGCTCGCCACGCAAGGCGGCATCCAGTTCCTCGCTCTCCAGACGTTTGTCGAACACCTCCTCCGGGTTCAGCTCATCGAGGGTTTCGCGCGCCTCGCGTTGCAGGCCGGGCAGGACATTGCCCCGTTCGCGGCGAATGCGCAGCACCTCCACCGGCAGTCCCTCGCAGAGCGCGGCCAGGCGCGCCTGGAGGTCATTGAGGTAATCATCGGTACTGACCTGTACCTCGACCCAGACCGGTCGCTCCGGCGTCCCCTCGGACGCGACTGCGGCCAGCAATGCAGGCAACTCGGCGAGGCTGCCGCGCAGCGAGTGCAGGGGCTGGAAACGCGGCACCGGCAATGCCTCGACCTTGTGCAGGCCGATGCTGTCCAGCTCCACCAGCAGGACTTCCTTCTGCTGGGATGCCTCGTCGAACGCCAGAGGAATCGGCGAACCGCTGTAACGGACGTGCTCCAGTCCGCCGACCTTCTGCGGCCTGTGGATATGTCCCAGGGCGATGTAGTCGGCCGCCGGGAAAGCGTTGGTGGGGAAGGCCTCCAGGGCGCCGACGTAGATCTCGCGCACGGATTCGCTGGCGCTGGCGCCCACGGTGGTGAGGTGGCCGGTGGCGACGATGGGCAGGCCACCGCCCAGTTCGCTCCGCCGCTCACGGGCGAGGTCGAACAGGTGCTGGTAGTGCGCCTGGATGGCCTGCTGCAGCGACAGCTGCTTGTCGGCGGCGCTCTGCCCGGCCTGGCTCTGCAGCACATCGCGCGGGCGGATGAAGGGAATGGCGCAGAGTATCGCCCCGGGCACCCCGGAGCGGTGCCGGAGCACCAGCACCTGCTCCGCCGGGTCCAGGCCCACGGCCGGGACCACCCGGGTCTGCAGCTGCGCCAGCAGGCTGCGGCTTTCCCCCAGCATGGCCACGGAATCGTGATTGCCCCCCAGCACCACCAGCTCGGCGCCAGTGGCGCGCAGATCCACGATGAACTGGTTGTACTGTTCCCGGGCGTAGCTGGGTGGCGCCCCGGTGTCGAAGATGTCCCCCGCGATGAGCACCGCATCCACCTGGCGCGCCTCCACCTGCTCGATCAGCCAGTGGCAGAACGCCTGGTGCTCGGCTTGCCGGGTCTTGCCCATGAAGTGCTGGCCCAGGTGCCAGTCGGAGGTGTGAAGGATGCGCATCGGGATCACCCTGGGGAACGGAAATGCGCGCAACCCTGTCATTTCCTTCGCGGCCTGGCAACCGTCGAGCCGCTATCCTGTGTTCATCCGCTGCAGACAGGGACCGACATGCAACGCCTCCTTCGCGACTTCAAGATCATGCTACTGGCCAACCTCTGGCTGATTCCGGTGCTGGCGGTCCTGGTGGGCGCCCTGTTCTACTTCGTGGCGCCGCCGCCGCCCATGCACGCGCGCCTGGCCACCGGCGGCCCCACTGGCGGCTACCACGCCTTCGGCCTGAAGCTGAAGGAGGAACTGGCCAGGCAGGGTTTCGAGCTCGAACTGGTGCGAAGCAAGGGCTCCCTGGACAACCTGGCCAAGCTGGAACGGGGTGACGTGGAGATCGCCCTGGTGCAGAGCGGCCAGGAGCTCACCCTGGAGGCGCACAAGCGGGACGCGCTGCATGGCCTCGGGGTGATGTACCAGGAGCCCCTCTGGCTGTTCAAGCGCAAGGGGATCGTCATCGACAGCATGGCCGACCTGCTGCCCCTGAGGGTCGCCATCGGCGCCCCCGACAGCGGCACCCGCTCGGTGAGCGAAGCCCTGCTGGCCGCCAACCAGATCAGCCCCGAACGCTACCCCGGGCAGTGGCAACCCATCAGCGCCAGCCCCGCGGCCAGCGCCCTGCTGGCGGGCGAGCTGGACGCCGGCTTCTTCCTCGGCCCGGCCGAGAGCGCCGTGGTGCAACGCCTGGCGGCCAGCCCGGAGCTGGACCTGGTCAGCCTCCGGCGCAGCGCCGCCTACCGCGCTCGCCTGCCCTACCTGACCAAGCTGGCGGTCGGCGAGGGCGTGCTCAACCTCGCCAGCAACAGCCCGGCACAGGACATCCTCACCCTGGCCCCGGTGGCTACCCTGGTGGCCAATGACGAGTTCCACCCCTCGCTCACCCCACTGATCCTCGAGGCCGCCCGCGAGGTGATGAAGGGCGGCACCCTGCTGGACCCGCCGGGCACCTACCCGGCGGCCAAGCCCCAGACCCTCGCCCCGCTCAGGGAGGCGGAGTACTACTACGAGAAGGGACTGCCCATCCTGCAACGCTATGTGCCCTTCCGCATCGCCTCCCTGGCGGACCGCTACATCATCCTGCTGATCCCGCTGATCGTGATCATGATCCCCCTCTCCAAGGCCGTCGGCCCCATCTACCGCTGGCGCATCCGCGCGCGCATCTACCGCTGGTACAAGCACCTGCGGGAGATCGAGCGCAAGCTGGACGGCGACACGCCGCCGGACCAGCTGGCGGCCGAGATCGACAACCTCGAACAACTGGAACAACGCCTCGTCCGGGTCGAGGTGCCACTCTCCTACTCCAACGAGCTCTACGACCTGCACGTGCACCTTCGCTACGTGATCGAGCGCTTGCAGGCGTTGCAGCGGCGGCAGGCAGCCGGCGAGCGGCTCGGGTAAACTGGCGGACTTTTGATGCCGGCGCGCCAGCGCGCCGGAGGTCCCCGGAGAGCCAAGAGCCATGCCCATCCGCCACTGCATCGTTCACTTCATCGACAAGAAGCCCGACGGCAGCGCCGCCGTGCTCCACGCCCGGGACAGCGAACTGGGCGAATCCCAGGCCATGGAGAACCTCCTGGCCGACCTCAACGAGAGCTACAACGCCAAGCAGGGCAAGGCCTGGGGCTTCTTCCACGAGGAGTCCGGCGCCTACCCCTTCAGCGGCTGGCTGAAGGAGTACCAGGACGGTGCCCGCGACTTCACCGCTTTCAGTCGCCAGGCGGTGGAGCACCTGCAGAAGCTGATGGAGGAGTCCAACCTCTCCACCGGCGGCCACGTGCTCTTCGCCCACTACCAGCAGGGCATGACCGACTACCTGGCGATCGCCCTGCTGCACCACAGCGAGGGTGTCGCCGTGACCGACAGCCTGGAGGTGGCGCCGGCCAAGCACCTGGACCTGGGCCAGTTGCACCTGGCGGCACGGATCAACCTGTCGGAATGGAAGAACAACCAGCAGTCGAAGCAGTACATCTCCTTCATCAAGGGCAAGAACGGCAAGAAGGTCTCGGATTACTTCCGTGACTTCATCGGCTGCCAGGAAGGCGTCGACCCCCCCAGCGAAACCCGTACCCTGCTCAAGGCCTTCAGCGACTTCGTGGAAGCCGAGGACCTGGCCGAAGACCAGGCTCGGGAGAAGACCAAGACCCTGGTGGACTACGCCAGCACCCAGGCCAAGCTGGGCGAGCCCATCACCCTGGACGAACTGTCGGGGCTGATCGACGAGGACCGTCCCCGCGCCTTCTACGAGCACATCCGCAACAAGGACTACGGCCTGTCCCCGGAGATCCCGCCGGACAAGCGCACCCTCAGCCAGTTCCAGCGCTTCACCGGCCGTGCCGAGGGCCTGTCCATCAGCTTCGAGGCGCACCTGCTGGGCTCGAAGATCGAATACGACGAGGGCCGCGACATGCTGATCATTCGCCAGCTGCCGACCCAGCTGAAGGACCAGTTGAAGCGGCGCAAGGACTGAAACGAAGAAGCCCCGGCCAATGCCGGGGCTTCTCGCTTCGGGCCGACCGCCGGATCACACCGCCTCGATACGGAACCCCAGGCGCGGCACGTGGACATTCACCCGGCCGGCACGCTCGTCGTCACGACCGAGGATGATCTCCTCGATACCGCTGAAGACCAGCTCGCCCTCCACCGGGTCGACGCCGTAGTCCGTGGCCGCCACCCGCACGACCTGACCGACCGCAAAGCCATTGGGATCGTCGACCGCCCCCTCCGGCAAGGGCGCCGGCTCGGCCCCGCGAGCGATCTCGATGGCCTCGACGGCGGACAAGGGGCTGGACGCGCCCTCGCCAAAGCCCAGCACACGCCCCAGCCAGGCGGCTACATCCGGGTAGTCGTCCACCAGCGGCGCGGTCACCGGGGTCGCCTTGAGGAACCAGAGACAATGGGCCAGGGAGAAATCCGCCACCGAGGGTTCGCCGAAGAGGAACTCGCCCTCGCTGCGTTCCAACTGCTGCTGCAGCCGGCCCATGAGCACCGGCCAGTTGTTCCGCGCCTGCTCCGGCGACAGGCGGCTGGCGCTGCCGCCGGAGAACAGCTTGGCGCGGTCGGCGAGGAAGGCCTGCTGCGCGGCGGGAGGCAACTGCCCTATGCGCACGGCGATGGATTCGGGCTGGAACACCAGGGTCACGGAATGCTGGAAGATCACCGAGTCCACCCACTGGGCGAAGCTCGCGACGATGAACTCCTGTCCCTCGGGGAACAGCGCCGGGGTCGCCTTCTCCGCCTCCAGGCGGCGGGCGATCAGCGCGGTATCGCAGTAGATGTCGGCCCCCACCTGCAACACCGGGGTCTTGCGGTAGCCACCGGTCAGGGCCATCAGGTCCGGCTTGGGCATGATCCGCGGGATGTCCACCGAGCGCCACGACAGCTGCTTGTAGCCGAGCATCAGGCGCGCCTTCATGGCGAAGGGCGAGGCGTCGTAGTGATGCAGGATGAGTTCGGACATGGGGCAGGGCTCCGCTGCGTGAAAAAGAATCCGCAGCTTAGCGTGCGCCCGTCTCCGGGCCCATCCTTTCCGGAGCCTGCCAGGCCTTTATCAGCGCCTCTTTGGCCGGCTTCTTCATGCGTTTGATGGCGAGCTCACGGCGCAGGGCCTCGCCCTTGTCGGCGCAGGTCTCGACAAAGACCAGCGCCTGGGCCGGACTGGAATGGAAGAAACGCGCGCCCTTGCCGCTGCGGTGCTGGGCGAAGCGGCGCTGCGGGTCGTCGCTGATGCCGCAGTAGAGCGCGCCGTTCTCGGCACGCACCAGATAGACGAACCAGGGCTTGGCGGGGGGGACTTCAGGCAGTTCGGACATCGCGGGACCTTCGAGGCGGCGCCGCGATTAGGCCTGTCCGGGCGTCAGGGCACAAGCCCCCGCGCGCTGGCCCGGTAGGCGGAGAGGCCCCGCGCCGCCTGCTGGCGGATCCTGTCCTGCACCGCCGGCAACCAGCCCAGCAGCAGGCCCTTGGCTCCCAGGGCCTGGCGGCTCCAGCGCCAGAGGTCGAAGTGGTCGTGGTGCTCGATGATCCTGCCGTCGGAGAACAGGAAGCGGGCCTGGATGCGATTTTCCACCATGCGACCGGTCTGGCTGAACAGGTAGCGAGCCACCCAGTGGGCGCTGCCCTGGAGATCGTCCGCCTCGACGCGGTCGAAGGTCAGGGAGAACTGCTGGGCCCGGCTGGCCAGCATGCGCCACATGTCCGCGGCTTCCTCGCCATTGAGGTCGGTGAACACCGGGTCGCTGAAATGCACGTCCGGGCTGTAGCAGGCCGCCATGGTCTCGGCGTCCAGCCGTTGGAAAGCCTGGTAGAAGCGGGTGATGAGTTCGGCGTTGGGATGGGCCATGGGTCAGCTCCGGGGCAAGGGATGACAGCAGTATCGACCCACTTCGGGCTGAGGCTCCAGTGCCATCAGCCCCGCGAATGCAGGTAACCGCTTCAGGGCGACTCCGCCTTCAGCTCCTTGAGGTGCTTGTAGACCGTCGCGCGGCCCATGTTGAGGACATTGGCCACATAGTTGGCGGCACTCTTGCCCTTGAAGGCGCCTTCGGCGTGCAGCGCCAGTACCAGTTCGCGCTTGTGTTCCCGGGTGAGCAGGTTGAGACCCAGCTGGCGCTGCCGCAGCCAGTTGTGCAGGAAGGTGTTGATGCGCTCCTGCCAGTCGTCCCGGAACAGCGCATCCGGCTGGGGAATCAGCTTGCCTGGCGAGAGGAACAGGTCGAGGGCCGCCTTGGCCGCCTCGAACAGCGAGATATTGAGGTTGATGCAGAGCACCGCCAGCGGCGTGCCCTGGGCGTCCCGCAGCACCGTGCTCATGGAGCGGATTTTCTGGCCGTCCCAGTTGAGCTTTTCGTAGGGGCCGATGTTCCGCTCGCCCACCTCATCGTCGAGCATGTCTTCGAGGGCGGCGTCATCCCCTACGCAACGCTTGGACAGGTTGTTGGCGATGTAGTCGATCTTCTGGGTCCGCAGGTCGTGGAGCACCACCTCGGCATGGGGAAAGAACAGGGTGGCGATGGCGTCGGCGATGGCCCGGTAGTTGTCCAGGTCAGCGGCTGGGCGGGGGGTCATGAAACGGCTCCTGGCGCGGAAGGAACGACGCCGGGCACGGGGCCCGGCGCTGCGAGTGTGGCGCAAAGCGCCGGCGGCGTCACCCCAGGCGGGCCGGCGAAAGCAGCGCCTCGGTGAGGCCGAAGCGGGCCAGGTGCTCCGGCAGCGGCTGGCGGCGGATCAGGCTGGCGCTGGCCTCGCCCATGGCGGCGGACGTCTGGATGCCGTAGCCGCCCTGCCCCGCCACCCAGTAGAAGCCCGGCGCGCCCGGGTCATAACCGGAAACCAGGTCGCCGTCGGCGAAGAAGGAGCGCAATCCGGCCCAGGTCCGCGCCGGACGGCGGATGCTCATGTGGGTGTGCTCCTCGATCTGGTAGATGCCGAGGGCGATGTCCAACTCCTCGGGCTGCACATCGTGGGGCTCCACCGGGTCGGCGTTGGCGGGCGAGCCCAGCAGCATCCCGGCGTCCGGCTTGAAGTAGAAGGACTCGTCGAGGCTCACCACCGCCGGCCAGGCGTGGACATCCAGCCCCTCCGGCGGCGCGAAGATGAAGGCGGCCCGACGCTTGGGTTGCAGTCCCAGCGGCCGGACGCCCGCGAGGCGCGCCAGTTGATCGCACCAGGCACCCGCGGCATTGACCAGCACCGGCGCGACCAGGTCGCCCTGCCGGGTCGTCACCCGCCACAGCTCGCCGTCGCGGCGCACCGCCTGCACCTCGCAGCCCAGGCGCACCTCGCCACCATTGCGGCGAATCCCACGCAGGTAGCCCTGGTGCAAGGCATCGGTATCGATATCGGCGGCGCTGGGGTCGAACATGGCGCCCTGGACCTTGTCGCGGCGCAGTACCGGCACACGCTCGCAGGCTTCGTCGGCGCTGAGCATGCGCATGTCGGGCACGTTTTCCAGGGCACTGTCGAACTGGCGTTGCAGCTCGGCGGCGTCGCCCGTGAAGTCCACCACCATTTCGCCACGGGGCGTCAGCAGCGGATGCTCGCTGAATCCGGGCGGAGGCGCATCGAAGAAGGCCCGGCTGGCGGCGGTCAACGCCCGCACCTGGGGCGTGCCATAGGCCACGGTGTAGAGCGCGGCGGAACGGCCGGTGGCGTGGTAGCCGGCGTGTTCCTCCCGCTCCAGCACCAGGACGCGGCCATGCCGGGACAGCCAGAAGCCGGTGGAGGCACCGGCGATGCCGGCACCGACGATGATGAAATCGACCTGGTTCATGGGCGCCTCACTGGCCTTCGCACTGCAGTTGGTAGACCCGGTTGGCCAGCGCCACGTCCTCGAGGCCAAGGCCGATGGAGCGGAAGAACACCGGACGGCTGTAGTCCGGGCGCGGCACGCGGTCGCTCACCAGGCCGGGCAGGTCGCCGACGATGGACTCGGGACTCCAGCCATGCCGCTCGGCCGCCAGCAGCATCTCGCCGGCGGCGCCTGGCGTGGTGACACGGTAATCGCAGTAGACATCCATCTCCGCCAGGGCCTCGGGCGGTATCTCATGGGCACGCGGGGCATTGGTGCTGATGGAGGTGACCAGCGCCGGCCGGGTGAGTTGGCGCGGGTCCAGCACCGGACCGGCGGAAGAGGTGCAGAGCATCACCACGTCGGCATCGGCCACGGCAGCGTCCAGGCTGTCGTGGACCTCGACACGCGGGTCCTCGGCGCGCAGCAGCGCCTGGGCCTCGGCATTGCCGGCGAGCGTCCGCGAATGAACGCGGATGGACTGCCAGTCCCGCAACCCTTTCACCTGATGCAGGTGGGCACGGGCCACCGCGCCACTGCCGATCACCGCCAGCCGACGGGCCCCGACCGGCGCCAGCTCTTCCACCGCCACGGCTGTGGTGGCGGCGGTGCGGGCGGTGGTGAGTTCACCGGCATCGCAGAGCAGCAGCGGCTGGCCACTGTCCATGGACATCAGCAAGGTCCAGGCGGTGACCCGAGGGCCCTCCGGCTTCTTGATATAGGGCGAGGTCTTGACCCCGTAGACGCCTTCCTTGGCGAGCACGCCCAGGTAGTTGATGAAGTCGCCCGCGGCATTGGGAAACTCCACCAGTTGCTGGGGCGGCTGCACGGCCTCACCCCGGGCGAGGTCACGGAACATGTGGCGCATGGCCTGATGCACGTCGAGCTGCTGGAGCAGGCGGCGGGCTTCGGCTTGCGGAACGACGAACGGCGGGACGCTGGGCATGGGAGGCTTCCGGAGTCAGAAATAAACATTTTGTCCATTCTGGACTCAGTTGTTTACATCGACAAGCGAAAAGCGACCTGCTGCACGGGCGCCACGTCAGGCCCCGGGGTCGGGGCCGTCTCACCAGGCAGGCTTACCAGCCCACGCCGAAACCGACGGTGTAGCGTGTTTCGTCGATCTCGCCGTCGGCGCCGCTGACCTGGTCCTTCTCGGCCTTCATGTTCAGCGAGGCCCAGTCGGTGAGCTTGTAACGCAGGCCCATCTCGGCATCCAGGGAGTAGTCGGCGGTGTTGTCCAGCGGACGTCCCACTTCGCCGGTGGTGAAGAACTCGACCGTCTTGCCGATCAGGTAGCGGTTGTAGTCCCACTTCAGGCTGAGGGAATAGAAGTTCTCCTTGCTGCCATCGGAGAACTGGTAGTCGCTGCGGTTGACCAGGCTCGCCAGGGAGAAGGCGCCCAGTTCGTCGTCCCAGAACTGGTAACCGGGACCGGTACCCAGGGTGCGCTGGCGCGCCAGCTCCTCGACCTTGTCCCGCTTGTATTCACCGCGGCCCTGCCAGAAGAACTGGTCGGTGAGGAAACGGTCGAGGGCGTACTCGACCTCCCAGTTGTCGGTGGTCTTCACCTCGTTGGTGAACTCGCGGTTGTATTCGCCCGAGGCGTTGTGCCGCCAGCGGCCGTGACGCGCCTTGGTGGAGAAGTCGACGTCATAGTCGTCGGTGTCCTTCTCGGCGCGCTTGTAGTCGAGCGCCAGGTCGACGTTGCCGGTCCAGGTGAGGTCTTCCACCAGGGGCTTGGGCTTCATGATCTGGTCGATGCTGGCCAGTTCCACTTCCTTGGGGGCATCGCCGTTGGCGAGGATGACCTTGCCCTCGTCGGCCCGGTGCAGGGACTTGGCCCGCTCGCCCTCCACATCGCCCTGCTTGATCAGCAGCTCGCGGTCGCTCTCCAGGGTGGCGACCTTCTTCCAGTCCAGCGGAATGGTTCCGCCGTAGTCGGTTTCCAGCACCAGCTTGTTGCCGTCGAAGACGCGGATGGTGCCGGTGAGTCGGTCGCCGTTCTTCAGCCAGACGGTGTCGGCGAAGGTGGCGGTGGAAGCGGCGGCAAGCGCCAGGCAAAGCAGGGATCGAGACAGCATGGGACGGCTTCTTCGGCTCCGATTCAAAAAAAGCCGGGCATTATCCGGATGGCCGGCGGCAGAGCAAGGACTGACCGGACGATGGCCGATGAGTTCCGAAGAATCGATGGACGTGCGCCTCCCCGCTACCAGCCCACCCCCACGCCGATGAGGTAATGGCGGTCCGATACGGTGGTTCCCTGGCCCCGGATCTGGTCCAGCTCGTAGAGCAGCGAGAGCCGCGCCCAGTCGTTCAGGCGATAACGCAGGCCGAACTCGCTGTCCAGCACATAATCGATCTCGTTGATGCGCGGCATCTGCAACTGGGCCTTGGAGTAGAGCTCGAAGCGGGTCCCCCAGATCAGGCGCTTGAAGTCCCACTCCAGGGAGTAGGCGTCGAACTCCAGGTCACCGGCGGCGCTTTCCAGTTCAAAGCGCGACAGCTGGGCGATCAGGTCGAAGCGCCCCAGTTCGTTGTCCCAGAAGCGATAACCCGGCCCCAGTCCGTAGGAGCGCTGGCGATCGAAGAACTCGAAGTCATCGCGGGCCTGGTCATAGCTGCCACGCACGAACCAGTGGGGGGTGAGGAATCGGTCGAGATCGTACTCCAGCTCCCAGTTGTCCTCGGTGCGATCGCCGTTCTTGGTTTCGTTTTCCAATTGCCCACTGAGCACATGCCGCCAGCGGCCGTGCTCGACCCGGGTATCGCCCTTGAGCTTCCATTCATCCTTCTTGTCGGCATTGCGCTCCATGTCCAGCTTGGCGTCCAGGTTGCCTTCCCAGATCCGGTCCTTGAGCAGGGGACGGGGCGGAACCATCTGGCGGATGCTGGCCAGGGGCACCGTCTCGCTCGCACCATTGACCAGACGCACCATGCCCTTGCCCGCCGCTTCCAGGCTCTGGCTGTGCTCGCTGTCCTGGCCCGCGCGCTTGATCATCAGCGGTTTCTCGGAGAGGAGGGTGTCGATATCCTTCCAGTCGATCAGCACCTGGCCGGCATAGCGGGTCTTCAGCGCCAGCTTGCCGCCATCCAGCAACAGGATCTCGCCGGTCAGGCGATCGCCGTTGTTCAACCAGACGGTATCGGCCCAGAGCGGCGTACACAGGACAGTCAGGAACAGGGCACCGAGGCAACGGATCATGGCGGACAGCAAGAAAGGGAAAGAGGCGCCAGAGGATGCATGGGGGGACTTGCCCGGAGCAAGTGCCGACGTTCGCCGGGAGGCGCTCTACCTGACCCTTGGCCAGGTACCGGAGGGCAAGGTGGTCACCTACGGCCAACTGGCGGAACTGGCGGGCCTGGGCCGCGCGGCGCGCTGGGTCGGCCGGACCCTGAGTCAGCTGCCCAGCGGCACCCGGCTGCCCTGGCACCGCGTGGTGGGAGCGGGCGGGCGCTTCAGCCTGGCCGCTGGTACCCCGTCCGGCAATGAACAGCGGGCACGATTGCGCGCAGAGGGTGTCCGACTCCACAACGATCGGGTGGACATGCGTCGGCACGGCTGGCATCCCATGCCACCCAAGGGTTAGAGTGCGCCCTGCCCTGTTTCCCGCCCGCCGCGGAGCGCCCCTGTCCGGCGCCTCGCCTTTCGGACCGCACCGCTGATGCCTCATAGTTCCTGGCGCGCCGCCATCGCCGCCTACGCCTCGCCCTCCACCCTGTCGCTGCTGTTGCTGGGGTTCGCCGCCGGCCTGCCCTACATGCTGGTGTTCGCCACCCTGTCGGTCTGGCTGCGGGAGGCCGGGGTCTCTCGGGAAACCATCGGTTTTGCCAGCCTCATCGGCCTGGCCTACGCCTTCAAGTGGATCTGGTCGCCGCTGCTGGACCAATGGCGCCTGCCGCTGCTGGGCCGCCTGGGTCGGCGCCGCTCCTGGCTGGTGCTGTCACAGGCCCTGGTGGCGCTGGGGCTGGTGGGCATGGCTATGTGCGACCCGCAAACCCACCTGACCTGGCTGATCGCGCTGGCGGTGGTGGTGGCCTTCGCTTCCGCCACCCAGGACATCGCCATCGACGCCTATCGCCTGGAAATCGCCGAGGACAGCCGGCAGGCCGCCCTGGCCGCCTGCTACATGACCGGCTACCGGGTTTCCGCGCTGCTGGCCACCGCCGGCGCGCTGTATTTCGCCGAGTGGTTCGGCTCCACCACGACCGTCTACGAATACGGTGCCTGGGCCGGCACCTACCTGTTGTTCGCCCTGCTGATGCTGCCTGGCCTGATCACCAGCCTGTGGATGCGCGAGCCGGCGGTCGAGTTGCCGGCCCAGACCAACAGCTCTCGCTTCAAGCTCAAGCAGCAGCTGTCCTCGGTACTGATCCTGCTGGTGATGCTGATCTCCCTGCCAGCGATGATCACCGGCCTGCTGGACCGCGCCTGGCCTCGCGCCGCGCTCTACGCCATCTTTCTCGTCACCTGCCTGTCGCCCTGGGGCATGCGCCAGATCCTGCCGGTGCGCGACCTGCTGAGCCAGCAGCGCCGCCAACTGCTGGTCGCCGCGAGGGGCAAGGTGATGCCGAACTTCGACTTCGTCCACCAGGCCGTCTCGATCATCGTGCTGATCGTGGTCCTGGTGACCATCGCCGCCGCGGTGAAGGCGTTTTCCTCGGGCGCCTGGCCTCGGGGCACGCTGTTCGTGCTGATCACCCTGGCCTGTTTCTCCGCGCCCGGCCGGCTGCTCATGGCCCCGGTACTCACGCCAATCAGTGAGTTCGTCCAGCGCTACCGCTGGCAGGCGCTGCTGCTGCTGGGGCTGATCGCCACCTACCGGATGTCCGATACGGTGATGGGGGTGATGGCCAACGTCTTCTATATCGACCAGGGCTTCACCAAGGAGCAGATCGCCAGCGTCAGCAAGCTGTTCGGCCTGGTGATGACCCTGCTCGGCGCTGGCGCCGGAGGCGTGCTGATCGTGCGTTTCGGCATCCTGCCGATCCTCTTCATCGGCGGGGTCGCCTCGGCGGCCACCAACCTGATGTTCGTGGCCCTGAGCGGCATGGGCGCCCACCTGAACATGCTGGTCCTGACCATCTCCTGCGACAACTTCAGCGCGGGTCTCGCCACCTCGGCCTTCGTCGCCTACCTGTCGAGCCTCACCAATCTGAAGTTCTCCGCCACCCAGTACGCGCTGCTCAGCTCCATCATGCTGTTGCTGCCGCGCCTGATCGGCGGCTATTCGGGAGTGATGGTGGAAAGCCTGGGCTACCACAACTTCTTCATGCTCACGGCCCTGCTGGGCATTCCCACCCTGCTGCTGATCGCCATCCAGTGGGGTCGGGATCGCCAGCAGCCCAGGGAAAACGGCTCGCACAGCAACCCACCGGCATCGAGCTCCACCGAGCAGCCCTGACCCCCGGACACGAAAAAGGCCAGCGAATGCTGGCCTCTTTCGTAGCGTGCATCCGAGCGCTTCAGGCTTCCTGGACCAGACGCACCACCCGCTGGGGGAAGGGGATACCGATGCCCACCTCATCCAGCCGCTCCTTGGCCCGCTCGATGAAATCGAAGGTCACGCCCCAATAGTCCTCCGTGGCGACCCAGACCCGCAGGGAGATGTTGATGGCGCTCTCCCCCAGTCCGGTGACGAAGACCACCGGTTCAGGATTGCGCAGCACGCGCGGGTCCCTGGCGATATCCAGCAGCACTTGGCGGGCCACCTTGATGTCGCAGCCGTAGTCGATGCCGATGTTGATATCCACGCGGCGGGTCTTCTCCCGCGAGAAGTTGGTGATGTTGCCGTTGGACAGGCTGCCGTTGGGTACGATCACCACCTTGTTGTCGCCGGTCTTCAGGGTGGTATGGAAGATCTGGATGCCGTCCACGGTTCCCGCCACGCCCTGGCCCTCGATCCAGTCGCCCACCTTGAACGGGCGGAACAGGAGGATCAGCACACCGCCAGCGAAGTTCGCCAGGCTGCCCTGAAGCGCCAGGCCGATGGCCAGGCCCGCCGCACCGATGGCGGCGACGAAGGAGGTGGTTTCGACCCCGATCATCGAGGCGACGCTGACCAGCAGCAGCACCTTGAGGATGATGTTGGCCAGGCTGCCGACAAAACCCTGAAGCGTGCGATCGACATTGCGGTTGCGCATCAGCGCGCCCACCCGGCCGGTCAGCATGTTGATCAGCCACCAGCCCACCAGCAGGGTGATCAGCGCCAGGGTCAGCTTGCCGCCGTACTCCAGCACGATGGGAATCCAGGCCTCGGATGCCTTCACCAGCTCATCGACGTTCATATCCATCGTTGTTCTCCTCAATTTCCACAATGCAAAACCAGGCCGCCATGGACACTCCATGGCGGCGAAGGTTCAAGGGGTACCTGGAGTGCGACGCGAGCGGGCCGCGAAGGTTCCGCTCAATCGCGGAAGTTGTTGAACTGCAGCGGCATGCCGAACTCCTTGGCACGCAGGGAGGCGATGGCGTCCTGCAGGTCGTCGCGCTTCTTGCCGGTGATGCGCACCTGCTCGCCCTGGATCGCGGCCTGGACCTTGAGCTTGGTGTCCTTGACGTGGGCGACGATCTTTTTCGCCAGCTCCTTGTCGATGCCCTCGCGAAGCACCGCCTCCTGCTTCACGGCCTTGCCCGAGGCATAGGAGTCCTTCACCTCCAGGCACTGGATATCGATCTTGCGCTTGACCAGGGCCAGCTTGAGGATTTCCAGCATCTGCTCCAGCTGGAAGTCGGCTTCCGCCGTGAGCGTCACCGTCAGCTCCTTGAACTCGAAACTGCCCTTGCCGCGCAGGTCGTAGCGGCGATCGAGCTCCTTGATGGCGTTGTCGACAGCATTGGTGACTTCGTGCTTGTCCAGTTCGGACACCACGTCGAACGAGGGCATGGGATTCCTCCAGATAGACGGCGCGATCTGCATCACGGATATGAGCGCGCCTGGCTTGACGGTAAAAAATGCGCACCCATTATAACCGAGCGACAAGTCCCCTTTTCGAGGCCTTACCCAGCAGTCCGAATCCGGCAGAGCGGTGGGGCGACAAGGCAATCGGCATGGGGCTTGATATCATAACGCCACATTCCGCTGTCCCACTCCTTCGCGAGCCTGCCCAATGCCCAACCCTCATCTCAGCATCCTGGTGGTGGACGATGCCAAGTTCTCCAGCGCCATGATCGGCCGCGCCCTCGCCCAAGCCGGGTACCAGGACCTGCGCTTTGCCAGCAGCGCCAGCGAAGCCCTGAATCTTTTGGAGCAGAAGCCCGCCAACGTCATCCTGGCGGACTGGCTGATGCCCGAGATCGACGGCCTGGAGCTGACCGCGCGAGTGCGCCAGCTGGACGAAATGACGGATCACTACAGCTACATCATCCTGCTGACCGGCAAGGAAGGGGAGAACGTCCTGGGCGAGGCCTTCGATCGCGGGGTGGATGACTTCATCAGCAAGGCCGCCATGAGCGAGCAACTGGTGCCCCGGGTGTTCGCCGCCGACCGCCTCTGCGCGACCCTGCAGCGCCTGCTGCAGGAAAATCGCCTGCTGACCCAGAACATCGCCAGCCTGGAACAGCGCAACCTCGTGGACTCCCTCACCGGCTTGGGCAATCCCCGCTACCTGCGGCTGAAGCTGACCGACAGCCTGCGCCAGGTGGAGTCCCGCGGTGGCGCCCTGTGCTACCTGCTGATCGGGCTGCTGGACGCCCCGCAGCTGCGCCTGCGGTATGGCGACACCTTCTACAGCGAGCTGCTCCATGGCGTCGCCCGGCGCTTGCAGCAACTGATTCGCCCGCTGGATGTGCTGACGCGCCTGGACGAGAACCATTTCGGTCTGATCACCCTGATCGACGACCTCCACGAGTGCTCGCCCAGCAGTTTCCGTCGACTCCACGAGGGGCTGAACCTCAAGGCCTTCAAGACCACCGAGGGCTTCATCACCCTCAAGGCCGGCATCGCCCTGGTGGGCCTGGATACCAAGGCCCTGCCGGTGGATGTGGAGGAACTGCTGGACAAGGCCGTCGCGCTGCTGCCCGAAGCCTACGCCAGTGGTCGGGTCACCGCCCTGCGCCTGCCCCAGCCATGACCTGGCACATTCTCGGCGCCGGCAGCCTCGGCAGTCTCTGGGCCACCCGCCTCGCCCGTGCCGGCGTGCCGGTCCGCCTGATCCTGCGGGACCCTCGGCGACTGGCGGCGTACCAGGCGGCCGGCGGCCTCACCCTGGTGGATCAGGGCCAGGCCCGGCGACACGCCATCCCCGCCGAACTGCCAACGGCCGATGGGCCCATCCAGCGCCTGCTGGTGGCCTGCAAGGCCTATGACGCCGAAGCCGCCGTCGCCCCCTTGCTACCGCGCCTGTCTCCCGACGCCGAGCTGGTGCTCCTGCAGAACGGCCTGGGCAGCCAGGATGCGGTCGCCCTTGGTGCGCCCCACGCGCGCTGCGTGCTCGCCTCCAGCACCGAAGGCGCCTTTCGCGAAGAGGATTTCCGCGTGGTGTTCGCCGGCCAGGGCTTCACCTGGCTGGGGGACCCTCTCCGCCCCGGCGCCCCGGCCTGGCTGGGCGACCTGTCGGCCGCCGGCATTCCCCACGCGTGGACACCGGACATCCTCTCGCGCCTCTGGCGCAAGCTGGCCCTCAACTGCGCCATCAACCCGCTGACCGTGCTTCACGATTGCCGCAACGGCGGGCTGCTGGAACATCCGGCCGAAGTGGCGGTGCTCTGCTCGGAACTGGTGGAGTTGCTGCAGCGCTGCGGCCAGCCGGCAGCGGCCGAGAACCTGCTGGAAGACGTGCAACGCGTGATCCAGGCCACCGCCGCCAACTTCTCCTCCATGCATCAGGACGTCGCCAGCGGCAGGCGCACCGAGATCAGCTACCTGCTGGGCCACGCTTGCGCCACTGCGGCGCGCCACCATGTCGCCGTGCCCCATCTGGACCGCCTGCACGAACGCCTCAAGGCCCACCTGCGGCAGCGCGGATTGCCCGTCACCTGACCCCGCGCTAACCTGCCTTCAGCCCAGTCGCGGAAACCTGCCCCCTTGACCAGCCTGCGCAAGCGCCTCGAGAACCTGTCGGTCGGCCGCAAACTCCTCGCGGCCCTCCTGGTGCTCCTGGCCACCGTCCTGCTCATCGCCAACCTCGCCTTCATCAGCGCCGCCTACTGGATTTCCCAGGAAAGCGTGGCGCCCCAGGCCCTGGAAACCCTGGGCCGGCTCTTCGCCAGTCCTACCGTTTCCAGCGACGCCCTGTCATCGGAGGCAAGGGCCAGGTCGATGCTGGAGCGGCTGGACGGCTACAGCCCACTGAGGGCGGCCGCCCTGTACGGCACCGACGGCCGCCTGCTGGCCCAGTTGCAGACGGGCGAACAGCTCGACCTGCCGCTGACGGCCAGCGACATCCCCGGGTGGCGCTCGCGAGAATTCCGCGCCACCCACCTGTCCCAATTGCCACAACCCGGCCGCGATCCGGGCTACCTGCTGCTGGTGGCCTCCAGCGAACTGCCCGGGGTGTTCTACACCGGCACCCTGACGGCCAGCCTGGCGATCCTGGCCTGCAGTGTGCTGCTCTGGTTGCTGGTGGCCCGCCAGATCAAGCGCATGGTCACCCGCCCCATCCGCCGGCTGGAGGAGCTCTCCCGCCAGGTCACCCGTGAGGAGAACTACTCCCTGAGGGCGCCCCGGGGCAACCGCGATGAGATCGGCAGCCTCTCCGATGCCTTCAACACCATGCTCAGCCGCATCGAGGCCCGGGAGCAGCAGCTCAAACGGGCCCGGGACGACGCCCAGGCCGCCTTCGACCAGGCCCATACCCTGGCCGAGGAAACCCGTCACTCCAACCGCAAGCTTGAGCTGGAAGTCCAGGTACGAAGCAAGATCGAGAAGAAGCTCACCGGCTTCCAGAACTACCTCAACAGCATCATAGACTCCATGCCCTCGGCGCTGATCGCCCTGGACGAGCAGCTCTACGTCACCCAGTGGAACCAGGAGGCCAGCGCCCTGTCCGGCACCTCCATGGACGATGCCCTGAACCAGCCGGTCTTCCTCGCCTTCCCATCCCTCAAGCCCTTCCTGCCGCAGATCCGCCTCACGGCGGAGAAACACAAGGTGGAGAAGGTGGAACGGGTCAGCTGGCGGGTGGGCGAGGACGTGAAGCACTACGCCCTGACCTTCTACCCATTGACCGGTGGCGCCGGGCGCGGCGTGGTGATCCGTATCGACGACATCACCCAGCGCCTGTCCATGGAAGAACTGATGGTGCAGTCGGAGAAGATGCTCTCGGTGGGAGGCCTGGCCGCCGGCATGGCCCACGAGATCAACAACCCCCTGGGCGCGATCCTGCACAACGTGCAGAACATCCGGCGGCGCCTCTCCCCGGAACTGGACCGCAACCAGGAGCAGGCCGCCATCAGCGGCATCAGCCTGGAGTCGGTGAACCAGTATCTGGAGGCCCGCGAGGTGCCTCGGCTGCTGGACGACATCCAGTACGCCGGCGCCCGCGCCGCGAAGATCGTCACCCACATGCTGGCCTTCAGCCGTCGCAGCAACCGCCAACTGGCGCCCTGCCAGCTGCCGATGCTGATCGACCAGGCCCTGGAGATCGCCAGCAACGACTTCGACCTCACCGAGGGATTCGACTTCAAGGAGCTCCAGATCGTCCGCGAGTTCGATCCGGACCTCGGCCCCGTGCCGGGTACCGCCAACGAACTGGAGCAGGTCCTGCTGAACCTGCTGAAGAACGCCGCCCAGGCCGTCCATCAGCGCGAGGACGGCGAAGAAGGACGCATCACGCTGCGCACCCGTCTCTGCCCGCCCTGGGCCGAGATCCAGGTGGAAGACAACGGCGTCGGCATTCCCGAGACGGTGCGCAAGCGCATCTTCGAGCCCTTCTTCACCACCAAGGAAGTGGGCCAGGGGACGGGGCTCGGGCTGTCGGTTTCCTATTTCATCATCACCAACAACCACAAGGGGCAGATGGAAGTGCAGTCCAGGCCCGGCCAGGGCACCTGCTTCACCCTGCGCCTGCCGCTGACATCCACCGCCACGGACGCAGGAGCCGCCTGACATGGGCAACCGCCTCTCGAAGATCTACACCCGAACCGGCGACAAGGGCGAGACCGGCCTTGCCGGTGGCCGCCGGGTTCCCAAGGACCACCCGCGCATCGAGGCCATCGGCGAAGTGGACAGCCTGAACAGCCAACTGGGCCTCTTGCTCGCCGAACTCGCGGAAGGACAGGCCCGGTGGCCGGACCTGGCGGAGCTGGAAGAGGCCCTGGCCCCCTGCCAGCACCGCCTGTTCGACCTGGGCGGAGAATTGGCCATGCCGGAATACCAGGTGGTGGACACTGCCGAGGTCGAACGACTGGAAGCGGCCATCGACCGCTGGAATGACGAGCTGGGGCCGCTGGAGAACTTCATCCTGCCCGGTGGCTCACGCCTGGTGGCCCAGGCCCACGTCTGCCGCAGCGCCGCCCGCACCGCCGAACGCCGCCTGCAGACCCTGAACGGCGAGGAACCCCTGCGAGCGGAGTTGCTGGCCTACCTCAACCGCCTGTCCGACCTGCTCTTCGTCGCCGGCCGGCTGATCGCCAGGCGGCAGGGAATCGGTGAGGTGCTGTGGCAGGCGGCGGGAAAGGCGGGATAGGGCGTCAGGCCTCCGGCCAGAATGCGCGAATGCCTGCCACTCCCTGGGCGCCCACTTGCCAGGCACGCTCGATATCGGCCGGTCCGACGCCGCCCAGCAGGTAGACCGGCTGGTTGAAGCCTTTCAGCATCTCCTCTGCACGCTCCCACCCCAGAGGCGCGGCATCGGGATGGGTCTGCGTCGCCTCGACCGGCGACAAGGTGACGAAATCCACGCCCATGGCCTGAGCCAGCTGCAACTCCTCCGCACAGTGGCAGGATGCCGCCAGCCAACGCTCGCGGGGGAAAGGCCGGCCGTTGGGCGCGTACTTGCGCAACTGCCGGGCGGTCAGGTGCCAGCCGGCGGCGGGAAAGTCCCCCAGCCACTCCAGCGGTCCCTTGAGCATCAACTGCGCCTTGCCGGCGCACAGCCCCTGTATGTCCACCGCGAGATCACGGTACTGGGCGTCGAACATCGTCGGTGCCCGTAGCTGGATCAGGCGCACGCCACCGGCCAGGGCAGCCTTCACCCCCGCCAGGAGCGCCTGGGGCTCGAGATCTCCCGGGGTGACGAGGTAGCGATCGGGCAGGCGTGCAGCCGCCACGATGGGCGCGTTGGCTTCGGGAAACTCGTAGTTCACCAGTTCCCGCGGCGACACCCAGGCCAGGGGCTGACCCTCGGCACCATGGGGTTCGCCGGTGAATCCGGCAACCTCCCAGACATCCAGCAGCACCTGCTTGTCCGGGTAGTCGTGGTGGACCTGGATCAACGGCCGGGCGGCGCTCACGCGGATACCCAGTTCCTCCTCCAGCTCACGGCACAATGCGTCGCGCACCGCCTCGCCCTCCTCCACCTTGCCGCCGGGAAACTCCCAGAGGCCGCCCTGGTGCTTGTCCTCCGGACGCCGGGCGATCAGCACCCGGCCGTCGACACCCCGGATCACGGCGGCGGCCACATGGATTCGTTTCATTCGATGATCTCCGTTTCCTGCATGGCGGCCTGGTACCAGCGCTGGAACGCAGGCCACCGGTAGATGGTTTCGACATAGGCCTCGGCATCCGCCGGCAGCGCCACGGCGTAGCTGCGCAGCCGGGCGGCAACCGGCGCAAAGAAGGCGTCGGCGATACTGGCATGGCCGAAGAGGAAGGGACCGTCCTGACCGAAGCGGCCGCGGCAATCAGCCCAGAGCGCGCAGATGCGCCGGATATCCGCCTGGACCTCTTCCGGCACCTCGTCGAGGGGCTTCTGTCGCCGCAAGTCGATCGGCATGTGGCTGCGCAGGGGCACGAAGCCGCTGTGCATTTCAGCGCACGCCGACCGCGCATGGGCGCGAGCTGTCTGGCCAAGGGGCCATAGGTGGGCTTCGGGGAACCGCTCGGCGAGGTACTCGGCGATCGCCAGGGAGTCCCAGAGCGTACCGTCCTCGCACTGAAGCACCGGGACCTTGCCGGTGGGCGAGAGACTGAGCAACCGCGAGCGGCTGTCCGCCTGGTAAAGCGGAATGCGTTCCTCGTCATAGGGGGCGCCGGTCAGCTCGATCGCCAACCAGGCCCGCAGGGACCACGACGAATAGTTCTTGTTGCCGATGATGAGTTTCAGTGTCATGCCCAACTCCTTGGTTCCAGTTCCACGGTGTGTCACTGGATCATGGAAGCGGCCGACGATCCAGGCAATTCCGCTTGCTCATCGGGCCATGAGCATGCGGAATACCAGGCTGGAAAATCAGGACCCGCCGCCGGCAGCGGCGGGCCACCGCCGGGTTATCAGGTGCGGTACTCGGCGTTGATCTTCACGTACTCGTGGGACAGGTCGGTGGTCCAGATGGTCTCACTGCAGTCACCACGCCCCAGCTCGATGCGGATGGTGATCTCCTCGCGGGCCATCACGGCCGCACCCTGGGCCTCGGTGTAGCTGGCGGCGCGGCCACCCTGGCTGGCGATGCAGACTTCACCGAGGAACACATCGATCTTGCTGACATCCAGGTTCGGCACGCCGGCGTAGCCCACGGCGGCGAGGATGCGGCCCCAGTTGGGGTCGGAGGCGAACAGGGCGGTCTTGATCAGTGGCGAATGCGCCACGGCGTAGGCCACGTCCAGGCACTCCTGGTGGTTGCCGCCGCCATTCACCTGGACGGTGACGAACTTGGTGGCGCCCTCGCCGTCGCGGACGATGGCCTGGGCGATCTCCATGAAGACATCGAACACCGCCTGCTTCAGCTTGGCGAACAACTCGCCGCTGGCTGCGGTGATTTCGGGAAGCGCAGCCTGGCCGGTGGCGATCAGCATGCAGCAGTCGTTGGTGGAGGTATCGCCATCGATGGTGATGCGGTTGAAGGACTTGTTCGCGGCATCGCGCACCAGGGCATGAAGCACGTCGCGAGCGACCTTGGCGTTGGTGGCGATGTAGCCGAGCATGGTGGCCATGTTCGGGCGGATCATCCCGGCGCCCTTGCTGATGCCGGTGATGGTCACGGTCACGCCATCATGCTCGAACTGGCGACTGGCACCCTTGGGCTGGGTGTCAGTGGTCATGATGCCTTCGGCGGCCAGGGCCCAGTTGTCCTCCCTGAGGTCCGCCAGGGCGGCGGGCAGCGCCGCCTCGATCTTCTCTACCGGCAACGGCTCGCCGATCACGCCGGTGGAGAACGGCAGCACGGCCGCCTCATCCACGCCGGCCAGCTCAGCCAGCCTGGCGCAGGCACGGCGGGCGCGAACGAGGCCATCCGGACCGGTGCCGGCATTGGCATTGCCGGTGTTGGTCAGCAGATAGCGCACATCGCCTTCCAGGCGCTCGCGTGTAACCAGCACCGGTGCGGCGCAGAAGGCATTGGTGGTGGTCACGCCGGCGATGGTGGAACCTTCGGCGCAACGCATCACCACCACATCCTTGCGCCCGGGGCGCTTGATGCCGGCGGAAGCGATGCCGAGTTCGAAACCGGGAACCGGGTGCAGCGTAGGCAGAGGGCCAAGACCAACAGCCATGGGAAGCGCTCCTTTTGTGATGGTGCGACCGGCTGCGGGTGGCGCAGCGGCCTGGGGATATCAGGAAAAACGCCGCGAGCGGCGGGAGCCGGTCGCGGCGTCGTAACTACAGCGGCAGGTCAGCTGATCTGACCGTGGCAGTGCTTGTACTTCTTGCCCGAACCGCAGGGGCAAGGCTCGTTGCGCCCGACCTTGGGCTCGGTACGAACCGGCGCGGCAGCGGTGGCGGTGGCGGTAGCGACACCCAGGTCATCCGGCTCGTCGCCGGCCTCGGCCTCGACCAGGCTCGGCGCCGCGGCATGTTCGAACTGCATGCGACGCGCCAGCTCCTCGGCCTCGCGGCGCAGGCGCGCCTCTTCCTCGGCCGGATCCTCGCGGCGAACCTGCACGTGGGAGAGCACGCGAATGGTGTCGCGCTTGATGGAATCGAGCAGTTCCTGGAACAGGGTGAAGGACTCGCGCTTGTACTCCTGCTTCGGGTTCTTCTGGGCATAGCCGCGCAGATGGATGCCATGGCGCAGGTGATCCATGGTGGACAGGTGGTCCTTCCAGAGATCGTCCAGTACACGCAGCAGCATCTGCTTCTCGAAGGCGCGCAGCGCCTCGACGCCGGCCAGCTCTTCCTTCTCGTGGTAGGCGGCCATCAGAAGCTCGAGAATCTTCTCGCGCAGGGTTTCCTCGTAGAGCTTGTCATCCTCGTCGAGCCACTGCTGAATCGGCAGCTTCAGGCCGAAGTCGCTGTGCAATGCGGCTTCCAGACCGGAGATGTCCCACTGCTCGGGCATCGACTGCGGAGGAATATGGGCGTCGATGGTGCTGTTCAGCACTTCCTCGCGGAATTCCTTGATGGTGTCGCCAATGTCTTCGGCGGCCAGCAGCGTGTTGCGCATGTGATAGATCACCTTGCGCTGCTCGTTGGCCACGTCGTCATACTCGAGGAGCTGCTTGCGGATGTCGAAGTTGCGGCCTTCGACCTTGCGCTGGGCCTTCTCGATGGCGTTGGTCACCATGCGGTGCTCGATGGCTTCGCCGGACTGCATGCCCAGCGCCTTCATGAAGTTCTTCACCCGGTCGGAGGCGAAGATGCGCATCAGGTTGTCTTCCAGCGACAGGTAGAACCGGCTGGAACCCGGGTCGCCCTGGCGGCCGGCACGGCCACGCAACTGGTTGTCGATGCGGCGGGACTCGTGGCGTTCGGACGCCACCACGTGCAGGCCACCGGACTCGATCACCTGCTGGTGACGCTTCTGCCACTCGGCCTTGATCTGGGCGATCTGCTCGTCGGTGGGGGCTTCCAGGGCCGCGACTTCGGCCTCCCAGTTGCCGCCCAGGAGGATGTCGGTACCCCGGCCGGCCATGTTCGTGGCGATGGTCACGGCACCGGGACGACCGGCCTGCGCGATGATCTCGGCTTCCTTCTCGTGGTACTTGGCGTTGAGCACCTTGTGCTCGATACCGGCCTGCACCAGGAGCTGGGCCACGTACTCGGAACTCTCGATGGACGCGGTGCCCACCAGCACCGGTCGGCCATTGGCCTGGCATTCCTTGATGTCGCTGATGATGGCGGCGAACTTCTCTTCCTGGGTCAAATAGACCAGGTCGTTGAAGTCTTTTCGGGCGACTGGACGGTGGGTGGGAATGACCACCACATCGAGGCCGTAGATCTGGCGGAACTCGAACGCCTCGGTATCGGCGGTACCGGTCATGCCGGACAGCTTCTTGTAGAGGCGGAAGTAGTTCTGGAAGGTGGTGGAGGCAAGGGTCTGGCTTTCTGCCTGGATCTGCAGGCCTTCCTTCGCCTCGATGGCCTGGTGCAGCCCCTCGGAGAGGCGGCGGCCCGGCATGGTGCGGCCGGTGTGCTCGTCGATCAGCAGCACCTGGCCATTCTGCACGATGTACTCGATGTTCCGGTGGAACAGGGTATGGGCACGCAGGGCGGCGTAGACGTGGGTCAGCAGGCTCAGGTTGTGCGCCGAATAGAGGCTCTCCCCCTCCGCCAGCAGGCCGGCCTCGGTGAGCATCTCCTCGATGTACTGGTGGCCCATCTCGTTGAGCTCGACCTGGCGGGTCTTCTCGTCAACGGAGAAATGACCTTCCTGGGTAACCTGCCCTTCCACCTCTTCGATATGACGCTTGAGGCGCGGGATCAGCTTGTTGATCTGGATGTAGAGCTGGGAGCTGTCCTCGGCCTGGCCGGAGATGATCAGCGGGGTGCGGGCTTCGTCGATGAGGATGGAGTCCACTTCGTCGATCACGGCGAAGTTCAGCTCGCGCTGGAACTTGTCTTCCAGGCTGAACGCCATGTTGTCGCGCAGGTAGTCGAAACCGAACTCGTTGTTGGTGCCGTAGGTGATGTCGGCAGCGTAGGCGGCGCGCTTCTCTTCCGGCGGCTGGAACGGGGTGACGATGCCGACCGTCAGGCCGAGGAACTCATAGAGAGGCCGCATCCAGTTCGCGTCGCGACGGGCCAGGTAGTCGTTCACGGTCACCACATGCACGCCCTTGCCGGACAGCGCATTGAGATAGACCGCCAGGGTCCCCACCAGGGTCTTGCCCTCGCCGGTCCGCATCTCGGCGATCTTGCCGTCGTGCAGGGTCATGCCACCGATCAACTGGACGTCGAAGTGGCGCATGCCCATGACGCGCTTGCCCGCCTCGCGCGCCACCGCGAAGGCTTCAGGCAGCAGTTGGTCGAGGGTCTCACCCTTGGCCAGGCGCGCCTTGAACTCTTCGGTCTTGGCACGCAGTTGGTCATCGGACAGGGCCACCATCTGCTCTTCGAACGCGTTGACGGCCTGGACAACCTTGGCCATGCGCTTCACATCGCGTTCGTTCTTGCTTCCAAAGAGTTTCTTCAACAATGGCGCAAACATATAGAGAGGATCTTCCACACTTGGGGATGGAGGGCGGCCTGGAGTCGCCCGCGCAGCCGTCATGGCTGCTAGCGAAGGGGGCATTCTACCCGGATTCCTTGTGGAGGAAAGCGGGTGGAGTTCCCAGCCTCCGTCGGAACCGGTCGACCATGGAGCGACCGGATCGGTCCATGGACTGCACGGCGACATGACCTCCGGGCCACATCGGGGAGCCCGGAAAACCGGGCGGATGAATCGCTTCTGTTAATATTGGGGCATCCTGGTTTCCTTCAAGCACCCGCCATGGCATTCCGCCCCCTGCCCGCCCGTTCCCCCGCCTCGCTGCTGCGTGAGGAGAAGCCATTGCGAGCCTTGTTCACCGAGGCCCAGCGCATCGACCAGCTGCAGCAGTTGCTGGCCAGCCAGTTGCAGCCCGCCGCCCGTGAACATTGCCACGTCGCCGCCTGGCGCGACGGTCGCCTGCTGTTGATCGTCACCGATGGACACTGGGCGACACGCCTGCGCTATCAGCAGACACGCCTGCTCCGGCAACTGAAAGCCTTCGAGGCCTTCTTTGGCCTGGAGCGGATCGTCTTCAAGGTGCAGCCAACCACGGGAACCGCCAAGGCTCCCGTCACCGAGGGACGCCTGTCCTCCACCGCGGCGGAAAGCCTCCAGGCCACAGCCGAGACCGTGAGCGACCCAAGGCTTCGCGCGGCACTGGAACGCCTGGCCCGACACGGCCAACCCAAGGACTGAGCCCGACTGAAGATAAAAGAAAGGCCACCCGAAGGTGGCCTTTGAAGTCAGGAAAGAGGTTATTGCTTAAACGGCTGCTACCGGACGCATGTAGGAGATGGGTGCAGTCCTGGCGTCCTCGAAGGTCACCACTTCCCAGGCGTCCTTCTGCTCGATGAGCTTGCGCAGCAGGCGATTGTTCAGCGCGTGGCCCGACTTGAAGCCACGGAACTCGCCGATCAGGCTGTTGCCCAGCAGGTAGAGGTCACCGATCGCATCGAGAATCTTGTGCTTGACGAACTCGTCCTCGTATCGCAGGCCGTCTTCGTTGAGCACCTGGTTCTCGTCCACCACGATGGCGTTTTCCACGCTGCCGCCGAGCGCCAGGTTCTGGGAACGCAGGAACTCGATGTCACGCATGAAGCCGAAGGTCCGCGCGCGGCTGACCTCCTTGACGAACGAAGTGCTGGAAAAGTCCACGCTGGCACACTGGGTGCGATTGCGGAACACCGGATGATCGAAGTCGATCTCGAAGCTCACCTTGAAACCGTCGAAGGGGACGAAGGTGGCGCGCTTGTCGCCCTCCTCCACCGTGACTTCGTGGAGGATGCGGATGAACTTCTTCGGCGCTTCCTGCTCCTGCAGGCCGGCGGACTGGATCAGGAATACGAAGGGACCGGCACTGCCGTCCATGATCGGCACTTCCGACGCGGAGAGTTCGACGTAGGCGTTGTCGATGCCCAGGCCTGCCATGGCCGAAAGCAGGTGCTCCACGGTGTCCACCTTGACCTCACCGTTGATCAGTGTGGTCGACATGGTGGTCTCACCGACGTTCTCAGCGCGGGCGGGGATATCCACTGCGGGTTCGAGGTCGGTACGGCGAAACACTATGCCGGTGTCCACAGGCGCGGGCTTGAGGGTCAGGTAGACCTTCTCCCCGGAATGCAGCCCTACGCCAGTGGCACGGATAATGTTCTTGAGAGTGCGTTGTCTGATCATGGCATTGGCCGCTTGTACGCAAGTTGCGAACTGTTTTCAACAATGGGCGGCGATAATAGCAGAACCGCCCTTTGCTGAACACCAATCACCCCAATACTCCTGATAAATCCCATCAATCAGCCTGGCGACGCAGGAACGCCGGAATGTCCAGGTAATCCAGGTCATCCTGGGTGTTGAGCTTGGCCGCGGTGGCCGCGCCGGCGTGAGCCTGGTTGCGCATCACGGTCGGACGGTCCAGATCGCGGTAGTTCACCGAGGGCTGCTCCGGACGGGTGGCCACGGTTGCGGTCGCCACACTGGCGGCCTGGACGGTGTTGTCCACCACCTTGACCGGCTTCTCGATGCGCGCACCAAGGCCAGTGGCCACTACGGTCACGTGCAGTTCGTCGCGCATGTCCGGATCGATCACGGTCCCCACCTTCACGGTGGCGTGCTCGGAGGCGAACTGCTCGATGATGTTGCCCACATCGGAGTACTCGCCCAGGGACAGATCCGGACCGGCGGTGATGTTCACCAGGATGCCGCGCGCGCCCTGCAGGTTCACATCGTCCAGCAGCGGGTTGCGAATGGCCGCCTCGGTGGCCTCACGGGCGCGATTCGGACCGCTGGCGCAGCCGGTGCCCATCATCGCCATGCCCATTTCGCCCATGACGGTCTTAACGTCGGCGAAGTCGACGTTGATCATGCCGGGACGCTTGATGATGTCGGAGATGCCGCGCACGGCGCCGGCCAGCACGTCGTCAGCCTTGGCGAAGGCGGCCAGCAGGCTGGCATCCTTGCCGAGGATGGTCAGCAGCTTCTCGTTGGGGATGGTGATCAGCGAGTCGACGTTCTCCGCCAGCGAGCGGATGCCCTCGTCGGCGATCTGCATGCGCTTGCGGCCTTCGAAGGGGAACGGACGGGTCACCACGGCCACGGTGAGGATGCCCATTTCCTTGGCCACCTCGGCGATGATCGGGGCCGCGCCGGTACCGGTACCACCGCCCATGCCGGTGGTGATGAACACCATGTCGGCGCCCTGCAGCACCTCGGCGATGCGCTCGCGATCCTCGATGGCGGCCTGGCGGCCCACTTCCGGATTGGCGCCGGCACCCAGCCCCTTGGTCACGCCCGGGCCGAGCTGCAGCACAGTGCGCGCGCCAATGTTCTTCAACGCCTGAGCGTCGGTGTTGGCGCAGATGAACTCGACGCCTTCGATGTTGGTAGTGCTCATGTGGTTAACGGCGTTGCCACCGCCGCCGCCCACGCCGATTACCTTGATTACCGCGCTTTGCGGAACATTATCAACGAGTTCAAACATTTCCCCTCTCCTTCCTTTTTAGTTTTTCGCCTACTGCGTACCGCGTTAGAAATTGCCCTGGACCCAGCGCTTGAGGCGCTCGAGCACAGGGGCTTTGGCCTCTTCCGAGAAACCGAAGCTGCCAGAGGATGCGGGCATGCCATCGGACTGCTTCTGCAGCCCGTACATCAGCAGGCCCACGCCCGTCGAATAGATGGGGTTGCGCACCACGTCCGCGAGCCCCTTGACGCCGTGGGGCAGCCCGAGGCGCACCGGCATGTGGAAGATCTCCTCGGCCAGCTCCACCGCGCCTTCCATCTTGGCGGTGCCGCCGGTGAGGACGATGCCCGCCGGAATCAGGTCTTCGTAGCCGCTGCGGCGCAACTCGGCCTGGACCAGGGTGAAGAGCTCGTCGTAACGCGGCTCCACCACTTCGGCCAAGGCCTGTCGAGACAGTTCGCGCGGGGGACGATCGCCGACGCTGGGCACTTTGATGGTCTCACCGGCACCGGCCAGCTTGGCCAGGGCGCAGGCGTAACGGATCTTGATTTCCTCGGCGTACTGGGTCGGTGTCCGCAGGGCCATGGCGATGTCGTTGGTGACCTGGTCGCCGGCGATCGGGATCACCGCCGTGTGGCGGATCGCGCCTTCGGTGAAGATGGCGATGTCGGTGGTGCCGCCGCCGATGTCCACCAGGCACACGCCCAGCTCCTTCTCGTCGTCGGTGATCACCGAGTAGGCCGAGGCCAGTTGCTCGAGGATGATGTCATCCACTTCGAGGCCGCAGCGACGCACGCATTTCTCGATGTTCTGCGCGGCGTTCACCGCACAGGTCACGACATGGACCTTGGCCTCCAGGCGCACGCCGGACATGCCCAGGGGCTCGCGCACACCTTCCTGGTTGTCGATGACGTAGTCCTGGGCCAGGGTGTGCAGCACACGCTGGTCGGCGGGAATGGCCACCGCCTGGGCGGCGTCCAGTACACGCTCGATGTCGGCGCCGCTGACCTCGCGGTCGCGGATCGCGACGATGCCATGGGAGTTCAGGCTGCGGATGTGATTGCCGGCGATACCGACGAAGGCGGAGTGGATACGGCAGCCAGCCATCAGCTGGGCCTCCTCCACGGCACGCTGGATGGACTGCACGGTGGACTCGATATTCACCACCACGCCCTTCTTCAGGCCGCGCGACGGGTGGGTACCGATGCCGACGATTTCCAGCTGGCCATCGGCCGCGATCTCGCCCACCAGCGCCACCACCTTGGAGGTGCCGATATCCAGGCCCACGATCATCTTGCCGCTCTGTACGCTTGCCATGTTCTAACCTTCTCTCTCAATTCACTGCGCGGCGACCGTCGTCGCCGCCGGGGCTTCGACCGGCGTCCGCCAGGCCACGGCCAGGCCGTTGGGGTAGCGCAGGTCGACGCGCTCTATGTTCGCGATCTGTTCCTTGAGCGTCTTCTCGTAGATCGAGATGAAGCGACGCATCTTCTCCACCAGGTGATCCCGGCCCAGCAGCAGCTCGAAGCCCTGTCCGGTGGTCAGGAACCAGCTGCCGCGTTCACGCAACTCCAACCGCACGATGGAGAAGCCGAGAGGCCGCAGCATCTGGCTGAGCATCTGGTATTGCTGCATCACCTGCTCCTGCGCCCGCTGCGGGCCCCAGAGCTGGGGCAGCTGTTCGTAATGAGTCAGTTCACGCGGTGTGAAGGCCTGACCCTGGTTGTTCAGCAGCGCCTCATCACCCCAGCGGGCGATGGGCAGTTGTTCCTCCAGGCGAATGGCCACCTGGTCCGGCCAGACCCTGCGCACCTCGGCATGGGCGATCCACGGCATCTGCTCCAGCTCGCGGCGCATGCCGGCCAGGTCGATGGTGAAGAAGCTCGCCGCGATGTAAGGCGCGATCCGCTGCTGCACCGCCTGCTGGCTGATGTAGCTCAGGTCGCCCTGCACATTGATCCTGGCAATGGGCCGATCCGCGTAGGGCAGCAGCCGCTGGGCCGCCTCGTAGGCGCCGAAACCGAGCACCGCCAGCAGCACCGGCCACAACAGGCGCCGGAGGAAGCCGAAACTGGGCTTGGGTAACCGCTGGGCGAGCGGTTCCTTCTCCACCATCCTGCTGGCGCCACGGGGCACCGGCTTGCGCAGCGGCGCAACGCGACCGATCACCGGTTCCTGACGACGGATAGTGGCGCTACGCATGGGTCAGCCCCTTGCCTCGACGCTGTCGGCGAGGATCGCCAGCACCAGGTGCTGGAAATCCAGGCCGGCAGCGCGCGCGGCCATGGGCACCAGGCTGTGGTCGGTCATGCCCGGTGCGGTATTGACTTCGAGCAGCCAGAAGCGGCCTTCGGCGTCCTGCATCACATCGGCCCGGGCCCAGCCCTGGATGCCGAGGGTTTCGCAGGCACGCGCGGTAAGCAGCTTCAGCTCCTCCTCCTTGTCCGCCTCCAGTCCACAGGGGATCTGGTAGCGGGTATCGCTGGCCAGGTACTTGGCGTCGTAGTCGTAAAAGGTGTGCGGGGTGCCGAGACGAATGGGCGGCAACACCTCGCCACGCAGCCAGGCCACGGTGAACTCCGGTCCCTGGATCCACTGCTCCACGAGAACCTGCGAGTCATAGGTGGCGGCGGCGCGCCAGGCCTCGATCAGGGCCTCGACGCTCTCGACCTTGGCCATGCCGATGCTGGAGCCCTCATGGGCAGGCTTGACGATCAGCGGGAACCCGAGCTTGTTGGCGGCCTGGCGGCAATCGGCCTCGCTGGCCAGCACCCCATGACGCGGCGTGGGCAGGCCGAGGCTGTTCCACAACTGCTTGGTGCGGAGCTTGTCCATGGCCAGTGCGGACGCGAGGATGCCGCTGCCGGTGTAGGGAATGCCCAGGCACTCCAGCAAGCCCTGCATGCTGCCGTCCTCCCCTCCACGACCATGAAGGATGATGAAGGCGCGGTCGATCTTCTCGGCCTGCAGGCGCTGCAACAGGTCATCGCCCACGTCGATGCCGAAGGCGTCCACGCCGGCGGCCTGGAGAGCCTGCAGGACCATGGCGCCGGATTTCAGCGAAACCTCGCGCTCGGCACTCTTGCCACCGTAAAGCACGGCGACGCGGCCAAAGGCGGCCGGCTCGAGGGTGGACATCAGTTTCGCGCTCATGACTTCTTCCTCTCGGCGGCCACGTCGCAAGCGCCACCGAACAGCGGGTTCTGGATCAGCTGCGGCGCCAGGGCGCCGATGTCGCCCGCGCCCTGGCAGAGCAGGATGTCGCCGGGACGAAGCAGCGGTTTGACCAGGGGCGCAAGATCAACGCCGCGGTCGATGTAGATGGGGTCCAACTGACCGCGCTGGCGGATGCTGTGGCAGAGCTGGCGGCTGTCCGCTCCGGGAATGGGCTCCTCGCCCGCCGGATAGACCTCCATCAGCAGCAGCACGTTCGCCTCGCCCAGCACCTGCACGAAGTCGTCGTACAGGTCGCGGGTGCGGCTGTAACGGTGTGGCTGGTAGACCATCACCAGGCGCCGCTCCGGCCAACCGCCCCGGACGGCCTTGATCACGGCAGCGACTTCGCGCGGGTGGTGGCCATAGTCGTCCACCAACATCACGCTGCCGCCCTCCACCTGCAGTTCGCCGTAGACCTGGAAGCGTCGGCCAACGCCCTGGAAGCCCGAGAGGCCCTGGACGATGGCTTCGTCGCTGATGCCTTCGTCAGTGGCGATGGCGATGGTGGCCAGGGAGTTCAGCACGTTGTGGTTGCCCGGCATGTTGACCGAGACATCCAGGGGCTCGCGGTCCTTGCGCAGCACGGTGAACCAGGTACGCATGCCTTCCTGGCGCACGTTGATCGCGCGCACGTCGGCGTCTTCGGCGAAGCCGTAGGTCACCGTGGGGCGGGCCACCTGGGGCAGGATCTCGCGAACGACCGGGTCATCCACGCAAAGTACCGCCAGGCCATAGAACGGCAGGTTGTGGAGGAACTCCACGAAGGTCTTCTTGAGACGATTGAAGTCCCCCTCGTAGGTGCTCATGTGGTCGGCGTCGATATTGGTGACCACGGCCACCATCGGCTGCAGGTGCAGGAAGCTGGCGTCACTCTCGTCCGCTTCGGCCACCAGGTAGCGGCTGGTGCCCAGCTGCGCATTGGTGCCGGCCGCATTCAGGCGCCCACCGATGACGAAGGTAGGGTCCAGGCCGCCGGCCGCGAAAACCGAGGCGATCAGGCTGGTGGTGGTGGTCTTGCCGTGGGTGCCGGCGACCGCGATGCCATGGCGATAGCGCATCAGCTCGGCAAGCATCTCGGCACGGGGCACCACCGGAATGCGGCGCTCCAGGGCCACCGCCACCTCGGGATTGGACTTGTTCACCGCGCTGGATACCACCAGCACGTCGGCGTTCTCGGCGTTCTCGGCCCGGTGGCCGATGAAGATCTGGGCGCCGAACTTCTCCAGGCGTTCGGTCACGGCCGAGGTCTTGAGGTCGGAGCCCGATACCCGGTACCCCAGGTTCAGCAGCACTTCGGCGATACCGCACATGCCCACGCCGCCGATGCCGACGAAGTGAATGCGGCGGATGCGGCGCATCTCGGGCTGGGGCATGGCTTTCTGGCTCTCAACCATGGGCCACCTCCAGGCAGATTTCGACCACGGTGCGGGTGGCGGCGGGCTTGGCCAGTCGGCGGGCGGTAGCGCCCATGGCCTTGAGTTTCTCGGGCTGCATCAGGACCTCGGTCAGCTGAGCGGCCAAGGTGGCCGCGTCAGTGGAATGTTGCGGAAGAAGGACAGCCGCGCCCTCCTTCGCCAGGTATTCGGCGTTGCGCGACTGGTGGTCGTCGATGGCGTGGGGCAACGGCACCAGGAACGACGGCAGCCCGGCGGCGGCCAGTTCGCTCACGGTCAGTGCTCCGGCACGGCAGATGACCAGGTCCGCCCAGGCATAGGCACGGGCCATGTCCTTTATGAAAGGCGCGACCTCCGCTTCGACCGCAACCTGGCGATAACGCTCCGCAGTGATTTCGTCATGTTTGCGGCCCGCCTGGTGGAACACCTGCGGACGCAGGTCGGCCGGCAGTTTCGCCAGGGCTTCGGGCAACAGCTTGTTCAGGGGCTCGGCACCCAGGCTTCCGCCCAGCACCAGCAGACGCGGCTTGCGGCCGGCCAGGTCGTCGCGCGGCGTCTCCAGGAAGAGCTCCTCGCGCACCGGGTTACCCGTGGTGCGTCGTTTTTCGCTGGGGCCGAAGGTATCCGGGAAGGCCTCGCAGACGCGGCTGGCGAATGGCGCCAGACTGCGATTGGCGGTGCCCGCCACGGCGTTCTGCTCATGGATCACCAGGGGCACGCCGGACAGGCGCGCCGCCAGTCCGCCGGGGCCGGTGACGTAGCCGCCCATGCCGAGCACGCACACAGGCTTGAGCTGACGCACGATGCGGCGGGCCTGGAACAGCGACTTGAGCAGCTCGAACGGTGCCTTGAGCAGCGACTTCAATCCCTTGCCGCGCAAGCCGCTCACCTGGATCAGGTGCAGCGGCAATCCGGCCTGGGGCACCAGTTCGTTCTCGATGCCTTTCGGGGTACCCAGCCAATGCACGGAGAAACCCCGAGCCTGGAACTCACGGGCACAGGCCAGTGCAGGGAACACGTGGCCGCCGGTGCCGCCGGCCATGATCAGCACGGTGCCGCTCATGGGCGTACCTCCTCGTCGAAGAAATCGCTTTCGACGAACTCCACTTCCTCATGACCCAGGTAGGTGCGCCGCTCCCACTCGATCCTGAGCAGCAGCGCAAGGCTGACACAGCAGATCACCAGGGAACTGCCGCCATAACTGAGGAACGGCAGGGTCAGGCCCTTGGTGGGCAACAGGCCGATGTTCACGCCGACATTGATCAGAACCTGGCCGATCCAGAGGAATGCCAGACCGTAAGCCACATAGGCCGAGAAGAACTGCCGCGACTTCTCCGCCCAGAGGCCGATATAGAGGGCGCGTACGCTGACGAAGACGAACAGACCCACTGTGGCGAGCGCCCCGATCATGCCCAGCTCTTCGGCAAGCACGGCGAACACGAAATCGGTATGGGCTTCCGGCAGGTAGAACTGTTTCTGGACGCTGTTGCCCAGCCCCACGCCGAACCACTCGCCCCGACCGAAGGCGATCAGCGCCTGGCTCAACTGGTAGCCCGCGCCGTACTGATCGGCCCAGGGGTCGATGAAGTTGGTCAGGCGCTGCATCCGGTAGCTCTGGCTGGTCATCACCAGCACCCCGGCCGCCAGCACTGCCCCAGCCAGCGGAACGAAGCGCACCAGGTTGATGCCGCCGAGGAACAGCATGGCGATGCAGGAGCCCACCAGCACAACGGTGGCGCCGAAGTCGGGCTCGGCCAGCAGCAGCGCGGCGATGGGGCCCAGCACCAGCATCGGTTTCATGAAGCCGGTGAGCTTCTCACGCACCTCATCCTGGCGGCGCACCATGTAACCGGCGATGAACATCACCGTGAACAACTTGGCCAGTTCCGAAGGCTGGAGGTTGAACAGGCCGAAGCCTATCCAGCGCTTGGCACCATTGATCTCGCGTCCGATGCCGGGGAGCAGTACCGCCACCAGCAGTATCGTCGCGAGCAGCATCAGGCGCGCGCCATGTCGCTGCCAGAAGGACATGGGTATCTGCAGGGTGACCAGCGCCGCGCACAAGCCGATGGTCAGGTAAACCAGGTGGCGGATCATGTGGTAGAGCGGATTGCCGGACTGGGCTGCCGCGACCTCCGAGGACGCCGAGGTGATCATCACCAGCCCCAGGCCGAGCAGGGTCAGGCAACCGGCCAGCAGCGGGAAGTCCAGGTCGATGCCACGGCGGCTGCGCAGTGGCGACGGAGCGGCAAGCAGTTGGGCCAGCATCAGGACAGCCCCTCCACGGCCTGGGCGAACAGTCGTCCGCGCTCTTCGAAGTTCTTGAACATGTCCAGGCTCGCGCAGGCCGGCGACAGCAGCACGGCATCGCCCGGCTCGGCCAGGTCGGCGCAGCGCCGCACCGCCTCGTCCAGGGTCGAAACCCGAACCTGGGGCACTGCATCACCCAGGGCCTGGGCGATCCGTTCGGCATCGCGCCCGAGCAGGACCACGGCACGGCAGAAACGCGCCACGGGCGCGGTGAGCCCGGAGAAGTCGGCGCCCTTGCCGTCCCCACCGGCGATCAGCACCAGCTTGCCGTCGATATCGGCGCCCAGGCCCTCGATCGCGGCCAGCGCGGCACCGACATTGGTGGCCTTGGAGTCGTCGTAGTAGGCCACGCCCCTCAATTCGCGCACCCATTGGCAGCGATGGGCGAGGCCGGCGAAGCCACGCAGGGCCTGCAGCATGGGCGGGAACGGCAGGCCGACGGCGTGGCCGAGCGCCAGCGCGGCGAGGGCATTGGCCTGGTTGTGGGCGCCACGTATCTTCAGCTCGCGGACCGACATCAACTTCTCGAACTGGAAGGCGAGGTACTTCTCACCGTCCTCCTCGATCAGGCCGAAGGCTTTGAAATCCGGCCTGTTCAGACCGAAGGTCCAGCAGGGCAACTGGTCCGCCACCAGGGGACGGGAGAGCGCATCGCCACGATTCACCACCACCTGCCGGGCGCCGCGAAAGATGCGGTGCTTGGCCAGGTGATAGGCCTGCATGTCGGCATAGCGGTCCATATGGTCTTCGCTGACGTTGAGCACGGTGGCCACCTCGGCATTCAGCCGCTCGGTGGTCTCCAGCTGGAAGCTGGACAGCTCCAGCACGTAGAGTTCGACATCGTCCGCCAACAGGTCCAGTGCGGGGGTCCCGAGGTTGCCGCCCACCGCAACGCGCTTGCCGGCGGCCCGCGCCATGTCGCCCACCAGGGTGGTGACGGTGCTCTTGGCGTTGGAGCCGGTGATGGCGACGATGGGCGCCTTGGCATGGCGTGTGAAAAGTTCGATGTCACCCGAAAGCTTCACGCCCCGGCGCGCGGCTTCCTGCAGCGCCGGCGTGGCCAGTGCCAGCCCGGGGCTGACGTAGAGCTCGCTGGCGCGGCCGAGGAAGTCCGGGTCCAGCTCGCCGCAACGCACTTCGACCTGCGGGTACTGGCTCTGGAGCGTCGCCAGCTCCGGCGGGTTCGCGCGCGTGTCGGCCACGGCGAAGGGCACGCCCTGTCGCGCCAGGAAGCGCACCAGGGACATGCCGCTCTTGCCGAGGCCGACAACGATGCGGAACTGGTCGGAAGCGATCAGGGTCACGCTGGGTTACCTCAGTTTCAGGGTGGCGAGGCCAATCAGCACCAGGATCACGGTGATGATCCAGAACCGAACGATGACCCGGGGTTCGGGCCAACCTTTCAGCTCGAAATGGTGGTGGATAGGGGCCATTCGGAATACGCGACGACCGGTCAGCTTGAAGGACGCGACCTGGATCATCACCGACAGGGTTTCCATTACGAACACGCCGCCCATGATGAAGAGCACCACTTCCTGGCGGACGATCACGGCGATGGTGCCGAGGGCCGCGCCAAGGGCCAGGGCGCCCACGTCACCCATGAAGACCTGGGCGGGGTAGGTGTTGAACCAGAGGAAGCCAAGGCCCGCGCCGACCAGGGCGGCGCAGAACACGATCAGCTCGCCTGAGCCCGGCACATAGGGGATGAGCAGGTATTCGGCGAATTTGATGTTCCCCGAGAGGTAGCAGAAGATCCCCAGCGCGCCGCCCACCATCACCGTGGGCATGATCGCCAGGCCGTCGAGGCCGTCGGTCAGGTTCACCGCGTTGGAGGAGCCGACGATCACGAAATAGGTCAGGACCACGAAGCCAATGCCCAGGGGGATCTCGATGTTCTTCACCAGGGGCAGGATCAGGGTGGTCTCGGCCGGCGTGCTGGCGGTCATATAAAGGAAGATCGCAGCGGCGATACCGAACACCGACTGCCAGAAGTACTTCCAGCGGCTGGGCAGGCCTCGGGAGTTCTTCTCGATCACCTTGCGGTAGTCATCCACCCAGCCGATGGCGCCAAAGGCCAGGGTCACGGCCAGTACCACCCAAACGTAACGATTGGCCAGGTCCGCCCATAGCAGGGTGCTGATGGCGATGGCGGTCAGGATGAGCGCGCCGCCCATGGTCGGGGTGCCGGACTTGGACAGGTGCGATTGCGGGCCGTCGTTGCGCACGGCCTGGCCGATCTGGCGGACCTGCAGGGTGCGGATCATCCAGGGACCCAGCCAGAGCGACAGCGACAGGGCCGTCAGGACGCCGAGAATCCCGCGCAGGGTCAGGTACTGGAATACACCGAACCCCTTATGGAACTGTTGCAGGTACTCAGCGAGCAGCAGCAGCATGATTAGTGAGCCTCCCCCGTCCCGCAGAATGCCGCGACGACCTTGTCCATCGCCGCGCTGCGGGAGCCTTTGATAAGAATTGTGGTGTTGTTGTCCTGCTCGTCCGCCAGGGCCTGGATCAGGCTGGCCTGGTCGGCGAAATGGCGTCCCTGGTCGCCAAAGGCGGTTACCGCGTGCGCCATCAGCGGACCAACGGCGTACAAGGCACTGACCTTGCCACGGGCGTAGGCGCCCACCTCGCGGTGACCCTCCTCGGCCCAGTCCCCGAGTTCGCCCATATCCCCGAGCACCAGGATGGTGCGACCGGAAAAGCCGGCGAGTATATCAACGGCGGCCAGCATCGACGCGGGGTTGGCGTTGTAACTGTCATCGATGACGCGCATTCCACTGGCGGCCAGCTGCGCTACGGCGCGGCCCTTGACCGGTTGAAGGCTCTCCAGGCCCTCGCGGATCCCGACCAGCGGCACACCCAGTGCGTAGGCGGCGGCGCTGGCAGCCAGGGCGTTGGCGACGTTGTGCCCGCCCAGCAGGTTGAGCTGGATGTCCGCTTCGCCGGCCAGGCCGCGGAGGCTGAAGCCCACGCAGCCACGGGCATCGCGCTCCAGGTTTTCGGCGCGGAAATCGGCTCGGGCGTCCGCCACGCCGAAACTGAGCACCTTGCGACCGGCGGCGCGGGCGAACCAGATATCGAAGGCGCGATCGTCACGATTGAGCACGGCGATACCATCGGCCGCGAGCCCTTCGATGATCTCGCCCTTCGCCTCGACGATTTTCTCCGGGCCGCCGAATTCGCCTACATGGGCGGTGCCGGCATTGTTCAGGATGGCCACCTGGGGCCGGGTCAGGCCGACGGTGTAGCGGATTTCGCCAACCCGGGATGCGCCCAGTTCGATCACGGCGCTGTCGTGCCCTGGCGCCAGCTCCAGCAGGGTCAGAGGCACACCGAGGTCGTTGTTCAGGTTGCCGCGGGTGGCAAGGACGGTGCCCTGGGTACGCAGGATGCTTGCGAGCATTTCCTTGACGGTGGTCTTGCCGCTGGAGCCGGTCACAGCCGCCACACGGCCGGTGAAACCATCACGGTTGTAGGCACCGAGACGACCCAGGCCATCGCGGGTGTCCGACACCAGCAGTTGCGGAATGGGGGCGTCTGCCACCTTACGTTGAACCAGCGCGGCGACCGCGCCCTTGGCGGCGACATCGGCCAGATAATCGTGACCATCGAAACGCGGCCCCACCAGGGCGACGAACAGTTGACCGGGACCGATCTTGCGGCTGTCACTGGAAACGCCGTCAAAGCTGACGTCGCTGCCCACCAGTTCAGCCTGCAGCGGCACCTGCAATTCGGAGAGACGGAACGGCCTAAGCATGGGGTGCCTCCCAGGCGTCCAGGGCCTTGGCGGCCTCATCCAGGTCGGAGAATACGTGACGAACGCCGGCGATCTCCTGGTAATCCTCATGACCCTTTCCGGCCAACAGGACGACATCGTCCACGCCAGCCGAGGCGATCAGTTGCGCGATGGCCAGCCCTCGGCCGGCAACGAACGCAGCCAGGTCGGGTGCCGAGAAACCGGAACGGATATCGGCGAATATCTGCGCGGGATCTTCGCTGCGTGGGTTGTCATCGGTAACCAGCACGCGATCGGCCAGGCGCTCGGCCACGGCCGCCATCAAGGGGCGCTTGCCACGGTCGCGGTCACCGCCGCAGCCAAACAGGCAGAGCAGGTCGCCACGGGCATGGGGGCGAAGTGCCTGAAGGACTTTTTCCAGGGCATCCGGGGTATGGGCGTAGTCCACCACCACCAGCGGCTTGTCATCTCCCCCAAGCCGCTGCATGCGGCCCACCGGCCCCTGAAGCGCCGGCAGCACCTGCAGGACATCGGCCAGCGGATAGTCCATCGCCAGGAGTGCGCCAACCACGGCCAGGAGGTTGCTCAGGTTGAATCGACCCAGGAGCGGGCTGCGCAGCAGGCCCTCCCCCTGATGGGTCACCAACTGAGCGCTCACGCCCTGATCGTCGAAGTGCGCTTCGCGGCAGTAGAGGAAGGCGTCCTCGTCTTCCAGGCTATAGCTGAACAGACGCGACCCGTGCTGTTCGGCCGCCAGTTGGCGCCCGAACTCGTCATCCAGATTGATCACCCGGGCCTTCAGCTCGGGCCAGGCGAACAGCCGGGACTTGGCCGCGCCGTAGGCCTCCATCGAGCCGTGATAGTCCAGGTGGTCGCGGGAGAGGTTGGTGAACACCGCCACATCGAAATCCAGTGCGGCGACTCGCCCCTGCTCCAGGCCGTGGGAAGACACTTCCATGGCCACCGCACGGGCGCCCGCCTGCTTGAGGTTGGCCAGGGTGGCCTGGACCGCCAGCGGATCGGGCGTGGTATGTCGGCCGCTCTCCAGCTCGCCATGGAAGCCGGTGCCGAGGGTCCCGACGATGCCACAACGTTCGCCCAGGCGATCGAGGGCCTGGGCCAGGAGTTGGCTGACGCTGGTCTTGCCATTGGTACCGGTCACACCGATCAGGCGCAGGGCGCGACTGGGCTCGCCATAGAAACGACCCGCGATGGCCGACATCTGGCCAGCCAGCCCCTTGATTGGAATGAACTCCGCGCCAGCCCGTTCGGCCACGTCGGCGTCGGTAGCCTCGTAGGCTACGGCGACAGCGCCACGAGCGATGGCATCGGCGATATGGGTGCGGCCGTCGCTCAGGGCGCCAGGAATCGCCAGGAACAGATCACCAGGACGGACCTTTCGGCTGTCCAGGGTCAGTTCTCGAATCAGGGTGGAGCCTTGCGCCTGAGGCAGCAGTTGGTTCAGTGGCATGGGCATCAGATCCGCCCTCCTTTGCCTGGAGCCGCTTCCGCGGTCTGTTGTTCCTCGGTCGGCAGGTTGTCCGGGGCGACGTTCATCAGACGCAGCGCACCGGCCATGACCTTGCCGAATACGGGGGCCGAGACCAGGCCGCCGAAATAGCCCGCCTTGCTGGGCTCGTCGATCACCACCACCATGGCCAGCCGGGGATTGCTGGAGGGACCGAAACCCGCGAACAGCGAGCGATAGGCGTTCTGGGTGTAGCCCTTGGTTCCTACGCTGGCTTTACGGGCCGTGCCACTCTTGCCGGACACGTGGTAGCCAGGGACCTTGGCGCGAAAGACGCCACGGGGCGCCTCGACTACTTGCTGGAGCATGCCCTGCATGGTTTTCGCCACGCTCTCGGGAATGACCTGGGCGCCAACTGGAACGTTGTCCACGCGGATCATGGAGAGCGGCACGGCCTGGCCGTTATTGGCCAGGGTGGCGTAGGCGTGGACCAGTTGGATCGCGGTGGTGGACAAGCCGTAGCCGTAGGACAGGGTCGCGGTTTCCGCCTTGCGCCACTCACGATGGTTGGGCAGGTTGCCGACGCGCTCGCCAGGGAAACCGAGGCCGGTGTCCTGGCCCATGCCCAGTTTGCGCATGGTGTCGTAGATCGCCTCGCCGCCAATGTCGAAGGCGATCTTGCTCATGCCGACGTTACTGGAGTTGATCAGGATGCCCGTCAGATCCAGGACAGGGCCCTCGGTCCGGGAAACGTCCTTGATGGTGTAGCGACCGATCTGCAGGTAGCCGGGGTAGACCTCTACTTTGTCTTCCGGCTTCCAGCGCCCGGTTTCCAGGGCCGCCGACATAGAAATGGGTTTCACCGTGGAGCCCGGCTCAAAGACGTCGATCATGGCACGGTTGCGCATGGCTGCAGGCTGCAGGTTGCGACGGTTGTTCGGGTTGTAGGTGGGCTGGTTGGCCATGGCCAGCACTTCCCCGGTCTTGACGTCGACTATCACCAGGCTGCCTGCCTTGGCGCCGTTCTCCACCAGGGCATTGCGCAATTCCCGGTGCGCCAGGTACTGCAGGCGCAGGTCGATGGACAGGGCGAGGGTCTTGCCCGGCTTGGCATTGCGTGCGACCTGGACATCCTTGATCAGGCGACCACGACGATCCTTCAGCACCTGGCGCTTGCCGGGCACGCCGGCCAGCCATTCGTCAAAGGAAAGCTCCACGCCTTCACGACCGCGATCATCCACGTCGGTGAAACCGACGACATGGGCGGTCACCTCGCCGGCCGGGTAGAAACGACGAAACTCCTCGATGCCATAGACGCCCGGGAGCTTGTGGGTGAGGACGGCCTGCCCCTGCTCCGGGGTCAGGCCACGCGCCAGGTAGATGAACTCGCGGCCGGCATTCTGTTCGATGCGCTGGGAGAAAGCCTTGGGGTCCTGCCCCAGCACCTGGGCGATCCGGGACCACTGCTCCCGGGACTCCATCAGCTCCTTGGGGTTGGCCCAGAGCGTGGTGACCGGGGTACTGACCGCCAGCGGCTCACCATTGCGGTCAGTAATCAGGCCGCGATGGGCGGGAATGGGGATATGTCGCACGCTGCGCGCATCGCCATGGGCCTTGAGGAAGTCATGGTCGATGACGTGCAGGTCGACGATGCGCCAGGAAATGGCGCCAATCATGAGGGCGAGAAGCACCAGCACCAGGCGGAAGCGCCAGGGATAGAGGGCGCCTTCCAGCTTCATCATGGCGCCACCATCCGCACTTCGGCCGGATCGGGAATGCGCATCTTCAGCTGCTCGCTGGCCAGCGACTCGATACGGTTGTGGGCGGTCCAGGTGCTCTGCTCGAGAATCAGGCGCCCCCACTCGGCCTGGGCCTTGTCACGTACGCTCAGTTCGCCGTACAGCTCATTGAGGAGCTGACGATTCCAGTGGGCGCAGTAGGACACGGCGATGGCCGACAGCAGCACGCCAATGAAGAGCAGCAACATCACAAGGCTGCCGCCAGGCAGGGGCTTGGCGTAGAGGCGACTCATCGCAGTTTCTCCGCGATACGCATGACCGCGCTGCGGGAGCGCGGATTGGCCTTCAACTCGGCCTCGGAGGCGTACTGGGGCTTGCCCAGCAGCTTGAGGCGCGGCTCGAAGACCGCCTGGCGAATCGGCAGGTCACGGGGCAGGTTATCGGCCTCGCCCTTGGCATGCTTGCGCATGAACAGCTTGACGATGCGGTCCTCCAGCGAGTGGAAACTGATCACCACCAGGCGACCGCCCACGGCCAGGGACTCGAGCGCGGCATCAAGCCCCTGCTCCAGGTCGCCCAGCTCGTTGTTGATATGGATACGGATTCCCTGGAAGGCACGGGTTGCCGGGTTCTTGCCCTTTTCCCAGGCCGGATTCGCGGCCGCCAGCACCGCGGCCAGGTCGGCCGTGCGCTCGAAGGGTTTCTCGGCACGACGCTGGACGACAGCCCGGGCCATGCGCTTGGCGAAACGCTCCTCGCCATACTCCTTGAAGACCCGGGCGATCTCGTCTTCGCTGGCGCTGGCGATCCACTGGGCGGCGCTTTGACCTCGATCGGGGTTCATGCGCATGTCCAGCGGGCCATCATTGAGGAAGCTGAAGCCACGCTCAGGATCGTCCAGTTGCGGGGAGGACACGCCAAGATCCAGCAGTACGCCGTCGATCTTGCCCTCAAGCCCACGCGCACGAACCTCGTCACCGAGCTCGGCAAAGCTTCTCTGCACAATGACAAAGCGGCCGTCTTCGGCCGCCAGAGCTTGCCCCGCTGCAATCGCCTGCGGGTCCTTGTCGAATCCCAGCAGCCGTCCGCCTGGCCCAAGCCGCTCAAGGGCGAGCCGGCTGTGCCCCCCTCGACCGAAGGTGCCGTCCAGGTAACAGCCATCCCCCCGCAGGGCGAGACCCTCCACTGCCTCTTCGAGCAGTACGGTGATATGGCGGAAACTGCTGGATACGCTCACAGGATAAGGTCACGTAGTTCGTCCGGCAGACCGCCGGGCTGTTTGATTGCCATGAGGTCCGCCTCGGAAACTGCGTTCCACGCGTCCTCATCCCACAGTTGAAATTTGTTCAGTTGGCCGACCAGCATCGCGCGCTTATCCAGCCGGGCGTGATCACGCAGTCGCGGCGGAATGAGAAAGCGACCGGCGCTGTCCAGCTCCAGGTCCACGGCATTGCCGATCAACAGGCGTTGCAGGCGGCGAGTCTCCTCGCGCAGGGACGGCAGCTCACGCAGCTTGGCTTCTATGAGCTCCCACTCAGGCAAGGGGTAGACAACCAGACAAGGGTCGACGGCGTCGATCGTGACGATGAGCTGGCCAGCGCAACGCGAAACGAGCTCGTCGCGATACCGACTAGGCATCGCGAGTCGTCCCTTTGCGTCGAGACTGATGGCATTAGCTCCGCGAAACACGGCTGCGCTTCCCCTTTGATTGGCTTTCCTTGCCAGTAAATCCCACTTCTACCCACTTCGCTCCACTTCCGCACACTATAGAAATGCGCCAGCCCCACCGTCAAGGCGGGCAAAAGGGGAAAACTCCTTACAGGACGGCAATTTAGCGAGGATTCTGAGGGGGTGTACGAGGTTTGACAGCGCAAAAAGGAGAAGAAAAATCCAAGACTTACAACCAGCTGAACTTCGAACTTAAAGTGAATTGTTAAGAGCTGGATACTTTCGACATTGCGACGAAAGGAAACAGGGATCAGGAGTGCAATCGGGGAACGAGGGAAAAGAAGTGGAGAGTCGATCTGTAAGCCGGGTTCTGTCGAGGACAGTCATTCATCTACGGCGGCCATCACTGACAACCTTTAGCAACCTACCCGAATCCGACGCGGGCCACGCCATGGATTCCTATTTGGTCTTGCTCCGAGTGGGGTTTGCCTAGCCACGAACTGTTACCAGTCGTGCGGTGCGCTCTTACCGCACCTTTTCACCCTTACCGGCGCTTACGCGCTTAGGCGGTTATTTTCTGCGGCACTTTCCGTAGGCTCACGCCTCCCAGGCGTTACCTGGCACTCTGCCCTATGGAGCCCGGACTTTCCTCCCTCTCAAAATCGTAGAACGAAATGAGACAGCGACTGTCCGATCGACTCTCCGCCGACTAGGGTAACGGCGCCCGAGACAAGCTGCAAGCAAGTCGACCTGCGACGCGAACTCTCAAATCCGCACAGAGTCTCGCCCCAGAGCCCGCCGCTCACGATTGACGCTTCAGCGCCTCCTGATACAGCAGGTTCTTGCGCACCCCCGTGATCTCAGCGGCCAGCGCCGCAGCGCGCTTCACCGGCATCTCCGCAAGCAGCAACTCCAATACCCGCACGGCCTCGGCGCTCACGGAGTCCTCGCCTTCCGGCGGCTGCCAGCCGCCAACCAGAACCACACACTCACCCCGCTGCTGGTTGGCGTCGGCCGCGACCCAGGCGCAGAGCTCCGCAAGAGAAGCCCCCTTCAGCGTCTCGAAGGTTTTGGTCAGCTCCCTCGCCAACACCGCTTGCCGCTCGCCGCCGAACACGCCCCGCATATCCTCCAGGGACTCCAGCAGTCGGTGGGGAGCCTCATAGAAGATCAATGTGCGCGACTCTTCCCTTACCCCTTCCAGCCGCCCGCGGCGTGCACTGGCCTTGGCCGGCAGGAACCCTTCGAAACTGAATCGATCCGAGGGCAGGCCTGCTGCGGACAGCGCAGCGATAAGCGCACAGGCACCGGGAACGGGTACCACGCGAACACCTGCCGCCTGGGCCGAGCGCACCAGATGAAAGCCCGGATCAGAGATGAGCGGCGTTCCCGCATCGGAGATCAGGGCGACATTCTCTCCCGACAGCAAACGGGACAGGAAACGGCCGCCATGATCCCGCTCGTTATGCTCGTGACAAGCCGCCAGGGGCGTTTCGATACCGAAGTGCTGCAGCAGGCGGGCCGAATGCCGGGTGTCTTCCGCGGCGATCAGCGAGACCTCCCGCAGCACCTTCAGAGCCCGAGCCGTGATGTCATCCAGATTGCCAATCGGCGTTGCGACCACATAGAGCGTGCCCGGAACACCACCACTGGCAGAAGAAAGAGCCACAAGACACCTCGGAAAGTACGGAAAGGCGGCATTGTATCTCGATTCGCCGGGTCGACATCGCACCCCACCCGGGCCTTGGGTACAATCGCACCTTTCTCCAACGAGTATCGGGACCGATAAATGATCGCCTGCCTGCGTCCGCTCTCCGCCCTCTGCCTTGCCGGCCTGCTGGCCGCCTGCGCCAGTTCGCCCTCGTCCAGCCTCGGCGAACTGCCTCGGACTCCCGACGCCAGCATCGAGCAATTGCTGCAGCAGGCCAGCACCGCCAAGCCCGAGCAGGCAGCGTCGCTGCGCCTCTCCGCCGCCGACCTCGCTTACAAGCAGCAGGATATCGGACGCTCGGCCCGCATCCTCGAGCAGATTCCGCTGGACAGCCTGAAACCGGCCCAACAGGTTTTCGCCAGCACGCTGTCCGCCGAGTTGGCCATGACCCGCAACCAGCCCAAGAGCGCCCTGAAAGCCCTGGCCCACCCAAGCCTGGAGCGCCTGGCCGAGTTGCCGGTCGATCAACAGGTGCGCACCCAGCTCGTTCGTTCGCGAGCCCTGGAAGCCGACGGCCAAACGCTTGCCGCCGCTCGCGAGCGCGTCTTCATCGCCCCGCTGCTCAACGGCGATTCCGCCGCCAGCAACCACGAGGCCATCTGGACGCTGGTCTCCCACCTGCCCCTGGACCAGTTGCAGGGAGGCGCCGACAAGGACCTTTCCGGTTGGCTGGAACTCGCGCGCCTGACCAAGACATCCGCCACCCTCGAGCAACAGCAAGCCAGCATCGATAACTGGCGCAAGCAGAACCCGGACCACCCAGCAGCCAAGCAACTGCCCCTGCCACTGGTCAAGCTGAAGGAACTGGCGAATCAACCCCTGACCAAGATCGCATTGCTGCTGCCTCAGGAAGGACAACTGGCCACCGTGGCCCGCGCCCTTCGGGACGGATTCCTGGCCGCCCACTACCAGGCGCAACAGGCTGGCCAGGCGCAACCGGCCATCGAGATCTACGACAGCTCCAAACTGGGCTCCGTGGACGAGTTCTACCGCAAGGCTCAGGCTGACGGCGTGCAACTGGTGGTCGGCCCGCTGGAGAAGCCCCTGGTCAAGCAGCTCAGCGCACGAGAACAGCTCCCCATCACCACCCTGGCGCTGAACTACAGCGACTCAAACCAGGAGTCCCCCGCACAACTGTTCCAATTCGGCCTCGCCGCCGAGGACGAAGCTCGCGAAGTCGCTCGCCGCGCGTGGGCAGATGGCATGCGCAGTGCCGTCGCACTGGTGCCCCGTGGAGAGTGGGGAGACCGTGTCCTCCGCGCCTTCCAGCAAAGCTGGCAGGCGGAAGGCGGACGCCTGATCGCCGCCGAGCATATGGACCAGCCGGTTGCGCTGGCCCAGCAAATCGCCGATCTCTTCCAGCTTCGCCAAAGCGAAGCCCGCGCCAAACGCCTCCAGAGCACCCTGGGCGTGGCCGTTGCCTCACAGCCGGCGCGCCGCCACGACGTGGACTTCATCTTTCTAGCCGCCACACCGCAACAAGCCCAGCAGATCAAGCCGACCCTTGCCTTCCAGTACGCAGGTGACGTACCGGTCTATGCCACCTCCCACCTCTACTCCGCCGCCAACGACCCAGCCCAATACCAGGACCTGAATGGCATTCGCTTCTGCGAAACGCCCTGGCTGCTGAACAGCGATGATCCACTGCGCCAGCAGACAGCCAGCCAGTGGCCGCAAGCCGGCGGCAGCCTCGGTCGCCTGTACGCCATGGGAGCCGACGCCTATCGCCTGGCCCCACGCCTGACCCAACTCAAGGCCCTGCCGGACACTCAGGTGGACGGCCTCTCCGGACGCCTCAGCCTGAATCCCGCACAACGTATCGAACGCCAACTGCCCTGGGCCGAGTTCCGCGACGGGCAAGTGCAACGCCTGGAAGACAGCGACACTTGACCGACAGGCGATCGCGCGGGCAGCAGGCCGAAGCCCTTGCCCGCGCCCACTTGGAAGCAAATGGACTGCGCCTGTTGTCGCAGAACTGGCGGTGCCGGCGCGGCGAGCTCGATCTGGTCATGCTCGACGGCGATACAGTAGTATTCGCCGAAGTCCGCTACCGGCGTCACGCCGGCTGGGGCGGCGCCCTAGAGAGCGTCGATGCCCGCAAGCGTGAAAAACTGGCATACGCCGCCCAGCAGTTCCTCCAGCAGGAATCCCGCTGGGCAAGATACCCTTGTCGATTTGATGTGATTGCCGTCTCTGCAATGGACGGTGATTCGCCCCCGCGACTGACCTGGCTGAAGAACGCCTTCGACACCTGATCGGTCGCCCCACTGAAGGTCTTACCCGATGGACATGCAACCCCGTATCCGCCAACTCTTCCAGGCCAGCATCGACACCAAGCTGCAGGCTATGGAACTGCTGGCCCCGCACATCGAGCACGGCAGCATGGTCATGGTCCACGCCCTGCTCAATGAGGGCAAGATCCTGTCCTGCGGCAACGGCGGCTCGGCCGGCGACGCCCAGCATTTCTCCTCGGAGCTGCTCAACCGCTTCGAGCGCGAACGCCCCAGCCTGCCAGCCATTGCACTGACCACCGACAGCTCCACCATCACCTCCATTGCCAACGACTACAGCTACAACGAGGTGTTCTCGAAGCAGATTCGCGCCCTGGGCCAACCCGGGGACATCCTGTTGGCGATTTCCACCAGCGGCAACTCCGCAAATGTGATCCAGGCGATCCAGGCGGCTCACGACCGCGAGATGGTGGTTGTCGCCCTGACCGGACGCGACGGCGGCGGCATGGCCTCCCTGCTACTGCCCGAGGACGTGGAGATTCGCGTCCCCTCCAAGGTGACCGCACGCATCCAGGAAGTGCACCTGCTGACCATCCATTGCCTCTGCGACCTGATCGATCGTCAACTGTTTGGGAGTGAAGAATGACCCGTTCCCCCCTGCTAATCGCCAGTCTCGCCCTGTGCCTCGCCCTTGCGGGCTGCGGCGGCCGCACCATCGGCAAGACCATCGACGACCAATCGACCCCGTCGAAGGTCCGCGCCAAGGTTGAAGCCGCCAGCCCCGACCTGAAGACCAACTCCCGCGTCGTGGTAGCCAGCTACAACGGCATCGTGCTGCTGGCCGGCCAGACCCCTCGCGCCGACCTCAAGGAGCTCGCTGGCCAGGCGGCCCAGTCCGCCCAGGGCGTCCGCCGCGTACACAACGAACTGCAGGTGACGCAACCCGCCTCGGCGCTGGCCATCCTCAACGACAGCACCATCACCACCAAGATCACCACCCAGTTGCTGGCGGACAGCAAGGTACCGAGTTCGCAGATCAAGGTGATCACCGAGAACGGAATCGTTTACCTGCTGGGCCTGGTGACTCGCCAGGAAGCGCAACTGGCCACCAGTATCGTGCAGGGCGTCTCCGGCGTGCAGAAGATCGTGCGACTCTTCGAATACACCAACTGAGCCAGGCTCCTGGCACAAAAAAGGCGATCCACTGGATCGCCTTTTTTTCACTTCACCACTTTGAGACTGGGCCGTCCACTGGGGCGCACAGAGTCGCTCCCCGATGAAGGCTCACCGCCGGACGGACCATCGTCATCGGGCCCCTGGTCGTCATCGTCAGGCATCGGCGGCTCCAGATCGAAGACCATGCCCTGCCCGTTTTCTCGGGCATAGATGGCCATAACAGCGGCCGATGGGATGTAAAGGCTGTGGGCCACGCCACCAAAGCGCCCCTCGAAGCTCACCGCTTCGTTGTCCATGTGCAGGTGTCGCACCGCACTGGGGGAAACATTGAGAACGATCTGGCCGTCATTGGCATAACCGGGCGGAACCCGGACGCCGGCATGCTCCGCATTCACCAGCAGGTGCGGGGTACAGTTGTTGTCGACTATCCACTCGTAGAGGGCGCGAACCAGGTAGGGACGACTGGAGTTCATATTGGGCTCCTCAGCGCATATCGCGCTCGACGGCGGACAGACTGGCCCGGAACGAGTCACGGGCGAAGGCCCGCTCCATGTAATCCAGCAGCGGCTTAGCCGGACGCGGAAGCTCGATGCCCAGCACCGGAAGGCGCCAGAGGATCGGCAGCAGGCAGCAGTCCACCAGACTGAAATCTTCGCTCAGAAAATACGGTTTGTCCGCAAACAGCGGCGACACGCCGGTGAGACTCTCACGCAACTCCTTTCGCGCGATCGCCCTGTCAGCATCCTTTACATGCGGATCGAGGATGCGATCCACCAGCGAACACCAGTCACGCTGGACACGATGGATCAGCAGACGGGTATTGGCCCGTGCGACCGGATAGACCGGCAGCAATGGCGGATGGGGGTAGCGCTCTTCCAGGTACTCCATGACGACCGTGGATTCGTACAGGGCAAGATCCCGATCAACCAGGGTCGGCACACTGCCATAGGGGTTTATCTCTGCCAGCCTTGGCGGAAAGCGCCCTGGCTCGACATTGATGATCTCGGCGGCGACACCCTTCTCGGCGAGCACGATGCGCACCCGATGGGAGTAGTGGTCGGCAGGGTCGGAGTAACAGGCCAGCCTGTTGGTGACGGCCATAGCGCCCTCCTCGCTTTGGATTATTCAGGGGCAGAAAGACACGCGCGCCCACGAGGGGCGCGCGCTTGTACAACGATGCAGCAGTCTATCAGTGAACGTCCTTCCAGTACTCGCGCTTGAGCAGGTAGGCGAACACGAAGAAGAATGCCAGGTACAGCAGGACATAGGTACCGACGCGCTGGCTTTCCAGCTTGACCGGGTTGGCCGAGTAGGCGAGGAAGGTCACCAGGTTCTGGATCTTCTCGTCGAACTCGGCTTCGGTCAGCTTGCCGGTCTTCGGCAGCACGGTCAGCTGGTCGCAAGCTTCATGAGTCAGCGGAGCACCGGTCAACGGGTCGTACTGCTTCTTGCCATCCTCGACCACCTGGACCTGCTTGCATCCAACGACCTGGCGACCCTGCAGGCTCACCAGCACGTTGGGCATACCGACGTTCGGGAAGACCTTGTTGTTCACACCCCAGGGGCGGGAAGGATCTTCGTAGAAGGCGCGCAGGTAGCTGTACAGCCAATCGTTGCCACGGACGCGTGCAACCAGGGTCAGGTCCGGCGGAGCCGCACCAAACCAGGTCTTGGCATCCTGAGCCTGCATGCCGATCTTCATGTGGTCGCCGATCTTGGCGCCAGTGAAGACCAGGTTCTCCATCATCAGCTCTTCAGGAATGCCCAGATCCTTGGCAACACGCTCATAGCGCTGGAACTTGGCACTGTGGCAGCCCATGCAGTAGTTCGCGAACGTACGCGCGCCGTCCTGCATGGCAGCCTTGTCGGTCAGGTCGATATCGACCTTGTCCAGATGCACGTTGCCACCGGCGGCGAAGGAGAGTGCCGGCAGCGCAGCGAGAACAAATGCAGCAAATAGCTTTTTCATCAGCCTGTCACCCTTTCCGGTACCGGTTTGGTTTTTTCCATCCTTGTGTAGAACGGCATCAGGATGAAGTACGCGAAGTACAGGATGGTGCACACCTGGGACAGCAGGGTGCGGCCCGGAGTCGGAGCCAGCACGCCGAGGACACCGAGGATGACGAAGGAGATGCAGAACACCAGCAGCCAGACCTTGCTCAGCCAACCCTTGTAACGCATGGATTTCACCGGACTGCGATCCAGCCACGGCAGCACGAACAGGATGGCGATGGCCGCACCCATGGCGATTACGCCCATGAGTTTGTCCGGAACCGCCCGCAGGATTGCGTAGAACGGGGTGAAGTACCAGACAGGAGCAATATGCTCAGGGGTCTTGAAGGGGTTGGCCTGTTCGAAGTTCGGCTTCTCGAGGAAATACCCCCCCATTTCCGGGAAGAAGAACACCACGAAACAGAACACGAAGAGGAAAACCACCACACCGACAATGTCTTTAACGGTGTAGTAGGGATGGAACGCAATGCCGTCCAGCGGCACGCCGTTCTCGTCCTTCTTCTTCTTGATGTCTACGCCATCCGGGTTGTTGGAACCCACTTCGTGCAGAGCAAGGATGTGCAGAACAACCAGGCCGAGCAGAACGATCGGCAGAGCGATCACGTGCAAGGCGAAGAAGCGGTTCAGGGTGATGCCGGAAATCAGGTAGTCGCCACGGATCCACTGGGTCAGGTCTTCACCTACCACCGGAATCGCACCGAACAGGGAGATGATCACCTGGGCACCCCAGTAGGACATCTGGCCCCAGGGCAGCAGGTAGCCCATGAAGGCCTCGGCCATCAGGGCGAGGTAGATCAACATACCGAAGATCCACACCAGCTCGCGGGGCTTCTGGTAGGAGCCGTAGAGCAGGCCGCGGAACATGTGCAGATAGACGACGACGAAGAAAGCCGATGCACCGGTGGAGTGCAGGTAGCGGATGATCCAGCCGTACTCCACGTCGCGCATGATGTACTCGACGGAGGCGAAGGCCTCTTCCGCGGACGGAGTGAAACTCATGGTCAGCCAGATACCGGTGAGGATCTGGTTAACCAGCACCAGCAACGCCAGCGAACCGAAGAAGTAGAAGAAGTTGAAGTTCTTCGGTGCGTAGTACTTGCTCAGATGGTCTTCCCACATCTTGGTCGCGGGGAAGCGCGCATCGACCCATTCCATGAATTTGCTCATCAGGCCTTCTCCTGGTCCACACCGACGACGATGACGTCATCCGACTCGTACGAGTAGGGCGGCACCGGCAGGTTCAGCGGCGCAGGCTGCGCCTTGTAGACACGACCGGCAAGGTCATAGCGGGAGCCGTGGCAGGGACAGAAGTAGCCACCGACCCACTCGGGACCCAGATCAGCCGGCGCGACTTCCGGACGGAAGGACGGCGAGCAGCCCAAGTGGGTGCAGATCCCCACCAGTACCAGGATCTCCGGCTTGATCGAGCGATTGACCGGATCCACGTAGGTCGGCTGGACCGACACCTTGGATTCCGGATCAGCCATGCTGTCGTGGATCTTGCCAAGGTTGGCGAGGATCTCTTCGGTACGACGCATGATGAACACCGGCTGACCGCGCCATTCGGCCACGATCTGCTGGCCCGCCTCGACCTTGCCTATGTTCACTTTGACCGGTGCACCCGCGGCCTTGGCCTTGGCACTGGGCAGCCATGACCCCACGAACGGGACCGCAGCCCCCACCGCCCCCGCCGCACCGACCACGGACGTGGCCGCTACGAGGAAGCGACGCCGGCCTGCATTCACGCCGTCATTGCTCATTCAGTCGTCTCCCATCAGCTTCATTGGCCTGTTGTTCAGGCCTGTACTAAGTAAAAAATCGAGCCGCGCAAAAAATTCGCCAAATGGTAAAGAAAACCCCCTTTCCTGACAAGGTAATAGCCGGATACAAAACAGCCGGAACCCTTGATTGGCGGGGGATTCGCATGTGCGACAAGCTGTCGCAGGCATAACTTTTTGCACATAAAAAAACGCCCAGTTCCGAAGAAACTGGGCGTTTTTCCGAAGCGCCGAATTAACGCTTGGAGTACTGCGGACGCTTACGCGCCTTGCGCAGACCGACTTTCTTACGCTCGACTTCACGAGCGTCGCGAGTCACGTAACCGGCTTTACGCAGCGGGCTGCGCAGGGTTTCGTCGTACTCGATCAGAGCGCGGGTGATACCGTGACGGATCGCACCAGCTTGACCACTGACACCACCACCAACAACGGTGACGTAGATGTCGAACTTCTCGACGGTCTCGGTCAGCTCCAGGGGCTGACGCACGACCATGCGAGCGGTTTCACGGCCAAAGAAGGTATCCAGGCTGCGGTTGTTGATGGAAATCTTGCCAGTGCCCGGACGCAGGAAGACGCGAGCGGTAGCGGTCTTGCGACGGCCAGTGCCGTAATTTTGAGTCGCCGACATAGTGAATCTATCCCGTTAAATCTTCAGTTCTTGGGGCTGCTGAGCGGTGTGCGGGTGAACGGAACCCTTGTACACCTTCAGCTTGCGATACATGTCGCGGCCCAGCGGATTCTTCGGCAGCATGCCTTTCACCGCGGTCTCGATCACGCGCTCGGGGGCCTTGGCGATCAGCTTCTCGAAGTTGATCTCCTTGATGCCGCCCGGGAAGCCGGAGTGCGAGTAGTACATCTTGTCGGTGGTTTTGGCACCGGTCACACGAACCTGCTCGGCGTTGATGACAACGATGTAGTCGCCGGTATCAACGTGAGGGGTGTATTCCGGCTTGTGCTTGCCACGCAGACGGCTGGCAATTTCGGTGGCCAGACGACCCAGGGTCTGACCTGCAGCGTCGACGACGTACCAGTCGCGCTTAACAGTTTCCGGTTTTGCAGTAAAAGTCTTCATTCGCTATAGCCTCAGGGGCCGCCCTGAAAATAAGACGGCGGATCTTACTGAATAGTGCGCGCCCTGGCAATACAGGGCAGCCGGAAACAGACGCTATCGGGGGCTCGGGTCAGCGCGTCCGCTACGGCAAGGTTCTTTCGGCAGGCTAGGCATCCCCGCCTTCCTTCGTCGCAGGCTAGGCATCCCCGCTAAGAAAGCCGGCGAATTATGCCGATTGCAGGAAAAAATTCAACCTGATTTCATGCAACCTTCAATCGAATCAAGGAGGCACCGATGGAATTTCGCCAACTCGGCCGTACCGACCTCAAGGTCAGCAGCCTTTGCCTGGGCACCATGACCTGGGGCGAGCAGAACACCGAGACCGAGGCCTTTGCCCAGATCGAGCGCGCCAAGGCCTATGGCATCAATTTCCTGGACACCGCCGAGATGTATCCGGTGCCGCCGCGTGCCGAGACCTACGGCGCGACCGAAACCATCATCGGAAACTGGTTCGCCAAGCACCGGGATCGCGCCGACTGGGTCCTGGCGAGCAAGGTCGCCGGCCCCGGCAATGGCATAAGTCATATTCGCGGCGGGAGCCTCAGGCATAACCGCGAACACATCACATCCGCCCTGGACGCCAGCCTGAAGCGCCTCAAGACCGACTGGATCGATCTCTACCAACTGCACTGGCCCGAGCGCAGTACCAACTTCTTCGGCCAACTGGGCTACCAGCACAAGGACGAGACGTTCACCCCGCTACAGGAAACCCTGGAAGTACTGGGCGAACTGGTGAAGGCTGGCAAGATCCGCCATGTCGGCCTGTCCAACGAAACCCCCTGGGGCACCATGAAGTTCCTGCAACTGGCCGAGCAACTGAGCCTGCCCCGCGCCGCCTCCATCCAGAATCCCTACAACCTGCTGAACCGTAGCTTTGAAGTCGGCCTCTCGGAAGTGGCCATTCGCGAGCAGTGCGGCCTGCTGGCCTATTCACCCATGGCTTTCGGGATGCTTTCCGGAAAATACGAAGGCGGAGCGCGCCCAACCAACGCGCGCATCACTCTGTTCAGCCGCTTCACCCGGTACACCAACCCGCAAGCCCAGGCAGCCTGCTCGCGCTATGTCGCCCTGGCCCGCGAACACGACCTTGACCCGGCGCAGATGGCACTGGCCTTCGTCACGGCACAGCCCTTCGTGACCAGCAACATCATCGGCGCCACCAGCCTGGCGCAACTGGACACGAACCTTCGCAGCAGCGAACTGACATTGAGCCAGGACGTCCTGGATGGCATCGCCGCCATCCACAGGGACCAGCCAAACCCGGCGCCCTGACCCCGAAAGGAGGCTGGGAAGCCCAGCCTCCTTTCCGTCAGACCAACGAGCGGGCGATGATTTCCTTCATGATCTCGTTGGTCCCGGCATAGATACGCTGGACGCGGGCATCCGCCCAGGCTCGGGCTATCGGGTACTCCCACATATAGCCATAGCCACCATGCAACTGGACGCATTCGTCCAGCACCTTGCACTGCAACTCGGTCCCCCAGTACTTGAGCATCGCCGCCGTGGGCACATCCAGCTTGCCGGCCAGATGCAACTCCAGGCAACGATCGACGAAGACCCGACCGACCTGAATCTCCGTAGCCATCTCGGCCAGCTTGAAGCGGGTATTCTGGAAGTCCGCAACGGCCTTGCCGAACGCCTTGCGCTCGCGGGTGTAGTCCAGGGTCCACTTCAGGGCCGCTTCCGCCGAGGCCAAGGCGCCGATTGCCACGGTGAGACGCTCCTGGGGCAACTCCTGCATCAGGTAGGCGAACCCCATTCCGGCCTGCCCCAGCAGATTCTCCCTGGGCACGCGCACATCCTGGAAGAAGAGCTCCGAGGTGTCCTGGGCCTTCATGCCCACCTTTTCCAGACGCTTGCCCTTGGAGAATCCCGGCGTACCAGCCTCTACCAGGAAGAGGCTGGTGCCCTTGGCGCCCGCCTTGGGATCGGTCTTGGCGACGACCACCACCAGGTCCGCGAGAAAACCGTTGGTGATGAACGTCTTGGATCCATTGATGACGTACTCATCGCCATCCAGTACCGCCGTGGTCTTCACACCCTGCAAGTCGGAGCCCGCGCCAGGCTCGGTCATCGCGATGGCACTGACCAGCTCACCACTCACCAGACGAGGCAGATACTTCAGCTTCAGCGCCTCGGAACCATAGTGAAGGAGGTAGGGCGCGACGATATCCGAATGTAGGGAGAACCCGATGCCGGTAAGCCCGAGGCGGCCGATTTCCTCGATCACCACGGCGCTGTAGAGGAAGTCCGCGCCCATACCGCCATAGGCTTCCGGAATGTGCGAGCACAGCATCCCGGCCTCCCCCGCCTTGTTCCACAGGGCACGGTCGATATGGCCGTCCTTCTCCCATTGCGGATGAAAGGGAACGGCCTCCTGCTCGAGGAACTTGCGCACGCTGTCGCGGAAGAGTTCGTGATCGGAGCTGAACAGGGTTCTCGGGATCATGGCTTCACCTTGGCTCGAAGTTGTTGTCAGGGGCCGAATAGCCACCGACTCTAGGCCACTCGCCTCGCGCTCCACACTGGACACTTAGGACAAAAAATAAGACGATCCCGCCACAGAATGACCGCTTTCCCCTAATAAGAACAATGCCATGAACCCTCCGCAGCCCACCAACCTCCGACAAGTCAGCATCCTGGCCATCGAAGGCGTCTTCGCCTCCACACTGATGCAGGCAAAGGACTTCTTCCACATGGCCGCCGTGCGCTACGGCAAGCTGCAAGGCAAAGGCCTCACCCCCGCGTTCGACATACGCCTGGTGAGCCCCGACGGCCAGCCGGTGGACAGCTTCAGCGACGTGCGTATCCCGGTAGACGGCCCGCTGGACGCTGCCGAGATCATCATACTCCCGGCCTTCTGGGGCGATTTCGACGCCCTCCTCGCCCGTTATCCACAAGTCTGCGACTGGCTGCGTATCCGTCACGCGGCCGGCAGCGCCATCTGCGGCGAAGCCACCGGCGTGTTCTGGATGGCCCAGGCCGGCCTGCTGGATGGAAAGGAAGCCACCACGTACTGGCGCTTTTTCCGTGAATTCAACGAGCGATTCCCAAAGGTATTGCTCAACCAGGACAAGCATCTGTCCGATGCGGACAACCTCTACTGCGCCGGTGGCGTGACCTCGGCCTGCGACCTCTATATCTACCTGATCGAGCGTTTCTGTGGTGCCGGCATCGCCCAGGCGGTCTCCCGCGACATCCTCTACGAGGTTCAGCGCAGCTACACGCCAGGACGCATCGGCTTTGGCGGTCAGAAGCTCCATCACGACATGACCATCCTGCAGATCCAGCAATGGCTGGAAGATCACTTCGCCGACAAGTTCCGCTTCGAGGATGTAGCCCGCGACCACGGCATGAGCATCCGCAACTTCATGCGACGCTTCCAGGCTGCGACCGGCGACAAGCCCCTGCACTACCTGCAGCGGCTACGCATCGAGACAGCGAAGGGGCTGCTGTCAGCCACCCGCAAGAGCATCAAGACCATCAGCTACGAAGTCGGCTATGACGACGCCAGCTTCTTCGCCCGCCTCTTTCGCCAGCACACCCAGCTGTCTCCGAACCAGTATCGCCGCCAGTACCAGCAGAAGGGCGAGTGATGCAGACGCGGACAACGGCCACGGGGAACCCTCTCCCTGAGTACGCAAAGGCGCTGGGGTACCCGCATGGCGACGACAAGGAAGAAAAGGCGCTGGCCATCAAGCCGATGACGCCAGGGAAATACTGGAAGTGTTGCCCGCTGGAACTTCGGGAGCAGGAATTGGCGAAACGCTGACAGGCATGCCGCAAGCCCCGGTGAACAGGGATTGCGGCTTGTCGCTCCGTTACGGCTTGTGCGGCCGCGAGAGGAACTCGTGGGACTGCATCTCCAGAAGGCGACTCAGGGTACGCTGGAACTCGAAGTTCAGGCGGCCTCCCGAATAGAGATCCTTGAGCTCCACCTCGGCGGAAATGATGAGTTTGACGTTCCGGTCATAGAACTCATCCACCAGGTTGATGAAGCGGCGCGCCATGTCGTCCTTGGCCACGCCCATCTGCTCGACGTTTGCCAGGATCACGGCATGGAAGATCTTGCCGAGCTCGATGTAGTCGTTCTGGCTTCGCGGGCCGTCGCAGAGCTCCCGGAATTCGAACCAGGCTACGTCCTCGCAGACCCGCACGGCGCGAATCTCGCGATTCTCCACCATCAGGACCTCACCTTCCTGGGCCAGGGTGCATTCCGGCAGCAGGCTCTTGAAGCTGCGGCTCAAGCTCTGTTCGGCCTCGGCATCGAGGGGCCAGTGGTAGAGCTCGGCCTGCTCCAGGGCGCGCAGGCGATAGTCCACACCACTGTCGACGTTGACGATCTCGGTGTGCTCCTTGAGCAGGGCGATGGCCGGAAGGAATCGAGCCCGCTGCAGGCCGTCCTTGTAGAGGCCGTCAGGCACGATGTTGGAGGTGGCCACCAGGCTGACGCCGTTCTTGAACAACTCCTCCAGCAGCGTGGCCAGGATCATCGCATCAGTGATGTCCGAGACGAAGAACTCGTCGAAGCAGATCACCCGAGCCTCGTCGGCGAAACGCTTGCCGATGATGGTCAGCGGATTCTTCTCGCCCTTGAGGGTCTTCATTTCCTCATGGACACGCTTCATGAAACGGTGGAAGTGGGTACGCATCTTCTGCTTGAACGGCAGGGCGTCGTAGAAGGTATCCACCAGGTAGGTCTTGCCACGACCGACACCGCCCCAGAAGTACAGGCCCTTGACCGGGCCCTGGCGCTTCTTGCCGAACAGGCTGCCCAGCAGACCGGGCTTGCCACGATCGTCGGCGATCAGGTCATCGTAGAGACGTTGCAGATGACGAACGGCATTTTCCTGCGCGGCATCGTGGAAGAATTCCGGCCGCTTGAGATCGGCCTGGTAGCGCTCGAGGGGGGTCATGATCGGTAGCAAGGCAACGAAAAACGGGGCAGGTACTTTAGAGCCTGCCCCGTCGATTGGCAATCGGCCGACGCTATCGGCCGACGCTCATCCCATCACTCCTGCGGCGCAAGCGCCTGGTAGAGACGGGCGATGCCGGCGTCGCGGGCCGCCGCATCGCCGAAGGTCGGGCTGACGGCGACTTCCTCATCGTCCAGCCAGACACCGAACGCATTGCCCTGCACCCGCAGATCCAGTTCAGCATCGGACTGCAGGCGCTTGCTCACCTGGCCGGCCGCCTTGCCGTCGGCGAAGGCTCGGGACAGGAGCAACTGCTCGCCACCCGCATCCAGCAGGCGGAAGCGGAAGCTGCCGTCTTCATCACGGAAGCTGACGAAACGCGCGCTCTTGGTCGCTTTCCTGGCCTTCGCCTCGCCTCCCGCCTGCACGTTGGCACGGAAGGAGCGCAGCCCTACGGCCTCGCGCAGCTCGCCGAGGAACGGCGTGGCAATCTTGCGGGCCTTCGCGGCACCCACCAGAAGGATGTCCTCCAGATCGGACGGGCGCTCGATCAGAGCGTGATAGCGCTCGCGGGCCTCGCCCAGCTCATTGTCGAGCAACTGGAACAGCCGCTGCTTGGCTTCGCCCCAGGCCAGGCCGCCAATGAGCTCGGCACGGAACTCCGCCAGCTGGGCGGGGGTAGCGAAGGCCTGGTAGAGGGTGAACAGGTGCGAGTTGTCGGGATCCTTCGACTCACCGGGTGCCCGGGAGTCGGTGACGATGCGGGCAATGGCATCCTTGAGCTGCTTGGCGCTGCCGAACAGCGGGATGGTGTTGTCGTAGCTCTTGGACATCTTGCGCCCATCGAGACCCGGCAGGGTCGCCACTTCTTCCTCGATCACCGCCTCGGGCAGGGTGAAGAAATCACGGCCGGCACCGAACAGGTGGTTGAAGCGCTGGCCGATGTCACGGGCCATTTCCACGTGCTGGATCTGGTCTCGCCCCACCGGCACCTTGTGGGCGTTGAACATCAGGATGTCAGCCGCCATCAGCACCGGGTAGCTGTAAAGGCCCATGGTGACACCGGCGTCGGGGTCCTCGCCGGCCTCGAGGTTCTTGTCCACCGAGGCCTTGTAAGCGTGAGCGCGGTTGAGCAGACCCTTGGCGCTGACGCAGGTGAGCAGCCAGGTCAGCTCGGGAATCTCGGGAATGTCGGACTGACGGTAGAAGGTCGCCTTGTCCGTATCCAGGCCACAGGCCAGCCAGGTGGCGGCAATCTCAAGGCGCGAACGCTGGATGCGAGCCGGGTCATCGCACTTGATCAGGGCGTGGTAATCCGCCAGGAAGTAGAAGGAGTCGACGTCGCCGGCACGGCTGGCGACGATGGCCGGGCGGATGGCACCGGCATAGTTGCCGAGGTGCGGTGTGCCGGTGGTGGTGATACCGGTAAGGATACGAGTGGTCATGATTTTCGCTTGTCGGACTTCGATCGGAATCAGAGACGCGGCAGGACCAGGTCCTTGAGGTCGGTCAACTTGCCGTGGAAGAAGTGCCCGCATTCTGCCACTTTCAGCAGCTCATGGGGGCGCGCGAGGCCAGCGGACCAGTCGTAGACCGCATCGGGCGGCACCACTTCGTCGGCCTCCGGCTGGATGACGGTCAGTTGGCCGACATCGGGCAGCGGATGGTCGGAGGTCAAGCGCATCACTGCAGGTGCCACCAGGAGCAGGCGCGGAACCTCGATCCCCTGGCGCTCCAACCGGCCGGCCAGGCTCGCCGCCACGAAACCGCCGAAGGAAAAGCCCAGCAGCACCAGGGGCCGCCCCGGCTGTCGTGCGCGAATCCAGTGGGCGGCCGCCTCGGCATCATCCACCTCGCCCGAGCCCATGTCATGGCTGCCGGCGCTGGCTCCAACACCGCGATAGTTGAAGCGCAGCGTGCTGTAGCCGGCGTCACGCGCGGCACGCTGCAAGGTGGAGACCACCTTGTTGAGCATGGTGCCGCCCTGCACCGGATTGGGATGGCAGATCAGCGCCAGGCCACGGGCCTCGGGCAGGTCAAGGTGAAGCGCCTCGATCTGGCCGCAGGGGCCATCGAGCAGGAGAGGGATTTCGCGGCTCAACAGGGGAAACTCCGTGACCCCGTGACGGGTCGACTCGTCTTGGATTAGCACAACCGGGTTTGCGTCGCGGTATACAGCGCAGATTCGAGCCGTTAACGTAAAGCAAAGCCGCTTATAGAGGAAGGACTCGTGGAACAGTCGCTCATCATCTGGTTGCTACCAGTCTTGACCCTGCTCGCCGGTATCGGCGTCGGTTTCCTGATCGCCCGGCTGGCGCCCAACGCAGCCCCGAGCCGGACTCAACGCCAACTGGATGACCTGCAGGAACGCTTCGATGCATACCAGAGTGAGGTGGTCACCCACTTCAACACCACCGCCAACCTGGTGAAGAAGCTCACCCAGAGCTATCAGGATGTGCAGGAACACCTGTCGGACGGCGCCAGCCGCCTGGCTCTCGACGAACTCACCCGCCAGCGACTTTTGGCAGCTCTGCACGCCGACGAAGCCGCCGGCCCCCGCGAGCGCCTGACACCGCCGAAAAGCAACGAAGCACCCAAGGACTACGCGCCAAAGGCGCCGGACGCCCCCGGTACCCTGGACGAGACGTTCGGCCTCAAGGGCAAGTACTGAGGCGCCATCCAGTCGGGCGACCGACTGGACGACAGCGCCAACAAAAAGCCCCGCGAAATCGCGGGGCTTTTTGTTGGTCGCTTAGATCGCGCCGCGACTGCGCAGCAGGTCGAGTACCTGCCTGACACCCTCTTCCACACCCACGGACTGGGTATCGATCACCAGGTCGGCATCCAGGGGGACATCGTAGGGGAAGGATTCCCCGGGAATATTGTCCTGACCAGCTGCATAGAGGCCTTGCGGATCACGCTCGCGGCAGACAATGGGCGAGGCCTGCACATACACGGTCACCAGGCGATCGGCGCCAATGAGGGCCTTGGCCTGTTCGCGGCCTTCCGCATCCGGCGCAACGAATGCCGCCAGGGTCAGCAGGCCCGCCTCGTTGAACTGACGCGCCACGTGAGCGGCACGGCGCCAGTTCTCGGTACGGCCGGCACGGTCCTGGGGCAGCCCCTTGTTCAGGTCGTGGCGGAGGTTCTGGCCATCCAGCACATAGACCGCACGGCCCATGTCGAACAGCTTGCGCTCCACGGCGTAGGCCAGGGTGCTCTTGCCGGCGCCGGACAGGCCGCTGAACAGCACGGTGGCGGGCTTCTGGCCGAAGCGGGATGCACGCTCCTCGGCGGAGACGTGCGCCTGGGCACCATGGTGGCCACTGACGTTACGACCCGCCTTCGGGTCGGAGATGATCATGCCGGCGCCAACGGTCCCGTTGGTGAGGCGATCGATGACGATGAAGGCCCCCGTGGTGCGGTTCTGCTCGTACCCGTCCAGGGCGATGGTGGCATCCAGGCTGACCTTGACCTTGGCGATCTCGTTCAGCTGCAGGCTGCTGGCTGCGGTCTCTTCCAGGGTGTTCACGTCCACCTTGTGGGCGATGCTGGGAATGGAACCCGGCACATAGCTGGTGGCCCGCTTGATGTCGTACTTCTTGCCCGGAAGCATGGGCTCCTCGCCCATCCAGACCAGCATGGCTTCGAAGCTGTCGGTCACCAGCGGCTGGTTGTCGGCATGCACCAGCATGTCGCCGCGGGACACGTCGATCTCGTCTTCCAGGGTCAGGGTGATCGCCTGGCCGGGACCTGCGTGCTCCAGCTCACCTTCGTAGGTGACGATGGACTTCACGCGACTGCCCTTGCCGGACGGCAGCGCAACGACCTCATCGCCCTTGCGCACGATGCCGCTGGCCAGGGTGCCGGCGAACCCACGGAAATTCAGGTTCGGCCGGTTGACGTACTGAACCGGGAAACGCATGTCGGCGACATTTCGGTCACCCGCGATTTCCACGGTTTCGAGGATTTCCATCAGCGACTGGCCGGCGTACCAGGGCGAGCGCTCGCTCTTGTTCACCACGTTGTCGCCCTTCAGCGCCGACATCGGTACGAAGTGGATCGAGGTGGGATTGAGCTTGATGCGCTCGGCGAACTGCAGGTAGTCGGCCTTGATCGCCTCGAAGACACCCTGGTCGAAGTCCTTCAGGTCCATCTTGTTGACGGCGACGACGATGTGCTTGATCCCCAACAGCGACGCGATGAAGCTGTGGCGGCGGGTCTGGGTCTGCACGCCGTAGCGGGCATCGACGAGGATGATGGCGAGGTCGCAGGTCGATGCGCCGGTGGCCATGTTGCGGGTGTACTGCTCATGGCCGGGGGTGTCGGCGATGATGAACTTGCGCTTCGCGGTGCTGAAGTAGCGGTAGGCCACGTCGATGGTGATGCCCTGTTCGCGCTCGGCCTGCAGGCCGTCCACCAGCAGCGCCAGGTCGACGTCCTCGCCGGTGGTGCCGACCTTCTTGGAATCGCGGGTGATGGCCTCGAGGTGGTCCTCGTAGATCATCTTGGAGTCGTGCAGCAGGCGCCCGATCAGGGTGCTCTTGCCGTCATCGACGTTGCCGCAGGTGAGGAAGCGCAGCAGTTCCTTGCGCTCATGCTGGGCCAGGTACGCGAGGATGTCCTGGCTGATCAGATCGGATTGGTGGCTCATGATGCGGAATCCTTAGAAGTAGCCCTGACGTTTCTTCTCTTCCATCGAACCGGCCTGGTCATGGTCGATGACGCGGCCCTGGCGTTCGGAGGTACGGGTCAGGAGCATTTCCTGGATGATTTCCGGCAAGGATTGGGCGGTGGATTCCACGGCACCGGTCAGCGGGTAGCAGCCGAGGGTACGGAAACGCACCATTTTCTTCTGGATGGACGCTTTCTGCTCATCGGACAGGTGCTCGAGGATGCGCTCGTCATCGATCATGATCAGCGCGCCATTCATCTCGATCACTTCGCGCTCGGCGGCGAAGTAAAGCGGGACGATCGGGATGCCTTCCAGGTAGATGTATTGCCAGATGTCCAACTCGGTCCAGTTGGAGAGCGGGAAGACGCGGATCGACTCGCCCTTCTTCACCTTGCCGTTGTAGACGTTCCACAACTCGGGCCGCTGGTTCTTCGGGTCCCAACGATGCTTGCTGTCGCGAAAGGAATAGACGCGCTCCTTGGCGCGGGACTTTTCCTCGTCGCGCCGGGCGCCACCGAAGGCGGCATCGAAGCCGTACTTGTCGAGCGCCTGCTTGAGGCCCTCGGTCTTCATGATGTCGGTGTGCTTCGCGCTGCCATGGGTGAAGGGGTTGATGCCCTGGGCGACGCCTTCCGGGTTCACGTGGGTGATCAGGTCGAGCCCCATTTCAGCGACCATCTTGTCGCGGAACTGGTACATCTCCTGGAACTTCCAACGGGTATCGACATGCATGACCGGGAACGGCAGCTTGCCAGGGAAGAACGCCTTGCGCGCCAGGTGCAGCATGACGGCAGAGTCTTTACCGATGGAGTAGAGCATCACCGGGTTGTCGAATTCGGCGGCCACTTCACGAATGATGTGGATGCTCTCCGCCTCCAGCTGTTTCAGGTGCGTCAGTTTATCGAGCATGGCTACTCACGAAGGTCTTTCTGATACGACGGCCGGCGGGCCGTGGGCGAGCGGCCACTCTAACACAGCCCCTCATTCTATTGAGGGGGCTTCTTAGAACGAAACCATCTAGGGATATACCCGCCGGATTGATGGCCCGGCGCGTGTCAAACGGGGTTTGGGCAATCGATGAACAGGTGCTCCAGGGCAAAGCGTCGAGCCAGGTAATCACCCAGCGCCTGGACGCCATAGCGCTCGGTGGCATGGTGTCCGGCAGCGATGAAACTGATGCCGTTCTCCCGTGCGCTGTGGAAGGTCTGCTCCGAGGCTTCGCCGGTCAGGTACAGGTCGACGCCGGCGGCAATGGCCGTGTCGATGTAACCCTGGCCGCCGCCGGTGCACCAGCCGATGCGACTGACCATCCGGTCTCCCTCCACCAGCAGGGGCTCGCGACCCAGCACCTCATGCACGCGACGGGCGAAGTCGCGGGCGCTCATGGGTTCGGCCAGGGACCCTACCAGCCCCACGGTACGCGGGTTGTCCGGCTCCAGCGGCCCCTCGACGATGATGTCGAGCTGGCGTGCGAGCTGGACGTTGTTGCCCACTTCAGGGTGAAGGTCCAACGGCAGGTGATAGGCCAACAGGCTGAGGTCGTTGGCCAGCAGGGTCTTCAGGCGTCGATGCTTCATGCCGACCACGCAAGGATTCTCGCCCTTCCAGAAGTAGCCATGGTGTACCAGCACCACGTCCGCATCCGCCGCCACGGCGGCCTCCAGCAAGGCCAGGCTGGCAGTCACGCCGGTGACGATCCGGCTGACCTGGGGACGCCCTTCCACCTGCAGGCCGTTCGGGCAGTAGTCCTGGATCCGCGCCGCGCCCAGATAGCGCTCCGCTTCATCGACAAGGGTGTTCAGGGCAATGGCCATCGCATTCCTCACAAGCTGTTGCGGACGACTCGTTTTTAACCGGCGCCCTCGTATAATGGCGCCACCTTAAGGGGCACCCCCGCCCCTCGCAACCCTCAGGACTCTCCCCTCGATGCTCAAGGCCCTGCGATTCCTCGGCTGGCCCCTGATTGTCGGCGTGCTCGTGGCACTGCTCATCATCCAGCGATACCCGGAATGGGTCGGCCTGCCCCGCCAGGAGGTGCACCTGCAGGAGGCGCCCAAATTCAGCCTCACCCGCAAGGGGCCGGACTCCTACGCCGACGCCGTGAACAGCGCATCCCCGGCGGTGGCCAACCTCTACACCACCAAGATGGTGAGCAAGCCCGCCCACCCCTTGTTCGAGGACCCGCAGTTCCGCCGTTTCTTCGGAGACAACCTGCCCCGCCAGCGCCGCATGGAGTCGAGCCTGGGGTCTGCCGTGATCATGAGCCCCGAGGGCTACCTGCTCACCAACAACCATGTGACCGCCGGAGCCGACCAGATAGTGGTCGCCCTGAAGGATGGCCGGGAAACCCTGGCACGCCTGGTGGGCGCCGACCCCGAAACCGACCTCGCGGTCCTGAAGATCGACCTCGAGAACCTGCCCTCCATCACCCTGGGCCGTTCGGACAACATTCGCATCGGCGATGTCGCCCTGGCGATTGGCAACCCGTTCGGCGTCGGCCAGACCGTGACCATGGGCATTATCAGCGCCACCGGCCGCAACCAGTTGGGCCTGAACACCTATGAGGATTTCATCCAGACCGACGCGGCGATCAACCCGGGCAACTCCGGCGGCGCGCTGGTGGATGCCAACGGCAACCTCATCGGCGTCAACACGGCCATCTTCTCCAAGTCGGGCGGCTCCCAGGGCATCGGGTTCGCCATTCCGGTGAAGCTGGCCCTGGAGGTAATGAAGGCGATCATCGAGCATGGTTCGGTGATCCGCGGCTGGCTCGGCATCGAAGTCCAGCCTCTGACTCCGGAACTGGCGGAATCCTTCGGCCTGGAAGGGCGTCCCGGCATCGTGGTGGCGGGCATCTACCGCGATAGCCCCGCCCAACGCGCCAACCTGCAGCCGGGGGACATCATCCTCAGCATCGATGGCGAGCCTGCAGGCGACGGCCGTCGCTCGATGAACCAGGTAGCCCGTACCCGCCCCGGCGAAAAGGTCAGCATCCTGGTGATGCGCAATGGCCAGGAGTTGGTGCTGAGTGCGGAGGTCGGCCTGCGCCCGCCCCCCACCAATAACGGTGGAAGCTGACCCCCGCTGACAAAAAAGCCGAGGCAACTGCCTCGGCTTTTTTATGGCGCGGCGGTTCAGAGCCGATCGAGCGCGCTCAGCAACGCCTGGTTCTGATCCGGCGTGCCGATGGTGATGCGCAGGAACTGAGCGATACGCTGCTGCTTGAAATGGCGCACGATCACGCCACGCTCCCGCAGCCCCGCCGCGATCTCCGCGGCATCCCGCTGCGGGTGGCGAGCGAACACGAAATTCGCCGCCGATGGCAGCACATCGAAACCACGGGCCTCCATCGCAGCCACCAGCGCCTCACGGCTCTCGATCACCTTGCGGCAGGTGTCCTCGAAGTGGGACCGATCCTCGAAGGCCGCCGCCGCACCGGCGATCGCCATGCGGTCCAGCGGATAGGAGTTGAAGCTGTTCTTGATGCGCTCCAGCGCCTCGATCAGGTCAGGATGGCCCACGGCCAGGCCTACCCGCAGGCCGGCCAGCGAGCGGGACTTGGACAGCGTCTGGGTCACCAGCAGGTTCGGGTAGCGGTCCACCAGGGCGATGGCGGTCTCGCCACCGAAGTCGATATAGGCCTCGTCCACCAGCACCACGGAGTCCGGATTGGCCTGGAGCAGGCGCTCGATGGCCTCCAGAGCCAGCAGGCATCCCGTGGGAGCGTTGGGGTTGGGGAAAATGATGCCGCCGTTGGGACGCGCATAATCCTCTACCCGAATCTGGAACTGCTCATCCAGCGGCAGCGCCTCGAAGGGAATACCGTAGAGGCCGCAATACACCGGGTAGAAACTGTAGGTCACATCCGGGAACAGCAATGGGCGGCCGTGCTGGAACAGGCCGTGGAAGGCATGTGCCAGCACTTCGTCGGAACCGTTGCCGACGAATACCTGATCGGTCCGAACACCGTAGAACTCAGCCACCGCCTGTTTCAGTCGATCGCTGTTGGGATCGGGGTACAGCCGCAGGTTGTCATTCACCTCCGCCTGCATCGCGGCGATGGCCTTCGGCGAGGGGCCGTAGGGGTTCTCGTTGGTATTCAGCTTCACCAGGTTGGCGATCTTCGGCTGCTCCCCGGGCACGTAGGGCACCAGGTCCTTGACGAAGGGGCTCCAGAACTTGCTCATCGTCACTCTCCCTTGATCCGGTACTCGGCGCTGCGGGCGTGGGCGGTCAGCGACTCGCCTCGCGCCAGGACCGACGCGGTCCGCCCCAGCTCGGAGGCGCCATCGGCCGAGCAGAAGATGATGGAGGAGCGCTTCTGGAAGTCATACACGCCGAGCGGCGAGGAAAAGCGCGCCGTACCGGAAGTCGGCAGGACGTGGTTGGGGCCGGCGCAATAGTCACCCAGAGCCTCGGCGGTGTAGCGGCCCATGAAGATGGCGCCGGCGTGGCGGATATGCGGGAGCCAGGCTTGCGGATCGGCGACGGACAGCTCCAGGTGCTCGGGCGCGATGCGGTTGGCGACCTGGCAGGCCTGGGCCTGATCCGCCACCAGGATCAGCGCGCCGCGATTCTGCAGGGAAGTGCGGATGATCTCGGCACGCTCCATGGTGGGCAGCAGCTTCTCGATGCTGGCGGCCACCCGATCAAGGAAGCCTGCATCGGGGCTGACCAGGATGGACTGGGCGTCCTCGTCGTGCTCGGCCTGGGAAAACAGGTCCATGGCGATCCAGTCCGGATCGGTGCCGCCATCGCAGACCACGAGGATTTCCGACGGACCGGCGATCATGTCGATCCCCACCTGGCCGAACACATGGCGCTTGGCGGTGGCCACATAGATGTTGCCGGGGCCGACGATCTTGTCCACCTGGAGCACGCTCTCGGTGCCGTAGGCCAGGGCGGCCACGGCCTGGGCGCCGCCAATGGTGAAGACGCGGTCCACGCCGGCGACGCAGGCCGCCGCCAGGACGATCTCGTTGATCTCGCCACGAGGCGTCGGTACCACCATCACGACCTCCTGGACGCCGGCCACCTTGGCGGGAATGGCGTTCATCAGCACCGAGGAGGGGTAGGAAGCCTTGCCGCCGGGCACATAGAGGCCAGCGCGATCCAACGGGGTCACCTGCTGACCCAGAACGGTGCCGTCGGCCTCGGTGTAGGTCCAGGATTCCTGTTTCTGCTTCTCGTGGTAGCTGCGCACACGGGTGGCGGCGGTTTCCAGGGCCTGGCGCTGCTCGTCGGAAATACGCGTCAAGGCCAGCTCCAGACGCTCACGCGGCAGGATCAGGTCGGCCATGGAGGAAGCCGCGACACCGTCGAAACGCTGGGTGAACTCCACAACGGCGGCGTCGCCGCGTTCGCGGACGGCCTGGATGATGTCGAGGACCCGCTGGTTCACCGCGTCATCCGACACGCTTTCCCAGCTCAGCAGATGATCCAGGTGTCGCGCGAAATCCGGATCAGCGGCATTGAGTCGGCGGATGGCGATTGGAGCGGTCATAGCGGGCCTCGTTATTGGCAATTGCTCGGGCGCCGCTAGAGTAGCAAGCCCACCGTGCGGGCACCCGAGAATAGTGGCTATGACACGGATAGGCACGTGCGGCGCAGGGCCGCACTCAAGCGTCAGCTTGGGTGTCGCGACTCGACGGCGCTGCGCAGCACTTCGATCAGCGCCTGGATGCGCGCGTGCTGCATCTTCATCGATGCCTTGTTGACGATCAGTCGGGAGCTGATGGTAGCGATCAGTTCCTGGGGTTCCAGGCCGTTGGCGCGGAGGGTGTTGCCGGTGTCGACCACGTCGATGATCTTGTCGGCCAGGCCCACCAGGGGAGCCAGCTCCATGGAGCCATACAGCTTGATCACATCTACCTGGCGGCCCTGTTCGGCATAGTATCGCTTGGCCACATTGACGAACTTGGTCGCCACCCGCAGACGCCCCTTGGGCTCGGGTGCACCGACGGCACCCGCGGTCATCAGCTTGCAGCAGGCGATCCTGAGGTCCAGAGGCTCATAAAGGCCCTGGCCGCCGTACTCCATCAGCACGTCCTTGCCGGCGACTCCCAGGTCGGCTGCGCCGTGCTCCACGTAGGTCGGCACGTCGGTCGCACGCACGATGAGCAGGCGCACATCCTCCTGGGTGGTAGGGATGATCAGCTTGCGGCTCTTGTCCGGATTCTCGGTGGGCACGATGCCGGCTTCGGCGAGCAGTGGCAGGGTATCGTCGAGAATGCGGCCCTTGGACAACGCGATGGTGAGCATGAAACTGGTTTTCCTTGGCTAAGGCCCCGGCGGGGCCTGATGCGCGGCCGCTGCGGACCGATCCGAGAGGACCGGCCCACGGCAGGACCTAACCCGGCACGCGGCGGATCTTGGCGCCGAGCAGTTGCAGTTTTTCCTCGATGCATTCGTAACCACGGTCAATGTGGTAGATGCGATCGATCAGGGTATCGCCCTCGGCCACCAGGCCGGCGATCACCAGGCTCGCCGAAGCGCGCAGGTCGGTGGCCATGACCGGTGCGCCCTTGAGCTTCGGCACGCCGGTGACGATGGCGGTATTGCCCTCGACAAGGATCTGGGCGCCCATGCGATTCATTTCGTAGACGTGCATGAAGCGGTTCTCGAACACCGTTTCGATGACCGCGCCAGTGCCCTCGGCCACGGCGTTCATCGAGATGAACTGGGCCTGCATGTCCGTGGGGAACGCCGGGTACGGCGCGGTGCGCACGTTCACGGCCTTCGGACGATTGCCCTTCATGTCCAGCTCGATCCAGTTGTTGCCGGCGTTGATGTGGGCGCCAGCTTCTTCCAGCTTCTGCAGCACGGCTTCGAGGATGGTCGGGTCGGTGTCCTTGAGCTTGACGCGACCGCCGGTGGCGGCGGCGGCAACCAGGTAGGTGCCGGTCTCGATACGGTCGGGCATCACGTTGTAGCGCGCACCGCCGAGGCGCTTCACACCATCGATGATGATGGTGTCGGTACCGGCACCCTGGATCTGGGCGCCCATGGCGATCAGACAGTTGGCCAGGTCCACCACTTCCGGTTCGCGGGCGGCGTTCTGCAGCACGGAGCGGCCATTGGCCAGTGCAGCGGCCATCATGATGTTCTCGGTACCGGTCACGCTGACGGTATCGAAGAAGAAATTGGCACCGCGCAGGCCTCCGGCCGGGGCACGAGCCTTGATGTAACCGCCCTCCACGTCGATCTGCGCGCCCATGGCTTCCAGACCGCGGATATGCAGGTCGACCGGGCGGGAGCCGATGGCGCAGCCACCGGGCAATGCCACCTCCGCCTGGCCGAAGCGGGCCACCATGGGACCAAGCACCAGGATCGAGGCGCGCATGGTCTTCACCAGCTCATAGGGTGCGACCAGGGTCTTGATGCTGCTGGCGTCGACTTCAACCGCGAGCTTCTCGTCGATCACCGGCTGGACCCCCATGCGACCGAAGAGCTCGATCATGGTGGTGATGTCGTGCAGGTGCGGCAGGTTGGCCACGGTGACCGGCGTATCGGCCAGCAAGGTGGCGGCAAGGATCGGCAGCGCGGAGTTCTTGGCGCCGGAAATGCGGATTTCGCCATCGAGGCGTTGACCGCCAGTAATGATCAGTTTGTCCATAGTTCTCTCGGGCGACCGGGTTCAGGAACGCTCGGCCCAGGCGGCCCGGCTGAAGAATTTCATGGTTACGGCGTGGATGCTGCCATCGGCGATCCAGGGATTCAGATGGGCATAGACCTGCTGCTGACGCTTCACCGGGCTCAGGCCGGCCAACTCGTCACTGATCAGGTTCAACTGGAAGTTGCAGCCTTCCCCTTCGACTTCCACCTGGGTTCCTGGCAGCTTCGCCTCCAGGAGGTTTTTCACTTCTACGGCCTGCATGCTCAACCTCAATCGGCGCCCAACGCGCGCGGGTCGGCCATGATACAAAAAAGCCCTCCGCCTGCGAACCCCGCAAACACGGGGCCTGACGGAGGGCCGTCGGACCGGCTCAGACCCCGCGGGGCAGTAGCTCGGTCAACCCGGAAACTTCGGCGATCTGCCGCATGTCCCCAGGCAGTCCGCGCAATGTGACCGACTTTCCGGCGGAGGCGGCATCACGCATGAAGGCCAGCAACAGGGAAAGTCCCACGCTGCTGCTCTTCTGCACGGCGGAGCAGTCCAGCACCAGGTCGTTGCCGGACAGCGAACGGATCAGTTGCCGCCCGGCTTCGCGCAATGCAGGACCGGTGCTGTAGTCGAGCACACCCACCAGACACAGCTCGCCGGCGGATCCCCGCTCGATGCGAGCCTCGCTCATTGCCCGCCCGCCTTCTTGGCCTCGTCGGATTCCTTGGCCTTGGCCACGACCTCGGCCCATCCGTTGATGGTTTTGTCCAGGTCGTTGCCATTGCGCTGCATGCTGTCGGCGAACTGGTCGCGGAACAGCTTGCCGATGTTGATGCCATTGATGATGACGTTGCGCAGCATCCACTGGTCGTTGAGGTAGACCATGGTGTAGGACACGGGATAGACGGTTCCCTTGCTGTCCTTGACTTCCATGCCGACGGTAGCGCGCTCAGGATCGTTCTGCTTGGCGGGCAATACACGGATTTCCTGGTTGTCGTACTCCAGCAGGGCGTTTCCGTAAAACTGGAACAGGCTGCGCTTGAAGTTGTCCTGGAAGCGGGTCATCTGCTCGGGGGACGCATTGCGCGAGTACTTCACCGTCATGATGCTGCGGGAAATGCCTTCTGCATCCACCACCGGGCCGAGAATGCGATTCAGGGCATCGTAGAAGGACTGCGGGTCGCTTCGGTACTGCTGCTTGTTGCTCTTCAGCTCGGTCAGCAGCTCGTCAGTGGTCTTCTGCACCACATCGCGCGCGCTGGGCGCCGCGGTGGCCATGAGGGGCAGGGCTGCCAGCAGCACCAGCAGGCCATTACGCAGGGCTTTGATCATGTCACGATTCCTCATTTGCTCTCTTTGTTGACCGAGTTCAGCAGGAACTTGCCGATCAGGTCTTCCAGAACCAGTGCGGACTGGGTATCACGGATGGTTCCGCCGTCCTTGAGCAGCTCATCGTCACCACCGACGCTGATGCCGATGTACTTCTCGCCCAGCAGGCCGGCGGTGAGGATGGAGGCGGTGGAGTCCGCGGGCAGGTTGTCCACGCGCTGCTCGACCTCCATGGTCACGCGACCGGTGTAGCTGTCTCGGTCCAGATCGATGGCGGTGACCTTGCCGATGGTGACACCAGCCATGGTTACCTTTGCTCTGACCGTCAAACCGGCAATATTGTCGAAATGCGCGTAAAGCTTGTAGGTATCGCCACTGGCGCCATAGGACAGGCCGCTGACCCGCAGGGCCAGGAGCAGCAAGGCCAACAGACCGGCCAGGAGGAACAGGCCGACACCAATTTCCAAGGTGCGGATTTGCATCAGAAATCTCCAAACATCAAGGCGGTCAGGATGAAGTCCAGCCCCAGCACGGCCAGCGAGGCATAGACCACGGTTTTAGTCGTTGCGCGGCTGATCCCTTCCGAGGTCGGCTCGCAGTCATACCCCTGGAACACGGCGATCCAGGTCACGACGAAGGCGAATACGACGCTCTTGATCACGCCGTTCAGCACGTCTTCGGTGAATTCGACACTGCTCTGCATGTTGGACCAGAAGGAGCCGTCATAGACTCCCAGCCAGTCCACGGCCACCATAGCGCCCCCCCAGATGCCCACCACGCTGAAGATCAACGCCAGCATCGGCATGGAAATGAAGCCGGCCCAGAGGCGCGGCGCGATGATGTACTTGAGAGGGTCGACTCCGATCATCTCCAGGCTGGAGAGCTGCTCGGTGGACTTCATGTTGCCGATCTCCGCGGTCAGCGCCGAACCGGCACGCCCGGCGAAGAGCAGACCGGTCACCACCGGGCCGAGCTCGCGCAGCAACGTCAGCGCGACCATCTGCCCCACCGCCTGCTCCGAACCGTAGGACACCAGGATGTTGTAGCCCTGCAGGGCCAGCACCATGCCGATGAAGACACCGGAGACGATGATGATCGGCAGCGACAGCACCCCGATGGAATACAGCTGCTTGACCAGTAGCTGGAAGCCGTTGCGGGTACCGGTACGACCAAACAGCGCACGCAGCAGGAACAGGGTGGAACGACCAAGGGACTCGACGACGTCCAGGCCGGAGCGCCCGAGCAGGCGAATGCGCTCGAGCAGCGACTTCTTGCGCATCAGTGATCCCCCAGGAGGTCTTTTCGGTAATCCGGCGCCGGATAATGGAAAGGCACCGGACCGTCCGGGATGCCCTTCATGAACTGGCGGATACGCGGGTTATCGGAATTCATCAGCTCATCCGGGGTTCCCTGCCCCAATACCTGGGAATCGCCCACCACGTAGAGGTAATCGGCGATGCTGGCGGTCTCCGCCAGGTCGTGGGATACGACGATACTGGTGATGCCCAGGGCGTCGTTTAGCAGGCGGATCAGTCGCACCAAAACGCCCATGGCGATGGGATCCTGCCCGACGAACGGCTCGTCGTACATCAGGATCTGCGGGTCGAGCGCAATGGCACGGGCCAGCGCGACCCGGCGCTTCATGCCGCCCGAGAGCTCGTCCGGCATCAGATCCAGGGCCCCCCGGAGGCCCACGGCCTGGAGCTTCATCAGAACGATGTCGCGGATCATCTCCTCGGGCAGGCGGGTGTGCACCCGCAGCGGAAAGGCCACGTTCTCGAACACATCGAGGTCGGTGAACAGGGCGCCACTCTGGAACAGCACACCGAACTGCTTGCGCATGTCGAACAGCTCGGGACGCGAGAGCTTCGGCAAGTTCTGGCCGTTGACCCAGACTTCGCCGGCATCGGGCTTGAGCTGGGCGGCGATCAGGCGCAGCAGTGTAGTCTTGCCGCAGCCGGATGGCCCCATGATGCCGGTGACCTTGCCGCGGGGAATGCGAATGTCGACATCCTGGAAAATGCTGCGCGTACCGCGCCTGAAGGTGACCCCCTTCAGCTCGACGGCATAGGCGTTTTCGGCGCTCATCTAGACTCCTTGCGATACAGCCTCCCTGAAAGACGACGCGCCCCAACGCGAGGACACCCCGAACAGGACGGGCCGAACAGGGCGCGAACTATATCACCGCGCCCCGACGCCTCCCAAGACTGCGCGAACTGCCGTTCAGCTTTGCGACAGCTTCCACGGGAATGGAGCGTGAGCTGATTCACCTTTATCGCTATAATCGCCACCTTTTCCTTTGGCAACCGCACGCCCTCCATGAGCCAATCCAGCGATCTGATCAAGTCCGCACAACGCACCATCCAGCTCGAACGTGAGGCGATCGACGCCCTTATTCCGCGTATCGACGCCGATTTCGTCCGCGCCTGCGAGCTCATCCTGGCCTGCAAGGGACGCGTGGTAGTGGTGGGCATGGGCAAGTCCGGGCACGTCGGCAACAAGATCGCCGCCACCCTGGCCAGCACCGGGACCCCGTCCTTCTTCGTCCATCCGGCCGAAGCCAGCCATGGCGACATGGGCATGATCACCCGCGACGACGTGGTGCTGGCCCTGTCGAACTCGGGCTCAACCGCCGAAATCGTCACCCTGCTGCCGCTGATCAAACGACTGGGCATCACCCTCATCAGCCTGACCGGCAACCCTGAGTCCCCACTGGCCAAGGCCGCCGAAGCCAACCTGGACGCCCGAGTGGGCCAGGAGGCCTGCCCACTCAACCTGGCGCCCACCTCGTCCACCACAGCCTCCCTCGTGCTGGGCGACGCCCTCGCCATCGCACTGCTGGAAGCCCGTGGCTTTACCGCCGAGGACTTTGCCTTTTCGCACCCGGGTGGTGCGCTGGGCCGCCGCCTGCTGCTGAAGGTCGAACACATCATGCACAGCGGTGACAACCTGCCGAAGGTCGCGCGGGGCACCGCCCTGCGAGACGCACTGCTGGAAATGACCCGCAAGGGCCTGGGCATGACGGCGGTGCTGGAAGACGACGGACGCTTGGCCGGCATCTTCACCGATGGCGACCTGCGCCGAACCCTGGACAAGGGAGTGGACGTTCGCCAGGCCGGCATCGACGAAGTCATGACGCTCCACGGCAAGACCGTGCGCCCTGAGATGCTGGCAGCCGAAGCGCTGAAGATCATGGACGACCACAAGATCAACGTGCTGGTGGTGGTCGACGCAACCGATCGCCCCATCGGCGCCCTGCATATCCACGACCTGACGCGCGCCGGAGTGATCTGATGAGCAACGAACTCCTTTCCCGCGCCAAGGGCGTCCGCCTCGCGGTATTCGATGTCGACGGCGTACTCACCGACGGGCGCCTCTACTTCCTTCCCGGCGGCGGCGAGTTCAAGACCTTCAGCACGCTCGATGGCCAGGGCATCAAGATGCTGATGAACGCCGGAGTGCGCACCGCCATCATCAGCGGTCGCCAGTCGGAAGTGGTGGAACGTCGCGCGCAGAACCTCGGTATCCAGCACCTGTTCCAGGGCCGCGAGGACAAGCTCGTGGTGCTCGATGGGCTGCTCGCCGAACTGGGCCTGAGTCACGACCAGGTCGCCTACCTCGGCGATGACCTGCCCGACCTCCCGGTCATCCGCCGGGTAGGCCTGGGGATGGCGGTGGCGAACGCCGACGCCTTTGTGCGCCAGCACGCCCACGGCGTGACCCAGGCCCGCGGCGGCGAAGGCGCGGCGCGGGAGTTCTGCGAACTCATCCTGCGCGCCCAGGGTGCGCTGGAAGCTGCGCAAGCCGCTTACCTGTGAGGCCGACCATGTCCAAGAACCTACGCACGGCGCTGATCCTGACGCCCATCGCCGCCCTGCTCATCGCCCTTGGCTACTGGAACATCCGCCCCGAGAGCTTCATGGACCGCCCCCAGGCGGCAGGCGGAGACAATGCCATCGACTTCTACGTCGAGAACGGCAAGAGCACCCAGTTCCAGGAAGACGGCAAGCTGCACTACGAAATGACCGCCACGCGCCTCGAACATATCAAGGCCACCGATGTCACATTGCTGACCAAACCCGACCTCCTGCTGCACCGCGGCACCGCCTATCCCTGGCACGTGCAGAGCGAGCGTGGCGAGGTAGGCCCCGAAGGCAAGCAGGTGGAACTGATCGACCAGGTCAGGGTGGCCCGCACCGACGCCAAGGGCCGTCCCACCATCCTGACCACCAGCCGGCTGACCGTATTCCCCGATCAGGAATATGCGCAGACCCAGCAAGCCGTTAAAATCGACGCGGCCAATGGGGTGACCACGGCACAAGGAATGAAAGCGTACTTGAATGACAGCAGGATGATCCTGCAGTCCAACGTAAGAGGCCAGCATGAGGTTCGTTAATACCCTCCCCCTGTTGCTCAGCCTGGGCACCGCACTCGGAAGTGCCGCCGCCTGGGCATTGCCGTCCGACCGCGAGCAACCGATTCGCGTCCAGGCCGACAGCGCAGAGCTCGACGACAAGCAAGGCGTAGCGGTCTATCGGGGAAATGTGGTGATCACCCAAGGCACGCTGAAGATCACCGGTGACACCGTCACTATCACCCAGGATGCCAACGGCGACATCGAAGTCTTCACCTCCGTGGGCAAGCCCGCCTACTACGAGCAGAAGCCTGCCGTGGACAAGCAGATCGTCAAGGCCTACGGACTCACCATCCAGTACTTCGCCGCCAACGAGCGCATCATCCTGCTCGACCAGGCCAAGGTGGTTCAGGAAGGCAATACCTTCGAAGGCGAGAAGATCGTCTATGACACCCAACGCCAGATCGTAAACGCCGGCCGCGCCACGGGCGGCAACGTCACCACGCCGCGCCCGCGGATCGACATGGTGATCCAGCCGAAGAAGAAAGAGCAGAAAGCACAGTAATGGCGACTCTCAAAGCCCAGCACCTGGCCAAGAGCTACAAGAGCCGTCAGGTGGTCCGCGACGTCAGCCTGTCCATTGACAGCGGTCAGATCGTCGGCCTCCTCGGCCCCAACGGCGCGGGCAAGACCACCTGCTTCTACATGATCGTCGGCCTGGTAAGGGCCGACCAGGGCCGCGTCCTGATCGACTCGCAGGACGTCACCCACCAGCCCATGCACGGCCGCGCCCGAGCGGGCATCGGCTACCTGCCGCAGGAAGCCTCGATCTTCCGCAAGCTCAGCGTGGCGGACAACATCATGGCAATCCTCGAGACCCGCAAGGAACTCGACCGCGCCGGACGCCGCCGGGAACTGGAAAGCCTGCTGCAGGAATTCCATATCAGCCACATCCGCGACAGCCTCGGCATGAGCCTCTCCGGTGGCGAGCGTCGTCGGGTGGAAATCGCCCGCGCACTGGCGACGGCGCCGAAGTTCATCCTCCTCGACGAACCCTTCGCCGGCGTCGACCCGATTTCCGTAGGCGACATCAAGCAGATCATCCATCACCTCAAGGCCAAGGGCATCGGCGTCCTCATCACCGACCACAACGTGCGCGAGACCCTGGACATCTGCGAGACCGCCTACATTGTCAGTGACGGCCAACTGATCGCCGAAGGCGATGCGGAGGCCATCCTGGCCAACCAACTGGTGAAGGAAGTCTACCTGGGCCACGAGTTCAGGCTGTAGTTTCCCGCTCGCTCACCTACAAGATGGCTTGCGGGAACTAGGAATTTCCTTCAAGGTCAGGCATATAATTTGCTTCCTGGCGGCGCTTCGGCGCCCTGTAGTGGATGGCGCGAATGCGCCGGCGAATAAGGTCCCAAGCCCTCTGCCATGAAACCATCGCTAGTCCTCAAGATGGGCCAGCAGCTGACGATGACACCGCAGCTGCAACAGGCCATCCGCCTTCTCCAACTCTCCACCCTGGACCTCCAGCAGGAAATCCAGGAGGCGCTGGAATCCAATCCCATGCTCGAACGGCAGGAGGATGGCGAGGATTTCGACACCTCCGATCCCATGGCCGAAGGGGATCAGTCGCCGAACACCGGCAGCCAGGACACGAGCTTCCAGGAGTCCAGCGCCGAGGGCAGCAACGAGCCCCTGGAAGATGGCGAATGGCACGAACGCATCCCCAGCGAGCTTCCGGTGGACACGGCCTGGGAGGACGTCTACCAGACCAGCGCCAGCAGCCTGCCCAGCAACGATGATGACGAGTGGGACTTCACCTCCCGCACCTCCGTCGGGGAGAGCCTGCAGAGCCACCTCCTGTGGCAACTGAATCTGGCCCCCATGTCCGACACCGACCGCCTGATCGCCGTCACCCTGATCGACTGCATCAACAACGATGGCTACCTCGAGGAGTCCCTGGCCGAGATCGTCGACGCCTTCGACCCCGAACTCGGTGTCGAGCTGGACGAAGTCGAAGTGGTGCTGCATCGCATCCAGCAGTTCGAACCCGCCGGCATCGGCGCCCGCGACCTGCGCGAATGCCTGCTGCTTCAACTGCGCCAGCTGCCCGCCACCACGCCCTGGCTGACCGAAGCGCAGCGACTGGTCGGCGACTTCCTCGACCTCCTCGGTAGCCGCGACTATAGCCAGCTGATGCGGCGCATGAAGGTCAAGGAGGATGAGCTCAAGCAGATCATCGCGCTGATCCAGGCGCTGAATCCCCGCCCCGGTTCCCAGATCGAGGCCAGTGAGCCCGAGTACGTGGTACCCGATGTCATCGTCCGCAAGCACAATGAACGCTGGCTGGTGGAGCTGAACCAGGAGGCGGTACCCCGCCTGCGAGTGAATCCCCATTACGCCGGCTTCGTCCGGCGCGCCGACTCCAGCGCCGACAACACCTTCATGCGAAACCAGCTGCAGGAAGCGCGCTGGTTCATCAAGAGCCTGCAGAGCCGCAACGAGACGCTGATGAAGGTGGCAACCCAGATCGTCGAACACCAGCGCGGTTTCCTGGAGTACGGCGACGAGGCCATGAAGCCCCTTGTCCTGCACGACATCGCCGAAGCCGTGGGCATGCACGAGTCCACCATCTCGCGCGTGACCACCCAGAAATTCATGCACACCCCCCGCGGTATCTACGAGCTGAAGTACTTCTTCTCCAGCCACGTCAGCACCTCGGAAGGCGGCGAATGCTCGTCTACCGCGATCCGCGCCATCATCAAGAAACTGGTTGCAGCGGAAAATCCGAAAAAGCCGTTGAGCGACAGCAAGATCGCTGGTTTACTGGAGGCACAGGGCATTCAAGTGGCCCGTCGCACAGTCGCCAAGTACCGGGAATCCCTCGGAATAGCGCCTTCCAGCGAACGAAAGCGATTGATGTGACGCGGAAATTGACCCACGCCAAAGTGTTCCGGTGGCAGGCCCGTTAGCCTGTCTCTTATACACGGGCAATAAGGAGAAAGCGGTATGCAAGTCAACATCAGTGGACATCAACTGGATGTGACCGACGCCCTGCGCAACTACGTTGTCGAGAAGTTCGACCGTCTGGAGCGCCACTTCGACAGAATCACCAACGTGCAGGTGATCATGCATGTCGAGAAACTCAAACAGAAAATCGAAGCCACTTTGCACATCGCCGGCGGCGAAGTCGTTGCTAACGCGGAACATGAAGACATGTACGCCGCCATCGACCTGCTTACCGACAAGCTGGATCGCCAACTGATCAAGCACAAGGAGAAGCAATTGAACCGCCAGCAGGGTGCCACTGCCCGCTGACCCTCCCTCCCTATGATCCGACTTGAGCAAATCCTGACCCCCGGCCGTTCCCTGGTGAACGTGCCGGGTGGCAGCAAGAAACGCGTACTGGAACAGATCGCCAAGCTGGTCGCTCGCGACCTTCCCGACCTCGATTACCAGGACATATTCGAAAGCCTGGTATCCCGGGAGAAACTCGGTTCCACCGGTTTCGGCAACGGCATCGCCATTCCCCACTGTCGACTCGCCGGTTGCACCGCGCCCATCAGCGCGGTGCTCCGTCTCGACGCACCCGTCGACTTCGACGCCATCGATGGCGCCCCCGTGGACCTGCTGCTCGTGCTGCTGGTCCCGGAAGCCGCCACCGACGAGCACCTCGAACTGTTGCGCCAGATCGCCAGCATGCTGGACCGTGCCGACGTGCGCGAACGCCTGCGCCAGGCGCCCGACAGCACCAGCCTGTACCAGGTGGTGGTGGACGTTCAGAGCGGACGCTAGGACCTGCCCATGCGCCTGGTCATCGTCAGCGGCCGCTCCGGTTCGGGCAAGAGTACCGCCCTCGATGTACTCGAGGACCACGGCTTCTACTGCATCGACAACCTGCCCGCCGGCCTGCTTCCAGAGCTGGCGGAACGGACCCTGCTGCACACCGAACTGCTGGAGCCGAAGGTCGCCGTATCCATCGATGCGCGCAACCTGCCCAGCCAGTTGCAACGTTTTCCCGAATTGCTGGAAGAAGCGCGGACACGTCACATCAAGTGCGACGTCCTCTACCTGGACGCCGAACAGGACACCCTGCTCAAGCGCTTCTCGGAGACGCGCCGTCGCCATCCGCTGACCAACGACAATCGCTCCCTCGCCGAAGCCATTCGCGATGAAGAGACGCTGTTGCAGCCGATCGCCGACCTGGCCGACCTGAAGATCGACACCACGCGCCTGAACCTCTACCAGCTGCGTGACGCCATCAAGCTGCGCCTGCTCAACCAGCCTGAGCCCGGCACCGCCTTCCTCGTCGAGTCTTTCGGCTTCAAACGCGGCATGCCGGTGGATGCCGACCTGGTCTTCGACGTCCGCTGCCTGCCCAACCCCTACTGGAAGCCTGAACTGCGCGAGCATTCCGGCCTGGATCAGGAGGTTGCCGCCTACCTCGCATCCCAGCCCGATGTCGAGGAAATGTACCAGGACATCTTCGGCTACCTGAACAAATGGCTACCGCGCTTCGCCGCCAGCAATCGCGCCTACGTCACCATTGCCGTTGGCTGCACCGGTGGGCACCACCGCTCGGTCTATCTCGCCGAGCGACTTGGCAACGCGCTCAAGCCCATTTTGAAGAACGTCCAGGTTCGCCACCGCGACCTCAGCTAGAAGGATTGGAAACGCGATGCCCGCCTGCGAGATCACCATCATCAACAAACTTGGCCTGCATGCCCGGGCGGCAGCCAAGTTCGTCGGCGTGGCCGGACGTTACCCTTGCCAGATTCGCGTCGGCCGCTCGGCGGAAAGCCTGGTGGACGGCAAGAGCATCATGGCCGTGATGATGCTGGCGGCCGGCAAGGGCACCCCCATTCACCTGCACACTGAAGGCGATCAGGACGACGACGCCCTCAAGGCCCTGATCGAACTGATCAACAACAGGTTCGACGAAGGCGAGTGATCCTCCGTTTCCTCGGAAAAACGCCCTCTACCCCCCTTCATCCAGCACCCGCCACGACCGAGCCCGGACTCGCCGCCGTCCCGTGCCACACGGGATTGCGCTATCGGCCAAGGGCCCGGTCACGGCGCTACGCGCCCTGTCTGGCGCATATGAAAAACGCGCCCGACAGGGCGCGTCACCTTCCAGGCGGGATGTGGCGGGCTCAGCTGCCGGCGACGGTCATGCGTTCTATCAGCACCGACCCGGTGCGGATATTGCCGCGAAGCTCCAGGTCGCTGCCCACCGCGACGATCTGCCGGAACATATCCTTCAGGTTGCCGGCGATGGTGACTTCCTGCACCGGGAACTGGATTTCGCCGTTCTCCACCCAGTAGCCGGCGGCACCCCGGGAATAGTCGCCGGTCACCATGTTCAGGCCGTGGCCCATCAACTCGGTGACCAGCAAGCCGCGCCCCATGCGCCGGAGCAGGGCTGCCTGGTCCTCCTGGCCATGGCTGACGAACAGGTTGTGAACCCCGCCGGCGTTGGCTGTGCTGGGGAGGCCCAGCTTGCGCCCGGAGTAGGTGCCGAGGACATAGGAGACCAACTCGCCCTTCTCCACGAAGGGCTTGGCATAGGTGGCGAGGCCGTCGTTGTCGAACGCCGCGCTGGCCATGGCACGCGGAATCAGCGGTCGCTCGTCGATGGACAGCCACTCGGGGAACAACCGCTCTCCCAGGGCCCCTTCGAGGAAGGAGGATTTACGGTAGAGGTTGCCGCCGGAGATCGCCCCCAGGAAGCTGCCGAACAGCCCGGTGGCCAGCTCGGGAGCGAACAGCACCGGAACTTCGCAGGTGGGGACAGGACGCGCGCCCAGCCGCGCAGCACTGCGCTCGGCGGCGCGTCGACCGATGCTGGCGGGGTCGGCCAACTGCTCGCCGATCCGGTTGACGTCGTACCAGTAGTCCCGCTGCATCTGCCCCTGGGCTTCGGCGATCATCACGCAGCTCAGGCTGTGACGAGTGCTGGCATAGCCGCCGACGAAGCCATGGCTGTTGCCATAGACTCGGCAGCCGCGGTGGGTGTTCAGGGTCGTGCCGTCGGCCTTGGTGACCCTCGGGTCGGTGGCGAAGGCGGCGGCCTCGCAGAGCAACGCCTGCTCCACCGCCTGCTCAGGGCTGATGGACCAGGGATGATAGAGATCGAGGTCCGGCAGATCGCGCGCCATCAGTGCGGCATCCGCCAACCCCGCGCACTCGTCTTCCGAGGCGTGCTTTGCGATGGCAAGGGCCGCGGCCACCGTTTCGCGGATGGCCTCCTCGCCAGTCGCGGAGGTGCTCGCCGAGCCCTTGCGCTGGCCGACGTACAGGGTGATGCCGAAGCCCTGGTCGCGATTGAATTCCACCGTTTCCACGTCACCCTCGCGAACCGTGGTAGACAGTCCCTGCTCAACTGAAACCGCCACTTCGCAGGCGCTGGCGCCCTGGCGACGGGCCTCGGCGAGGATGCGCTCGACCCGCGCCTGCAGTTCCGGCAATGCTTCCGGGCCGACCACTTCTACTTCACTCATAGCCACTCCAGTTCAATGAATTCCGATCGCGGTGCACGCCACTGGGCGCTACCCCGCACATGCCGCACAGCGGCGGCACCAGCCGGAGACGGACAACGCGGTTCCGACTGGTTATCATGGCGGCGTTTCCAACTGGACCACCCCCATGTCTGATTCCTTCGACGACGACTTCTCCGGAGAGAAGAGCAAAACCCAGGTCAAACGCGAGCTCCATGCCCTGCAGGATCTCGGTGAGCGCCTGACCACCCTGAAGGCCGAGCAACTCGCCCGCCTCCCCCTGACCGATGCACTGCAAAAGGCGATTGCCGAGGCGCCCAAGCACAAAGCCCATATCGCCCGCAAACGCCATATCCAGTACATCGGCAAGCTGATGCGGGACCAGGACATCGAGTCCATCGTCACCCTTATCGACCAGCTCGACAGCTCCACTCGTCAGTACAACGAACGCTTCCACGCCCTGGAGCGCTGGCGCGACCGCCTGATCGAGGGCGGCGATGCCGCCCTTGAAAGCTTCGTCGCCGACTACCCGGAGACCGACCGCCAGCACCTGCGCGGCCTCATCCGTCATGCCCAGCACGAAGCAGCCCACAACAAACCACCGGCCGCCGCGCGCAAGGTCTTCAAGTACATCCGCGACCTGGACGAAACCAAGCGCGGATTGAAGTAAGCGCCACGACAGGGGCCGTCAGGCCCCGGTCCCTCCCACCGTCATCGCGTCGATCTTCAGCGTAGGCTGGCCCACGCCCACCGGAACCGACTGCCCGTCCTTGCCACAGGTGCCCACACCGCTGTCCAGTGCCAGGTCGTTGCCGACCATGGAGACGCGACTCATGGCCTCGGGACCATTGCCGATCAGCGTGGCGCCCTTCACCGGCGTGGTGATCCTGCCGTTCTCGATCAGGTAGGCCTCGCTGGTGGAGAACACGAACTTGCCGCTGGTGATGTCCACCTGGCCGCCACCGAGGTTGGCGCAGTAAAGGCCGCGTTCGACGGAGGCGATGATTTCCTGCGGATCGCTCTGGCCGGCCAGCATGTAGGTGTTGGTCATGCGCGGCATCGGCAGGTGCGCGTAGGACTCGCGGCGACCGTTGCCGGTACGCGCCACCTTCATCAGCCGCGCGTTGAGCTTGTCCTGCATATAGCCCTTGAGCACACCGTTCTCGATCAGCGTGGTGCATTGGGTCGGGGTGCCTTCGTCGTCGATGCTCAGCGAGCCCCGGCGCTGGGCCAGGGTGCCATCGTCGACGATGGTGCAAAGGCTGGAAGCCACTTTCTCCCCGATCCGCCCGCTGTAGGCGGAGCTGCCCTTGCGATTGAAGTCCCCTTCCAGGCCGTGCCCCACCGCCTCGTGCAACAGGACGCCGGACCAGCCCGCGCCCATCACCACCGGAAGGGTGCCGGCCGGAGCGGGCACCGCTTCCAGGTTGACCAGCGCCTGGCGCAGCGCCTCACGGGCGTAGCCCATGGCGCGGTCTTCCTGGAGAAAATAGCGGTAGTCGGTCCGGCCGCCACCGCCATGGCCACCGCGCTCGCGGCGGCCATTCTGCTCGACGATCACGCTCACATTGAAACGCACCAACGGTCGCACATCGGCACCCAGGCTGCCGTCGCTGGCGGCGATCAGGATGCGCTCCCATACGCCCGCCATGCTCACGGTCACCTGCTTGATGCGAGGGTCGAGGGCACGGGTGGCGGCATCCACCCTTTTCAGCAACTCCACTTTCTCGGCGCGGCTGATGACCTCCAGCGGACTGCTGGAGTCATACAGGCGTGTGACCTGCGGACTGGCGAACGCCTGCACCCGCCCCTCCTGGCCGGCACGGGAAATCGAGCGGGCCGCCCGCGCCGCCTGGCGCAGCGCATCGAAGGTGATCGCATTGCTGTAGGCGAAGCCGGTCTTCTCACCGGACTGGGCGCGCACGCCCACGCCCTGGTCGAGGTGGAAGCTGCCTTCCTTGACGATGCCGTCCTCCAGGACCCAGGACTCGGAGACCTGACCCTGGAAATAGAGATCGGCCGCATCGATACCGGGACCGGCGAGTTCGCCGAGGATCTCCGGAAGCTGCTCGATGCTGAGGTCGCCAGGCGCCAACAGGTGCTCGCTGACGGATAACAAGAGATCGCTCATAACTACTCCGTACGCGCCGGCCCAGGGTTGGCCGGCGTCATGAATCGTCTGTGGGTGCTCACCGGCATGCGCTGGCGGATCGCGGCCTGTTCGGCGGAATCGCGTTCGGCCAGCAACACGGCCTCGCCACGGGGCTGCTCCGCCAGGACCCGCCCCCAGGGATCGACGATGGCCGAATGACCAAAGGTCTCGCGTGGACCCGGGTGGATACCGCCCTGCCCTGCCGCGAGCAGGTAGCACTGGGTCTCGATAGCCCGGGCACGCACCAGCACCTGCCAATGGGCGGCACCGGTCACGGCCGTGAAGGCCGAAGGCGCGGTGATGAGTTCGGCGCCGGCTTCGCGCAGGGCGCCGTAGAGTTCGGGAAAGCGCAGGTCATAGCAGACGGTGAGGCCCAGCCGGCCCACCGGGGTATCGGCCACCACCACCCGATCGCCATGGGCGTAGTCGTCGGACTCGCGGTAGCGCCCGCGATTGTCGCTCACGTCGACGTCGAACAGGTGGATCTTGTCGTAGCGGGCCACGCGCTCGCCGCGCTCGTCTATCAGAAGCGAGCAGGCATTGGGCTTGTCCTGGGGACGGCCATCGGGCGGCAACGGCAGGGTCCCGGCGACGATCCACAGCCCCAGGTCACGCGCCGCCTGGCTCAGCCAGGGGAGGATGGGTCCGCTGCCCTCGGCTTCGGCACGACCGATCGCCGCCAGGTCCGGGCGGCCGATGGCGGCGAAATTCTCCGGCAGCACCGCGAGGCGGGCGCCACCTTCGGCCGCCTGTTCCAGCAGGCGTCGGGCGCTGGCGAGGTTGGCCGGGACATCGGCCTGGCTGACCATCTGAATCACGGCAAGGGACATCGGACTCTCCGAGCGGGACATGAAATGCATCCTAACCCAAGCTGATGCCGCTCGCTTCAGCGAGGCTTCTCGAATGGCTTGTCGAAGGTGATCTTGGGGCTCTTCCAGGAACCTTCCACCCTGTACTGGACGCTGGCGAAGCGGGCGACCCGGTCACCCAGCAGCTTGTCCACCACGAACAGGGCCCCGCCGATGGCCGGAGCGCCGACGATCAGCGCGGCCAGCGGCAAGTTGTTGGTCACCGGCAAGGTCACCAGCAGCTTGGCGTCGATGCGATCGGACGCGAGGTCGAGGGTGCCGTCCAGCTCCAGGCCACTGGAGGGCCCTTCCAGGACGATGGGGTTACGGGTGACGAAGCGGCCCTCACTGCCCACCAGCAGCCCCCTGACACGGTCGTAGGCCAGGCCCTTGCCCAGCAGGTCGGAGAAATCCAGGCGCAGCCGCCGACCGATGGAGTTGAAGTTGAGCAGGCCGAACACCCTCAGGGCCTGCGCGCCGCCCTCCACTTCGACGAACTGCCCCTTGCTCAGGCTGGCGTCCAGGGAGCCGGAGTAGCGTTTCAGGCTTACCCAGGCCGGCGAGCCCGGCCAACGACCATCGGCATCCAGGCGAAAGCGTTCGCTGGTGGCCGAAGGGGCGAAGTTCCAGGCCGTCAGCACATCCGCCAGATTGCGCCCTTCGAGGCGCCCCTTGTACCAGGATGCACTGCTTTCGGCGGTGCCTTCCCAACCCGCGGAGCCGGTGACCTTGAGCCCCCGGAGGTCGAGATCCAGATCGCTGAATAGCAGGCCGCGGGCATTGGGCCGGGCCTTGAATGACCAGGCGCCCAGGGGCGAATCCCCCAGCACCACCTGGTCGATGCGCACATCCAGCGCCGGTACGCTGCGCGGATCGACACCCGCCAGCGGATCGGGCCTGGCGTCCGCCTCGACCTCGCTTTCCGGCGGTTTGGGCAGGCGAACCTGCTTCAGCTGAACGGAGATCGGGCTTCCCTCGGCATCCGCCAGCACCACCTTGCCCGTGACCAGGGCGCTGTCGAGGCCAAGGCTCCAGGCGGCCGGCGCACGCTCCAGACTTACCTTGAGGTTCTCCATGTCCAGGCCGAACCCCCAGAATCGCGCGATATCCAGATCGACGCTGCGCAGCATCCGCGCCTTCTCGGTGCTCTCGCTGGGCGCGTACCGAGCGGCCAGTTTCTGCCAGGGCGAGGCCTCCAGCTCGTCGAGCCGCCCGCGCACCCGCAGGCCGGGACTACCGGGGAGACTGGCCGTCCCGCCTCCCAGCACCAGGTCGCCGCGCGCCTGGTCCAGCTTGCCCACCGGTGCTGCCAGCACCAGGCTGGCGACGCCCGCGTAGTCCAGCCAGTATCGCCGCTCGTCGCCTTCCAGCGTCATGCGCCAGGTGGTATCGCGGGTGTCGTCGGCCGCCTTGCCGAAGGGCGCGGGCAGGTCCAGGGCCAGCCCCCTCAGGCTCGAATCGACTCGCAGCTGGCTGTCCTGGCCGTCGAGGCTGAGGTTCAGGCTGTAGGGCAAGGTGCCACTCGCGGGCAGCGCCTGGGTGACACCGAGCCAGGCCGTCAGGTCCTTGAGGGCGATGGCGCCGGTTGCGAGGATTCGCGAGCGCGCCTGCCCATTGCGCCCCTCTGCCAGGGCCCTTACCCGCACCTCGCGTCCGAATGCCTGGCCACGGAGGTCCTGGGCGCTGAGCCCCTTGGCGGTGTCATAGCGGAAGGCGCCGCGAAGCTGGCTGAAGGCGAGCTCCGGACGTGGGATCTTCAACTGCGCGCCTGTCGTGGCCAGGTCCACCACGACCTGGGGCGCATGACCTTTCTCCAGGGGAATATCCAGCTTGAGACGGCCATCCAGGGCGCCCTCGCCCTGCCAGCCCTCGAAAATCTGCGCGGTCCCCATCGGCGCTTCGCGGAGGATCTTCAGGCCATCGACGAAATTGCTCTGCAACTGGGCATCCAGCAGCAGGCGCGGCACCGCTCCAGGCTCCACATGGGGCACCTCGGCCCTGGCATCGCTGACCCGCGAATCGAGGATGCGGCCGGCCGGCACCTCGATCCTCACCCCGCTGTCCTCGATGAACACATCGCCGCGCGCTTCGCGCAACTCCGGCCAACCGGGCTGGTAGGCCAGTTCGGCGTCATGGACCTTGAAGAACAGGCTGAGGGAGCGGGCCCCCGGGTCGGCCCCATGGGCCAGGGAACCCTGGTACTGGAAGAAACCTTCGTCCACCGCCCCGCCTCGGATGGCCTCCTTGAGCCAGGTCGCCAGTGCCGGACTGAGCCCGGGAGAGCGGGTGGGCAGGTACTTCTCGGTATAGCGGGCATCGCCCTCCGTCAAGCCGACCCGCAGGTCCATGTAATCCTCGGCGGCGGGGTCGCGCATCAGCCGTATCAGCATGTCACCGGCGATGCTGCCCTCCTCGCCTTTCAGCCGCATGTAGGGGCTGGCGAGGGTGAAGGCGCTGTCATCCAGGGCCCAGGTCAGCCGGGCGCGGGCCTCCCGATAGCGCCAGGGCTTGGGAAAGAGGTGATCCAGATGCAGGGCGAAGTCGCGGCTGTCCAGGCGCAGCTCGCCTCGGGCGAGGTCGCCGGTCAGGCTGCCGCTGACATTCTCGACCGCCGGAGCGCCATGGTAGGCCTCGAAGCCCACGTCATTCAGGTTGGCGCCGTAGGTGAGCCGGCCGGGGCCGGACTCCGCCGGGCGATAGACCAGGTTGATGTTGCGCAGGGCACCCCGGGGCTTGAGTGCGGCAACGGCCTCGGCGGCCGCCTCGGGCAACGGCACCAGCGCCTCCACCACCGGCAGCAGGGGCGCAAGGTCCAGTCGATCGGCGCCCAGGCGCCACTCCGGCTGTTCACCCGCCTTGCGGTCCAGGCGCAGGCGGATGTCACCCCAGCGCTGCGCGCCGATATCGGCCGCCAGGGAATCCACCAGCATCTGGTACCCGTCCGGCTGACGGATGAAGTAGGCATTGAGGGCCAGGTCCTGCAGGGTCACCGGCTTGCGTGTGGCGTAGGCGCCTTTCAGCTCCGGCGCATGCAGGCGCAGGGCGACCCGTTGCAGGCCGTCCGCCCACTCGCCCCAGAACTCGCCACCGGCCTGGAGACGCTGCAGGCGCCAGTCCGGGGCCAGGCCGGACGGCAGCCAGCGGGCCCAGTCGGTCTGGGGCAGGCTCAGGTACACCTCGGCCTCGCTCTTGAACCAGGTCTCCGCGTTCAGCCGGCTGCGCAGTCGCAGGGCCATCGGCTGGCCATCGGGCAGGTTGAGCCGACCGTCCAGGCGCTGCCGGGTAATCCCGGTGCGCAGGCTGAGATTGACATAGGCGAAGGTCAGGGGCGCCTGGGCATGGGGCTCCAGGGTGAGCTGGCTGTTCAGCACCGAGACCTGGCCGATGCGCTGGAGCAGCTCGCGGACCTGGCGGGGGCCCGGAAGGGGCGTGTCCGACTTCGCGGTGAATCCCTCCAGGTGCCATTGCCCGGCGGCGTCCTGACGCACCCCCAACTGCAGGCCCTCGAGTTCGATCCGTGCAATGCGCGGCTGCCGCGCCAGCAGGCTGCCGAGCACATCGGGAATCACCCGGACCTGATCCAGGCGCAACGCACCCTCGTCGTCGCCGAGCATCACATCGTGGGCGATGAGCAGGGGCGAGAATCCGTGCCAACGGCCTTCCAGGCTGCCGATTCCCAGGGGACGGCCAATGGCTTCGCTGGCCCTGGATTCCACTTCCGCGCGGTACTCGGCCACCAGGGGTACCAGTTCCCGCCCCAGGCTGACGTAGAGCGCCGCCAGCACCAGGACCAGGGCACAGAGCCCCAGTGACCAGCGCAGGGCACGGATCAGGACGCGCACGAAGCTGTCCACTCAGCGGGTCGCCTCAGAGCAGGACGACATCGTACTGCTCCTGGGAGTACATGGTCTCCACCTGGAACTTGATGGGCCGGCCGATAAAGGCTTCGAGGTCGGCCACGTTGCCCGACTCCTCGTCCAGCAGGCGATCCACCACCTTCTGGTTGGCCAGCACCAGGTAGCCTTCCGCCTGATAGGCGCGGGCCTCCCGCAGGATCTCGCGGAAGATCTCGTAGCAGATGGTTTCAGCGGTCTTCAGCAACCGCCGCCCCTGGCAGGCAGAGCAGGGCTCGCACAGCACCTGGATCAGGCTCTCGCGGGTGCGCTTGCGGGTCATCTGCACCAGGCCCAGCTCGGTGATGCCGATGATGTTGGTCTTGGCATGGTCGCGCTCCAGCTGCTTCTCCAGGGTGCGCAGGACCTGGCGCTGGTGCTCTTCATCTTCCATGTCGATGAAGTCGATGATGATGATCCCCCCCAGGTTGCGCAGGCGCAGCTGGCGGGCGATGGCGGTGGCGGCCTCCAGGTTGGTCTTGAAGATGGTCTCTTCCAGGGTGCGGTGGCCGACGAAGGCGCCGGTGTTCACGTCGATGGTGGTCATCGCCTCGGTCGGGTCGATGATCAGGTAGCCGCCGGACTTCAGCAGCACCTTGCGCTCCAGGGCCTTCTGGATTTCGTCCTCGACACCGTAGAGGTCGAAGATCGGCCGCTCGCCGGGGTAGTGCTCCAGGCGGTCGGCGATCTCGGGCATCAGTTCGTCGACGAACTGGGTGACTTTCTGGAAGGTTTCCCGGGAGTCGATGCGGATCTTCTCGATGCGCGGATTGACCAGGTCGCGCAGGGTGCGGAGGGCCAGACTGAGGTCCTCGTAGATCACCGAGGGCGCCGGCGCGGTCTGGATCTGCGCGGAAATCTGCTCCCAGAGTCGGCGCAGGTAACGGATATCCACCAGGATCTCGTCGGCCCGGGCGCCATCGGCGGCGGTACGCAGGATGAAACCTCCGGCCTCCTCGATGCCTTCGGCGGCGATGCAGTCGGCTACCACCTGCTTCAGGCGCTCGCGCTCGGCCTCGTCCTCGATCTTCAGGGAAATGCCCACATGGCTGGTGCGCGGCATGTAGACCAGGTAGCGGGACGGGATCGAGAGCTGGGTGGTCAGGCGGGCGCCCTTGCTGCCGATGGGGTCCTTGGTGACCTGCACCACCAGGCTCTGGCCTTCATGGACCAGGGCGCTGATGCTTTCCACCGCGCTGCCCTCACGACTGCTGATCTCGGAGGCATGGATGAAGGCCGCACGGTCCAGGCCGATGTCGACGAAGGCGGCCTGCATGCCCGGCAGGACCCGAACCACCTTCCCCTTGTAGATGTTGCCGACGATGCCACGGCGCTGGGTGCGCTCGACATGCACCTCCTGCAGCACACCGTTCTCCACCACGGCCACGCGCGATTCCATCGGCGTGATATTGATCAGAATCTCTTCGCTCATGCGGTCCTATCCCAGGTGCTGCCAACAAGGAATACCGAATTCGGCAAGCATCTCCGCCGTCTCCAGCAGCGGTAATCCCACTACCGCGGAATAACTGCCCTCGACCCGACTGACGAACACCGCGCCCAGCCCCTGGATAGCGTAGCTGCCCGCCTTGTCGGCTGGCTCGCCACTGGACCAGTAGGCGTCGATCTCGCTGGGGGAAATGGGGCGGAAGCGTACCCGACTGGCCACCACGCGGGACTCGCAGCGTCCAGCAGACGCCAGGGCGATGGCGGTGAGCACCTCATGCTCACGACCGGAAAGCCGGGCCAGGGTGGACAGGGCATCCTCGCGATCGGCCGGCTTGCCGAGAATGCAGCCATCCAGCACCACCGCAGTGTCGGCGCCCAGCACACAGGCATCGCGGGGGTCGTCCAGCGTGGCCAGCCCCACCAGGGCCTTCTCCCGCGCCAGGCGCTCCACATAGGTGGAAGCGCTTTCGCCGGGGCGGGCGGTCTCGTCTATGGAGGCGACCAGGGTGACATGGGGAACGCCGATCTGCGCCAGCAGCTCGCGCCGGCGCGGCGACCCCGAAGCCAGATACAGCATGGCCATGCGGACTTCTCCCTGTCGTAGACAGAAGCTTGCGACAGGGCCGCAAGCCGATCAATGAACGTTGAGGCGGCGACTCGTGCCGCGCAGCGCGGCGTAGACCCAGGGCCAGAGCAACGCGCTGACCAGCGCGGGCAACAGGAAGACCAGGGTCGGAGGACGGTTACCGGTAAGGGCATTGAGCCACAGCTGCACCAGCTGGGCCAGGCCGAAGACAACGAGCAACACCAGGCATTGCTGCCACATCGGGAACATGCGCAGGCGCTGGTGCAGGGTCAGCACCAGGAAGGTGATCAGCGCCAGGATCAAGGCGTTCTGCCCCAGGAGCGTGCCGTAAAGCACATCCTCCGCCAGTCCGAGCACCCAGGCGGTGGTCATGCCGACCCGATGTGGCAGGGCCAGGGTCCAGTAGGTGAGAAACAGCGCCAACCACAACGGGCGGCCGAACTCCATGAAGCTGGGCACCGGTCCGACGCTGAGCAGCAGCGCCAGGAGTAGGCTGAGCCAGATCACCCAGCCATTGTTGGAACTCTGGCCGACCATCAACGGGCCTCCTGGGAATTCGGCGCGGCCGGGGACCGGGCCGGTGCCGGCTGGGCAGCCGGTGTCGCGGCGCCCGGTGCAGCAGCCGGTGCAGCGGCAGGCGCAGTGGCGGCGGGGGCAATGGCCGCCGCGCCGGCGGCCGGCGTCGCGGGCGTCGTGCCATTCGGCGCGGCCCCGGTGGCGGCTTCGCGATCGGCGGCTTCCTGGGCCCTGGCGGCGTCGTTGGCGCGCTCCTCGGGGGAGCGGGTATCGGTGAACACCAGCAGCATGTAGCGGCTGCGGTTCAGGGCGGCGGTCGGCACGGCACGGACGATGGCGAAGGGCTGGCCGGAGTCGTGGATCACTTCCTTGACGGTGGCCACCGGGTAGCCGGCGGGGAATCGCTGCCCCAGGCCGGAACTCACCAGCAGATCGCCTTCCTTGATATCCGCCGTGTCGGCCACGTGACGCAGTTCGAGACGCTCCGGATTGCCGGTGCCGCTGGCGATGGCGCGCAGGCCATTGCGGTTCACCTGCACCGGAATGCTGTGGGTGGTATCGGTCAGCAACAGGACACGGGCGGTATAGGGCATCACCTCCACCACCTGGCCCATCAGGCCTCGCGCATCCAGCACCGGCTGGCCGAGGAACACGCCGTCCTTCTCGCCCTTGTCGATCAGGATGCGGTGGGTGAAGGGGTTCGGATCGACACCGATCAGCTCGCCCACCAGCACCTTCTCATCCACCAGGGCGGAGGAATTGAGCAGCTCGCGCAGGCGCACGTTCTGCTCGGTGAGGGTGGCCAGCTTCTGCAGGCGGCGCTGCATCAGCAGGGCCTCGGCCTTGAGCTTCTCGTTTTCGGCGATCAGGGTACTGCGGCTGGTGAACTGGTCGCTGACCCCATCCCAGACCCGGACCGGCAGGTCGGCCGTCCAGTAGAAGGGCGTCAGCACCAGCCCCATCTGGCTGCGCAGAGGCTTCAGGGTATCGAAGCGGGCGTCGACCACCATCAGCGCGGCCGAAAGCACGGCGAACACCAGCATGCGCACGCCGAGCGAAGGTCCCTTGGTGAATAGCGGCTTGATGGCCCGCTCCTAGGCTGAAGCTCTCCAACCTCACTCGGTGGAGAGCAGGTCCATCGCGTGACGATCCATCATTTCCAGGGCACGGCCGCCGCCACGGGCCACGCAAGTCAGCGGGTCCTCGGCGACGATCACCGGCAGGCCGGTCTCCTGGGCCAGCAGCTTGTCCAGGTCGCGCAGCAGCGCGCCACCGCCGGTCAGGACCAGGCCCCGCTCGGCGATATCGGACGCCAGCTCCGGCGGCGACTGTTCCAGGGCGCTCTTCACGGCCTGGACGATGGTCGCCAGGGACTCCTGCAGCGCTTCCAGCACCTCGTTGGAGTTCAGGGTGAAGCTGCGCGGTACGCCTTCCGCCAGGTTGCGGCCACGGACGTCGATTTCGCGGATCTCGCCACCCGGGTACGCGGTGCCGATTTCCTGCTTGATGCGCTCGGCGGTGGATTCACCGATCAGGCTGCCGTAGTTGCGACGCACGTAGGTGACGATGGCTTCATCGAAGCGGTCGCCGCCCACGCGCACGGACTCGGCGTAGACCACGCCGTTCAGGGAGATCAGGGCGATCTCGGTGGTGCCGCCGCCGATGTCGACGACCATGGAGCCACGGGCTTCCTCAACCGGCAGGCCGGCGCCGATGGCGGCCGCCATGGGCTCTTCGATCAGGAAGACTTCGCGGGCGCCGGCGCCCAGGGCGGACTCACGGATGGCGCGACGTTCCACCTGGGTGGACTTGCAGGGTACGCAGATCAGCACGCGGGGGCTGGGCTGCAGGAAGCTGTTCTCATGCACCTTGTTGATGAAGTACTGCAGCATCTTTTCGCAGACGCTGAAGTCGGCGATGACGCCGTCCTTCATCGGGCGGATGGCGGAAATGTTGCCAGGGGTACGGCCCAGCATACGCTTGGCCTCGGTACCCACGGCCACGACGCTTTTCTGGTTGCCGTGGTTACGGATGGCGACCACGGAGGGCTCGTTGAGGACGATACCGCGCTCGCGCACGTAAATAAGGGTATTGGCAGTGCCCAGGTCGATCGACAGATCGCTGGAAAACATGCCACGCAGTTTCTTGAACATGGGAGAGGGACCCTAGGCAACGCGTGGGTAAAAAAGTGCGGCAAACTCTAACAACGACGGGGATTTTGGGCAAGGCGCCGATATGTTAAATTGCCTGTTTTTCCGGGCCATCAAGGCCCATCATCGCGGCCTTTGACCGCCCGTTCGCAGCACCGTTCCCCGCTCGATTCCCGCACGGTCGGCTGCCCTCCGAGGCCGCTTCAAAGTTGGAGAACCCCGATGGCGCTTGAACGCTCCGACGTGGAAAAGATCGCCCATCTCGCCCGACTGGGCCTGAATGAAGCCGATATCCCGCGTACCACCGAGACCCTGAACAACATCCTCGGCCTGATCGACGCCATGCAGGCGGTGGACACCGACGGCATCGAGCCCCTGGCCCACCCCCTGGACGCCACCCAGCGCCTGCGCGCCGACCGCGTCACCGAGGAGAATCGTCGCGATGCCTACCAGGCCATCGCGCCGGCCGTCGAAAACGGCCTCTACCTCGTGCCCAAAGTCATCGAATAAGCAAAGGGTTTCCCATGCATCAATTGACCCTCGCCGAGATCGCCCGTGGCCTTGCGGCCAAGGAATTCTCCGCAGAAGAGCTGACCCGCGGCCTGCTGGCCCGCATTCGCCAACTCGACCCGCAACTCAACAGCTTCATCACCGTCACCGAGGACCTGGCCCTCGAGCAGGCCAAGGCGGCCGATGCCCGTCGCGCCGCGGGTGAAGAGGGTGCCCTGCTCGGTGCGCCCATCGCCCACAAGGACCTGTTCTGCACCGAAGGCGTGCTGACCAGTTGCGCCTCGAAGATCCTCGACGGCTTCAAGGCCCCCTACGACGCCACCGTGGTGGCCCGCCTCAAGGCCGCCGGCGCCGTCAGCCTCGGCAAGCTGAACATGGACGAGTTCGCCATGGGCTCCTCCAACGAATCCAGCCACTACGGCGCGGTGAAGAACCCCTGGGCCCTCGACCGCGTGCCGGGTGGCTCGTCCGGCGGCTCCGCCGCCGCCGTCGCCGCACGCCTGGTGCCGGCAGCCACCGGCACCGACACCGGCGGCTCGATCCGCCAGCCGGCCGCCTTCACCAACCTCACCGGCATCAAGCCCACCTACGGCCGCGTGTCGCGCTGGGGCATGATCGCCTACGCCTCCAGCCTCGACCAGGGCGGCCCGCTGGCCCGCACCGCCGAGGACTGCGCGCTAATGCTCGGCACCATCGCCGGCTTCGACCCCAAGGACTCCACCAGCGTCGACACCCCGGTGGACGACTACCTCACCGCCCTGGCCAAGCCCCTGGCAGGCCTGCGCATCGGCCTGCCGAAGGAGTACTTCGGTGCCGGCCTCGATGCCCGAATCGGTGCCGCCGTGATGGCCGTGGTGGAAGAACTGAAGAAGCTCGGCGCCAGCGTGAAGGAAGTCTCCCTGCCGAACATGCAGCACGCCATTCCGGCCTACTACGTGATCGCCCCGGCGGAAGCCTCCTCCAACCTGTCGCGCTTCGACGGCGTGCGCTTCGGCTACCGCTGCGAGAACCCGCAGAACCTGGAAGACCTCTACAAGCGCTCCCGCGCCGAAGGTTTCGGCAGCGAAGTGAAGCGCCGCATCATGGTCGGCACCTACGCCCTCTCCGCCGGCTACTACGACGCCTACTACCTGAAGGCGCAGAAGATCCGCCGCCTGATCAAGAACGACTTCGTCGCGGCCTTCGCCGACGTCGACGTGATCCTCGGCCCGACCACGCCGAACCCGGCCTGGAAACTGGGCGAGAAGAACAACGACCCGGTGGCCCAGTACCTGGAAGACATCTACACCATCACCGCCAACCTGGCGGGCCTGCCGGGCCTCTCCATGCCCGCCGGCTTCGTCGATGGCCTGCCGGTGGGCGTGCAGCTGCTCGCCCCCTATTTCCAGGAAGCGCGCCTGCTCAACGTGGCCCACCAGTACCAGCAGGTCACCGACTGGCACCAACAGGCCCCGGCCGGATTCTGAGGACGACACACATGCAATGGGAAACCGTGATCGGGCTCGAGATCCACGCCCAGCTCAGCACCCAATCGAAGATCTTCTCCGGCAGCGCCACCACCTTCGGCGCCGAACCCAACACCCAGGCCAGCCTGGTGGACCTCGGCATGCCCGGCACCCTGCCGGTGCTGAACGAGGAAGCCGTGCGCATGGCCGTGAAGTTCGGCCTGGCGATCGACGCCGAAATCGCCGAGAAGAACGTCTTCGCCCGCAAGAACTACTTCTACCCTGACCTTCCCAAGGGCTACCAGACCAGCCAGATGGACCTGCCCATCGTCGGCAAGGGCCATCTGGACATCACCCTGGAAGACGGCACCGTCAAGCGCATCGGCATCACCCGCGCACACCTGGAAGAAGACGCCGGCAAGAGCCTGCACGAAGACTTCCACGGCATGAGCGGCATCGACCTGAACCGCGCCGGCACCCCGCTCCTGGAGATCGTCTCCGAGCCGGACATCCGCAGCGCCAAGGAAGCCGTCGCCTACGTCAAGGCCATCCACGCGCTGGTGCGCTACCTCGGCATCTGCGACGGCAACATGGCCGAGGGCTCCCTGCGTTGCGACTGCAACGTCTCGGTGCGCCCCAAGGGCCAGGCCGAGTTCGGCACCCGCGCCGAGATCAAGAACGTCAACTCCTTCCGCTTCATCGAGAAAGCCATCAACCACGAGATCCAGCGCCAGATCGAGCTGATCGAGGACGGTGGCAAGGTGGTGCAGGAAACCCGTCTGTACGACCCCAACAAGGACGAGACCCGCTCCATGCGCGGCAAGGAAGAAGCCAACGACTACCGTTACTTCCCCTGCCCCGACCTGCTGCCGGTGGTGATCGAGAAGAGCTTCCTCGACGAAGTGCGTGCCGAGCTGCCGGAACTGCCGGTGCAGAAGCGCGAGCGCTTCGAGCGCCAGTTCGGCCTCTCCGCCTACGACGCCAGCGTGCTCTCGGCCAGCCGCGAGATGGCCGACTACTTCGAGTCCGTGCAAGGGGTCTGCGGCGACGCCAAGCTGGCCGCCAACTGGGTGATGGGCGAACTCTCCAGCCTGCTCAACAAGGACGGCCTGGAGATCGAGCAGTCGCCGGTTTCCGCCGAGCAGCTGGGCGGCATGATCCTGCGCATCAAGGACAACACCATCTCCGGCAAGATCGCCAAGATGGTCTTCGAAGCCATGGCCGCCGGTGAAGGCAGTGCCGACGAGATCATCGAGAAGAAGGGCCTCAAGCAGGTCACCGACACCGGCGCCATCGAGGCGATGCTGGACGACGTGCTGGCCGCCAACGCCGAGCAGGTCGAGCAGTACCGCGCCAGCGATGAAGCCAAGCGCGGCAAGATGTTCGGCTTCTTCGTCGGCCAGGCCATGAAAGCTTCCAAGGGCAAGGCCAACCCCGGCCAGGTGAACGAATTGCTCAAGAAGAAGCTCGAAAGCTGACCCCCATCGAGGACGCCGGGCTTGCCCGGCGTTTTCATGTCCGAGACCCTCAGCATGTTTCGATCCCTTTTCTGGCTCCCGGTACTGGCCCTCCTGCTGTCCGGCTGCAGCACCAGTCCCTTCGGCGGCGGCGAAAGCGGCCACGACTACCGCGCCGAAGGCAAGGCGTCGTACTACGGCGCCAAGCACCACGGCAAGCGCACCGCCAGCGGCGAGCGCTTCAATCAACATGCCCTGACGGCCGCCCACCGCACCCTGCCCTTCGGCACCCGGGTCAAGGTGACCAACCTCAACAATGACCGTTCGGTGGTGGTACGCATCAACGATCGCGGTCCCCACATCCGAGGCCGGATCATCGACCTCTCCCGCGAGGCCGCCGACCGGCTGGGCATGCTTCGTGCGGGCGTGGTCCGGGTAAGGGTGGAATCCCTCGACTGACTGGAGAACCACAATGAGCGACGCACGCAAACCCGGCATCCAGGTCCGCCGCGAAGTCATGGGCGACGCCTTCGTCGACCGCGCCCTGGGCAACGCCACCGCCTTCACCCAGCCCCTGCAGGAATTCGTCAACGAACACGCCTGGGGCGGCGTCTGGAACCGCGAGGGCCTGGACCGCAAGACCCGCAGCCTGATCACCCTGGCCGCCCTCACCGCGCTGAAATGTCCCCAGGAACTCAAGGGCCACGTGCGTGGCGCCCTGAACAATGGCTGCAGCGTGGAGGAGATCCGCGAAGCCCTGCTGCATTGCGCCGTGTACGCCGGCGTGCCGGCCGCCATCGACGCATTCCGCGCGGCCCAGGAAATCATCGACGACTACCAGAAGGCCTGAAGCCCGGGATCTCGGCCGACCTGCCCGGAGATCAGATCCAGCCGCCCCACTGCAGCAGGAAGATCCCCAGGTTGGTGTTCACCGCCGCGAGCAATGTGGTGATCACGATGATCGCGGCGGCCAACTCATGGTTCCCGCCCGCCCCGCGCGCCATCACATAGCTGGCGGCCGCCGTGGGACTGGCGAAATAAAGGAACAGCACCCCCAGTTCGGCGCCACGGAACCCGCACAGCCAGGCGCCAAGGGTGGCGAGCAATGGAATCCACAGCATCTTCATCAGGCTGGCGCTGACGGCCACGCCGCCGCTCTTGCGCAAGGAGGCCAGCGACAGCGTCCCGCCGATGCAGATCAGCGCCAGCGGCAGCGTCATCTGGGCGAAGTAGTCGGCCGAGGTGAGCAGCCAGGCCGGCAAGCCGATCTGCCACCAGGAGAAAGGCAGCGCCACCAGCACCCCGAGAATCAGCGGGTTGCGCAGCACGCTCTTGAGAATGCTCCAGGGGTCGGACTTCATGTACGGGCTGTAGATCGCCAGCACCACGGCGGACAGACTGTTGTAGGCCAGGATCACCAGCGCCGCGAGCACCGAGCCCAGCGCCAGGCCATGGTCACCGTAGAGACTGGTGGCGAGCGCCAGTCCGACGATGCCGTTGTTGCCACGGAACGCGCCCTGGGTATAGATGCCGCGATCGGCCCGGGGCACGCGCCACAATGACCATCCCCAGGCGAGCAGGAAACCCGCCAGGGTCGCCGCGAAGAAATACAGCAGCACGGCCGGCCGCGCCGCGCGATGCAGGTCGGCGTGGTAGATCCCGAGGAACAGCATGGTCGGCATGGTGGCATTGAACACCAGCGCCGACGCTGTCTGGATGAAGGCCGCGTCGATCCAGCCGACGCGCCTGAGGAACACGCCAAGGAACAGCATGGAGAACACGGGGGCGGTGATGCCCAGGGTCTGGATCAACAGGGCGAGCATGGCGGTAGCCGGAGATGCGGGCGGAAAGCCGCGATGATAGCAAGGGGCCGACCCTGCGCGTCGCCGCATTCACATCAGGTCCACCCGCAACAGTCGGGGCGGCTCCCCCATGCCGTCGTCATCGGTGCCCAGCCGGGTCAGGGTACCCTCCACGGTGGCTCCAGGCTCCATGCTGAGCAGGCGGTAGCTGATGTTGCCGATCACCCTGGCGCTGGCGCGCAGTTCCAGCAGGTGCTCCACCTCCAGATCGCCCACGATGGTTCCGTCGATCAGCGCATCATGGCAACTGACATCGCCTTCGATCCGGCCCTCCGCACGCAATGACAGCATCCCGGTGACGCCTGGACGCTGCGACACATTCCCCTGGATCAGCCCCAGGACCTCGAGCCCCTGCTCGAACTCCACATGCCCCACCAGCGATACATTCCGCGCCAGCAGGCTGGGGAACCTGTCCACGCGCTGCCCATCGTTCTTGCGACGCCTGCCAAACATGCCGACCTCCTCATGGTTCCCGGCGCTGATTGCCGGCAGGGCCCTGCCCCGGCCGAGCGCGCCTCGACGCAACGACTCGGGAACTCCTGCAAGCTGCGCCCACCGGGGCGAAGATCACCTTCCGGGGGCATCGGATGCCGGGAAGCGCCCTCCAGACCGGACCAGGGGATGCATCGCCCCATGGCCTCGGGCAACGGAGCCTAGCCGCATGCCGAGCCTGTCCCGGCCTGGCTGACGACAAATGCGAACGATTGATGGCGATTGAGCCGTTCTGAGGCCGGGCGACGCCGACGCGCGCCCGGTCGGTGGGAGCCCGGCTGGGCTCCCGGCGGGATCAGCGCCGGACAGGGCGCTTCTGCAGCTTGCGCTGCAGGGTACGGCGGTGCATGCCGAGGGCGCGGGCCGTGGCGGAGATGTTGCCGTCGTGCTCGGCCAGCACACGCTGGATGTGCTCCCACTGCAGGCGATCCACCGACATCGGGTTCTCCGGCACCAGGCTATCGAGGTCGGCGTGCTCGGACAGCAGCGCAGTCAGCACGTCATCGGCATCGGCCGGCTTGCACAGGTAATTGGTCGCGCCGCGCTTGATGGCTTCCACCGCGGTGGCGATGCTCGAATAGCCGGTGAGGATCACCACCCGCATCTCGGCATCCAGCTCCAGCAGCTTGGGCAGCAGCACCAGACCGGAATCCCCGTCCATCTTCAGGTCCAGCACGGCGTAGTCGGGCAGGTCCTCCTTGGCCATGCGCAATCCCTCCTCCGCGGAGCCGGCCACCGACACCCTCAGCCCCCGCCGCCCCATGGCACGGGCCATGACCCGGGTGAAGGTGGCGTCGTCGTCCACCAGGAGCAGGTGCGGTTGTTCCTCGCCTTCGATCAGGGGTTCGTCAGTCATCTCGCTTCCTCTTCGTCAAGGCACTCAGGCGACACCGTAGGCGCGTGGCAGGCGCAGCTCGGTCAGGGTACCGCCCTCTTCATGGTTATAGAGTTTAACCGTGCCACCGGCACGGGTGACGCTGGCCTGGCTGAGGAACAGGCCCAGCCCGAAGCCCTTGCCCTTGGTGGTGAAGAAGGGCCGTCCCAGTTGCTCGGCGATCGCCAGGGGCACACCGGCGCCATGGTCGCGAATGGTCAGCACTATCCACTGGTGATCCCAGTTGACGCGGATGTCGAGCTTTTCCGGACAGGCGTCGGCGGCGTTGTTGAGCAGGTTCAGCAGCGCCTGGGTCAGGTCCGCCGGAGGCTTCAGCCTGGGGGCGACCCCAAGGCCCGTGCACTGGTAGCGGTAGGTGGCCTCCGGACGCATCAGGTGCCAGCGGTTCAGGGTCACCTCCAGCCACTCGATGACCGACTGCTCCACCACCGCCTGACGCCTGTCCGCCTCGGCGGCCCGCACCAACTGCTGCAGGGTGTCCTTGCAAAGCATCACCTGCTGCTGCAGCAGCGCCAGGTCATCCTGCAGGCCGGGCGCCTCGCGGTACTCCTGGCGCAACTCCTTGAGCAGGACGCTCATGGTGGCCAGGGGCGTCCCCAGTTCGTGGGCGGCACCGGCAGCCTGGGTCGCCACCGCCAGCAACTGCTGGTCGCGCATGCTTTCCTCGCGCCGCACCGCCTGCAACTGGTCCTGGCGCCGCAACTCCTCCGCCATGCGGGCGACGAAGAAGGTGATCAGCGCCGCCGCCAGGGCAAAGCTCAGCCACATCCCGTAGACCAGCAGGGACTCGCGCTGCCCGCTGGGCATCTCCAATGGATGGAAGAGCACCAGCAGCAGGGTGTAGGCCGCCAGCGCCAGGCCCGCCAGCGTGACGGTATAGAGCCAGGGCAGGGTGGCTGCGGCAATGGTCAGCGGCACCAGGTAATAGGAGACGAAGGGGTTGGTGGAGCCCCCGGAAAAGTACAGCAGCACGCTGTGGATGATCAGGTCGAAGCCGAGCTGGACGGCGTACTCCAGCTCGGTCACCGGCCAGGGCCCTCGCAGACGCAAGGCCGTGCCGATGCACAACAGCAGCGATACCCCCAGCGTGACGCTCAGGGCCAGCCAGGGCAGTTGCAGCAGTTGCGTCTTGAACGCGAGGCCGACCGAGCCGGCCTGGGCGGCCAGGACGAGGATGCGGATCAGGGTCAGCCGCAGCAGGTTCTGGCGGCTGGCGGACAGTAGCTGTACGGGTTCGAGCATGGGGACTCCCTGGAATCGCCGGAGTATAACCAAGGCTGTGCCCGCCTCGCCCCTGTGGCAACTCGCCGCAGTGAGCAGAGCGGGAGAGATGCGATCCCCTCGAAGGCCCGCCGCCCGCCACTCTGGAACTAGCGTCCCGTTTTCCAGTCAATGTGCAGCAGCCTTAACCCGTCTGGACGATCACCCTCGTCCAAGAGGAAGCAATCGTCGCGCAACCCGCGCGCAAGCCTGTCCCACAAGGAGCCCTCATGCCCAGATTCAGCCAACTCGCCGCCGCCCTCGCCCTCTGTGCCGCCAGCCTTGGCGGCCTCACCGCCCAGGCCGCCGACGAACCCCGCTACAACCAGGTCGCCGTGCGCGCCGAAGTCAGCCAGGAAGTGGCCCACGACCTGATGCACGTCACCCTCTACAGCGAGGCCCAGAACACCGACCCCGCCAAGCTGGCGGACGAGATCACCCGCACCCTCAATGCCGCCGTGGACAAGGCCCGCAAGACCAAGGGCGTGACCCTGAGCCTGGGCAGCCGCAACAGCTATCCGGTCTACGACGAGAAAGGCCAGAAGATCACCGCCTGGCGCGAGCGCGCCGAACTGCGCCTGGAAAGCGCCGACTTCGCCACCCTGTCCCAGCTCAGCGCCGACCTGATGGGCCAGCTGAAGATGGCCGGGATGAACTTCAGCATCGCCGAGAAGACCCGCAAGACCCACGAGGACGACCTGATCAAGCAAGCCGTGGACGCCTTCAAGGCTCGCGCCCAACTGGCCACCGACGCCCTGGGCGGCAAAGGCTACAAGCTGGTCAACCTGAGTCTGAACAGTGCGGGCTTCCAACCGCCGCAGCCGATCATGATGCGCGCCATGGCCGCCAAGGGTTACGCCGCCGATTCCGCCGTGCCGGAGATCGAGGCAGGCACCAGTCGCGTCAACGTCACCGCCGACGGCACCATCGAAGTGCAGATGCCCTGATCGCGCACACCGCGCCGCTCCGGGTCGGAGCGGCGCCCTCGCCCCCGCCGGGGCGCGACTTGCAGAATTGCGACACGCCCTTACAGCTTTACTCCTCCAACTACACTCCTTCCGGCCTCGCTATTGCGTCAGGCATCTGCCCTGCATAGCTTCACGCAAGGTCTCCACAAGGGACCCCTCAAGATGAAAAACACAACAAAGATGAGGTCAACATGCGTAAAAACGCCGTCATCCAGGCACTTATCGCCGCTGGGCTGATCGCCAGCGCACCCTTCGCAAGCGCCGCCAGCAACCTGGTCTTCTGCTCCGAAGGCAGCCCCGCCGGCTTCGACCCCGGCCAGTACACCACCGGCACCGACTTCGACGCGGCGGCCGAGACCCTGTTCAACCGCCTGACCCAGTTCGAGCGCGGCGGCACCGCCGTCGAACCGGGGCTGGCGGAGAAGTGGGAAGTGTCGCCCGACGGGCTCGTCTACACCTTCCACCTGCGCTCCGGCGTGAAGTTCCACAGCACCGAATACTTCAAGCCGACCCGCGACTTCAACGCCGATGACGTGGTCTTCACCTTCCAGCGCATGCTCGACAAGGAGCACCCCTTCCGCAAGGCGTACCCCACCGAGTTCCCCTACTTCACCGACATGGGCATGGACGCGAACATCGCCAAGGTGGAGAAGCTCGACGACAAGACCGTCCGCTTCACCCTCAACCAGGTGGACGCCGCCTTCATCCAGAACCTGGCCATGAGCTTCGCCTCCATCCAGTCCGCCGAGTACGCCGACCAGTTGCTCAAGGCCGGCAAGGCCGCCGACATCAACCAGAAGCCCATCGGCACCGGCCCCTTCGTGTTCAAGCGCTACCAGAAGGACGCGCAGATCCGCTTCGCCGGCAACAAGGCGTACTGGAAGCCCGAGGACGTGAAGATCGACAACCTGATCTTCGCCATCAACACCGACGCCTCGGTGCGCATGCAGAAGCTCAGGGCCGGCGAATGCCAGGTCACCCTCTTCCCCCGCCCCGCCGACCTCGAGGCGCTGAAGAAGGACCCGAACCTGAACATGCCCTCGCAGCCGGGCTTCAACCTCGGCTACATCGCCTACAACGTCACCCACAAGCCTTTCGACAAGCTCGAGGTGCGTCAGGCGCTGGACATGGCGGTGAACAAGCAGGCCATCATCGACGCCGTCTACCAGGGCGCCGGCCAGCTCGCCGTCAACGGCATGCCGCCGACCCAGTGGTCCTACGACGAGACCATCAAGGACGCCGGCTACGACCCCGAGAAGGCCAAGGCCCTGCTCAAGGCCGCCGGCGTTGCCGAGGGCACCGAGATCACCCTCTGGGCCATGCCCGTGCAGCGCCCCTACAACCCCAACGCCAAGCTGATGGCCGAGATGCTCCAGTCCGATTGGGCCAAGGTGGGCATCAAGGCGAAGATCGTCACCTACGAATGGGGCGAGTACATCAAGCGTTCCAAGGCGGGTGAACACGACGCCATGCTGATCGGCTGGAGCGGCGACAACGGCGACCCGGACAACTGGCTGGGCACCCTCTACGGTTGCGACGCGGTGGACGGCAACAACTTCTCCAAATGGTGCGACGCCAACTACGACAAGCTGGTGAAGGCCGCCAAGAGCACCTCGGACACGGCCAAGCGCACCGAGCTGTACAAGCAGGCCCAGCATGTTCTGAAGGCGCAGGTGCCGATCACCCCGATCGCCCACTCCACCGTCTACCAACCCATGCGCAAGAACGTGCAGGACTTCAGGATCAGCCCGTTCGCCCTCAACTCCTTCTACGGGGTCAGTGTCGGCCAGTGAGCCGAAGAACGGGGCCTGCACAGGCCCCGTTTTTCCACATGCCCAATCGCCCCCACCACACGCCCGTCAGTCACCAAAGAATTATTCCCCCCCGCGATCAGCCCCTTCCCACTGGACGGGGCAACGCCCATCAATTGCCCAAGACTTAAGTGACACTTAACTTCCTCGTCGCTGGATCGGCATCGAGCCGGACATCTGCATCGCCCGCCCCGCAACGCCCAGGGCACGTCCCTGAACCGTCCAGGGGAATCACGCGAGTCCACAGACTCGCATGGACACGCCTGATGACTAGAACGAGGTCCCCATGCACCAGAATGACAAGCCCCACCTAGCACCTCCCACCCGGCGCCTTACCGACGGCGGGCCTGGCAAGGTCGACGAAGACGCCCCGCCGCATCGGCTACGCCGCCGTCACCCGCCACTCACGGCCTGATCACCCCGTTCGATCCTCTCCACCGTCCTGCTCCTGCCAGGACCGGCATCACCGTCGTGATCCGGTCTCGCGGAAGGCACGCGCCTGGACGGCCACAACAACAACGAAGGAAGCGATCCCATGTACATTCCCTCCAAACCGGCCCTCCTGGGGGCGGCACTCATGACCTCCAGTGCGATGCTCTTCGCCGAGAGCGGCAATGACCAGGCCGGCGCCGACGGCTTCGTCGAAGGCCAGAGCCTCTACCTCACGACCCGCAACTTCGCCGCCCGAGAGTGGTACCGGGACAGCTTCGGCCTGGAAATCCCCAAGCGCCAGGGTCCCCCGGAAGCTACCCAGGCCCGGCACACCCTGGTTCAGGGCACCCAGCTCGGCTACCGCTCGGGCTACACCGAAGGCGAGGTGGGCGTTGGCCTCGACCTGGCCGCCTTCAACGCCATCAACCTGGAACGCGGCAAGGGACGAATCAGTGGCGGCGGCAACCGGACCCTGACGGACAGCGATGGCCACGCCCCCGCGCAATGGACCAAGGTCGGCATCGCCAACCTGCGATTACGAGCCTCCCGCACCGAACTCAAGGCAGGCCGTTTCCTGGTGGACACCCCGGTATTCGGCTACATCGACAACCGCGCGCTGCCCTCCAGCTTCGACGGTGTGGCCCTCGACAGCCAGGAACTGGACACGCTGCACCTGCAGGCCGGCAGCTTCCGCCGGGTCAGCCCAAGGACCGGCGCCGGCGACGAGGCCTTCACCACCGAGTACGGCACCCGCGAAGCCGAGGGCGACCGGGTGCATTACCTCGGGGGACGCTACGGGCCCGTCGAAGCGCTCGAAGTCGCCGTCTACGGCGGTCGTTTAGAAGACATCTGGGACCAGTTCTACCTGGGCCTGTTCCACGGGCTGGGCGACCGCGACACACTGGCCCTGGACACCGCCCTGAATGCCTATCGCACCCGCGACAGTGGCTCGCGCAAGGCGGGCTACATCGACAACGACGCCTGGAGCCTCGCCTTCACCCTGAGCCACAAGGCCCATGCGCTGAGCCTGGCGTGGCAACAGGTCCGGGGCGACGAATACTTCGACTACGTTCACGAAACGGGGGCGATCCACCTGGCCAACTCACTGTTCTCCGACTACAACGGCCCCAATGAGAAGTCGGTGCAAATCAGCTACCGGACCGATTGGGACTCCCTGGGAATACCGGGCCTGGACACCCATCTCTGGTACGTGAAGGGCTGGGACATCGACGGCACCCGTTACACAGGCGACCGAAACGGCGCCTTTGGCAACTACGCCGAGGTACGCGCCATGGACGGGGAACGTCACCACGAATATGGCCTGTCGGCCAGCTACAGGCTTCGGGAAGGTCAGCTCAAGGACGCCACCTTCAAGGTCACCTGGATGTCCCATCGAGGAAGCCGGCAGCAAGTGGACGGCAGCGCCGACGAACTACGGATCGTCACCACCCTCCCCTTCAGCCTGCTCTGAATCACCACGGCGCCGGGGTCCCCTCCCCGGCGCCCAGGAGTTCCCCCATGTTCAAGCCCCTTCGCCTGACGCTCCTGCTCCTGACCCTTGGCGGAACACAGACGCTCGTCCAGGCCAGCAGCCTGGTGGTCTGCACCGAAGCCAGCCCGGAGGGCTTCGATATCGCCCAGTACACCGCCGCCACCACCGCCGATGCCTCGGCCGAAACCCTCTTCGACCGCCTGGTGCACTTCGTCCCCGGCAGCACACGCCTCGAGCCGGGGCTGGCGGAAAGCTGGACCATCAGCCCCGACGGGCGTGTCTACGAGTTCCAGTTGCGCCAGGGCGTGAAGTTCCACAGCACGCCCTGGTTCACCCCCAGCCGCGACTTCAACGCCGACGACGTGCTCTGGAGCTTCCAGCGCCAGCTGGACCCGCAGCATCCCTGGCACAAGCTGTCGCCACGTGGTTTCCCCTATGCCGAGTCCATGGACCTCGCCAACCTCGTCGAGGGTATCGAGAAGCTGAACGACCACCGCGTGCGCTTTACCCTCAAACAGCGGGAGGCGCCGTTCCTGGCGAATCTCGCCATGGGCTTCACTTCCCTCTACTCCGCAGAGTACGGCGGACAACTGCTCGACGCCGGCAAGCCGGAACAGCTCAACCGCGAGCCGGTGGGCACCGGCCCCTTCATCTTCGAGCGCTACCGCAAGGACGCCCAGGTGCGCTACCGCGCCAACCCTGACTACTGGGCGGGCCGCCCCGCCATCGACCGCCTGCTGTTCTCCATCTCCCCCGACTCCAATGTGCGGGTGCAGAAGCTCAGGGCGGGGGAATGCCAGATCGCCGTCTATCCACGCCCCACCGATGTCGCCGCCCTGCGCCAGGACCCGGCCCTGGAGGTCCTCGAACTCGACTCCCAGCTCATCGCCTACATCGGCATCAACACCCGCCACGCGCCCCTGGACGACGTACGGGTACGCCAGGCCATCAACCTCGCCTTCGACACCCGGTCCTATATCCGCGCGCAGTACGGCGAAGACAACGCCAGCATCGCCGTGGCCCCCTACCCGCCCACCTTGCTGGGCTACAACGACAAACTGCAGCCCTGGCCCCATGACCCGGAACGAGCACGGCGATTTCTGGCCGAGGCGGGGTACGAGGAAGGCTTCACGTTGTCCATCTGGACCCGCCCCGGTGGTACCAGCACCAACCCCAACCCGGGTATCGGCGCGCAGATGCTGCAGGCCGACCTGGCGGCCATCGGCATCCAGAGCGAGATCCGCATGGTCGAATGGGGCGAGCTCATCAAGCGGGCGAAGAACGGCGAACACGACCTGGTGTTCATGGGCTGGGCCGGCGACAACGGAGACCCGGACAACTTCCTCACCCCCAACCTCTCCTGCGGCGCAGTGACGTCCGGGGAGAACCTGACGGGCTGGTGCAACCCGGAGTTCGACGAACTGATCCGCCGGGCCCGCGCCCTGACCGACCCCGAGCAGCGTGCGCCGCTCTACCGGCAGGCCCTGGCCATCTTCCACGAGCAGGCCCCCTGGATTCCCCTGGCCCATCCCAAGCAGTTCGTTGCCCTGCGCAAGGGCGTGGAGGGCTACCAGTTGAGTCCGCTGGGCACGAACAGCTTCGCCAGGGTGAAACTCGCACCTTAAACACCAAGCCGAATTTCGCGAGCCGGCTTCTACACGCGCATCGTAGGAGCCGGCTTGCCGGCGAACGCGCGAGTGGCCTTCGCGGGCGAGCCCGCTCTATGCGAAGCCCGTAACGACATTCGCAAACGAGCGCGCCAGGGCCGGACGGACTCGACGCTCTCCTCAGGCCTCCAACCCGAACGGATCCTCGATGGAATGGCTTGGCTGGGTGAACCAGCGCGGACCCTCGGCCGTCATGTAGAAGTGATCCTCCAGGCGAATGCCGAACTCGCCCGGCACGCAGATCATCGGCTCGTTGGAAAAGCACATCCCTTCCGCCAAGGGGGTCTCGTCGCCCCGCACCAGATAGGGGCCCTCATGGATGTCCAGGCCGATACCATGGCCGGTGCGGTGGGGCAGCCCCGGCAACCGGTAGTCCGGGCCCAACCCGCCGGCCTCCAGGCAGCGTCGAGCGGCGGCGTCCACCGAACCGCATGGCGCCCCCAGCCGCGCCGCGTCGAAAGCCGCCTGCTGGGCCGCCTTCTCAAGGTTCCAGAACGCACGCTGGCGTTCATTGGGTTGGCCGAACACGTAGCTGCGGGTGATATCCGACTGGTAGCCATGGAGCTGGCAACCCGTGTCGATCAGCACCATGTCGCCCTCCTTCAACCGCTGCGCATGCTTCACGCCATGGGGGAAAGCGCTGGCCGCGCCGAACAGCACGATGCAGAAGGTCGACCCCGGCGCGCCGACCTGGCGGTGGGCCTGATGGATGAACTCGGCCACCTCCGTGGTACTGATGCCTTCGCGCAGGATGCTGGCCGCCGCCTTGTGGACTTCCAGGGTCATGTCCTTCGCCCGTTGCATCAGCGCCAGCTCGGCGGCGGACTTCTGGAATCGGCAGCGATCGATCACGGTGGAGGCGTCGACGAAGTCGAACCCGTCGCCCAGCCGGCGGATACCGTCGAACATGAAGAAGGCCAGGGACGGACAGAGTCCCACTCGCTGGCCGGCACTCACACCCAGCTCATGCAGCTGGTCCAGCAGAAGGCGATAAGGGCTCTCATGCTCCTGCCAGCTGTGGATAAGGCCCTCCACCACCCGAAAGTCGCGGATGGTCCCCTCCTCGAAGGCCGGTGCAAGGTAGGCCAGCTCACCCTCCGCAGGCAGCAACGCCCCCACCAGGCGCTCGCTGGGGTTCCACTTCACACCGGTGAAGTAACGCAGGTTGCTGCCGGCGTTCAGATAGAGCGCGGCGATGCCCTGCTCCCGCATCAGTGCCTGGGCCCGAGCGATGCGCGCCTGGTATTCGCCCAAGGCGATGGGCGCCATACCCGTGGTCATGTCGGCCAGTTCTGCCAGGGCCTGCTCCGGGGTCTTGCCCCCCACGCCGATCGTCATCTTGTGCTCCCGAGTGAAAATTCGACGGGCAAAATTTAAGTTCTACTTAAATTACCGTCAAAGTAAATTTTCAGTAGCACTTAATTTCAATAGTGCGACAGCTCTTTCCTACGATGCGACGCCCGCTATACTGACCGCCTTCAGAACAAGAGCCTCGCCAATGACCGTAGATCGCATCGGGGAGCGTCTGCGCCGCTATCGCCGCGCCGCCAACAAGACCCTGAACCAAGTCGCCGCCGAATCGGGCCTCACCGCCAGCTTCCTGTCCCAGGCGGAACGCAACCTCACCGGCGTGTCCATCTCGTCGCTGGCCAGTATCGCCAAGTCCCTGGGCGTGCCGCTGAACACCCTGTTCGACCAGCCGCCGCAGCCCGAACCGGACTCCCACCAGGGCCAGCGGGTGCGCTACACCATCGGCGGCCAGCCCCTGGCCTACGAGCGCCTGTCCAGCAACTTCCCCGGCAACCTGATCAACGCCGTGAAGATGAGCATGCCGGCGGGCTACCAGTCCGAACTCATTTCCCATGAAGGTGCCGAGTTCGCCTATGTGCTCTCCGGGCAGATCACCTACACCATCGAGGGCCGCAACTACCCGCTCGGGCCAGGTGATTCGGTGCATTTCGACGCCGGAAAGCCGCATTTCCTCGCCAACTCCGGCAATGACGTCGCAGAAGTGCTCACCGTGACCACCATGGGACTTTTCGACGACCACCCCACGCCTTGACCCACGGGTGTCGATAAGTAAGCCCCACTGAATTTAAGTTGACCTTAATTTCAGCATCACTTAAGTTCCGCCACGGTCCATCGCCGAGGCGAACTGTCTCCGCGATGAACCTCCGCCACCGATGCACAGGATCCAAGGGTGGCGTGACAGACGGGCAACGGGACGGCCCACGAAGCCGCCCGCATCAGGCCGGAGCCTCGTCTCCCGCGAGATACCGCACCGGACCTGGCTGCCATCCTCAGAAAAAGAACAACGAGGTTCGCATGCGTCAGAAATCCCCGCTCCAGGCCCTGCTCGCCGCCGGCATGATCCTCGGCTCCAGCGTCAGCGTCGCCGCCAACAATCTGGTCTTCTGCTCCGAGGGCAGCCCCGCCGGCTTCGACCCGGGCCAATACACCACCGGCACCGATTTCGACGCCACCTCGGAAACCCTCTTCAACCGGCTGGCCCAGTTCAAACGCGGCAGCACCCAGGTGGAACCCGCCCTGGCCCGCTCCTGGGACATCAGCGAGGACGGCAAGCGCTACGTCTTCCACCTGCGCCCCGGCGTGAAGTTCCACACCACCGCGTACTTCAAGCCGAGCCGCGACTTCAATGCCGATGACGTGGTCTTCACCTTCCAGCGCATGCTCGACAAGGAGCACCCCTTCCGCAAGGCGTACCCCACCGAGTTCCCCTACTTCACCGACATGGGCCTGGACGCGAACATCGCCAAGGTGGAAAAGCTCGATGACCTGACCGTGGCCTTCACCCTCAACCAGGTGGACGCGGCCTTCATCCAGAACCTGGCGATGAACTTCGCCGCCATCCAGTCCGCCGAGTACGCCGACCAGCTGCTCGAGGCCGGCAAGGCCGCCGACATCAACCAGAAGCCCATCGGCACCGGTCCCTTCGTGCTCAAGCGCTACCAGAAGGACGCACAGATCCGCTTCACCGGCAACAAGGACTACTGGAAGCCCGAGGACGTGAAGATCGACAACCTGATCTTCGCCATCAACACCGACGCTTCGGTGCGCGCGCAGAAGCTCAAGGCCGGCGAGTGCCAGATCACCCTGAACCCGCGCCCCGCCGACCTCGCCTCGCTGAAGGCCGACCCCAGGCTGGTGGTGCCCAGCGAGCCGGGCTTCAACCTCGGCTACATCGCCTACAACGTCACCCGCGCGCCCTTCGACAAGCTCGAAGTGCGCCAGGCCCTGGACATGGCGGTGAACAAGCAGGCCATCATCGACGCCGTCTACCAGGGCGCCGGCCAGCTCGCCGTCAACGGCATGCCGCCGACCCAGTGGTCCTACGACGAGACCATCAAGGACGCCGGCTACGACCCGGAGAAGGCCAAGGCCCTGCTCAAGGCCGCCGGCGTGGCCGAGGGCACCGAGATCAGCCTCTGGGCCATGCCCGTGCAGCGCGCCTACAACCCCAACGCCAAGCTGATGGCCGAGATGCTCCAGGCGGACTGGGCCAAGGTCGGCATCAAGGCCAGGATCGTCACCTACGAATGGGGCGAGTACATCAAGCGCGCCCACAATGGCGAGCACGACGCCATGCTGATCGGCTGGACCGGCGACAACGGCGACCCGGACAACTGGCTGGGCACCCTCTACGGTTGCGACGCGGTGGACGGCAACAACTTCTCCAAATGGTGCGACGCCAACTACGACAAGCTGGTGAAGGCCGCCAAGAGCACCTCGGACACGGCCCGGCGCACCGAGCTGTACAAGCAGGCCCAGCACGTCCTGAAGGAGCAGGTGCCGATCACCCCGATCGCCCACTCCACCGTCTACCAGCCGATGCGCGCCAGCGTGAAGGATTTCCTGATCAGCCCTTTCGGCCGCAACAGCTTCTACGGCGTCAGGAACGAGCCCTGAGCGACAGGGCCGTACGGCGGCCCTTCGACCTCCTCAGGCTGGCGACAGACCGGCCGAGGCTGAACCCACCTGCCTCAACGCCACCCTGGCGCCGCCGACTCACCCTCGAACCGGCGCCAAGCCCCATGCGGCCTACACTGCTGGGGACGGCCGGCCCGCTGGCCGGCATGACAAGAACGAGGAGTGACTAGCCCAAATGCTGAGTTTCATCGCACGTCGACTGGGACTTCTGATCCCCACCTTCTTCGGCGTCACCCTGCTCACCTTCGCCCTGATCCGCCTGATCCCCGGCGACCCGGTGGAAGTGATGATGGGCGAGCGCCGGGTCGACCCGGAAATGCATGCCCAGGCCATGGAGCGCCTGGGCCTCAACAAACCCCTACCGGCCCAGTACCTGGACTACATCGGCAAGCTGGCCCAGGGCGACCTGGGCGAATCCCTGCGCACCCGGGAAGGCGTATGGAACGAATTCCTCACGCTGTTCCCCGCCACCCTGGAACTGGCCATTGCCGCGCTGATCTTCTCCGGCACCCTGGGCGTGCTGGCCGGCGTCATCGCCGCCCTGAAGCGCGGCTCGCTGTTCGACCACGGCGTGATGGGCATTTCCCTCGCGGGCTACTCCATGCCGATCTTCTGGTGGGGCCTGCTGCTGATCATGTTCTTCTCGGTGGGGCTTGGCTGGACCCCGGTCTCGGGACGGATAGACCTGCTCTACGACATCGAGCCCAGGACCGGCTTCATGCTCATCGACACCCTGCTCTCCGATGAGGAAGGCGCCTTCAACGACGCCTTGCGCCACCTGATCCTGCCCGCCGTGGTGCTGGGCACCATCCCGTTGGCGGTGATCGCCCGGATGACCCGCTCGGCCATGCTCGAAGTGCTGCGCGAGGACTACGTCCGCACCGCCCGCGCCAAGGGGCTGTCGCCGGCCCGGGTGGTCTTCGTCCACGGCCTGCGCAACGCGCTGATCCCGGTGCTCACGGTGTTCGGCCTGCAAGTGGGCACCCTGCTGGCCGGCGCCGTGCTGACCGAAACCATCTTCTCCTGGCCGGGCATCGGCAAATGGCTGATCGAAGCCATCGGCGCTCGCGACTATCCGGTGGTGCAGAACGGCATCCTGCTGATCGCCTGCCTGGTGATCCTGGTGAACTTCGTCGTGGACATCCTCTATGGCCTGGTCAACCCACGCATCCGCCACCAGCGTTGACGACCCTGGACAGGTTCTCTGGAGTGCTAAATGAACACAGCTTCAAACATCCCGGCCACTGACCCGAGCATCCTCTACCCCTCGCCCCTCAGGGAGTTCTGGAAGGCCTTCGCCCACAACAAGGGCGCGGTCGGCGGCCTCGCCTTCATGATCCTCATCGTCTTCTGCGCCCTCTTCGCCCCCTGGGTCGCCCCCCACGACCCGAGCGAACAGTTCCGCGACTTCCTGCTCACCCCGCCGGTGTGGCTGGAAGGCGGCCAGGCCCGGTTCCTGCTGGGTACCGACGAACTGGGCCGCGACCTGCTCTCGCGCCTGATCCACGGCGCACGCCTGTCCCTGATGATCGGCCTGGCCTCGGTGCTGATGTCGCTGATCCCCGGCATCCTCCTGGGCCTGGTGGCGGGCTTTTTCCCGCGCCTGCTGGGGCCCTCGATCATGCGCCTGATGGACATCATGCTGGCCCTGCCGTCGCTGCTGCTGGCGGTGGCCATCGTCGCCATCCTCGGCCCGGGCCTGATCAACACCGTGATCGCCATCGCCATCGTCTCCCTGCCCTCCTACGTGCGCCTGACCCGCGCCTCGGTGATGGGCGAGCTGAACCGCGACTACGTCACCGCCTCGCGCCTGGCCGGTGCCGGCCTGCTGCGCCTGATGTTCGTCACCGTGCTGCCCAACTGCATGGCGCCGCTGATCGTCCAGGCCACCCTGAGCTTCTCCTCGGCCATCCTCGACGCCGCCGCCCTGGGCTTCCTCGGCCTGGGCGTGCAGCCCCCCACTCCCGAGTGGGGCACCATGCTGGCCTCCGCGCGCGACTACATCGAACGCGCCTGGTGGGTGGTCTCGCTGCCCGGCCTGACCATCCTGCTCAGCGTTCTGGCGATCAACCTGATGGGCGACGGCCTGCGCGACGCGCTGGACCCGAAGCTCAAGAACGCCGTCTGAGGAGTCCGCCATGAATCGTGAAATCTTCGCAGGAGCCAGCTCGCTGGCGAACCTGCGGTCCCCCTTCGCGAGCGAGCTCGCCCCTGCAATGCCGCGTCCAGGCATTGCGTACTGCCTGGAGACCTCCGCATGAGCCTCCTCGAAATCAGGAACCTCTCCGTGCGCTTCGGCGACGCCGATGCCGTCCCGGTGGTGGACGGCCTCGACCTCAACGTGGACAAGGGCGAAGTGCTCGCCATTGTCGGCGAGTCCGGCTCCGGCAAGTCGGTGACCATGATGGCCCTGATGGGCCTGATCGACCCGCCGGGACGCATCAGCGCCGACAGCCTGCGCTTCGATGGCCACGACATGCTCACCCTCAAGGGCCGCCAGCGCCGGCACATCGTCGGCAAGGACCTGGCCATGGTCTTCCAGGACCCGATGACCGCCCTCAACCCCAGCTACACCGTGGGTTTCCAGATCGAGGAAGTGCTGCGCCAGCACCTGGGCCTCAAGGGCCGGGCCGCCCGCCAGCGCGCCCTGGAACTGCTGGAGCGGGTGGAGATCCCCGGCGCCGCCAGTCGCCTTGACGCCTACCCCCACCAACTCTCCGGGGGCATGAGCCAGCGGGTCGCCATCGCCATGGCCATCGCTGCCGAACCCAAGCTGCTGATCGCCGACGAACCCACCACCGCCCTGGACGTGACCATCCAGGCGCAGATCATGGACCTGCTGCTGGACCTGCAGCGGGACCAGGGCATGGGCCTGGTGCTGATCACCCACGACCTGGCCGTGGTCGCCGAAACCGCCAACCGCGTCTGCGTGATGTATGCCGGGCAGGCGGTGGAGATCGGCCAGGTGCCACGACTGTTCAACGCCCCGACCCACCCCTATACCGAAGCCCTGCTCAAGGCCATCCCCGAGCACAGCCTGGGCGCGCGGCGACTGTCCACCCTGCCGGGCATCGTTCCCGGCCGCTACGACCGGCCCCAGGGCTGCCTGCTTTCACCGCGCTGCCCCTACGTCCAGTCGAACTGCGTCGCCCAGCGCCCGCGCCTGGACACCCATGCCCACGGCGCCGTGCGCTGCTTCTACCCCCTTAACCTGATCGAGGTGGCGCGATGAGTGCCGTACTGACCGCCCGAGACCTGCACCGCCACTACGAAGTCTCCCGTGGCCTGTTCAAGCCCAGCGCCCTGGTCCGCGCCCTCAATGGCGTGTCCTTCGAGCTCGAGGCCGGCCGCACCCTGGCCGTGGTCGGCGAATCCGGCTGCGGCAAATCCACCCTGGCCCGCGCCCTGACCCTGATCGAGGAGCCCTCCTCCGGTTCCCTGCAGATCGCCGGGCGCGAGGTGGCCGGCGCCAGCAAGGATGAACGCAAGCAGCTGCGCCGCGATGTGCAGATGGTCTTCCAGAACCCCTACGCCTCCCTCAACCCACGGCAGAAGGTGGGCGACCAGTTGGCCGAGCCGCTGCTGATCAACACCGGCCTGTCCCGCAGCGAGCGCCGCGAACGGGTGCAGGCGATGATGCAGCAGGTGGGCCTGCGCCCCGAGCACTACCAGCGCTACCCGCACATGTTCTCCGGCGGCCAGCGCCAGCGCATCGCCCTGGCCCGGGCCATGATGCTCACCCCCAAGGTGCTGGTGGCGGACGAACCCACCTCGGCCCTGGACGTGTCGATCCAGGCCCAGGTGCTGAACCTCTTCATGGACCTGCAGGAGCGCTACGACACCGGCTACGTGTTCATCTCCCACAACCTGGCCGTGGTGCGCCACGTGGCCAACGATGTGCTGGTGATGTACCTCGGCCGGCCAGTGGAAATGGGGCCCGGCGAACGCATCTACGAGCGTCCGCTGCACCCCTATACCCGCGCCTTGCTCTCGGCCACGCCGGCGATTCACCCGGATCCGGCCAGGCCCAAGATCAAGATCGCCGGCGAGCTGCCCAACCCCCTGGACCCGCCCAGCGGTTGCGCCTTCCACAAGCGCTGCCCCTACGCCACCGAACGCTGCCGCGTGGACGTACCGGAGCTGCGCCTGCTGGACGCCCGCCAGGTGGCCTGCCACAACGTCGAGACCATCAGCGACTAGTTCGCCACAGGCTGGAGATCCCCGGCCGGGTGAAATCCGGGCTACCGACTAGGCCCGGCCGTCGAAGAAACGATAGAAGGCCCGCAATTCGTCCTGGGCGTCCTCCAGGCTCATGACGGTGAAGCGCAGCCACTGATTCGCCGGGCACTGGGCCAGGCGTCCCAGGTCCAGCGGATGCACCCAGCCGAGTACGGGATAGCCACCCATGGTCTGGCGGTCGGCCATGAGGATGATGGGCTGGCCGTCCGGCGGCACCTGGATGGCGCCGCCGACCACGCCCTGCGACCACTGTCGCCTGGGCGCCGCGATGGGCGGGCCCTGCAGTCGCGCGCCCATGCGGTCGGAAACTGGACTCAACTGCCAGGCCCGCTCGAAGAACGCTCGGGCCTCGGCCTCCTCGAACGCGGCGGCATCGCCGCCGATCACCACCCGCAGCACCTGCGCCGCGCGGTAGTCCGGCTGCCAGGGCCAGGGCACGCTGGCGCCCCAGGGGAAGTCCCCGGCCTCGCCCGCCAGCAGGTCGCCCGCACCGATGCGTGCGCCGCTTCCGTCCAGGCCGCCCAGGCACTCGCGCATCTGGCAGGCCACGCTACCCAGCACCGGCTCGGCCCGGATACCGCCCACCAGCGCCAGGTACCCGCGCTGTCCGCTGCGGGCGAATCCGATCCGCAAGCGCTGCCCGGCCTCCAGGCGAAAGCGCGACCCGTTCAGCCGTGGCGAGCCGTCCACGCTGAGTGGCATCTCGGCACCGGTGAAGGCCACCCAAAGCGCCGACCGGGCCTCCAGTTCGACATCGCCCAAGGCGATCTCCAGTACCGCGCACCCACGGGGATTGCCCAGCAGGCGATTGGCCCAGGCGGCCGCCAGCGGATCCATGGGACCGGCCGGGGACACGCCCAGGTGCTGCCAGCCGTACCGCCCGGCGTCCTGCAACAGGGACAGCGGACCTGGCCGGATCACCTCGAGCAGGCTCACGTCTCGCCCCCTTCCGCGCGAAAAGCGGCCTCGTCGATGGGCTGGAAACGGACCCGGTCGCCCAAGGCCATCAGGCTGGGGGATTCGCGATGGGCGTCGAACAGTGTCCAGGGACAGCGTCCCAGCAGATGCCAGCCGCCGGGCGAGGCCTGTGGATAAATCGCCGTCTGCCGCTCGGCGATCGCCAGGCTGCCGGCCGGGACATGAACCCGGGGACTGGAGCGCCGAGGGAGTGCCAGGCGGGGATCGAGCCCGCCCAGGTAGGCGAACCCCGGGGAAAAGCCGATGGCGCCCACCCGGTACTCGACGCTGCAATGCAGGTCCACCACCGCCTCCACGGAGATGCCGCAGGCGTCGGCGACCCAGGGCAGGTCCTCGCCGCAGTACCAGACGGGGATCCGGTGCAGCCGGCCAGCACCGGCGGCCACCGGTTCCACCAGCCACGCCTCCAGGAGCGGCTCGATCAGCCGGGCCAGCGCCTGGTGATCGGTCCGCATCAGGTCGTAGTGCAGCAGCAAGGTGGTCCAGCCCGGCACCAGGTCCCGCAGCAAAGGCCCGCAGTGAGCCCTCAGGCGCTCGGCCAACTGGGCGATGCGCAGCGGCAGCCGGTCGTCCGGTGCTTCGGCCAGCACCAGCAGCAGGGCCTCGGCACCGGCGGGCTCGATTCGGATCATAGGGTGTCCAGCTTGCCCCTCAAGCGGCGCAGCACCGCCAGGGATTCCGGGTTGTCGCCATGCACGCAGAGGCTGTCCGCCGACAACCGCAACGGCTTGCCGTCGATGTCGGGGAAGGGTTCGCCGGTGGCGATGGCCAGGGCCTGATCGAGGATGCGCTGCGGATCCTGGTGCACCGCGCCGGGCAGGCGACGGGGCGCCAACTGGCCATCGGACAGGTAGGCGCGGTCGGCGAAGGCCTCGAACATCAGCGGCACATCGGCCGCGTCCGCCAGTTCCAGCTCGCGACTGTTGTCGGCCAGCGCCAGCACCATCAGCGGCAACCCCTTGCGGTAGCTGGCGCAGGCATCCAGCACCGCCGCCAGCAGCGCATCGTCACGGACCAGGTCGTTGTAGAGCGCGCCATGGGGCTTCACATAGGCCACCTGGGTCCCCAGCGACCGGCAGAAGGCCTCCAGGGCGCCGATCTGATAGAGCACCTGGGCACGCACCTCCTCCGGCGAACAGGCCAGGTGACGCCGACCGAAACCGGCCAGGTCGGGGTAGGCGGGATGGGCGCCGATGCGCACGTCGTTGCGCACCGCCAGCATCACCGTGCGCTGCATGGTGAGGGGGTCGCCCGCATGGAAGCCACAGGCGAGGTTGGCCTGGTCCACCAGCGGCATGGCGTGCTCGTCATCGCCCATGCGCCAGGCACCGAAGCTTTCGCCCATGTCGCAGTTGAGTAGGATTCGTCTGTTCATGGAGCGGATTATGGCTCTCCATCCCCGCCTGAGCGAGTTTCGCGGGCAAGCCCGTTCCTACCGGGCGACGCCGGGCCTGCCGTCGTAGGAGCCGGCTCGCCGGCGAACGGCACCGAACGCTTCGCGGGCAAGCCCGCTCCCACGGGAACACCGCGCAAGGTCCCACATCGTAGGAGCCGGCTCGCCGGCGAACGGCACGGAACGCTTCGCGGGCAAGCCCGCTCCCACGGGAGCACCGTGCAAGATCCCACATCGTAGGAGCCGGCTCGCCGGCGAACGGCGCCGGGGTCTTCGCGAGCAAGCTCGCTCCTACAGGGACGCGGTGCGGGGCGCGTCAGTAGACGTCGCGGCGGTAGCGGCCCTCGTCGCCCAGCTGCTCTACGGCGTCGTCGCCGAGGAGGTCCCGCAGCACGCGGTCCACCCCTTCGGCCATGCCTTGCAGGCTGCCGCAGACATGGATCACCGCGCCCTGGTCCAGCCAGTCGCGCAGTTCGGCGGCGGCCTCGCGCAGGCGGTCCTGCACATAGACCTTCCCGGCCTGATCGCGGGAGAAGGCCAGGTCCAGCCGCTGCAGTTCGCCCCGGGCCAGCCAGCCCTGGAGTTCATCGCGGCAATAGAAGTCGTGGGTCTGGTTGCGCTCGCCGAACAGCAGCCAGTTGCGGGTGCGGCCATCGGCGATGGCGGCCTTGAGCAGGCTGCGCAGGCCGGCAAGGCCGGTGCCGTTGCCGATGAGGATCAGCGGACGGTCGTCCTCGACGAGGTGGAAACGGCTGTTGCGGCGCAGGCGCAGGGGAACCGGGGCACCCAGCGGCAGGTAGTGGGTCAGCCAGCCGGAAGCGATGCCCAGGCGGCCGTCGGGACGCCGCTCCTGGCGCACGATCAGCTCCAGGACTCCGTCACTGGCCAGGGAGGCGATCGAATACTCCCGCGCCGCCAGGGGAATCAGGGCCTGGATCAGGGCCTGGGGCTGCAGCCCCACCAGGTGTTCGAAGCTGTCGGGAATCTGTCGACCGGCCAGGGCCTGGCGCAAGGGCTGGCGCACGCCGTCCAGCTCCACCGGCGCCTCACCGTCGAGGTGATGCCGGGCCAGCCAGGCGTCGATCACCGGCTCCGCCTGACGCGGCAGGATCTCCACCAGGTCGCCGGCTTTCCAGTCCGCCTGGCCGTGCGCCGGGGCGCGCAAGCGCAGCATCCAGGTGGACTCACCCTGGCTGCCGGGGTTCAGGTGCTCGCGGCCCTCCAGGGTCCAGCTGTCGAAAACCGGGCCGTTCCAGGGCGTCAGCACGCCGCTGCCAGAGAGCTGGGCCAACCGCTGCTGCCAGTGCTGGAGCGCCTGCTGGTCGGCGTTGTCCACCTCCACCGGGTCGAACAGGGCCTTGGCGCCCTGCCCTTGCAGCCAGGCTTGCAGGCGCCGGCCAAAGCCACAGAACTGCTCGTACTGGCGATCCCCCAGGGCCAGCACGGCGTAGCTCAAGCCGGCCAGTTGCGAGGCCTGTCCGAGCACCTTGCGCTCGAAACCACGGGCATTGTCCGGGGCCTCGCCATCACCGAAGGTGCTGACCACGAACAGGGCGTTGCGCGTCTCGGCCAGGGCCGCGCCATCCAGGCGCGCGAGCGGCTCGACACGCACTGGCATGCCGGCGGCCTGCAACTGACCGGCGCTCTGCCAGGCCAGCTGTTCCGCGAGGCCGCTCTGGCTGGCGAAACCGATCAGCCAGGACTCCTTGCCACCGCTGGGCCCGAGGTCGCCACGGGCGGCCTTCGCCGCGCGCTTCTTGCGGCGGCGGTCGAGGTAGAGCAGCCAGCCGGTGATGAAGAACAAGGGCATGGCGAGACTGGCCAGCATCATCAGGATGCGGCCGGTCAGCCCGAAGTATTCGCCCACGTGCAGCGCGTAGACGCTGGCCAGCAACTGCGCCTTGAAACTCTTCTCGGTGTAGCGCTCGCTGCGAGCCACCTTGCCAGTGGCGGGGTCGAGCGTGATCCGGTTGAGAGCGCGGGGATGCGCCGCATCCTCCAGCAGGTAGAACACCTGGGCGGGCTGGCCACCGGCCGGAGGCAGGCGCAGGTTGTAGGCGCTCAGGGTCGGGCCGGCGGTCTCGCGGATGCTTTTCCACAGCGCGTCATAGTCCACCACCAGCGGCGGGCCGGACGGGGCCTGCATGCCGGGGCGAGCGCGACCCTCGCCACGGCGTTCGCCGGGCTTGCCCTGCTGGCCGGCCGGGGCATCGGAGAGCAGGCGATTGAGCCCCTCGCGGTACCAGTCGTAGGACCAGAACAGGCCGGTCAGCGCCGCCAGGAGGTAGAACGCCAGGCACCAGGTGCCGGCCACCGCGTGCAGGTCCCAGTTGAAGCTGCGGCCCTTGCGCGACCAGTCCAGGGTCAGCCAGGCCCGCCAGTTGCCGGCCTTGCGCGGCCAGCGCAAATAGAGGCCGGACAGGCAGAAGAAAATCAGGATCAGTGTGCAGGCGGCGGTGATCTGCTTGCCGAACTCGCCCATGGCGAGGAAGCGGTGCAGTTGCAGCATCAGGCCGAAAAATTGCTGCCCAGTGGGGTGGCCGAGGAGCTCACCGGTGTAGGGATCGAACCAGCGCATCGGGCCACGGCGCTCACCGGGCGGCGGGGTGAAGAAGACCCGGGCGGCATGGTCGCCGCCGGTCTCCACCCAGAGGCCGGACACCGTCTTGCCTTCGGCGGCCTCGATCCGGCGCACCAGTTCGGCAGGCGGCAGCACGCCCTGCTCGCGCACCTCGACCTTGAGGGTCTCGGGGTTGAGCGCGCGGAGGATCTCGTCCTGGAAGCTGTAGGCGGCCCCGGTGATGCCCATCAGGGCGAGTACCAGCCCCGCACTGATGCCGAACAGCCAGTGCAGCTGGAACAGGATCTTCTTGAACACGTGATATCCCTCGGGAACACGCCGGGCGGCGTGTCGTATCGCTTGGTCGCGGTCGGCCCCATGCCTGACCGGGACGCGATTCTATTTGAGAACGGGATGCGTTAAATCAGGAAATCGATGTTTTACCGAATATTTACAGCGTCGCCGTGGGCCCCGGGAGGCGGGGACCCACGGCGCCTTCATCAGAAGGAGTAGGTGGCGGAAAGGATCGCCGAGCGGGCGTCGCCGTATTCGATGGCGGAGGAGCGGGCGGTGGTGCCGATGTTCTGGCGCACGCGCTCCACGTAGTCCTCGTCGAACAGGTTGTTCACGTTCAGCTGCAGGTCGAGGTTGTCGCTGACCTTGTAGCCGACCATGGCGTTGTGCAGCCAGTAGTCATCCAGCTTGGCCTGGGTGCTGGAGCTGACGTTGCGCTCGCTCACATAGCGGGCGCCATAGCCCAGGGTCCAGCCTTGCGGCAGCTCGTAGGTGGTCCAGAGGTTGAAGGAGTGCGGCGGGGTGTTGCCCAGGGCCTGGCCTTCACGCGCCGGATCGATCTCGGACTTGAGGGTCTCGCTGTCGAGGAAGGTGTAGTTGGCGTAGACGTTCCAGCGGTCGGTGACCTTGCCGGTAGCCCCCAGCTCCACGCCCTGGACGCGCTGCTCGCCCGCCAGGATGTAGCTTCCATCGGCCAGTTGCTCGCGGGCATCGGTCTTCTCGACGCGGAACACCGCGCCGTCCAGCATCAGGCGACCGCCCAGGAATTCCCACTTGGTGCCCAGTTCCCAGGTTTCGTTCTTCTCGGGATCGAGGTTCTGGGTGTTGCCGTTCAGACCACCGCCATTGGAGGCGACGTTCTCCGCCGAGGGGTTGAAGGACGTCCCCCAGGCCACATAGATGCGGCCGTTATCGGTGGGTTTGTAGACCAGGCCGGCGCGGCTGCTCAGCTCTTCATCCTTGGAGGTGAAGCGACCGGTGCGCACCTGGGTGGCGGAGAAGGTTTCGCTTTCCGCGTCGAACCAGTCGTAACGCAGGCCCAGGTTCAGGTCCCATTGCTCGTTCAGGGCGATGGTGTCGAAGACGTACAGCGCCTTGTTGTCCAGCTGGTTCTCGGTGTACCCGGTGATGGTCTTGTTAATCGGACCGTTCCACTGCCCCGGCGGGTTGGCCAAGTCGTAGCCGTCGGCCGGATAGAGGGCGTTGCCCAGGCCGTGGTTGTAGGTCTTGAGGTCCAAGTTCTCGCGGGACAGTTCGACGCCGGTGACCAGCTCATGGCCGAGGCCCGCCGTGTCGAAGCTGGCGCGCAGGTTGGTCTGGTTGATCCACATGTCGGTGGTCACGTCGCGGCCGTAGGCCTGGGGACCGGCCGGACGGTAGTTGCCCGCCGGCACGCCGGTCAGGTTCACGTGGGACGCCGACACCACGGTGTCACGGTCCACGCGGCTGTAGCGGGTCAGGTTCTGCAGGCGCAGGTTGTCGTTGAAATCGTGCTCGAAGTTCGCGGTGAAGGCGTTCTGCTCGATCTCTTCCTTGTCCAGGTTCTTCCAGCCGAAGTAGTCCTCGCGGCTCACGCCGGCGAGCTTCTTGCCGTCCAGGGCCGGTACGCCGTAGTCGGGCAGGTTGTCGTCGGTCTGGTGGAAGGCGCTCAGGGTCAGTCGGGTGGACTCGTTGAAGCCCAGGCGCAGGGAAGGCGCGATGCCCCAGCGTTCGCGATCGATCTGGTCGCGGCCGGGCACGTCGTTCTCGTGGGCCATCAGGTTCAGGCGCAGGGCGCTGTCGGTGCCCAGGCCTTCCAGCGGCTGGTTGGTGTCCAGGGTCAGGCGATGGTAGTTGTCGGTGCCCAGGCCGCCGCCGATGCGGGTGAAGGCGCGGTCCATCGGCTGCTTGCTGATGATGTTGATGCTGCCACCGGTGGTGCCGGCGCCACCGAATACCGAGTTCGGGCCCTTGATGACCTCGACCTGCTCGATGTTGAAGGTGTCGGTGCGGCTGGTCTGGGCGCTGTCGCGCAGGCCGTCGACCTGGATGTTGCTGTTGGCGGAGAAGCCACGGATGTTGATGCTGTCGCCGGAACCGCCACCGCCCTCGCCGGCGTTGAAGGTGATGCCGGAGACGTTGGAGAGCACCTGGCGCAGGCTCAGGGCCTGCTGCTCCTGGATCACTTCCTTGGGTACGACGGTGATGGTCTGCGGAGTGTCCAGCAGCGGCGCGGTGTACTTGGCGGAGGCGGATTCCTCGACCTTGTAGGATTTCTCGGCCTTGCCGTCGACATTGACGCTGCCCAGTTCCAGCGCGCCCTGTTCGGCGAGGGCCAGACCGGCGGTGGAGGCGGTCGCCAGGCCGATGGCCGAGGCCAGCAGCGCGCGTTGCGGCAGATTGCTCTTCTTGCTCATAAGAATCACTCCCCAGTGAATTTGAGGCGCGATTCTATTTGCGAATGTTTATCAGTAAAGATTCTCTTGCTTTCTTTACAAATTCTTTACATTTCTCGGAAAAGTCTGAGAATCATCATCTTCCGAGAAAAGCCTGACAAAAATCGGGAAAAATCCTACAAAAAACACAAATTAATGTAGGAGCCCCCCTTAAGGCACTGATCTGCAGGCGATGACGGATGAGCCTTGCTTCATGATTGGTCGGTCATCCCTCAGCTACTGCCGAGGATCAGCGACGCCTCGATCGCGTCCAGGGTCGGGCACCCGGTCAGCGCCATGGTGACCTCCAGCTCGGTGCGCAACAGGTGCAGCACATGGGCCACGCCCGTGGCCCCCGCAGCGGCCAGTCCGAACACATAGGGCCGGCCGATCATCACGGCGCTGGCGCCCAGGGCGAGCGCCTTGAAGACATCGGAGCCCCGACGAATGCCACCGTCCAGCAGCAGGGGCACCCGGCCCTGCACCGCCCGGGCGATGGCGGGGAGCACGTCCAGCGTGGCCGGCAGGCCGTCCAGGGTCCGCCCGCCGTGGTTGGACACCAGGATGCCGGCGACGCCCCGCTCCACCGCGCGGGAAGCATCACTCGGGTTCATCACCCCCTTCACCAGCACCGGCAGATGGGTGATGGATTGCAGCCATTCCAGGTCCTTCCAGGTGGGCGCATGCTCCAGCAACGGACTGCCGAACAGCGGGCTGCTTCCCGGCTGGGCGATGCTGGGCGGCAGGCCGCGCATGCCCTTGAGGTTGACCGCCTCGACACCGTCCGGCAGCGCGAACCCCGAGCGTTGCTCCCGGTTGCGCAGGCCGTTGACCGGGGCATCCACCGTCACCACCAGGGCGCGGTAACCGGCCGCCTCGGCGCGGCGCACCAGGTCCCGGGTGAAGTCCCGGTCCGGCTGGATATAGAGCTGGAACCACAGCGGCGCCTGAGCCGCCTGGGCGATGGCCTCCAGGCTGACACTGGCCTGGGTGCTGACCACCATGGCGGCGCCCATGGCCGAGGCACCGAGCGCCGTGGCCAGCTCGCCCTCCGGATGGGCGAGCCTCTGGAAGGCCACCGGGGCCAGGAGGATGGGGTAGTCCAGCGCCAGCCCGCAGAGATCGAGTCGCGTGTGGCCGCCGCGCAGGTCTTCCAGGACGCGATTCTGCAGACGGATGCGGCGAAAGGCGGCGAGGTTGTCGGCCAGGGTCGACTCATCGGCGGCGCCACCGACCAGGTAGGCCCAGGCCGACGGCGTCATGCGTTCGCGGGCGAAGGGCTCGTAGTCGGCGACGCAGGCGATCTCGGCGGGAATCTGCTGGAGTTTGGGAAGAGGCGTCATGAGGGTTCCGCTCAGGTGTTCGACCAGTGCCGCAACAGGTTGTGGTAGACGCCGGTCAGGCGCACCAGGGCGGGATTGTCGGGAACCGACTCGCCCAGTTGCTGGATCGCGCTGTCCAGTTCCAGCAGCAGCGACCGCTGGCTGTCCTCCCGCACCAGGCTCTGGATCCAGAAGAAGGCGGCCATCCGCGCGCCACGGGTGACAGGTTCCACCCGGTGCAGGCTGCTGCCCGGGTAGAGCACCAGGTGGCCGGCGGGCAGCTTCACACGGTGGCTGCCATAGGTGTCCTCCACCACCAGTTCTCCCCCGTCGTAGTCGTCGGGGTCGCAGAAGAACAGGGTGGCGGACAGGTCGCTGCGGACCCGATGGGTCGTGCCCGGCACGCTGAAGATCGCATTGTCGATGTGATCGCCGTAGGTGCCCCCGCCGCTGTAGCGGTTGAAGCGCGGCGGCAGCACCTTGAGCGGGAGCGCGGCGGCGATGAACTGCGGGTGGTTGCCCAGGCGCTGGACGATGAAGTCGCCGATCTGCTGCGCCAGCGGGTCGTCCTGGGCCAGTTGCTGGTTGTCCTTGGCACGCACCGCCATGTGCCCGGCCGTTCCCCGGCCATCCAGCCAGTTCGCCCGTTCCAGGGCCTCGCGGCATTGGCGCACTTCATCCGGGGTGAGCACATCAGGGATATGGAACATCACGGCGGGTACCCTCCCGGGCAATAAAGCTGCTGATAAGCGTTCGCAAATGATGGCGACATCTTACGCGCGGCGCACCAGGCAAGGAACCGGGACAGAGTGCCGCGCCCGCAGGCGCGGCCTGGAGCCTCAGAAGGACAGGGTGGCCGTCAGCGTCACCGCGCGGGCGTCGCCGTACTCGATGGCCGAGGATCGTGCCCCGCTGCTGCCGCCGCCCCGGACGGTGCCGAGCTGGGTACGCACGCGTTCCACATACTGGCGATCGAACAGGTTGTCGAGGTTCAACTGCAGATCGAGGCTGTCGCTGGCGCGATAACCGAGCATGGCGCTGTGGACCCAATAGGCGCCCAGCTTGACGCCATCGTCGTTGCTGGTGAGGTTGCGCTGGCTCACGTAGCGGGCGCCGTAGCCCAGTCGCCAGCCGGCGTCGAGGTCATAGGTGCTCCAGAGGTTGAAGGAACGGGGTGGGGTGTTGGCCAGCGCCTGCCCCTTGGCGGAGACGCCGACCCGCTCGTTGACGGCCTTGAGGGTCTCGCTGTCCAGGAAGGTGAAGTTGCTGAAAACCTTCCAGCGCTCGCTCAGCTCACCCGTGAGGCCCAGCTCCAGGCCCTGCACCCGCTGGTTGCCGGCGAGCACGGTGGTGCCGTCGGTGAGCTGGGTCCGGGCGTTGAGCTTCTCGACGCGGAACAGCGCCGCGTCCAGCTGCAGGCGCCGCTCCAGCAGCTCCCATTTGGTGCCCAGCTCCCGGCTGCGGTTCTTCTCCGGGTCGAGATCCTCGGTCGCCGCGCTCAGCCCGGCGCCCGAGGTGGCGAGGTTCTCGGCGCTGGGGTTGAAGGAGTTGCCGTAGGCCAGGTAGAAGCGGCCGTTCTCCACCGGTTTGTAGACCAGCCCGGCCCGACCGCTCAGACGCTCGTCGCTGGAGGCGTTGTCGGTCGCCACCCAGTCCCCCTTGCTCAGGCTGCTGTTCCGGGCGACGCCGTCCAGCCAGTCGTAGCGCAGGCCCAGGCTGAGGTCCCACTGCGGGCTCAGGGCGAGGGTGTCGAAGGCATACAGGGCCCGGTCGTAGAGACGCGTGGAGAGGTAACCGGAGTCGGCCTTCCGGGTCGGACCGCTCCAGTGACCGGGCGGCGAGGCCAGGGGATAACCTTCGTCCGGGAACGTCAGGCCGTAGCTGTAGGTGGTGCGGTGGTAGGTCTCGCGGGAGAACTCGGCGCCGGTCACCAGGGTATGGCCGATACCCAGGGTGTCGAACTCGGCCGTGAGGTTGGTCTGGTTGATCCACATGCGGCTGGTGACGTCCCGGCCGTAGGCCTGGGGACCGGCGGGCAGGTACTGCCCCGGCGCCAGCACGGGGCCGGGCGCACCGCCACCCCGGCGTCGATCGAGGTTGACGTGGGAGGCGGAGATGACGGTGTCGCGGTCCACCTCGCTGTAGCGGGTCAGGTTCTGCAGGGCCAGCTCGTCGCTGAACCGGTGGTCCAGGCGCACCGTGAAGGCGTCGCTGTCGATGCGCTCGCGATCCAGGTTGCGCCAGCCGAAATAGGCGTTGCGCTGCACGCCGGGAAGGCGCTCGCCCCGGAGCGCGGGGACGCCGTAGTCGGGGTCGTTGTCGTCGCGCTGGTGGAAGTAGCTCAGGGTCAGGCTGGAGTCCTCGCCCAGGCCCAGCAACAGCGAAGGCGCCACGCCCCAGCGCTCGCGCTCCAGCCGTTTGCGGCCGGGAATCTCGTCGTCGTGGGCCATGAGGTTGAGGCGGAAGGCGCTGCCGCTGCCCAGTTCCTGCAACGGCTGGTTGCTGTCCAGGGTCAGGCGCCGGTAATGGTCGGTGCCCAGCCCCAGGCCCAGGTGGCTGAAAGACTCGAAACCGGGCTGCTTGCTGATCTGGTTGACGCTGCCACCGGTGGTGCCGGCGCCGCCGAACACCGAGTTGGGCCCCTTGATGACTTCGATCTGCTCGATGTTGAAGGTGTCGGTGCGGTTGTTCTGGGCGCTGTCGCGCAGGCCGTCGATCTGCAGGTTGGCGTTGGCGGAGAACCCCCTGATGTTGATGCTGTCACCCGACCCGCCACCGCCCTCGCCGGCGTTGAAGGTGATACCGGACAGGTTGGTCAGCACCTGGCGCAGACTCAGCGCCTGCTGGTCTCGCATGACCTGCGCGGGTACTACGGTGATGGTCTGGGGCGTATCCAGCAGCGGTACCGCGTTCTTCGCCGACGCCGAGCGCTCCGTGCGGTAGTCATCGGCCCGGCGGTCCTGGATACGCAGCTCTTCCAGTTCCAGCCCGTCGCCCGGCCGGGGACTTTCGACGGCGCCAGCCTGGGTGATCGCGAGGCCGATGCCGGCGGCCAGCCAGTGACGGATGCCCGGTTGTGTGCGGGGTGCCAGGTACTTCATGGGGGTTCCTCCCTCGGTGATAAGGGAAAGGAACCTATTTGATAAATACTCTCATTAACATCCGTCCGATTGCGCTTGGGAAATGCCCGCCGCGCAACCGGATTTCGCCTACGGCAGAACGACGAAGCCCGCCAGGAGGCGGGCTTCTCGGGAGCGGCGAATCTTACAGGTAGTAGGACTTCAGCGGCGGGAAGCCATTGAATTCCACGGCGCTGTAGCTGGTGGTGTAGGCGCCGGTGGACAGCCAGTAGAGGCGGTCTTCGGCGGCCAGGTTCAGCGGCAGGCCGTACTTGTAGTGCTCGTACATGATGTCGGCGCTGTCGCAGGTCGGACCGGCGATCACCACTTCCTCCATCTCGCCCTTCTTCTCTACCCAGATCGGGAACTTGATGGACTCGTCCATGGTTTCGATCAGGCCGGAGAACTTGCCCACGTCGGTGTAGACCCAACGCTCGACGGCGGTACGGGACTTGCGCGCCACCAGGACCACTTCGGAGACCAGGATGCCGGCGTTGGCGATCAGGGAGCGGCCCGGCTCGAGGATGATTTCCGGCAGCTCGTCGCCGAAGTCTTCCTTGAGGAAGCGGATGATTTCCTCGGCGTAGGTTTCCAGGCTGTTGGTGCGCTGGATGTAGTTGGCCGGGAAGCCGCCACCCATGTTGATCATCTGCAGGGTGATGCCGTCCTCTTCCTTCAGGCGCTCGAAGATCACCTTGACCTTGGCGATGGCGGCGTCCCAGACGTCGATGTCGCGCTGCTGGCTGCCCACGTGGAAGGACACGCCATAGGGCACCAGGCCCAGTTGCTTGGCGAGGATCAGCAGGTCCAGCGCCATGTCCGGGTTGCAGCCGAACTTGCGCGACAGCGGCCAGTCGGCGGAGGTGGAACCCTCGGTGAGGATGCGCACATAGACCTTGGCGCCCGGAGCGGCCTTGGCGATGTTGCGCAGGTCGGCCTCGGAGTCGGTGGCGAACAGGCGCACGCCCTTCTCGTAGAAGTAGCGGATGTCGCGGGCTTTCTTGATGGTGTTGCCGTAGCTGATGCGCTCCGGGCCGACGCCGGTCTTCATCACCTTGTCCAGCTCGTAGATGGAGGCGATGTCGAAGTTGGAGCCCTTGTCACGCAGCAGCTCGGTGATCTCGGTGGCCGGGTTGGCCTTCACCGCGTAGTAGATCTTGGCGAAGGGGAAGCAGTTGACCAACTGATCGTAGGAGTCGGCGATGGTCTGCTTGTCGATCATCACGAACGGGGTTTCTTGCTTGTCGGCAAATGCCTTCATGCGCTGGAAAGTTTCGGGCGAGAAGTAGTCTTCGACCTTGATCGACATGCGAGGGACTCCATATGGCAAAACAAACGAAAGTTGTCAGGGGTGGCCCTGTCCTTTTATGGACAACGGACCGGAACGTCTGATCAGTTTCCCCACTTTGGTTCGCCTACTTCCCAAGGCATGTCGCCGAGGATCTTCAGTCGTTTCCGACCTCAAACCTCTCGTCGTCAGTACTTGAGCCGGATGGATCGTTGCCAGCATGGACGTTCGGGCGCGAACTTTAGGACCACGAGCCCTTGATAGCAATCAAAAATTGCCGCTGTTTCGCACCCGGTTGTCGCCTGCCTGATTGACTGTTTCTTATCTTCAACAAAACGCCCTGAAATGCTGCACAGATGCGGGTTACAGGGGAATGACCGGGGGATGGCGCCCGCCTCTACCAGAGGCCTCGCGGGCGCGTATCCGCCCTCTGGGGTGGATCACGCCCGGCGGCGCTGATCGGCGGGCCGTTTCCCGCTATAATCCCGCGCTTTTCCGGGCCGTCCGCGCCCCGTCACCGCATTCCAGCAGGCATCACTCCATGACCATCCAGGCCGCCGCAGTCGCGAAACGCCGCACCTTCGCGATCATTTCCCACCCCGACGCCGGTAAGACCACCATCACCGAGAAGCTGCTGCTGATGGGCAAGGCCATCTCGGTCGCCGGTACCGTGAAGTCGCGCAAGTCCGATCGTCATGCCACCTCCGACTGGATGGAGATGGAAAAGCAGCGCGGCATCTCCATCACCACCTCGGTGATGCAGTTCCCCTACCGCGAGCACATGATCAACCTGCTCGACACCCCCGGCCACGAGGACTTCTCCGAAGACACCTACCGCACCCTGACCGCGGTGGACTCGGCGCTGATGGTGCTGGACGGTGGCAAGGGCGTCGAGCCGCGCACCATCGCCCTGATGGAAGTCTGCCGCCTGCGCGACACCCCCATCGTCAGCTTCATCAACAAGCTGGACCGCGACATCCGCGACCCCATCGAGCTGCTGGACGAGATCGAGGCGGTGCTGAAGATCAAGGCCGCCCCCATCACCTGGCCCATCGGCTGCTACAAGGACTTCAAGGGCGTCTACCACCTGGCCGAGGACAGGATCATCGTCTACGTGCCGGGCCACGGCCACGAGCGCATCGAGACCCGAGTCATCGAGAAACTGGACTCCGACGAGGCCCGCGCCCACCTGGGCGACCTCTACGACAACTTCCTCGAGGAACTGGAGCTGGTGCAGGGCGCCTGCCATGAGTTCGACAAGGAGGCCTTCCTCAAGGGCGAGATGACCCCGGTGTTCTTCGGTACCGCCCTGGGCAACTTCGGTGTGGACCAGGTTCTGGACTGCATCGTCGACTGGGCGCCGCAGCCGCTGTCCCGCGCCACCCACGAGCGCAATGTGGAACCCACCGAGGAGAAGTTCTCCGGCTTCGTGTTCAAGATCCAGGCGAACATGGACCCGAAACACCGCGACCGCATCGCCTTCATGCGCATCTGCTCGGGCAAGTACGAGAAGGGCATGAAAATGCGCCACGTGCGCCTCGGCAAGGACGTGAAGATCGCCGACGCCCTGACCTTCTTCTCCAGCGAGCGTGAGCAACTGGAAGAGGCCTATGCCGGCGACATCATCGGCCTGCACAACCACGGCACCATCCAGATCGGCGACACCTTCACCGAGGGCGAGGCCCTGGGCTTCACCGGCATCCCCCACTTCGCCCCGGAACTGTTCCGCCGCGTGCGCCTGAAGGACCCGCTGAAGTCCAAGCAGCTGCGCCAGGGCCTGCAGGAACTGGCCGAGGAAGGCGCCACCCAGGTGTTCTTCCCCCAGCGCAACAACGACATCATCCTCGGCGCCGTGGGCGTACTGCAGTTCGACGTGGTCGCCAGCCGCCTCAAGGAGGAATACAAGGTCGAGTGCGCCTACGAGGCGATCAACGTCTGGTCGGCGCGCTGGATCGAGTGCAAGGACGAGAAGAAGCTCAAGGAGTTCCAGGACAAGGCCTTCGAGAACCTCGCCGTCGATGGCGGCGGCCACCTCACCTACCTGGCCCCCACCCGCGTCAACCTCAGCCTGATGGAAGAGCGCTGGCCGGACATCAAATTCCGCGCCACCCGCGAGCACCATTGATGCTCCCCATGTAAGCGAGCTCGCCCGCGAAAGCCACCCGCGCATTCGCCGGCAAGCCGGCTCCTACGACCACCCCATCCCTGTAGGAGCGAGCTCGCTCGCGAAAGCCACCCGCGCGTTCGCCGGCAAGCCGGCTCCTACGATCATCCCATCTCTGTAGGAGCGAGCTCGCTCGCGAAGGCCTCCCACGCATTCGCCGGCAAGCCGGCTCCTACGATCACCCCATCCCTGTAGGAGCGAGCTCGCTCGCGAAAGCCACCCGCGCATTCGCCGGCAAGCCGGCTCCTACGATCACCCCATCCCTGTAGGAGCGAGCTCGCTCGCGAAAGCCACCCGCGCATTCGCCGGCAAGCCGGCTCCTACGATCACCCCATCCCTGTAGGAGCGAGCTCACTCGCGAAAGCCACCCGCGCATTCGCCGGCAAGCCGGCTCCTACGACCACCCCATCCCTGTAGGAGCGAGCTCGCTCGCGAAAGCCACCCGCGCGTTCGCCGGCAAGCCGGCTCCTACAACCGTCCCCTTGCCTCGCCAAAGGGCCTACGCAACCCTCCCCGCTCCACTCGAAGGAGGAGCGCAACGGATGCGCTATCAAGGACGAAACCTGCGCAAGGGCAGGATTTCCGAGCCGGGCCGGATCTACCTGCTGACCACGGTTACCCATGAACGATCGCCCCTGTTCAACTGCTGGGACTCCGCCTGTGCTGTCGCCCGGGAAATTCACGCCATGGAAGAATCGACCGCCCTGCGGACCCTGACCTGGGTGTTGATGCCGGACCACCTCCATTAGCTTGTCCAACTGCACAACGGAAAGCTGGAGGATCACACCCGAAGACTGAAGTCACGCTCCGCCATTGCGGTGAATGCATTGCGAAATCGAAGCGGCCGCCTTTGGCAGAAAGGCTTTCACGACCACGCGCTTCGCAGCGATGAAGACGTGAAGACGGTGGCCCGTTATGTGGTTGCCAATCCGCTGAGGGCCGGGCTGGTCGAACGGTTGGCGGATTACCCCTTTTGGAATGCCATCTGGCTGTAGGAGCGAGCTAGCAAAAGCCACCCCGCCCATTCGCCGGCAAGCCGGCTCCTACGATCACCCCCATCCCTGTAGGAGCGGGCTCGCTCGCGAAAGCCTCCCGCGCGTTCGCCGGCAAGCCGGCTCCTACGACCACCCCATCCCTGTAGGAGCGAGCTCGCTCGCGAAAGCCTCCCGCGCATTCGCCGGCAAGCCGGCTCCTACGACCAGCCCGTTCCTGTGGGAGCGGGCTCGCCCGCGAAAGCCACCCGCGCATTCGCCGGCAAGCCGGCTTCTAGGGGTCGAGGGCGCCGCCGGCCCAGGTACTGGATGGCTCGGATCCGGTGAACTTGGCCACTATCGCGCCCTGGGGCACCAACCGGTCGCGGTAGCGGGTCAGCATCAGTCCCGCCTGGGGCGCCACCAGCGCCCGTTCGCTCGCCGGGTCGCCCGGGGTGGCGATGACCCGGGCGAAGCGTTCGCCGGCCTGGACGAGGTCCCCCAGCTCCCGCTCGAATACCAGGACCCCGGAGGTCGGCGCGAAGACGGTCTCCATCTGCCCGATGGGAACCGCCCGGCCGCGCCACTCCGGCAACTGCACGGGATCGGCGATCAGTCCACGGGCTCGGAGGAAATCATAGAGGCCGTCGGCATCCCGTTCCGCCAGGGCATCGCTCACGTCGCCCTGGCCACGCAGCTCGACGGTGGACACCAGCCGCCCCTCGAAACGCCCTTCCGCGAGCCAGGGGGCGATCACCACCTCCTCGAAGGCGCCATCGCTGTCACCCTCCCAGAGAATCGCCACCTCCGCGCCCAGGGCGGTCGCCAGGTCTTCGCCCGCAGGCCAGAAGCACTGGTGCAGGTAGAGGTAGGGCAGCGCTTCATCGTCGGTGTGCAGGTCGAGCACGATGTCGGCCTGGGCCGCCAGCTCCGCCAATCCCTTCTGCCAGACCGCCAAATTGCCCAGCGGCCGCTCCTGGGCGGCCGAACCGGGAAAGCCGCGATTGAAATTGCGGCTGCTGGGCTCATGCACACGTCCGAGGATGCGCCCCTGGCGGAACTGCGCGATACCCAGGGGATTGGCCTGGGGAACCAGGGTCACGCTCCCCCGCAGCAGGCCCCTCGCCGCCGCTTCGGCGAGACGCGGCAGCAGTTTGTGCAACACCAGCATGCCGGCGATCTCATCCCCATGGACGCCGGCCTGCAAGTGGGCCCTGGGGCCCGGCAGGCCGCTGTCCAGACGCCATGCGGGGACCCGCAGCGGGGCGCCCGAATCGCCTGGTACGGTGAAGGAAACGTCGTGGATCATGTCATGCCTCCCATGGTCGCCGGTCGATGCCGGACACTTGGTTCGCCAACGGGCCAGGCGGTACTATCCCGGCCCATCCTGCGAAGGAACTCACCCCTTGGATACGCCCCGCGAAAGACAACCCCGAACCAACCCCGACGAGCGCCGCGAGCACCTGGTGCGAGCCGCCCTGCGCTGCCTGGTGGCCGAGGGCCACGCGGGCATTTCCGTGCGCCGCATCGCCAGGGAAGCCAATGTCGCCATCGGCCTGATCAATCACTACTTCGGCAGCATCGACGCCCTGGTGGCCCAGGCCTACGAGACCCTCGCCAGCGAGGTGAACCAGTCGCTCCGGGCCTGCCTGGAAGCGGCTGGCGAGGACCCCGAAGCGCGCCTCGACGCCTTCCTCAACGCCTACTTCTCCCCCGTCGCGCTGAACCCGGACCTGCTCAGCCCCTGGGTGGTGTTCTGGAGCCTGATCCGCCACTCGCCCCAGGTGAACGAGGCCCATGAGCGCACCTACGGCGGCACCCTGCGCATGCTGGAAGGGCTGCTGTCGGACCTCTCGCGCAAGGAAGGCTTCGCCATCGCCAAGCCCCGCCTCGCCGCCATCGGCTTCTCGGCGATGCTGGACGGACTCTGGCTGGAGTGGTGCCTGAATCCGGCCAACATCAGCGCCGAGGACGGCCTGGAGATCAGCCGCCGCTGGATCGCCAGCCTGCGCGCCGGGGCCTACGCCTGAGGCCCGGCCTGTCAATCGGCCGGCAACCAACGCACCAGCGCTCCCCTGATCAGACTCGTCGCATCGAGCCTCGCCGTTCCATCCGCGACGCCAGGGTCTCGATCAGGAAGGTGAGGCAGATGTAGATGCCCGCCACCAGCAGCAACGGCTGGTAGATCTGGAAGGTCTGCGCCCGCACCACGTTGGCCGCGCCCAGCAGGTCCACGACCGCGACGGTGGAGGCCAGGGCGGTGGACTTGAGCAGCAGCACCGTTTCACCCGCCAGGGTAGGCAGAAGCTGGCGCAACGCCCGGGGCAGCCAGACCCGCGTCAGGACCTGGCGACGGTTCATGCCGAAGGCCGACGCCGCTTCCAGCTCACCGCGCGGGACGGACTTCAGGCCACCGCGGATCACCTCGCCCACGTAGGCGCCCACGGAGAGCACCAACGCCAGCACGATGTACCAGAAGCCGTCCCGCAGATACGGCCAGAGGAAACTGCCGCGAATCAGCGGGAAGGTGGCGAACAGGCTGCCGACGCCGTAATAGAAGAGGTAGATCTGCACCAGCAGCGGTGTCCCGCGTATCACGCTGGTGTAGGCCAGGCTCGCCCCGGCCAGCAGCGGGTTGCGCGAGATCCGCGCCAATGCCACCCCCATGGCCAGGATGAAGCCCAGCGTCGCGGAGATCGCCAGCAGCTGCAGGGTGGTGGCCAGTCCGCTGAACAGCAGGCCGGCATACTCGGTGATCCAGTTCGGTAGGGTCATGCGCGTTTCCTCACACCGACGGCATCCAGCGCCGGAAGCGACGCTCCAGCCATCCGGAGAACAGGTTGGAAAGCAGCGTCAGCCCGTAATAGAAGGCCGCGACGGTGAGGTAGAACAGCAGGTACTGGCGGGTTGAACCCGCCGCCTGCTTGGCGGTGAAGAGCAGCTCACTGGTGCCCACCACGCTGATCAGGGCGCTGTCCTTGAGCAGGTTGAGCCAGAGGTTCGCCATGCCGGCCAGGGCGTTGGGCGCCATGGCCGGGAGGGTGACCCGGCGGAACAGGCTGAAGCCGCTCATGCCAAAGGCCCGGGCCGCCTCGACCTGCCCCTGGGGAATGGCCTGGATCGCGCCCCGCAGGACCTCCGAGGCGTAGGCGCCCTGCACCAGGCCCAGCACCAGGATCGCCACCAGGGTGCCGTTGAGCTTGACCTCGGTATGGCCGAGCCAGCCCAGCAGCTCGTTGATCCCCATGGAACCGGCGTAGAACAGCAGGAGGATCAGCAGCAGTTCGGGCACCGCCCGGCACAGCGTGGTGTAGCCCGCCATCAGGCGTGCGAGCGGCCGTGGGCCGTTCAGCTTGATGAGGGCCACCCAGAGCCCGATGAACAGGCCGGTGAGAAAGGCACCCACAGAGATCTCCAGGGTCACCTGCAATCCCTGGAGCAACGCGGGTCCCCAGCCCTGCGGGCCGAAGCCCACCAGCTCGAAATAGGACGACATCAGGACACCTCGAAGGGAAGTGGAAGCGGACCGCCCCGGCGCGGGGCGGTCACCGGGTCATTGCCGGGGCGCGACGCTCACGTCGAAGTACCTGGCGGAAATGACCTTGTAGTCCTCGCTGGCCAGCAGCGTGCCGATGGCTTCGTCGAGGCGCGCCTTGAGGGCCTGGTCGTCCTTGCGCAGGCCAGCCGCGACACCCCGGCCGAACAGCGGGTCATGGGGCACTTCGCCCTTGTACTCGATGCCCGAAGCCTGGGCATCGGGGGACTTGAGGAAGGCGCTGATGGCGATGCCATCGGCCATCATCAGGTCGATGCGCCCGGCCACCAGGTCAGCGTTCACCGAGTCCTGGGTGTCGTAGTAGCGCAGGTCGGCGATGTGCTCGTAGTACTTCTTCAGGTAGTTGGAGCTGACGGTGGACAGCTGCACCCCGACCACCTTGCCCTTCAGGCCCTCGGGGGTGATGGCGACATCCACCGCCTGGGGCGCGGCCACGGCCACCGGCGTGTCGTAATAGGCACGGCTGAAGGCGATCTGCCGCTCACGCTCCTCGGTGACGGACATGGAGTTGAAGATGATGTCCACCTTCTTCGCCATCAGTGCGGGGATCAGGCCGTCCCAGGCCACCTCCTCGATCTCGCAGCGGGCCTGCATCTGCGTGCAGAGCACCTGGATCAGGTCGGGCTCGAACCCCGTCCACCGTCCATCCGGCTGCTTCTGGGAGAAGGGCGGATAGGGCTCGGCCGCTATCGCGAATCTCAGGGTCTCGGCCTGGGCGCCCGCCGCGCCGGCCACCAGCATCGCCGCACCCGCCATCCAACCTGTCCATCGAGTCTTCTTCATGGTGTTCCCCTGCCCTGTGTGGTCTTGTTTTTGGTTAGAGCCTGTAGCACCTGCCGCCGAAGCGGCCTGTCTCATCGATTCCGGTGAGCGTTGACGAACTGCCGGCAGCGCTCGCTGCCCGGCTTCAGGAACACCTCGTCGGGATGCCCCTCTTCCTCGATCCGCCCCTGGTGGAGGAAGGCCACGTGACTGGACACATCGCGGGCGAAGGCCATTTCGTGGGTCACCAGGATCATGGTCCGGCCCTCCTCGGCCAACGAGCGGATGACCCGCAGCACCTCGCCCACCAGTTCCGGGTCCAGGGCCGAGGTGGGCTCGTCGAACAGCATCACCTTGGGCTCCACCGCCAGCGCGCGGGCGATGGCCACCCGCTGCTGCTGGCCACCGGACAGGAAGGACGGGTATTCGTCGCGCTTGGCGGCCAGGCCCACGCGCTCCAGCAGCGCCTCGGCCCGCTCCACGGCTTCGACACGGCTCTCCTTGAGCACCTGGATGGGCGCCTCGATGAGGTTTTCCAGCACCGTGCGATGAGGCCAGAGGTTGAAGCCCTGGAAAACCATGCCCAGGCGCGAGCGGATGCGCGTGAGCTGTTTCGCGTCCGCCACCCGGGGTTCGCCGATGCGGTCGGTGGACAGGCGAATCCGTTCGCCGTCGACACTGATGCTCCCCTGGTTGGGAATCTCCAGCAGGTTGATGCAGCGCAGGAGGGTGCTCTTGCCCGAACCGCTGGCGCCGATCAGGGACACGACATCGCCCTCACGTGCCGACAAGGACACCCCCTTGAGCACCTCGAACTCGCCGAAGCGCTTGTGGATATCCTCCACCTGGACGCGCATCGGACGCTCCGCCGCCACGGGAGCCGCCTCGGCCGAACAGGGCCCCTCGATCACCGGGCGCGACGTCAGGCCGGCGGCGAATCGACGAATGCGGCGGCAGGCATCGAGCAACTGCTCCTCGCCCAGGCTGTAGGAAAGTCGCACGAAGCCTTCGGCGGCCGGCCCGAAGGCGGCGGCATCCAGCACCGACACGCCGGTTTCGCGGAACAGCTTCCAGGCGAAATCCAGGGAACTGAGGCCACTGGCACGCACATCCAGCAGCACGAACATGCCCGCCTCGGGCTTGAGCACCCGCAGCGGCGCGCAATCGGCCAGCGCCTCCACCACCAGGTCACGGCGGCGGCGGTAGAGTTCGCGCATGTCCGCCGTCACCTCGTCGTAGGCACGCACCGCCACCAGCACCGCCTCCTGGACGAACCCGGGCAGGCCGTAGAGCACGTTCAGCGCCAGGTTCTCGATATGGCTCACCAGTTCCGGGCAGGCCACCACCCAGCCGGTGCGCCAGCCGGTCATGGCGTGGGACTTGGACAGGCTGCCGACGCTCACCGTGCGCTCACGCATCCCCGGCAGGGTGGCGAAGTAGCGATGGGGCGTCTCGAAGGTCAGGCTCTCGTAGACCTCGTCCGCCACTACCCAGAGGTCGTGGGCCTGGGCCAGGTCGGCGATGGCCTGCATTTCCTCGGCGTTCATCACCACGCCCGTGGGGTTGTTCGGGTTGGCGAAGAAGATCGCCCGGGTACGCGGGCCGATGGCCGCGCGCAGGGCGTCCAGGTCGGGCCGGAACCCGCTGGCCGCCGGACAGGGCACTCGCACCAGGTTCGCCCCGGTGGCCTTGAGGGTGGCCTCGTAGGTGACGTAGACGGGGTCGAACACTATGACCTCGTCGCCCGCCTCCAGCAGGCACATGGCGGCGGCGTACAGGCCGTTCTGGGCGCCGGCCACGAGGATGGCGCTGTCGGCGCCCACCGGCTGGCCGGTGAGGCGGCCGTGAAGATCGGCGATGGCCTGGCGCAGTTCCGGGCGGCCCGCGACATCGCAGTAGTGGGTGTCGCCCGCCCGCAAGGCGTCGATGGCGGCGGCGGTAATGGGCTCGGGGGTGGCGAAATCGGGGTCGCCGATGCTGAGGACGATCACATCCTCGCCGGCACGCTGGGCGGCGATGGCCGCGTAGTGGATGTCCCAGGCGGCGGTTCCCGCCCCGGCCATCCGGTCAACGATCGAAGCAAAGCGCATAGTCGAGCCCTAGGAAAAGTATGAATTTCAGTCAGCGACTCGTGGCTGCGAATCGGACCGTGGCTAGAACATATCCCAGCATGAACGTGTGTTCAATATCGTTTTTCAGGAGGCCTCTCGCCGCGTCTTCGTCATCGACATCCATGCCGCACGGGCGGGGCCGGTATATGCTGGCGCCATGCTGATCGATACCCACAACCACCTCGACTTCCCCGACTTCGACGCCGACCGCGACGAGGTGCTGGCACGCTGCCGCGCCCTGGGCGTCAGGCGACAGGTGCTGCTGGGCGTGTACCAGGGCAACTGGCAACGGATCTGGGACTGGGCGAACCAGGGCGATGACTTCCATGTCGCCTTCGGCCTGCACCCGATCTACCTGGCCCAGCACCGTGAGGAACACCTGGCGGAACTGCGCCAGCGCCTGGATCGTCACCGGGGTCATCCACGGCTGTGCGCGGTGGGGGAGATCGGGCTGGATTACTTCGTGCCGGAACTGGATCGCGATGCCCAGCAAAGGCTGTTCGAGGCCCAACTGGGCCTGGCGGCGGAGTTCGAGCTACCGGTCCTGCTCCACGTGCGCCGCAGCCACGCCGCCGTGATCGCGACGCTCAAGCGTTTCCGCCTGAAGCGCGCCGGCATCGTCCACGCCTTCGCCGGCAGCGTCGAGGAGGCGCGGGAGTATCGCAAGCTGGGCTTCCGCCTGGGCCTGGGCGGCGCGCCGACCTGGCCCCAGGCCAATCGCCTGCGCAAGGTGGTGGCGCAGCTGCCGCTGGAGGACATCGTGCTGGAAACCGACGCCCCGGACATGGCGCCGGCCATGCATCCCTATGGCCGTAACAGCCCCGAGTTCCTGCCGGACATCTGCCGCGCGCTGGCGGAGATACGCGGCGTGAACCCGGAGGAACTGGCCCGGATCAGCACGCGCAATGCGTGCGAGCTGTTCGGCTGGAATGACCTTCAGGAAAGAACCTGAACGCGAAACGGAGCCTATTCGCGAGCAAGCTCGCTCCTACGACAAATGCGGCATCTCGCGAAGGCCTGTAGGAGCCGGCTTGCCGGCGAATGGCGCCGGGATCTTCGCGAGCAAGCTCGCTCCTACGACAAATGCGGCATCTCGCGCAGGCCTGTAGGAGCCGGCTCGCCGGCGAATGGCGCCGGGGTCTTCGCGAGCAAGCTCCTACGACAGCAATGCATGGACGGGGCAATGCGGCGTCTTACGCAGACCTGTAGGAGCCGGCTCGCCGGCGAATGGGGTCGCGAGCGCGCTCGCTCCCACGGGACTCACACCCGGAAGGCCCCGATCAACTGCTTGAGCTGCGCCACCTGCCCGGACAGCTCGCGGCTGGCCTGCTCGGTCTGGCTCGCCCCGGCGGCGGTGCGCTCGCCGGCGTGGTTGATCTCGACGATGTTCTGGTCGATATCGTGGGCCACGGCGGTCTGCTGTTCGGCGGCGGCGGCGATCTGCTGGTTCTGGTCGACGATCATGCCCACCGCCCCCAGGATGTTCTCCAGCGCGGCCTGCACCCTGCCGGACTGGCTGACGGTGCCGTCGGCCATCTGATGGCTGGTGTTCATCGCCTTCACCGCCGCGCCGACGCCGCCCTGCAGCCGGGCGATCATCTGCTCGATCTCCTCGGTGGATTGCTGGGTGCGCTTGGCGAGCGTTCGCACCTCGTCCGCCACCACCGCGAATCCCCGCCCCTGTTCGCCGGCGCGGGCCGCTTCGATGGCGGCATTGAGGGCCAGCAGGTTGGTCTGCTCGGCGATGCCCTTGATCACTTCCAGCACCCGGCTGATGGAGGCGCTGTCGGCAGCCAGCTGGTTGATCACGCCCACCGACTGGTCGATCTCGCTGGCCAGGCGCTCGATGCTGGACAACTGGGACTCCACCAGGGCACGACCGCTCACGGTCTCCTGATTCACGCTCTGGGCACTGCCCACGGCGGCGGCGGCGCTGCGAGCCACCTCCTGGGCCGTGGCGGACATCTGGTTCATGGCGGTGGCGACCTGCTCGATCTGGCTGCGCTGCCCGGCCACGGCCTGGTTGCTTTCGCCGGAGACCTGCTCGACGCGGCCCGCCTGGCGCTCCACTTCAATCACCGTGTGCCCCACCAGCTCGATCAGGTCGTGGATCTTGGCCACCGTGCCGTTGAAGACCTGGCCCAGTTCGCCCAACTCGTCACGGCTCTCGGCCCGAAAGCTCACGGTCATGTCACCGGCGGCGACCTTGTCCATCACCTTGCCCAGGCTCTTGAGCGTGGTGCGCGTGGACACATAGAAGCCGCTGTAGAGGTAGACGATGGCCAGGAAGACCACCAGCAGCGCCACCACCAGCAGCACCGTCTGCATGCGCTTGTCGGCGAGGCGGATTTCCAGCTCGGACTTGAGGAAGCCCAGGGACGCGTCGTTGAGCTGATAGGTCTTCTCCAGCCCGGCGCTGGCCTGGTCGTAGAACTGCTGCCAGGGCGTGTCGAGGGTGTCGGCCATGATCACCCGCTCCTCGAACAGCGTCGCGCTCTGCTTGAGCGAGTCGCGGCTCGCCGCGGCCAGACTGTCCAGCGTCTGATGGGCCCGTGGGCTGCCATCCAGGGCATCGGCGATCTTCAGGCCGTACTCGGCGCTGAGCTTTTCCAGGTCCAGCAACAGGTCATCCAGCTTGGTGCTGGCGGCGGAATTGAGGAAGCCCTGTCCCAGCGAGTAGGCGCCGATGGCGCGGCCCTTGCCGATGGCCTGGGTGACCTGGGGCGTGGCGGTGGCGATGAGTTCGGTGATCTGCCGGACATCCGCCTGGTCGTCCTGGCTGAGGCCGGCCTGGGTGGCGACCACCTTGATGAAGACCTGGGCATTGCCCAGCAGCTTCTCGATCATGGCGCTCTTGCTCTGCAGGGAGGTCTCTCCCTTGGCGGACTGCAAGGCAGTGATCAGCTCGTCGCGCTTGGCGTTGAAGGCGTCCACCTGCTCCGGTTCGCTGACCACGGGCACCAGGCCCTCCAGGGTCGCGAGCACCTGCTGCTCCAGGCCGGCAATGCGCGTTTCCAGGTCCCCGGCCTGGCCCGACTGGCCGATCATCGAGTTGATCAGCACCAGGTCGTTGAGGCTTTCCAGGTGGCGCCGCACCGTGAGGCTGGCCCCGAGGAGGTCGAGGCTCTGCAATTCGGAGCGGGTGCTGACGAATTGCCGGTAGGAATCCCGGACGAGATAGAAGTTGGTGATCAACATCGGAAGGAAGAACAGCACACTGATAAGACTGAACTTCATGCCGAAGCTGAGGCGATTCATCAGCGTGATGGCAGGATACAACAGGGTCTTCACAAGACGCCTCCTGTTCTCATTTATTGTTATGGACGCGCATCGAATCGCTGGAAAGGCCGTGAAAACGGGCAGGGTCGGGCTCCCACACGGCAAACCTGCGCCCCAGATCAACCAGAGTCTTCACTGGGAATTATCAGAACTTTCTTGCGCGTAAGCCTGTGTACCCGATATCGGCAGGAGTTTCTGTAATTAAAGGTTAAGCGGGGAGTTGCCGCCCGGCGGTAGCGCCGGGCGGGCGAAAGGCAGGGTCAGAGCAGCAGGGTCCAGACGGCGAAGCCGGCGTACCAGAGCACGGCGGCACGCACCAGCAGTTGCCAGAGGGCATCCAGCGTCGCCACACCGGCGTCACCGCTGGCGGGCTCCGGCAGTTCGGCAGCGGCACGCCCGGCAAGCTCGATGTAGCGACGGGCCGGAATCTCCCAGCTCAACAACTCATGAAGGAGCACGCGGCTCACACCGACGAAGTTGCCCACCAGGGAGAAACTGGCCGCCAGCACCCGCACCGGCAGCCAGTCGAAGGCGTGGCGGATCATTTCCGCCCGCTCGCGCAGCGGCTCGATGGAGGCATGCTCGCTGGCCAGCGCCAGCAGGCGGTAGGCAAGGGCCGCCACCGGGCCCAGCAGCGCATACCAGAAGATCACCGCGAAGAAGCCCTGGTAGGCCTGCCAGAGCTGATAGCCCTGCACCTGGTTCAGCAGGTCGCCGCCCTCCTCCGCCTCGAGGCCCATGTCACGCTCGGCGACATGGTAGGCGCCCTGGGTATCGCCTCGCCGCCAGGCGTCGCGGAAGGGGCCGATATCCTCGAGCACATCGCCGCGCCCGAGGCTGTAGACGATCACCAGCAAGTGCACGGGCAGCGCCAGCCAGCCATAAGCCACCGGCTCCAGCGCGAGCAGCACCAGCCCCAGCAGCACCAGGGGCAACAGCACCAGCAGCGCCAGGATCAGCCAGGCATTGCCCGCCATGCGCGGATTGGCCTCCGCCTTGGCCAGCTCGCGCAACCAGAAGCCGTCCTGCTGGATATGCCGACGCCAGGCGGAGAACTTCTCGATCCAGAGCACCAGCAACAACACCAGAAAATACATGGGTCCCTCCTTGATTCAGGTTACGAGGGCCGCCCGCAGGCGTGCCCAGTCGAACGCGGGGCCCGGGTCGGTCTTGCGGCCCGGGGCGATATCACTGTGTCCGCAGATGCGTTCCGGCGTGATGGCGGGATAGGCCATGCGCATCTGCTTCACCAGGGCGATCAGCGCAGCATACTGAGGTTCCGTGAACGCCAGGTCATCGGTGCCTTCCAGCTCGATTCCCACGGAAAAGTCGTTGCAGCCCTCCCGACCGTCGAAGCGGGAAACGCCGGCATGCCACGCCCGCCCATTGCAGGAGACGAACTGGGTGACGGCGCCATCACGTTCGATGAGGAAATGCGCGGACACCCTGAGATCACGGATCTCCTCGAAGAACGGATGCTCCGACGGGTCCAGGCGGTTCTGGAAGAACGCCTGAACCTTGCCGGTGCCGAACTGGCCGGGCGGCAGGCTGATGTTGTGGATGACCAGCAGGGAAACCTCGCCCTCGGGGCGAAGGTTGAAATTGGGGGATGGACAGTGGCTGATGCCCTGGCACCAGCCGGATAGGGGGTCCAGCTGCATGTCGGCTCCTTGATAGGTCGCCCACTTTAGGCGCAGCGGAGGTGTTTTTGCGAGAGGGCAAGCGCGCCCCTGCGCAGCGCGGGGTTCCGCCTTGTAGGAGCCGGCTTGCCGGCGAATGGCGCGGACAGGTTCGCGGGCGAGCCCGCTCCTACGGGGATGCAGCGCGGGGGCCAGCTCTGTAGGAGCCGGCTTGCCGGCGAATGCGCGGACAGGTTCGCGAGCAAGCTCGCTCCTACGGGGACGCGGCGCGGGAGCCAGCTCTGTAGGAGCCGGCTTGCCGGCGAATGGCACGGACAGGTTCGCGGGCGAGCCCGCTCCTACAGCGAAGGTACGGACCGGTTAGCGCCTCAGGCCCCCTTGAGTCGGCGCAGGTTGCCGATCACCGATTCCAGGGCACGGTCGAACAACAGGGCATCGTCCAGCAGGCGGATCGCCTTGCGGCGGTACTCGACGGCCAGCCCCATGCGGCTCTTCTCCAGCACCTTCATGCCGGTGCGATTGACGAAGATGTACTTGCCGGTGGGCTTGATCAGCGCCGCCAGCTTGCAGCGCAGCTTGTGCTCCTCGTCTTCCTGGAACTCCACCCAGCTGCCCACCCGCAGGTTATCGACGAAAACCAGCGCCTCGTCGTCGTCCGCGAGCGTCAGTTCCGGCTCCGGCACCTGGGTTTCACCCGGCGCGACCAGGACGATTTCCTCCACCACGGCGACCATCACCGGGGCGCCTTCCTGCTCCGCCGGCTCTTCCGGCAAGTCGAGGAGCAGAGGTGGCGACTCCAGGCCGCCATCGGCCTGCTCTACCGGCTCGGGCTCCGGCTTGCGCAGGCGCTGGAAGGCCTGCACATGCAGGGCCTCCAGCTGGCTGAAGAATTCGCTGGTGGAAAAGGGATCGAAGGCGGCGCTGGCCAAACCGTCGCGCAGGGACTTGAGCAGCCCCGGCACCAGCTCCAGCAGGCGCGCACGGGCCTCGGGCGCCTCGTGGGACTCCACGCTCCAGATCAGGTCATCCATGGTCTGCAGCGCGGCTTGCCATTCGGCCGACTCCACGCCGTGCTTCAGGCAGCTCAGCAGCAGCACCTTGCTCCAGGCTTCCCGCAGCAGGCGCACCACCACCTCCGGCAGGGTGCGGCCCAGCAGGCGCTGGTTGAGGGCTTCCTCCACCCGCTTGCGGGCCAGCTCGGCCTTGGCGCGACCCTCTTCGGCATCGCGGGTGCGCTGTTCCAGCAACTCGCTGCGACGGCGCTCATCACCGGTGTAGGCGAGGAACTCGGCCAGCAGTTCGGAGAAGATCGACGGATCATCGACGAAGTCGTTCAACAGCCGCTGCACCACCTGCTCGATGCGGTGATAGAGGCTGTCGCGCTGGGCTTCATCCTGCTCCACCCAGCCCAGGGCGGCGGAGGCGATCTCGTTGAGCAGCCGCCGCGCCGGATGGCTGCCACGGCTGAAGAAAGTCTTGTCCAGCAGCGCCACCTTGAGCATGGGAATCTGCATCCGGCCGATCAGGGCCTTGAGCGAATCCGGCAAGGTGCGGTCATCGAGGATGAACTCGAAAAGCATGGACACCAGGTTGATCACATCGTCGTCCACCTGCCCCACCACCCGCACACGGCCACTGCGGGCGCTGGCGCGGCTGAGCAACTGGTCGAGGTTGACGCGCAGGTCGTAATCGTCGGCGGGCTGCTGCGGCAGGTGCTGCTGCAGATGGGAAAGCAGGCGCATCAGGTCGACGCTGCTGACCGGCACGGCATCGGCCGGGTACTCACGGCGAGGGAAGGCGCTGCCACGCACCTGGGTCAGCAACTCCTGGATGACTCCGAAGACCTCCTGCACCCCCTCGTCACCCGTCGCGCCGCCGGATGCGGCGCTCCCCGCCTGCGCGCCCCGGCTGGACGCGGTCGGACGATCCGGCTGGCGACGCACCGGCGCCGAACGCAGGTCCGGCAGCACGCCGGCCTGGATCAGCGACTGGTTGGCCTCGGCGTAGAACGCGTCCAATTCGGTCAGGACGTACTTCTCGAACAGTTTGAAGATGATCAGCTTGACCTTGATCTCCACCCCCAGACTGCGGCAGGCGTCGAGGAACGACTCGCACAGCACACGGGGCCCGAGGGGGTTGGTGCGGTCCTCGATCTTCTTGCTCACCAGGGCGTTGAGACGCGCGGTGATATGCCCCAGCGCGACACCGTCGCGGCTCATCACCTTGGCCACCATGGCGTCCAGGGCCACGGTCTCCTCGAGCTCGTCGTTCTGCACCAGCGAGAGGTTATCGAAAGACGCCACATCCAACTGCGGCGCCTTGCCGATCTCGTACTGGTTCAGGGCGGTGAAGCACTCGAACACCTTCTGCAGGAAGGTCCGCTCGATGCTTTTGCGCTTCAGCCGAAGGTCCCGCATCGCCTCGAAGAAGGCATTCTGCTCGGCATTGCTGGTGGCACGGTCGGCCATCTCGAAGAGGGTGTCGTCCGCATTGTCGAACAGCATCTGCAGCGTCTGTTTCAGCTGCACTGCCGCTTTGTCGCGTACCTGGATCAAGGCCACGGGCAGCCTACCTGCGGAAGCGGTTGGCGATTGCTGGGTGGTTCCCTTGGTGAGCGAAACCACCTTCGCGTCGGTCTGCATCACGAGCCTCCCGCAGACCGGACCCTTCCCAGGGCGTTTCGGACCGCGCATCTATCGAGAGAGTCATCCATAACGTCAATTTTATGGCGTCAAAAATAGAAATTTCCGAGGTCATTATAGGGATGACGCTGTGACAACCAAGGGGAGATTTCCTTCAGACATGACTCAGGTCACAGATGAGGGAAAACCGGCCGACCAACGCACAATTCGCAACCTACACCTGAGTATCTAGCAGAAAGCGTGGCGCGTTTGTCATTGGCACTGCACCGGTCGTCGGCAGCCTTTATAATCGCCGCCTTCCTGCCTGCGGAGCCCACCATGCCCAACCTCCTCCTCGCCGACCTCAGCGCCGAAATCGAGGCCAACGTCCGTGCCGCACTCAAGGAAGACATCGGCGACGGAGACATCACCGCGCAGCTGATACCCGAGGATCGCCACGCCCGCGCCACCATCATCACCCGCGAAGCCGCCCTCATCAGCGGCACCGCCTGGGTGGACGAAGTGTTCCGCCAACTCGACCCGCGCGTGAGCCTGACCTGGGAGGTGCGCGATGGCCAGCGCGCCGAAGCCAACCAGGCCCTCTTCCACCTCGAAGGCCCGGCCCGCGCCCTGCTCAGCGGCGAACGCAGCGCCCTGAACTTCCTCCAGTGCCTCTCCGGCGTCGCCACCCGCGTCGGCCACTATGTGGACCTGGTGAAAGGCACCCAGGTGAAGCTGCTGGACACCCGCAAGACCTTGCCGGGCCTGCGCCTGGCGCAGAAGTACGCCGTCACCTGCGGTGGCGGCCATAACCACCGCATCGGGCTCTACGACGCCTTCCTGATCAAGGAAAACCATATCGCCGCGTCCGGCGGCATCGCCCAGGCCATCGAGGCCGCCCACCGCATCGCCCCCGGCAAGCCCGTGGAGGTCGAAGTGGAGAACCTGGATGAACTGCGAGAGGCCCTGGATGCCGGCGCCGACATCATCATGCTCGACGAACTCAGCCTCGACGACATGCGCACCGCCGTCGCCCTCACCAACGGCCGCGCCAAGCTGGAAGCCTCCGGCGGCATCAACGAGACCACCCTGCGCACCATCGCCGAGACCGGCGTGGACTACATCTCCATCGGCGCCCTGACCAAGGATGTGAAAGCCATCGACCTGTCGATGCGGCTGAGCCTCTGATCCCCGCAACGGACAGCGGTTGCGCCGGTCCATGGACGCCTGGATCGAGCGCTTGCTACCACAGAAAGAAGCCGGCTACTGAACCCTGCCTGATCGCAGCGGGTTAACCGTTCGGGGCGCACTCGAACCTCGAATGCGCTCCGGACAGATCGTCCGCGCCAAACGTTGCCAAGCCACCCGCTCAAGGCTAAGGTGCCGCCGTCCTGGCAGATTCCAGGACCGGGCGTCGCGGCCCGAATAGCAAAAGGCGCACATGCGCCGACCATCCGACTGCCGGCGCTTTTTTTGTGCCGGCACCCTCGTGTCATGGCGGCTGTGCGCGGGAGACCGAAAGGTCTGCCGGGTTCCTTTTGCCCCGGTCCGCGAACCCGTGCACAGCTGCCACCCAATCGTTTCGCGGCGACTCGTGGCAGCTCCCACGCAAAAGGAGAAATGACCATGCCTGCACAGGTATCAGCAAGGACCACAAGCACCTCCCCGACTCGCAGAACCGCAGGAGGTGAACCATGAAAGCCTTCGCCCGCTTCGCCGACCACCAAGGCGACCGCATCCTCACCGCCAGCTACGCCCTCAGCACCCTCGCCGACCTGCTGGGCCGAGACGGCCTCGATCACCAGCTGAGCGACCGCGACTTCAAAGGCCTGCACCACGCCCTCAAGGCCCTCGCCGACCTGATGCACTGCTCGGCCATGGACCTGTACCAGACAGCGGAGAAAATCGGCCGAGAAGCCTGACCACCTCGCCGAATCGCCAGAAACGAAAAAGCCCCGCAGAACCTGCGGGGCTTTTTCGTTGGATCTGGTGCCGGTAAGAGGAATCGAACCCCCGACCTTCTCATTACGAATGAGCTGCTCTACCGACTGAGCTACACCGGCGGCGGTGCGAAGGCTAGCACTGGCGCCCCCTTGAATCAATCTCGAGAGACACAGCATTGCCGGAGGATAGACATGCGGACTCGGAAGCAAGTAAGAGCGCGACAGCAATCATCATGAAGAACAGAGTCAGGCCGTGATAGAACACACCATCTACAAGCGAAAGAGCCAGCAGTGCGCACATCATAGAAATACCAAGTGCCTGATGCCTCAGAGCTTGAGCTGGCTGGACCTTCCGCACAACCTGCTGCACCGCAACGAATAGAACTCGAGATAGTGCCAGAACACATAACGCTGTCCCCACGACGCCCCACTCGAGCAACAACTGAAGCAGCCCATTATGCGCCTGTACGAAACTTCGACTCTCCCGAACAGCTAGAAATCCTTCGCCTCCCCATCCGAACCACATCCTCTCGGAGATATGGGGAAGTAAAGAGCGCCAAATTTCGAGCCGACCTGAACTGAGCTGATTTGAAGAGTCCGCCCCTCCCGTGCGAAGCAGCGCAGTCAACCACCCCATGGATCCAGACTCCACGGGAAATAGTGAGGAAAGCATAAAGGACGCCAGCACCGCCATGACCACCCAACGCCACTCTCTGGCATATGGCCTGCCATGAAAAACGAGCAGCAGCGAAAGAGTTCCAAGACAGGCTGCAACGAACCCTCCACGCCCGCCACTCCAAAGAAGCATTGATGCAGAGAGCACCAGTGTTACCAAAGCGACTACCTTCAAACGACCGCCGTAGGCAAAGACTCCCCATGAACTGACGACCATACTAATGCAGAGCAAGTAACCCAGATGACGAATATTCCTAAAAAAAGGAGGGCTTCCCGCCCAATTATAAGTACGCGGATCAGGTAGAACACTCCAATAAAACATCAAAACAAAGAGGTACACGATCGTTGCAGCAGCGACAGTTGCAAGAAGCACCTGAACGGACCGCTCGTCTCGTAAAAACCAACTAATCATCGCCAACAAAAGAAGTAAGTGCGCAACAACCTCAGCACCACGATACCAGTCGCCACCACCAACCCCACTTATGGTGGAAAGCGTGTTCGAGACAACTATAGATGTTAAAAAAAACAGAAAGAACACCCACCCAAGCCGCCCCACCCTAAATGGAGAAAAATAAAAAATCACGACACTCAGAACAAAGAAAACCTCAACAACAGCAACATGCCATTGATTCAGAAAAATACTTTCAACATTCAAATAACAAACCAAAAACACCGACGCCGCCGCTGCATATCTAACCAGCTTGCCTGCAAGACCTCTCACCGCAAATGCCTTATCGACAAGTCCAGCCTGGAGTAGCAAAAGCATTAAATGAGCCAGATAAACGAAGCCTCTCGGCCAAGAAAGCAGGGACTCACGCTCAATATAAAGGAGAAAATTAGAGAGAACGAATGAAACACCCCAGAGCATCCAAACAAGGCTAATACCTCTCCCTCCAGGAAAACGCGACAACCAGGGAAAACTCAAAACCATCACCGCCTGAAGCACCGCCACGCTCAAGTTACTCAATGAAGTCACAGACACCATGAAAAACCAGAGCGCCATGATTGACCACACAAGCCTGCTCCGATTCTTATGTAATATGGCTACAGAGTCAGAAAGCAGGACATCAGGCCCTTCACGAGCCTCTTTCATGAGGACCTCATTACGATGCAAGAGCTTACCAACGGGCTCATCTGGCATCTGCAACACGGGCACTTCTGCATACATGCTGTTCCAACATCAATGGATCCGAAGCAAACTGCCTACACAGTGCCAACTGCATTTCCCTTATAGAAGGATCGCCATCCTCCCCTTCAATCGGCCTCCACGTCATGGCCGAGTAATCAAACAGACGAAAAGGCGCCAGCTCCTTGCCATAATCTCCAAACGCGAGCACCTTATCTCCACTAAGAACGGAGTACTCTTTCTGACGCATTATTTGCCCAATCTTATCCGGACGCAGACTGACATATCCATTAGACTCAACGCGATACGCAGATGCTCCTTGCGCAAAGGCTTCATCAGCATCAATTTGTCCATTCAATACCGCTGACACATTAAAGTCAGTTTCCACAAAAAAATTTCGCTCTGGAATTTTCTCGCGACCAATTAGTGAGTAACCATCAAGTGTCTTTGGCAACTCTATCCCCAAGTACTCAAGAACCGTTGGATAAATATCGAGAAGGCTTACTCGATCCCTCTCCTGGCTAGACGGTATGCTCACCAATTTTCCGTTACGGTAAACCTGGTAGGCCATCAGCACCTGAAACTGGAACCGCTGGACCACATTGGTGCCGTGCCCATACGCAGACAGTTCAAATGGCCTTCCTCCGACTGCGGAGCTGAAAGTTACGGCATCCCGGGCAAAGCCCTCGCCATGATCGGAAACGAAGAACACCAAGGCATTCTCAAGTCGGCCGGCATCACGAAGCGCAGTGATGACCTTCCCAAACTGCTCATCAGCTCTCGGCAGGGATTTCATGTAGTTCTGGAAATTACCCTGCCCATTGAACTTACTGAGCCAACCCGTCTGCCGCTCCTTGCCAGAGACATATGCATAGGGCCAGTGAGGTTCACAGAAGTGGACCACCATGAACGCTGGAAGGCCCGCGTCAAGGTCAGCGATACCATCCTCGACTTCACCAACAAAATCCTCCCCCATATAGGATGCACTCAGCGCCCTATTTGAATAAACGTAAGGAAAGAAAGGCTCCGACAACGGAAACTGCCGAACCATATTGAGAACTGGAAGATCGGAGAGAAACCCAAAAAGAAAATCCCCCACACCAATCTTTGGCCCTACTAAATGATCAAACCCATAACGCTGATCGATATTTGCAAAGCGCTTCTCATCCATCGCATAAAGTGTTTGATAACCCTCTTCCTTCAAACGCTTAGGCAATGATTTGAAGTCATGATTGATAAGCGAGTAAGGCATCAGATTGAAGCGAGCGCCATGCTTGACGGGATTAACCCCCGTCAGAAGACTCATCCATGAAGGGAAGGTACGAGGCAACGGAGTGACTGCATCGCTGAAGCGGACAGACTGTTGAAGATACCCATTGAGGTTGGGCATGTAACGCTCACTGGGCATTTCAGGGCGGAGTGAGTCAAATCCAATAATGATGATATTAGGGCGAGCGCTGGTAACAACAATTTCTTTACTGGAACTATCCCACAACCCAACCAACAAACCGAGACCCAGAACCCCAACTATTAATTTACTTCCCCGAAAGCCAGAACCAACCCCCCCTCCAATGACCAGGAGCCAAGCACAAGTTCCAGACACCAACCCCCACAAAAATACTGATCCTTTCTCTGCCCCACCCGCCAATGCACTCCACGGAAAAAGAACCATATTCCAGAGATAAATCAAAAGAAAGAAAAACAACAACAGAAGATAGAAAACCCTCGAATCACCTCGAAACTTAGAGAGCGAACAACACCTCCAAACAACATACAGAACAAAAGCCACCAGTAAATTTAGCAAAGAAAAAGAAAAGACAAACCAAAAAAAATCAATAAGAAAGGGCGTATTTATAACACTCCCTACATCCAGAGAAGACATGACACGTCCCCTGGAGAGCTTCCCAAAAAGTGAAGCCCCACTTACAGCCAGCAACGCAACATTCAGAGCAATCAGCAAACAGCCGCCCCACAGAACCCTTGCCATATCTTTACGCATATTGAAAATCCAGAAACAAAAAGGCCCGCCAACTTTTTAGTGTTGGCGAGCCTATATTCAAGCGACTATATATCAGCTGCCGCTCGGCGGGTTATTTTTAGTAATAGCAGCAGAAGCGATATCGTTGGTGGTGATGCTAGTGGAGTTCTCCCACAGCAGCGCAGTGCCATTACCCGGGCGAGGGGTCATGGTAATAGTTTCGCTATCAATACCAGTACCAATCCCGGTAGCGAGGGTCAGTTCGATTACACCCTCATCGACGGTTGCGCTGGCAACCTCAGTGGTAGGAGTAAAGTTCGGAATACCAGCATCACCAGTCGAGCAGTTGGTCATTACACCACCAGCCTCTTGGGAGCAAAGAGCTACAGCAGTCTTCAGCGAGTCAGCAGCAGTCAGAGCATTACCGATCTTGGCCTTGATGGTGTAATCCTGATACTGCGGAATGGCCACAGCAGCCAGAATGCCGATGATCGCAACCACGATCATCAGTTCGATCAAGGTAAAACCTTTTTGTGCCTTCATTTATTGATCCTCAAATGGAATAGGCCAGTTGCCTGCTCAGGCTCTAGCAGGTGCTGTGCCAACTCCGACTGATCGACATAAAACAAGATCGCCCGGCTTGGACTGGGATGGGGCAGGCTCCAAACACAGACAATTTGCGCCCTCCCGCATTCACCCACTGCACGCACTTCCAGCCACTATCTGCCCTTTTTTGTCACCCGCCCCGGACGCATTTGGCGCCACCGATCAACTACGTTATAAGGCAGGGTCACCACTGGCAGACTGACGCTTCCCATGAACGAAACCGCTCCCGCGCTCTCCGGCCTGGCCAAACAACTGGTGCTGACCCATCTGCTGGATGAGCGAAGCGCGCTGCAGGCCCATACCCAGGCCCAGCGGAACAAGATTCCGCTGATCACCTACCTGGTGCAGAACAAGCTGCTAAAAAGCCGCGACCTGGCGGAAATGGCGGCGGAGCAGTTCGGCGTCGCCTTTCTCGACCTGTCCAGCATCGACAAGGAGAGCCAGCCCAGGGAGTTGGTGAGCGAAAAGCTGATTCGCCAGCACCGCGCCCTGCCCCTGTGGCGTCGGGGCAACAAGCTGTTCGTCGCCATCTCCGACCCCACCAACCACCAGGCCGTCACCGATATCCAGTTCAGCACCGGGCTCAATACCGAAGCCATCCTGGTGGAGGACGACAAGCTGGGGGACGCCATCGAGAAGTTCTTCGACGGCGCCGGCAGCGGCATGGAAGAGCTGGCGGATGTGGACCTGGACGGCCTCGACGTCGAGGCGGTCGACGATAACAAGCAGGACAGCCCGGGCGCCGTGGATGCCGACGATGCGCCAGTGGTGCGCTTCGTCAACAAGATGCTGCTGGATGCCATTCGCGGCGGTTCGTCTGACCTGCACTTCGAACCCTACGAGCGCAGCTACCGCGTGCGCTTCCGTACCGACGGCATGCTCCACGAGGTGGCCAAGCCGCCGGTGCAGTTGGCCACCCGCATCGCCGCCCGCCTGAAGGTGATGGCCGCACTGGATATTTCCGAGCGCCGCAAGCCCCAGGACGGCCGGATCAAGATGAAGATTTCCAAGACGAAATCCATCGACTTCCGGGTGAACACCCTGCCCACCCTCTGGGGCGAAAAGATCGTGATGCGGATCCTCGACGCCACCAGCGCCCAGATGGGCATCGATGCCCTGGGCTACGAGGATGAGCAGAAGAACCTCTATATGGAGGCGCTGAAGCAGCCCCAGGGGATGATCCTGGTGACCGGCCCCACCGGCTCGGGCAAGACGGTCTCCCTCTACACTGGCCTGAATATCCTCAACACCGTGGACATCAATATCTCCACGGCGGAAGACCCGGTGGAGATCAACCTGGAGGGCATCAACCAGGTCAACGTCAACCCCAAGCAGGGCCTGGACTTCGCCCAGGCGCTGAGGGCCTTCCTGCGCCAGGACCCGGACGTGATCATGGTGGGCGAGATCCGCGACCTGGAGACGGCGGAAATCGCCATCAAGGCCGCCCAGACCGGCCACATGGTGTTGTCCACCCTGCACACCAACAGCGCCGCGGAAACCCTGACCCGCCTGCGCAACATGGGGGTGCCGGCCTTCAACATCGCCACCTCGGTCAACCTGATCATCGCCCAGCGCCTGGCACGCAAGTTGTGCGTCCATTGCAGGAAGGAGCATGAGGTGCCCCGGGAGACCCTGATCAAGGAGGGCTTCCCGGAGGCGCGCATCGGCAGTTTCAAACTCTATAGCCCGGTGGGCTGCGACAACTGCAACCAGGGTTACAAGGGCCGAGTGGGTATTTATGAAGTGGTTAAAATCACGCCAGCCCTGCAGCAGCTTATTATGGAAGAAGGCAACTCCATCCAGATCGCCCAGCAGGCGCGCCGCGATGGCTTCAATGACCTGCGAACCTCCGGCCTGGTGAAAGCCATGAACGGCATCACCAGCCTGGAGGAAGTCAACCGCGTGACCAAGGATTAACCATGGCGGATAAAGCGCTGAAAACAAGTACCTTCGCCTGGGAAGGGACGGACAAGAAAGGCACCAAGGTCAGGGGAGAACTCACGGGGCAGAACCCGGCGCTGGTGAAGGCACAGTTGCGCAAGCAGGGCATCAACCCCACCCGGGTGCGCAAGAAATCCACCTCGATCCTCAGCGCCGGCAAGAAGATCAAGCCCCTGGATATCGCGCTCTTTACCCGCCAGATGGCCACCATGATGAAAGCCGGCGTGCCGCTGATGCAGTCCTTCGACATCATCGGCGAGGGCTTTGAAAAGCCCGCCATGCGCGCCCTGGTCAACGAGGTGAAGCAGGAAGTGTCCGCCGGTAACAGCCTGGCCAACTCCCTGCGCAAGAAACCCGACTACTTCGATGAGCTCTACTGCAACCTGGTGGACTCCGGTGAACAGGCCGGCGCCCTGGAAACCCTGCTGGACCGCATTGCCACCTACAAGGAAAAGACCGAGGCGCTGAAGGCCAAGATCAAGAAGGCGATGAACTACCCCATCGCCGTGATAGTGGTGGCCATCATCGTATCGGCCATCCTGCTGATCAAGGTGGTGCCGCAGTTCCAGTCGGTCTTCGCGAACTTTGGCGCCGAACTGCCCGCATTTACGCTGATGGTGATCGGTATCTCGGAGATGCTTCAGGAGTGGTGGTTCATCGTCCTGATAGGCCTCTTCGCGTTTGGCTTCGCCATGCAACAAGCCCACAGGAAGTCGGAAAAGTTCCGGGACTGGGGCGACCGCACCGTCCTCAAGCTGCCCATCGTCGGCGATATCCTCTACAAATCCGCCGTCGCTCGTTTTGCTCGCACACTGGCCACCACCTTCGCCGCCGGCGTTCCGCTGGTGGATGCCCTGGACTCGGTGGCCGGCGCCAGCGGCAATGTGGTGTTCAAGAATGCGGTGATGAAGGTGAAATCCGACGTGTCCACCGGCATGCAGCTCAATTTCTCCATGCGCACCACCGGCGTGTTCCCCGCCATGGCGGTTCAGATGACCGCCATCGGCGAAGAGTCCGGCGCCCTGGACGATATGCTGGACAAGGTGGCCAGCTTCTACGAGGCCGAGGTGGATAACGCCGTGGATGGCCTGACCGCCCTGATGGAGCCCATGATCATGGCCGTGCTGGGCGTGCTGGTGGGCGGCCTGATCATCGCCATGTACCTCCCCATCTTCCAACTGGGCAACGTCGTCTAAAGATGCAATTGATCGACTTTCTGGCCAGCCATGTGCTGGCCTTTGTTTTCTGCGCGCTCCTGCTGGGTCTGCTGGTGGGCAGCTTCCTCAATGTGGTGATCCATCGCCTGCCGAAGATGATGCTGCGGGACTGGCAGGAGCAGGCCCGGGAAGCCCTGGAACTGCCCGCCGAACCCAAGGGGCCGGTCTTCAACCTGGTGCTGCCGAACTCCCGCTGCCCCCATTGCCAGCATGAAATCCGTGCCTGGGAGAACATCCCGGTGGTGAGCTACCTGGCCCTGGGTGGCAAGTGCTCCGCCTGCAAGGCCCCCATCAGCACCCGCTATCCGCTCGTGGAACTGGCTTGCGGCCTGCTGTCCGCCTACCTGGCCTGGCACTTCGGCTTCAGCTGGCAAGCCGGCGCCTTCCTGGTGCTGACCTGGGGCCTGCTGGCCATGAGCATGATCGACGTGGACCATCAGTTACTGCCGGACGCCCTGGTGCTGCCGCTGCTCTGGCTGGGGCTGATCCTCAACAGCCAGGGGCTGTTCGTCAGCCTGGAAGATGCGCTGTGGGGCGCGGTGGCGGGCTACCTCAGCCTCTGGTCGGTGTACTGGGTGTTCAAGCTGGTGACCGGCAAGGAAGGCATGGGCCACGGCGACTTCAAGCTGCTGGCGATGCTGGGCGCCTGGGGTGGCTGGCAGGTGCTGCCGCTGACCATCCTGCTGTCGTCCCTGGTGGGCGCGATCCTCGGCGTGATCATGCTGCGCCTGCGCAACCAGGACACGGCGACGCCGATCCCCTTCGGTCCCTATCTGGCCATTGCCGGCTGGATCGCATTGCTCTGGGGTGATCAAATAACGGCGACCTATCTGCAGTTCGCCGGTCTCAAATGAACAAACCCTGGATTCTTGGCCTTACTGGCGGCATTGGCAGCGGCAAGAGCGCTGTCGCCACCCACTTCAGCGACCTGGGCGTGCACCTGGTGGATGCCGACCAGGCTGCCCGCTGGGTGGTGGAACCCGGCCGCCCGGCCCTGGCGAAGATCGCCGAGCATTTCGGCAGCGACGTGCTGCAAGCCGACGGCCAACTGGACCGCGCCGCCCTGCGCCAGCGCATTTTCGAGAACGCCGAGGAGCGGCGCTGGCTGGAAAGCCTGCTGCACCCCTTGATCGGACTGGAAATCAGCCAGTACCTGTCCAAGGCCGAATCGCCTTACGCCATTCTCGTCTCGCCGCTGCTGATCGAGTCCGGCCAGCACCGCATGACCCAACGGGTGCTGCTGGTGGATGCGCCGGAGTCCGCGCAGATCCAGCGCACCGTGGCCCGCGACAAGGTGCCGGAGGAACAGGTCCAGGCGATCCTCAAAGTGCAGGCCAGCCGGGAGCACCGACTCCAGCACGCCCATGATGTGCTGCTGAACGACCGCGACCTCCACTGGCTTCGCAACGAAGTGGAGCGTCTGCACAACTTCTACCTGACCCTGCGAGGAGGCCAGCCATGAGCCAAGCCGTCACCGTGGAGTGCCCGACCTGCGGCGCTCCGGTGGAGTGGGGCCCGCAAAGCCCTTCCCGCCCTTTCTGCTCCGAACGCTGCAAACTCATCGACCTGGGTGCCTGGGCGGCCGAGGAACATGCCATCCCCGGCGACCATTCGGAGGACGAGTTGTTCTCCGGCGAGCTACCGCCCCGGGAGCATTGAAGCCAAGCCCCGCCCCGTAGGAGCGAGCTTGCTCGCGAAGACCACCCGCGCATTCGCCGGCAAGCCGGCTCCTACATCCCCGCCCTGTAGGAGCGAGCTCGCTCGCGAAAACCACCGCGCATTCGCCGGCAAGCCGGCTCCTACATCCCCGCCCTATAGGAGCGAGCTTGCTCGCGAAGACCACCCGCGCATTCGCCGGCAAGCCGGCTCCTACATCCCCGCCCTGTAGGAGCGAGCTCGCTCGCGAAAACCACCGCGCATTCGCCGGCAAGCCGGCTCCTACATCCCCGCCCTATAGGAGCGAGCTTGCTCGCGAAGACCACCGCGCATTCGCCGGCAAGCCGGCTCCTACGTCTCCGCCCTGTAGGAGCGAGCTTGCTCGCGAAGACCACCCGCGCATTCGCCGGCAAGCCGGCTCCTACGTCTCCGCCCTGTAGGAGCGAGCTCGCTCGCGAAAATCACCCGCGCATTCGCCGGCAAGCCGGCTCCTACATCCCCGCCCGCTCGCGAAAGAAAGGGCCCGCGCATTCGCCGGCAAGCCGGCTCCTACGTCTCCGCCCTGTAGGAGCGAGCTCGCTCGCGAAAACCACCCGCACATTCGCCGGCAAGCCGGCTCCTACGGCCGCATAAAGCTGTAGTCCCGATCCGGATCGAGGTTGTCGGCGAGGAACTGCAGCTCCTGGGCCAGATCCTCCATGGGCCGTAGCGTCGCGCTGCGCTCCACCACCACGCTCAACAAGGCGCGCAATGCCCTTTCTTCGCTGAAGCCTTCGGTTTCGGCCACTGCCAGTTCCCGTGCCAGCATCGACCTGGCCCATTGATGAATGCCCATGGCGCTTCTCCTGTTCGGTGTGTGCGCCCATTCTGGGAAGCGGCAGCGTCCGCCCGTTGATCCAGGTCAGGCGCCGTGGCGAGATAGAGGCGATGAATCCCCGGCGATCAGCGAGAGTCCTCGTCCTTCCAGGGTGCCTGGAGGTAGCGGGTGCGGTTGAAGGTTTCCAGCCACTCCGGGCAGAACACCACCAGGGCCGTCACCGCCGTGCCGTTGATGAAGGCCTCGGGGAACATCACCAGCCAGAGGTAGCCGATGAAGTCCTCCAGCCAGGGCGGCATGGGAAAAATGCCATCCACCCAGAGGATGCCCAACCCGAGCAGGGCGCACAGCAACGCGGCCAGAGCCGCCGGAAAAAAGCCGCAGCAGAAGATGTAGACGAAGAGGTTGCGCGGCTGGAAGTGCTCGACCCACTTGGCGCAGAGTTCGGTGACCAGCACCGGCAGCAGCACCAGCAGCGCGCCATTGATGCCAAGGGCGACGAAGTCCTGCTTGCCCAGTGCCAGCAACCCCAGCTGGGCCAGCAGCCCGCCGAGCACGGCGAGGGGCCAGTCCAGCAGCAGGGTCACGGCGGTCAAGCCGATGAAGTGGTAGGACAGGCCCGAGGAGAAATCCCGTCGCACCAGCCAGAGCAGGAACAACAGCAGCACGGTGCCGAACACCAGGTGCTGGCGCCGGGTATCGCTGAAGAGTTCCAGCCAGGGCGCACGCCAGATGGCCCAGGCCAGGACTGGCAGGTAAAGTGCCCAGCCGATGCCGAGGGTTTCGGCGGAAAGCAGGTCGGCGGCGATCACGGTGCCAGGGACTCCAACGCCTCCCGCAGCGCCGCCGCATCATTGAAGGCCTTCTGTCCCGTGAGCGTGCCCCGGTCGAGTTGCAGCCAGAGCACGCTGGCGGCCGGGGCCGGATAGCGGTGGGTGACCCGGGCATCCCGATCCAGCAGCACGCGGTAGTTGTAGTCACGCATGGCCGGTACGGCGAACAGGGAGGAAATCACCGAGGGCATGCGGCTGATATCGGCGACGAACACCGCATGACGCGACTCGAGGTAGTCCTTCGGCAAGCCCTCTAGGGCCGCGTTCACCAGCTTCCCACCGTCCATGTCGCGGGCCACCAGCAGCACCTTGAGGTCGTCGTTCAGGCTGTAGGCCTGGTCGTATTGGTCGAGGAGCGTCCAGGGCGCCAGACGCTCGCCCGTTTCCGCCGCCTGGCCGAGAGCGGCCAGCAGGCACAGCGTCAAACCCAGGAAAAACCGCATCGTTCACGCTCCCGTAGTGGAATAGACCCGAATGTCATCGCGTTCCGACCAGCCCCGCTGCATTTGCCAGAAGGCCAGCGCCTCGGGCGCATCCTCCAGCACGAACACATGGGACTTGCGAATGCCCAGCGACGCCAGGCGACGCAGGGCCTCCTGCAGCAAGGCGCGGGCCCAGCCCTGGCCACGGTGGGGTGAGTCCACCACCAGATGCTGCAGGTAGCCCCGCCGGCCGTCGTGTCCCACCAACAGGCTTCCGGCCACCCGCCCGGCGTCATCCTCCAGCAGGAGGCTCAGCTGCGGATTGCGCTGCAGGTAGGCACAGAAGGGTTCAAGTTCGTCCTCCTCACGCAGGCGAATGCCAGGCGTGCGCCGCCAGAGGGCGACGAGGGCTTGGTGATCGGTGGGCTGAATGGGACGAATGCGCATGGCGGACTCCAGGCAGACAGTCGGAAGTTTACACCGCGCCAGCGAAGGGTGAGCTGCGCGCATTTGTCGCGAGAGGCTCTCCCGCGCCCTTTTTCGACTACCCAGCGCCCCTGCGCAAAGGCTAAGCTGCGGCTCATGAACGAGTCCGACTACCTGCGCCTGCTCACGCGGCAGGCCGAGCAAGCCAACGACTTCCTGTCGAATGCGCGCAAGTGGGAACGCGAGCGCTGGGTCTGCCAGCGACTCCTCCAGGCACTGAACCTGCCCTACCGGCTGGACGACTTCGGCACCGGGCAGGAACCGCCGGATGTGCAGTTCCGCGATGCCAACTTCGAGGTGTTCTTCGTGCTCGACGAAGGCCGCCGCCTCAACGACGAGTGGCGGCAGGAGCTGGAGCGCCGCCGCAGCGCCTTTTCCCTGGCCCAGCTGGTGCGCCGGGAGAACCGACCCAAGAAGATTCCCGCCGCCGAGCTGCAGGCCCGCCTCGGCCCGACCCTGCGCAAGAAGGCCCGCAACTACGGCGAACGCGGCCTCGACCTGGGCGAACTGGACCTGCTCGCCTTCGTCAACCTCAAGCGCGCCACGCCCGACTTCAACAGCCACTTTCCGCCACCGACGGAATACCTGCGCCAGGGCTGGCGTTCGCTGTCCCTGGTCGGTCCCAACTTCGCCCGGGTGATCTTCGCCCACGGCGATGCGCCTGATTTCCTGCGCAGCAACCTGGGGCGGACGATCCTGTTCGATGTGGGCATCGGGCTCTGAACGGGTCCACGCAACTTTCCCACCCCGGATTCGCCGGCTAGAATGCCCACCATTCCAAGTCGAGGCCCCCATGCCCAGCCGCCTGACGCCCGAAGACCAGCAAAAGGTCGACCAGTACCTCAATCTCCCGCAGCACCAGGTGGACCGCAAACCGTTCCGCCCCTGGCGCCTGCTCGCCATGGTACTGGTGGTGGTCGTCGCCCTGGGTCTCCTGAGCCGCCTCCTGAGCCGACTGGTGCTATGAGCCGCCCCTTGCGCTCGCCCTCGGTGACACCGCATTTCTATAGCCTTGTGAGACCCCCTCATGTCCCATCGCATCGTGATCGTCGGCGGCGGCGCCGGCGGCCTGGAGCTCGCTACCCGTCTGGGTAGGACCCTCGGCAAGAAAGGCCTGGCCAAGGTCATCCTGGCCGACGCCAATCTCACCCATATCTGGAAACCCCTGCTGCATGAAGTGGCCGCCGGCTCGCTCAACTCCACGGAGAACGAGCTGAACTACGTGGCCCAGGCGAAGTGGAACCATTTCGAGTTCCAGCTGGGCCGCATGAGCGGGCTGGACCGCAAGCGCAAGGTCATCCAGCTGGCCGCCACCCATGACGAGGACGGGCGCGAACTGGTCCCCGCCCGCGAACTGGCCTACGACAGCCTGGTGATCGCCGTCGGCAGCACCACCAACGACTTCGGCACCGAGGGCGCGGCCCAGCACTGCATCTTCCTCGACACCCGGGAACAGGCCGAACGCTTCCATCGCAAGCTGCTCAGCCATTACCTGCGCGCCCACGCCCAGGGCGACAACGGCGACCAGATCAGCGTGGCCATCGTCGGCGCCGGCGCCACCGGCGTGGAACTGGCGGCGGAGCTGCACCACGCCGCCCACGAACTGGCCGCCTATGGCCTGGACAGCATCCAGCCGGAGAACATGCGCATCACCCTGATCGAGGCTGGCCCACGGGTTCTGCCCGCGCTTCCCGAGCGCATCAGCGCGCCTGTGCACCGCACGCTGGAAAAGCTCGGCGTGAGGGTGATGACCGGCGCGGCGGTGAAGGAAGTGACAGCGGACGGCCTGCAGACCGCCCAGGGCGATTCCATTCCCGCCAGCCTCAAGGTCTGGGCAGCCGGCATCCGCGCACCGGCCTTCCTCAAGGACCTGGACGGGCTGGAAAGCAACCGCATCAACCAGCTGGTGGTCCGCCCCACCCTGCAGACCACACGCGATGACGACATCTTCGCCTTCGGCGATTGCGCCGCCTGCCCCCTGGGCGATGGCAGTGAGCGAAACGTGCCGCCAAGGGCCCAGGCCGCCCACCAGCAGGCCTCGCTTCTGGTGAAGTCCTTCAAGCTGCGCCTGCAGGGCCAACCGCTGCCGGACTACCGGTACCAGGACTACGGCTCGCTGATCTCGCTGTCGAGCTTCAGCGCCGTGGGCAATCTCATGGGCAACCTGATGGGCAGCGTGAAGCTGGAAGGCTGGCTGGCGCGGATGTTCTACATTTCCCTCTACCGTATGCACCAGATGGCGCTGTACGGGGGCTTCCGCACCTTGCTGCTGATGCTCAGCGACCGTATCGGCCGCAGCACCGATCCGCGACTGAAGCTGCACTGACCCCCGCGTGGACTGCGCATGGGGAGAAGAGGAGATCCAACCATGCGCAGCGCACTACTCGCCCTTCCGCTGCTGCCGAGCCTGGCGGGAGCCGCCCCGCTGACGCTCTACTACATCGAGAAGCCGCCCTACTACCACACGGAGCAGGGCGAACCGACGGGCTTCCTGCTGGAACGAACCCGGGCGATCTTCGCCCGGGCCGGGCTCGACGTCCGCTTCGAACCCCGCCCTCCGAAACGCATCCTCAGGGAACTGGAACAGCAGCGCCCGGACACCTGTTCCATCGGCTGGTTCAAGACCGCCGAGCGCGAACGCTTCGCCTGGTTCTCCCGCCCGATCCATCGCGACGCCCCCATGCTGGTGCTGACCCGCAAAAGCCTTATCGACCAGGTTCGCGGCCACGCCCGACTCGCCGACCTGCTGAAAAGCGGTCTCAGGCTGGGCCTGGTGGATGGTTTTTCCTACGGGGAACTGGACGGCGCACTCAAGTCCGCCCGCAGCCTGAAGGTCACGGCCCCGCCCACCCAGACCGTGCTCATGCTGGCGGCGGAACGCATCGACTACACCCTGATCGACGAACGGGAACTGCCCTATATCCTGGCCGAGGCCGGGCTGCAGGATGCCAACCTGAGAACCGTTCGACTTCCGGACATTCCGGCCGGCCAGCAGCGCTACCTGATGTGCAGCGGCAACCTGGACCCCAGTCTTCGCCAGCGCATCGACGAAGCGATCGAGGCACTGGCGCCGAAACCCTGAGCACCAGGAAAGCGCCATCCGGCCACCGAGCTTTTTCGCGGACGAACAAAAAAGCCGCCAGGCTTGCCTGGCGGCTTCTTCGGACCTCCTGGGGAGGTCTTGTATGGTGGGTCGTGTAGGATTCGAACCTACGACCAATTGGTTAAAAGCCAACTGCTCTACCGACTGAGCTAACGACCCATGCGAGGTGGTCGGGGTAGAGAGATTCGAACTCCCGACATCCTGCTCCCAAAGCAGGCGCGCTACCGGACTGCGCTATACCCCGTTTGGAAGTTGGCTCCGCGACCTGGACTCGAACCAGGGACCCAATGATTAACAGTCATTTGCTCTACCGACTGAGCTATCGCGGAACTTCGGTCTTCCAACTCATCAACGCTGCCCCGTTTGATTGGGATCGCGTTGCTGAGGCGCGCCATTTTACGTATGGAGAAACGCCTGTCAACCCCTGAAAAAACGAATTCTGACAATGATTTGCAGATGACCACCCGAGTGCTATACCTGACTCGTGGCGAGATCGTTGCAGGCCGTGGTCACGACCTGACTCCCCGCAGGACAGTTATGAGCAATCAGGATCGCCCCCCAACACCCCCTGGAACCGTGACGACCCTGGCCAGCCGCGGCATCCAGCCTCGTTTTGGCGAGTTGGTGCAGAGCTGCCGCAAGCTGGTCATGAACCGTCTTGCCGAAACCCTAACCGCCGTGTTCGCCCAGGTGGACGACACCCTCTTCGATTGCGCCGAGAAGGCCGAGAACAACCAGGTCCAGACCCTCTTCTTCGACAGCATGCGGGACATCCGCAAGCAGCGCCCGCAGATCGAACGCCTTTACCACCAGCGCATCGCCAGTGGTTTCGAGGACTTTCTCGGCGGCAAGCTCAAACCCGACATCGATGCGGCCCAACTGGACGCCGACCACCTCCAGCTCATGGGAAACGAGGAATATGAGGAGAGCCTGCTGGTGACCAACATGGTCAGCCGGGTCAAGGCTCGCTGCGCCCAGCCGCTCTTCGCCCTCGACCAGCGGCTGGCGGTGCTCAACGGTGGTCGAAAACTGGGGGACGACGACAACCCCTTCGGTCCCCAGGCCGTTGCCCTGGCCTTCAAGGAGGCGCTGCAGCCGAGCCCCTTCCCCCTGCGGATCAAGACCATCCTCTACATGCTCTTCGACCAGCACGTGATGCAGTGCCTGGACGGCGTCTACGACGCCCTCAACCAGCGCCTGGTGCAGGCCGGCGTTCTGCCCAACCTGAAGTACAGCGTGCAACGCTCCACCAGCGTGCCTCATCACCCAGGCACGCCACGCAAGCCGGGTAGCGAGGGCGCGGCCGCCCAGGCACCAGGCGCCCACGGTAGCGGATCTGCGAGCGGCAGCCCGCTGGACCTGTCCGGCCTGCCACCGGCAGACCCCGGCCAGTTGTTCAATGGCCTGGCCGCCCTGCTGGGCGAGCGTCGCCTGCATCACGGCAACGCGCCGCTCCCGGGCGGCACGCCAAGCATCGCCTCGTTCGCGCCCCGGGGCGCTACGCGCACTTACAGCGCCGCCGAGCTGCTGGAGGCCTTGAACCGCCTGCAGCAGCAATCCGCCCAGGACCTGGCCAGCAAGCTCCGGCAACCACAGCGGGTGGACGGCCTCAAGGCCGATCTGCAGGAACAGCTGGAAAGCCACAGCCGCCTCCCGGGCCAGCAGAAGCTCTCCGACTACGAAGCCGACGTCATCGACCTGGTGGGAATGCTCTTCGACTTCATCCTCGACGACGACAACCTCGCCGACGTCTACAAGACCGCCCTCTCCCACTTGCACACGCCCTACCTGAAAGTGGCACTGCAGGACAAGGCGCTTTTCACCCAACACCACCACCCCGCCCGACGCCTGCTCAACAGCATGGCCCAGGCCGGCGTGCTCTATGCCGGCGAAGGCGAGGAGCGCGGCCTGCTGGCGAAGATCCACTGGGTGGTGGAGCGGGTCGTCCACGGTTTCAGCGGCGACCTGCTGCTGTTCGACAGCCTGCTGGACGAGTTCAACGAGTTCGTCGGCACCCTGCGCCACAAGGTTGAGCTGCGCGAGCAGCGCGCGGTGGAAGCCGCCAAGGGCCGGGACAAGCTGCTGGGCGCACGCCAGCAGGCGGTGGATATCGTCGCCCGGGTGCTCCAGGGCAAGGAGCTGCCGGGCATCATTCACAACTTCCTGGAACTCACCTGGACCGACGTGCTGGTCTTCGTGCTGCTCCGCCACGGCGAGCGCAGCACCGAATGGCAGCGTTCGGTCGAGGTCGCCGAACAATTGGCCTGGAGCGGCACGCCCCTAGACGCCGGCGGCCGTGCGCGCCTGCAGGACCTGCGCATTTCCATGCTGGAAGACCTGCGCAAGGGTCTGGAACTGTTGGGCGGCTATCACGAGGACGGCATCCGTCGCCTGCTGCAGGACCTGGTGGCCTGCCAGCATGCGGTGCAATCCCAGCAGCCGCAGTTGGCCGAGCGCATCGAAAGCCCTCTGCCGGAAAGCAAGCTGGGGGAAATGCTCGGTGAAGACGCGGGACTGGCCAGCACGCCTCGCCCGGTCACCCTGTCCGCCAGGGCCCAGGCACTAATTCGCGAACTGGCTCGAGTGGAATTCGGCACCTGGTTCGAGTTCATAGACGGGCCGGATGTCCGGGTGTTCAAACTGTCCTGGTACAGCCCCACTACGCGCAACTACATGTTCGTCGATCACAGCGGCCAGCGTGCCGCCATCATGCCGCTCACTCAACTGGCGCTTGATATGGAACAGGGACTGGTCCGCCTGGTCCCGCCCGAGCGCAACGCGCCCCTGATGGACCGGGCACTCGGCGCCATTTATCGCGTGTTGCAGCGCTTCACCGGCCGCACCGCCTGACCCCGCTACAGGACCCCACCATGGACGAACGCCGCCAGCGCAACCGACATGCCACCGAATTGCAGATAGAAGTCTTCGATGTGCATTCCGGCCAGTGCCTGGGACGCATCGTCGACCTCTCGATGGAGGGCTTCATGCTGCTCAGCGAATTGCCGCTGGAGGCCGACTCGGTCTGGGAGTGCCGCCTGGTGCCCCTGACCTGGGTGGAAGGGCTGGAAGAAATCCGCCTCGGCGCCGACTGCCTCTGGACCCGTACGGGCGAGGACACGCGCAAGCGCTGGGCGGGCTTCCACATCATCGATATCGCCGAAGACCAGGCGATCGCCCTGGAAGAACTGCTGCAGTTCGTTCGGGTCGGGTGACCGCGCGGCGCGGGCCGGAACGCCGCCCGCACCATTCGCCGGCAAGCCGGCTCCTACATGGCCAGGGCCCGCTGTAGGAGCGGGCTCGCCCGCGAACCCGCCCACACCTTTCGCCGGCAAGCCGGCTCCTACGACATCCGGCCGTGCGCGGCATTTCCCTGTAGGAGCGGGCTCGCCCGCGAACCCGCCCGCACCATTCGCCGGCAAGCCGGCTCCTACGACATCCGGCCTTGTCAGTCGAAGACGATCTCGTCGCCTTCCACCTTCGCCTTGATACCGGCGCCAGGCCCGAACTTGCCGGCGAGGATCTGCTGGGCCAGCGGGTTCTCGATCCATCGCTGGATCGCGCGCTTGAGCGGACGCGCGCCATACACCGGGTCGTAACCAACGGCGATCAGCTTGTCCAGGGCCTCCGGACTCAGCTCCAGGCTGAGTTCGCGCTCGACCAGACGCTTGCGCAGGCGCTGCAGCTGGATCTCGGCGATGCCGCCGATCTGGTCGCGGCCCAAGGGCTCGAACACCACCACTTCGTCGATACGGTTGATGAACTCCGGCCGGAAGTGGTTGCCCACCGCATCCATCACCGCCGCACGCTGGGCTTCGCGATCCCCCACCAGCTCCTGGATCTGTGTGGAGCCCAGGTTGGAGGTCATCACCACCACGGTGTTGCGGAAGTCCACGGTGCGGCCGTGGCTATCGGTCAGGCGACCGTCCTCCAGCACCTGCAGGAGGATGTTGAAGACATCCGGGTGCGCCTTCTCCACCTCGTCCATCAGCACCACCGAGTAAGGCTTGCGACGCACGGCCTCGGTCAGGTACCCGCCTTCTTCATAGCCGACATAGCCCGGCGGCGCACCGATCAGGCGAGCGACCGAGTGCTTCTCCATGAACTCGGACATGTCGACGCGCACCAGCGCCTCCTCGGTGTCGAAAAGGAACTCGGCCAGGGCCTTGCACAGCTCGGTCTTGCCCACCCCGGTCGGACCGAGGAAGAGGAAGGAGCCGCTGGGACGGTTCGGGTCCGCCAGGCCGGCGCGGGAGCGACGCACGGCGTTGGCCACGGCCACGACAGCCTCATGCTGGCCGATGACGCGCTTGTGCAGCTCGTCCTCCATGCGCAGCAGCTTCTCGCGCTCGCCCTCCATCATCTTGGCCACCGGGATGCCGGTCCACTTGGAGACCACCTCGGCGATCTCTTCGTCGGTCACCTTGTTGCGCAGCAGCTGGTTCTCGGTCTTGCCGTGCTGATCGACCATCTGCAGGCTGCGCTCCAGATCCGGAATCACGCCGTACTGCAGCTCGGCCATGCGTTGCAGGTCGCCCTTGCGCCGGGCGGCCTCCATGTCCTGGCGGGCCTGTTCGATTTTCTGCTGGATCTGCGCCGAGCCTTGTACCTCGGCCTTTTCCGACTTCCAGATTTCCTCGAGGTCGGCGTACTCGCGCTCCAGCTTGAGGATGTCCTCCTCCAGCTTGGCCAGGCGTTTCTTCGTCGCTTCGTCCTCTTCCTTCTTCAGGGCCTCGCGCTCGATCTTCAGCTGGATCAGTCGACGGTCCAGCCGGTCCAGGGCTTCGGGCTTGGAGTCGATCTCCATGCGGATGCGGCTGGCGGCCTCGTCGATCAGGTCGATGGCCTTGTCCGGCAACTGGCGGTCGGTGATGTAGCGGTGCGACAGCTTGGCCGCGGCGATGATGGCGCCGTCGGTGATGGTCACCCCGTGGTGAACCTCGTAGCGCTCCTTGAGGCCCCGCAGGATGGCGATGGTGTCTTCCTCGCTGGGTTCGTCCACCAGCACCTTCTGGAAGCGACGCTCCAGGGCGGCGTCCTTCTCGATGTACTGGCGATACTCGTCCAGGGTGGTGGCGCCGACGCAGTGCAGTTCACCCCGGGCCAGGGCCGGTTTCAGCATGTTGCCGGCGTCCATCGCGCCCTCGGCCTTGCCGGCACCGACCATGGTATGCAACTCGTCGATGAAGAGGATGACCCGGCCTTCCTGCTTGGACAGTTCGTTGAGTACGCCCTTCAGGCGCTCCTCGAACTCGCCACGGAACTTGGCCCCGGCGATCAGCGCCCCCATGTCCAGGGCCAGCAGGCGCTTGTCCTTCAGGCCGTCCGGGACTTCGCCATTGACGATGCGCTGGGCCAGGCCTTCGGCGATGGCGGTCTTGCCCACGCCGGGCTCGCCGATCAGCACGGGGTTGTTCTTGGTGCGGCGCTGCAGCACCTGGATGGTGCGGCGGATCTCGTCGTCACGGCCGATCACCGGGTCCAGCTTGCCGTCCTCGGCGCGCTTGGTCAGGTCCACGGTGAACTTGTCCAGGGCCTGGCGGGACTCCTCGACATTGGGGTCGTTGACGGCCTGGCCGCCGCGCAGGTTGGCGATGGCGTTCTCCAGGGCCTTGCGGGTCACGCCCTGGCCGAGCAGGAGCTTGCCGAGGCGAGTGCCCTCGTCCATCGCGGCGAGCATGACCAGCTCGCTGGAAATGAACTGGTCGCCTTTCTGCTGGGACAGGCGATCGGCCTGGTTGAGCAGGCGCGCCAGGTCCTGGGACAGGTTCACGTCGCCGGTGGGATTCTGGATCTTGGGCAGTTGATCGAGCTCGCGGGTCAGCCCCTGGCGCAGCGCCTGGACATCGAAGCCCACCTGCATCAGCAGGGGCCGGATGGAGCCGCCCTGCTGGTCCAGCAGGGCGAGTACGAGGTGAAGCGGCTCGATGGCGGGGTGATCGTGGCCAACGGCCAGGGACTGGGCATCGGAGAGCGCCAGTTGCAATTTGCTGGTCAATCGGTCGATTCGCATGGGTTCGTCCTTTCTATGAATGGCGGGCGGCGCGATGACGGCACCAGATACGAAAAACCCGCCGGGATGAAACCTAGATAGGGACGATTCTGTGCGATTCAACCGTTGAGAAATTGATCGGAGTCATGGAGGGGCGCACTAGCCCACCGGGGACGAGCGGCGCGATATCCGTGCAGGCCGGTCCAAGGCCTTCGCTCGAACCGGCCCGAGTCGCGGGTTCGGCGGCCCTTCAGTCCGCCAGCCAGACCAGGCTGGCGAAACGGCCGGTCCGGGCCGCACGGCGATAGGAATAGAAGCGGGGATCGCCGACGGTGCAGAAGCCGCCGCCATGCACGGCGGTCACCCCCCGCGCGGCGAGGCGGATGCGCGCCAGCTGGTAGATGTCGGCCATGAACTTGCCGGCATTGAGGCTGGGCCGGAAGGCGGACGCGGCTTGCGGGTGCTGCGCGATAAAGGCTTCGCGCACCTCGGGCCCCACCTCGAAGGCTTCGGGACCGATGGCGGGCCCCAGCCAGACCAGCACCTCTTCCGGCGCCAGCGTCAAGGCATCCAGGGTGGCTTCGAGCACGCCATTGGCCAGCCCGCGCCAGCCGGCATGGGCCGCCGCGACGCGGGTACCGGCGCGATCGCAGAACAGCGCTGGCAGGCAATCGGCGGTCAGCACCGAAGCGGCGACGCCCGGTGTGGCGGTCCAGCTGCCGTCCGCTTCGTCCACTCGGGAGGGGTTGGCTTCCACCACCTGCACGCCATGGACCTGGCTGAGCCAGGCGGGCCGACAACCCAGGGCGTCGGTCAGCGCCTGACGGTTGCGTTCGACGGCCAGGGGATCGTCCCCGACATGGCTGCCGAGGTTGAGTCCTTCATAAGGAGGCAGGCTGAAGCCGCCCTCGCGGGTGGTCACGCAGGCGCGAACGCGCGCCGGGGCGGGCCAGTCGGGCTTCAGCCAGTGGCTCATTCGAAGGACTCGTGGTCCTGGCGCAGCAGGGTCAGCAGCCAGACGAAATCATCCGGCAGCGGCGACTCCCATTTCATGCGCTCGCCGGTCGCCGGATGATCCAGTTCGAGGAAGCGCGCATGCAGGGCCTGCCGCGGGAAGTCCTTGAGCGTCTGCACCAGCGTCTGGCTGGCCGCCGGCGGGATACGGAATCGCCCGGCGTAGACGGGGTCACCCACCAGCGGGAAGTTCACATAGGCCATGTGCACACGGATCTGGTGAGTGCGGCCGGTCTCCAGCTTGACCCGGGTGTGGGTATGGGAGCGGAAGCGTTCCAGCACGCGATAGTGGGTCACGGCCGGCTTGCCGCCCGCCACCACCGCCATGCGCTGGCGTTGCTGGCCATGACGGCCGATGGGTGCGTCGATCTTGCCGCCGGCCGTGATCACGCCCACCACCACCGCTTCGTAGATCCGGCTCACGCTGCGCGCCTGGAGCTGCGCCACCAGGCTGGTGTGTGCTTCCAGGGTCTTGGCGACCACCATGAGGCCGGTGGTGTCCTTGTCCAGACGGTGGACGATGCCGGCGCGCGGCACATTGGCCAGCCCCGGCACGTGATGCAGCAGCGCGTTGAGCAGGGTGCCGTCGGCGTGGCCGGCGGCGGGGTGCACCACCAGTCCGGCCGGCTTGTCCAGGACCAGCAGGTGGTCGTCCTCGTAGACGATATCCAGCTCGATGTCCTGGGCGATCCACTCACCCTGGGCTTCCTGTTCGGCATCCAGCTCCAGCAGGGCGCCGCCATGAACGATGTCCCGCGGGCGCAGCACGCTGCCGTCGACGGTCAGGACCCCTTCCTTGATCCAGCCGGCGAGGCGGGAACGGGAGTGCTCGGGGAAGAGTTGTGCAGCGACCTGGTCGAGGCGTTGCCCGCCCAGTTCGGACGGTACCTCGGCGCTGAGTTGGATGACCTGTTTGTTGATGGAAGACATGCTCGACAACGGAGGGGGCGCAGCCTTTGGTTTCGGTTACGCGCTTGTGGTTAAATACTGCGTCTTTGTCCCGGGGGTTCCGGGGCGCTCATCATAACAGGACGGCTACAGGCACGACAGCCAGCCGTCACAGGGACGCAAGCCGCCATGCAAGTGAAACACCTGCTGCTGATCGCCACTCTCGCCCTCACCGCCGCCTGTTCCTCCAATAAAGAAGTGGTGGACGAGAACCTGAGCGAAGCCGAGCTGTACCAGCAGGCCCAAGCCGATCTGGACAACAGCAGCTACACCCCCGCCATCGCCAAGCTGAAGGCCCTGGAATCCCGCTATCCCTTCGGCCGTTACGCCGAGCAGGCACAGCTGGAACTCATCTACGCCTACTACAAGAACGTCGAGCCGGAGGCCGCCAAGTCCGCCGCCGAGCGTTTCATCCGCCTGCACCCGCAGCACCCGAACGTCGACTACGCCTACTACCTGAAAGGCCTGGCTTCCTTCGACCAGGACCGTGGCCTGCTGGCGCGCTTCCTGCCGCTGGACATGACCAAGCGCGACCCGGGCGCCGCCCGCGACTCCTACAACGAGTTCGCCCAGCTCACCAGCCGCTTCCCCAACAGCCGCTACGCCCCGGATGCCAAGCAGCGCATGGTCTACCTGCGCAACCTGCTGGCGGCCTATGAAATCCACGTGGCCCACTACTACCTGACCCGCCAGGCCTATGTCGCCGCCGGCAACCGTGGTCGCTACGTGGTGGAAAACTTCCAGGAAACCCCGGCCGTGGGCGATGGCCTGGCCGTGATGGTGGAGTCCTACCAGCGCCTGGGCCTCAATGAGCTGGCGGCCACCAGCCTGGAAACCCTGAAGCTCAACTACCCGGATCACCCGAGCCTGGTGGATGGCCAGTTCGTGCCCCGCGAAGAGGAAGCCGACAACCGTACCTGGCTGGCCAAGGCCACCCTGGGCCTGATCGAGAGCGATGCGCCGCTGCCCCCGGGCGAGACTCGCGCCGCTCAGGATGTGATCAAGCAGTACGAAGACGCCAAGGAGCAGATCCCGGAAGAGCTGCTGCCGGAGAACCAGGGCGAAGTGCAGGAAGAAGCGCCCCAGTCCGAGACCAAGAGCAACGACCGCTCCTGGTTCAGCTACATGACCTTCGGCCTGTTCGACTGATATTCAGCGTCATGCGCAAGAAGGGAGGCCAGGGCCTCCCTTCTTCGTTTCAGGGGCCCGAGCCTCCCGGCCAGACACGCGGCGCCCCTTCCGCCGGATGGGCGTCAATCCCCCAATCGCCAGCCAGAGGTGATGGGGTAACGCCGGTCCCGGCCAAACCCCCGCTGGGTGACCCGCACGCCCACCGCCGCCTGGCGGCGCTTGTACTCGTTGCGATCCACCATCGCCAGCACCCGGTTCACCAGGTCCTCGTCGAAGCCTTCGGCAATGATGGCGTTGGCCGACAGGTCGTGCTCGATATAGAGCTTGAGCACCTCGTCCAGCACCGGATAGGGCGGCAGGGAGTCCTCGTCACGCTGGTCCGGCGACAGCTCCGCCGAGGGCGGACGCTCGATGACCCGCGCCGGAATCACCTGGCCCAGGCGATTGCGGTACTCGGCCAGGCGGAACACCAGGGTCTTGGGCACGTCCTTGAGCACGTCGAAGCCGCCCGCCATGTCGCCGTAGAGCGTGGCGTAACCCACCGCCATCTCGCTCTTGTTGCCGGTGGTCAGCACCAGGCTGCCCTTCTTGTTGGAGATCGCCATCAGCAAGGTGCCGCGACAGCGCGCCTGGAGGTTCTCCTCGGTGGCGTCCCGGGGCAGCCCCCCGAATGCCGGCGCCAGCACCTGCTGGAAAGCCTCCACCATGGGCGCAATGGGCAGCACCCGATAGGCGACGCCCAGCAGGCGCGCCTCGGCCTCGGCGTCTTCCAGGCTGACCTGTGCGGTGTAGTGATAGGGCATCATCACCGCCTCCACCCGCTCCGGCCCCAGGGCATCGACGGCCACCGCGAGGCTCAGGGCCGAGTCGATCCCGCCGGACACGCCGAGCACGACGCCCTTGAAGCCGTTCTTTCCCACGTAGTCGCGAACCCCGACCACCAGCGCCTGGTAGACGCTGGCCTCGAGCTCCGGCAGCTCCGCGCAGTGGGTCTGGCGCGGCACCCAGCGGCCCTCCTGGCGATGCAGGTCGACCGGGAACAAGCCTTCCACGAAGCCCGCCGCCCGCTGGCAGACCCGTCCTTCGGCATCCACCACGCAACTGCCGCCATCAAACACCAGTTCGTCCTGGCCTCCCACCTGGTTGACGTAGATCACCGGCACGCCGGTCTCCCGCGCCCGTTCGGCCAGCATCTCCTCACGCTCCAGTTGCTTGTCCAGGTGAAAAGGCGAGGCGTTCAGGCTGATCATCAGCCTCGCCCCGGCCGCCCGCGCCTGAGCCAGGGGGCCGGGAGACCAGATGTCCTCGCAGATGGACAACCCCACGGGAACACCCTTGATGTCCACCACGCAGGGCTGGTCGCCCGGATCGAAATAGCGTCGCTCGTCGAACACCCGGTAGTTGGGCAGGCGCTGCTTGTAGTAGGTCGCCAGCAGCTCGCCGTCGGCGATCACCGCACAGGCGTTGAAGCGCCGCTCGGCTTCGAGCCAGGGATAGCCGACCACCAGGTAGATGCCGCGCACCTCGTCCCGCAGCCGCTGGAGGCCCTGCTCGATGCGCCGCTGCATGCTGGAGCGCAGCAGCAGGTCCTCGGGCGGATAGCCACACAGGGTGAGTTCGGGAAAGACGATGACGTCCGCCGCCCATGAGTCGCGGGCGGCGTTCGCCTCCTCGATGACTCGCTGGGTATTGCCCTGCACATCGCCGACACGGAGATTGAGCTGGGCCATCACGATTCGCAGGCTGTGGCGCATGGCGCCTCCCGGTGTGCTTGCTTCAGAGCCACCATACTCCGCCGCGTACCGGACGAAAACCGGACAAGTCTCGGCGGCGTGCGGCCGGTCTCTGTGCGCGGACTACCGGCTTGGATAAACTGGCCGCTTTCCAATGACAAGAGAGCACCCTGGGCATGTTTCGCCTGTTGTTCTGGATTGCCGTGATCTTCGCCGCCATCTGGCTGTGGCGCCGTTTCAAGACCCCCTCCACACCCCGCCAGCAACCCCGACGGGAGGACGAGGGCCACCCCATGGTGCGCTGTGCCCACTGCGGCGTTCATCTGCCGCGCAGCCACGCCCTGACCCAGGATGATCGCTGGTATTGCAGCCAGGCCCACCTGGAGCAGGACCGGAGCTCCGGTGAACGCTGAGACGCTCCCCGCCCCCTCCGAACTCAGCGCCCAGGGGCGACGGATATTCCGCCTCTACAGCCTCTACCGGCTGCTGATCGGCCTCACCCTGGTGGGGCTGATCTCCAGTGAACTCGACGATCAGTTCATGGAGCTGGCTCGACCCGAGCTGTTCCGCAACGCCGCCTGGTTCTACCTGATCATCAACAGCCTGATCGCGGTGGCCGTGCCGCGCCCACGCCATATGGTGCAGGTGTTCAGCCTGGCGCTGGTGGACGTGCTGATCCTGTCCTGCCTGTTCTACGCCGGCGGCGGCACTCCCAGCGGCGTGGCCAACCTGATCGTCGTCTCGGTGGCCATCTCCAATATCCTCCTGCGCGGCCGCATCGGCCTGCTGGTGGCGGCGGTGGCGACCCTCGCGCTGATCTACCTGACCTTCTACCTGAGCCTCAGCCATCCCAGGGCCAACACCCAGTTCGTCCAGGCCGGCGGCTTCGGCGCCCTCTGCTTCGCCGCCGCACTCTTCCTCCAGGGCCTCAGCCGGCGCCTGCAGCTGAGCGAAACCCTGGCCGAGCAGCGTGCCGCCGACGTGGCCAGCCTGGAAGCGCTGAATGCGCAGATCCTGGAACGCATGCGCACCGGAATCCTGGTGCTGGACCCGCGCAACCGGATCCTGCTGGCCAACAACGGTGCCCTGGCCTTGCTGGGTCGCGACGAACTCCAGGGCCGCAATCTGGCGGTGCAATGCCCGGCGCTGCTGGGGAGCCTCGAACAGTGGCTGGCCAATCCCACCCTGCGCCCCCAGAGCCTCCAGGCCTTCGCCGATGGCCCCACGCTGCAGCCCAGCTTCGTGCCGCTGCCCCGTGGGGACCAGCAGAACACCCTGGTCTTCCTCGACGACATTTCCCAGATCGCCCAGCAGGCCCAGCAACTCAAGCTCGCCTCCCTCGGTCGCCTCACCGCCGGCATCGCCCACGAGATCCGCAATCCGCTGGGCGCCATCAGCCACGCCGCCCAGCTGCTGCAGGAGTCCGAGGAGCTGGACGGCCCGGATCGGCGCCTGGCGCAGATCATCCAGGACCACTCCCGGCGCATGAACCTGGTGATCGAGAACGTCCTCCAGCTGTCGCGGCGCCGCCAGTCGGAGCCCCAGCTGCTGGACCTGAAGTACTGGCTGACCCGTTTCGCCAGTGAGTTCCGCGGCTCGGCTGCCCCCGGCCAGACCCTGCACCTCCACACCCTCGGCAGCACCCTGCAGACCCGCATGGACCCGCACCAGCTGACCCAGGTGCTGACCAACCTGGTGCAGAACGGCCTGCGCTACAGCGCCAGGAAGCACGGCCAGGGCCAGGTCTGGCTCAGGCTGTTCCGCGACCCGGAAAGCGACCTGCCGGTGCTGGAAGTGGAAGACGACGGCGAAGGCGTCCCCCCCGAACAGGTGCACAACATCTTCGAACCCTTCTTCACCACCGAGAACAAGGGCACCGGCCTCGGCCTCTATCTCTCCCGCGAACTCTGCGAGAGCAACCAGGCCCGCCTTGACTACAAGCCGCGGGAGGCGGGCGGAAGCTGCTTCCGCATCACCTTCGCCCATCCGCGCAAACTGAGCTGAACATGACCCGACAGAGAGCCCTGATCGTCGACGACGAACCCGACATCCGCGAACTGCTGGAAATCACCCTCGGGCGAATGAAGCTCGACACCCGCAGCGCCCGCAACCTCAAGGAAGCCCGCGACTGGCTGGCCCGGGAAGCCTTCGACCTGTGCCTGACCGACATGCGCCTGCCCGACGGCACCGGCCTGGAGCTGGTGCAGCACATCCAGCAGCGGCATCCGCTGGTACCGGTGGCCATGATCACCGCCTACGGCAGCCTGGATACCGCGGTGAACGCCCTCAAGGCCGGCGCCTTCGATTTCGTCACCAAGCCGGTGGACCTCGGCCGCCTGCGGGAGCTGGTCAACACCGCCCTGCGCCTCAGCACGCCGGACGGCGAGGAGCCGCCGGTGGATGGCCGCCTGCTGGGCCAGTCGCCGCCCATGACGGCGCTGCGCAAGCAGATCCAGAAGCTCGCCCGCAGCCAGGCGCCGGTCTACATCAGTGGCGAATCCGGCAGCGGCAAGGAACTGGTGGCGCGCCTGATCCACGAACAGGGGCCACGGGCGGAGCGCCCCTTCGTCCCGGTGAACTGCGGCGCCATCCCCTCCGAACTGATGGAAAGCGAATTCTTCGGCCACAGGAAAGGCAGCTTCACCGGCGCCGTGGAAGACAAGCAGGGCCTGTTCCAGGCCGCCAACGGCGGCACCCTGTTCCTCGACGAGGTGGCCGACCTGCCCCTGCCGATGCAGGTGAAGCTGCTGCGGGCCATCCAGGAAAAGGCCGTGCGTGCGGTGGGCGGCCAGCAGGAGGTGGTGGTGGACGTGCGCATCCTCAGCGCCACCCACAAGGACCTCGCCGCCGAAGTGGCCGCCGGTCGTTTTCGCCAGGACCTCTACTACCGCCTCAACGTCATCGAACTCAGCGTGCCGCCCCTGCGGGAGCGCCGCGAGGACATCCCGCTGCTGGCCGAGGCCATGCTCAAGCGCCTGGCCCAGCAGAGCGGCCTGCCCGCCGCGACCCTGGCCCCCGAGGCCCTGGACAAGCTCAAGTGCTACCGCTTTCCCGGCAACGTGCGGGAGCTGGAGAACATGCTGGAGCGCGCCTACACCCTCTGCGAGGACGACCAGATCCAGGCCCGCGACCTCCGACTGGCCGAGGCCAGCGGCGTCGCGGAGGCCGGCGAGGCCAGCCTGGCCCAGATCGACAACCTGGAGGACTACCTCGAAGACATCGAGCGCAAGCTGATCATGCAGGCGCTCGAAGAGACCCGCTGGAACCGGACGGCGGCGGCGCAGCGCCTGGGCCTGACCTTCCGTTCCATGCGCTATCGCCTGAAGAAGCTGGGTATCGATTGATACCGACTCGCAGGCGAACTCGCTCGCTAAGCGGCCCGCATCATTCGCCGGCAAGCCGGCTCCTGCACCGCGCGCCCGCAGGAGCGAGCTCGCTCGCGAAACAACCCCAGGCCATTCGCCGGCAAGCCGGCTCCTACACTGCGCGGCCGGGCGGCGCGTAGGGCGCCGGGTCGATGATGGGCTCGCGTCCCAGCATCAGGTCAGCCAACAACCGGCACGACGCCGGCGCCAGCACCAGGCCATTGCGGTAATGGCCGCAGTTCAGCCAGAGCCCCTCCAGCCCGGGCACCGGTCCGATAAAGGGAATGCCCTCCGGCGACCCTGGGCGCAGTCCGGCCCAATGCCCGACCAATTCGGCATCCCGCAATGCGGGCAACAGCTCGAAAGCCGAGGCCTTCAAGCTTTCCAGCGCCTCGGCGGTGGGCGTCTTGTCGAAGCCGGCATGCTCCAGGGTGCTGCCCACCAGGATATGGCCGTCACGACGAGGAATCGCGTAGCGCCCCTTGGCCAGGACCATCGCCGGCAGAAAATCCTCGGCGCACTTGAACAGGATCATCTGCCCCTTAACCGGTTCCACCGGCAGGGACAGGCCGAGCCCAGCCAGCAGATCCCCGCTCCAGGCGCCCGCCGCCAGCACCACGCGATCCGCCAGCACGTCGCCCCGTGCAGTCTCGACGCCTTGCACCCGCCCTTCGCGACGCACGAACCCGCGGACCTCGCAGTGTTCCTGAACCGACACGTTCGGCATGCGCACCAGCGCCTCGCGCAAGGCGCGGGTCAGCCTCGGGTTACGCACATTGGCCACACCGGCCATATGGATCGCCCGACCAAAGCCTTCCCCTAGCGGCGGCACCGCTGAATGCACCTGCGCCATCGGCACCGACGTCAGTGGACGCCCTTCCCTCTCCGCCCAGGCCAGTGCCTCGGCTTCGTCGTCCAGGTCGAGCCAGTAGAGCCCGGTCTCGAACACCTCGGGATCTATCCCGGTTTCGCCCAGCAGTCGCTGACCCAGCTGTGGGTAAAAGTCCTGGGACCAATGCGCCAGGGCCGTCACCGCCTTGCTGTAACGCCAGGGATATAGCGGTGAGACGATCCCGCCGCCCGCCCAGGACGACTCGCGCCCCGTGTCGCCGCGCTCCAGCAGGGTTACCTGCAAGCCCTGCCGGGCCAACTCCAGGGCACTCAATAGACCTATGGCACCGCCTCCCACGATGGCGACGCTTTTTCCTACATCGGTTGGCATCGAAAACCCCCGCCTTAGACTGCCCGCACACAACCCCACCCAGGCAAGGACGCCGACCATGACAAGACCACTCGGGTACTCGCTCGTCGAACTGCTCTTCGTTCTCCTGATCGCCGGCATCCTGCTCAGCCTGGCCACACCCGCCCTCGTCTCGACCGTGCAAGACAGTCGCGAGACGCAGGCCGTCAACCAACTGCTCGGGGCGCTGCATTATGCACGTGGCACGGCGGTGATGGAGCGGAAGGTGGTGGGGATATGCGGAGGTCGGTCAGCCTGCAATCGGAGCAATCATTGGCATGGACAGCTGATGGTCTACGAGGATAGCCCGGGAGGCGGCGGGCCAGCGTCGGACGACAGCCTCCTCCGAGTGACACCACTCCCCGGCGACCTCTACGTCCATTGGCGCGGATTCCGCCCGTCTCACTCGGTCATTTACAAGCCGGACGGAACGGTCGCGGGAACAAACGGCACCTTGACGCTATGCCGGGACGGCATCGCCGTCCGCGCACTCGTGATCAACGTATCAGGCAGAGTGAGAACTCGAACACCCTCCGATGACGATAGGTGCAACTTGTCAGCAACTCGTCGTTGATTCTGCTCGCTGGTCCACTCAAATGCGCTGATAATCCGTTCATCGGGTAGTGTTCTCCCAGGCAGAAACGGAACGCGGCAATGTATTCGCGAAAAGGATTCTCACTGATTGAACTTATGGTGGTCATTGCCATTGTGGCGATCATGGCCAGCATCGGTTACCCCAGCTTCTCGACCCTCATCATGAACAACCGGATAACTTCCCAGACAAATGCCTTGCTGGGGGTCCTCCAGCTTGCCCGCAGCGAAGCAGTGACGCAGCGCAAAGCGATGACGGTGTGTCCCAGCAGCAATCAGTCGACCTGCGCGGCCCCGAACAACAACCGCTGGGCGAACGGCCTGGTGATCCGCAATGCCGATGTCGGTGTCGTGCGGGTGCTGTCCCTGTCCGCCGACACCCCCGTGCTGGGCTCGGGCACCGCGTCGGTCGTCTTCGCGACCGATGGCACCAGCGCCGGAGGGACTCTGCGTGTCTGCGACAGCCGGGGCGATGCCGACTCCAGGACCATCCTGATCAACGCCGCCGGCCAGTCTCGCAGCAGGGCCTTTCAAGCGGGAGACCTTGCATGCCCATGACCTCACACCGCGCCAGCGGCTTCACCCTCATCGAAGTGCTGATCGCATTGTTGATCCTCGCCATCGGCCTGCTGGGCATGGTCAGCCTGATGATGACCAGCCTGCAATCCAACCAGAATGCCTATCAGCGAGGACAGGCCAGCCTGATCGCCTACGACATGGCGGATCGCCTACGCCTGAACCGCACCCTGGCGACGACCGCCAATGACTACGTATTCCTCCTTAACACCAGCGTTCCCTCGGACCCAGGCTGTCGCACTACGGGCTGCACGGCAGCCAATATTGCCGACCTCGACCTGCGGGAATGGCAGGAGAACTTCCGCGATGTGAACGGCACCGGTGTGGACGGCAACGACTATGTTGCGGCGCTACCCAACGGCGCCGGTACGGTCCAACGCAGCGGGCGCAGCTACCTGATCACGGTCAGCTGGGTTCCGAGTGTCAATAGCAAAGAGGTCGAGGAGGAGACCTTCGCCTGCAATGGTGTGATCGATGGCGACACCAACACGGTGGTGGCCGGAGAGCCCGACAGCGCGGCGAACGCCAGATGCTTCTTCCAGTTGAGGGTCGATCTATGAGGAATGCGGTCATGGAGTCCCGCCACCATAGCTCCGGATTCTCGCTCATAGAGTTGATGGTGACGATTCTCCTGAGCAGCCTTCTGCTGCTGGGAGTCCTGCAGCTGTTCAACGACGCGAGTTCATCGGACAGGGCCAACAGTGCACTTTCCCGACTCCAGGAAAGCGGCCGTATCGCGCTGGACGTCATCAAGCGCGACATCCGCAGAACCGGCTATCAGGGCTGCGCCAGCAGCAGCATAGCCAGCCGTACCGGGTCCAGCCTGATCTTCCCCCGCGACGCGTTCGGTACACGCAATGAAACGGCGGTCAATGGCGGCGTCATCGAAGGCGTGGGAACGGGCAGCGACACTCTGACGATTCGCTATGCCTCCCCAACGCCCATCACCGTATCGGCGATAGGCGGCACCTCGCTGACGCTGGCCAGCCCGATGAGCTTCAGCACGGATCAGACTTTCCTGCTGACCGACTGCCTGAACGTGGTGATCTTCAAGCCCAACGCTGCCGGCGAGAACGCCACGACGCTCACCACCGCGAACTCCAATTTCAGCGGTGTCATGCTCGGGGCACGGCTCTATCGCGTCGTGCAATCCACCTACGCGATCTGCGCCTCCGGCCGTGGTCTCTGCCGCAACAACCACGATGGCGCGGGCGCCCAGGAACTGATCGCGGATGCCGAGAACTTCCAGGTGCTCTACGGCATTCGCAATGGGGGCCAGACGCGCTGGATCACAGCGACCGATCTCAGCAGCACGCTGCGTGAGCAAGTCAGCCAGGTGAAACTCAGCCTGGTGATTTCCAGCCCGGACAATGCTTCGAGTGGCGCCAGCAGCCAGCAGTTCGCCATCGCCAACCTCGGCGACAATTCAACCCTGGCCGCCGTGAACGACCAGCGTATCCGCCGAGCCTTCACAACGGCCATCGAATTGAGGAACCGCCAATGAGTGTCATGCCCCGATATGCCCAGCGAGGCGCGGTGCTGCTGGTCAGCCTGGTGCTGCTGCTTATCCTGACGACTCTTGCGGTAACGGCGGCCTCCACCTCGGCGCTGCAGGAGCGCATGTCGTCCAACGCACAGCAGTCCAACACCGCCTTCCAGGCGGCGGAGAATGGCTTGGCGAACACAATCGCCCAGATCACCCCATCCAGTGCCCCGCCTTCGGATCAGACCTACCTGTACTGTAAGAATGTGAGCGGAGAGGCATGTGCGGCAGGAGCTGGGGACATGGCAGCCAGAGCCAGAGTCGCCGTAGCTGCCAGGGTGGAGGACGGCTACTCCATCCGCGAAGGTAGCGGCACGCCGATGGTGATGACCTATGACATCTCCAGCAGCGCCAGCCTGGACACGTCCAACGCCACTATCACTGGCAGCAACACCAATGCCCTGCATCGCCAAGGCTACATGACCGTTGAAATTCGCTGATGCAGCACCGAGGGCATCAACCATGAACAAGAAGCTCGATACCTCCCGCCGCTTCGCCGTCAGCCTGATGGCCGGACTCCTGCTGTTCAGCGGTGCCAACAGCTACGCGGACGATACCGAAATCTTCTTCGGCGGCCCGGCGATCGACAGCGGCATTCGCCCCAACGTGCTGTTCGTGCTGGATAACTCCGGCTCCATGAACTGGCGTCTGAACAGCAACAACACGGCGACCGGCACCCAGAAATCGCGGATGGACGTGCTGAAGGAATCCTTCGCCGACATCATGAACAACACCCGCGACATCAACGTCGGCGTGATGGTCCTTAACGGCCGCAGCGAATACGGCGACTCGCGCTTCGTCTACCCCGTGACCTATATCGACCAGTCCCTGCCGGGTAACGCGGACCTGGTGGCCACCACGCCGGGCATTCGCGCCAGCACTGACGATGCGACCCAGGGCAACGCCAGCAACAACAACCGGGCAGTGGTGACCGATCCGACGCTGGTGATGGGTACCATCAGCTCTCTGCAGGACATCGAGGGAAGCGCCGGCACCTCGGTGCTTACGACCACGGGAGCCTTCTATCGCGTGAACGTTAGCGGTACCGAGTATGCCTGCCGCCTCAACCCGCCTAGCCGCAACAATCCAATCCGCTGCACCAATACGCTGAAGAACGACCTGAACCTCAGGCGCAGTGCGCCCGAGGAGCCCCTGTTCAACTTCCAAGGTCTGAACGTACCGGGCACGGCCACGATCAGCGAGGCCTACATCGAGGTCACGCCCACCAACACCCCCGGCAACAGCGGACGGCGCAACCCCGTCTTCAGTGTCCAGGTCGAGCGCAGCAAGGCACCCGCCGCCCTTAACGACAACAACACCCTGGGTACCCGCAGCTACCTCAACAGCGATACCACCCAGGCGTTCGGCTGGATCAGCGGCAACCGCGTGCGCATGGACATCACCGGACTGATCCAGACCCTGCGCACGGCCACTCCCGCGACCAACCCGACCAACTCGCCGATCACCGGGGTGTTCGTCCGCCTGACGCCTACCACGAACAACAACAACAACCAGGACTACACTTTCTGCGTCGAGGGCTGCGCCGCCGGCAACGCGCCTACGCTGGTCATTCGCTACACCAGCCAGGGCTATGCCCCCGAGCAACGCATGGGGGCCTTGCGCTTCCAGGACGTCGGCATTCCCCAAGGGGCCACCATCACCGAAGCCCGCATCAGCTTCGTGCCCGCAGCCACCACCGAAGCCCCCTTCCCGACCTTCCAGGTCAAGGCCGAGCGCACCGGCAACGCCAGCAGCTTCACCACCGGCGAAGACCTCACCAGCCGCAGCACCACCACCGCCACCACCTCCTGGAGCCCCACGAACTGGCCGCTCCAGGCCACGCCCGCCCCCATCCAGGGGCCCGATGTCACGGCACAGGTCCAGGAAGTCGTCGGCCTTTCAGGCTGGTGCGGCAACAACGCCATGGCGTTCTACCTGACACCAACGTCCACTGTCGGTGCGATTTCCGCCAGTAGCTTCGACGGCGCCGGAGGCCTCCAGCCCACCTTGACTGTCAGCTACACAGGCGGCACCGGCGGCTGCTTCAATTCAATTGTCGAAGCCCGTATCACCGAGGAAAAGAATGACGGGCACCAGAACAACTCCGGCACCGTCACCCTGGCCGGCCAGACGCTGCCGATGACCACCCGGGAGATCGGTGCGCGCTTCGATAACCTGCCGATCAACCCCGGCGCGGAGATCATGGAAGCCAAGGTCCTGATCACCCCAGCCGCGACGGTGAACAACCCGAGCCTGACCAGCCAGATCAGTTTCCAGAACAGCAACACACCCTCGGCCTTCACTACGGGCAACAACAACTTCAGCAACCGCAGCAGTCGTACCAGCGAGGTGCAGTGCCAGATCAACAGCACTACCGGCTGGGTTACCGGGCAACCCGTGGTCTGTGACATCGGCGGCCTCGCCTCGTCACTCACCTCGCTGTTCAGCGTTTCCAACAGCTGGACCCGAGGCAATGCACTGAACATGTTCATCCGCCATACCTCCACCAGTTCACTCACGGCGGTGGCCTACGAGACCAACCCCAGCCAGTCCATCAAGCTACGGCTGAAGATCCGTAATGGCGGCCTGTCCAACACAGTGCGCAGCCATGTCAACGCCCTGGTGCAGAACATGTATGCCGAGGACGGTACACCCATCGTACCGACGCTCTACGACTCTGCGCGCTACATGCGCGGCTCGATCTCCGGCCGGGATAGCCCGATCAACAGCACCTGCCAGGCTAACCATATCGTTCTGCTGACCGACGGCCAGGCGAACAACAACACTACCTCGGCAGTCAACGGCATCACCTCGATCATCGGCGAAAGTTGCACCTCCGCCGACAGTGGTGAGCTTTGTGCCCGGGATCTGGCCAAGTTCCTCGCCGAGAATGACCAGTCCTCCAGCATCGAAGGCACCAATACCATCACCACTCACACCGTCGGTTTCGCCCTGGATGCCAGCGGCGCGACGGCCAGCGCCGGGATCAAGCGCTTCCTCGCCGAAGTGGCGACCAACGGCGGCGGCGGCAGCTACACGGCGGAATCCGCGTCGGAGCTGAGCAGTGCCTTCAACCGAATCATCCAGGAGGTATTGGCGACCGACACCACCTTCGTGAGTCCCGGTGCGACGGTGAACCAGTTCAACCGCCAGACCAACCGCAACGAGATCTACTTCGCTCTGTTCAAACCCTCGGAAACCGACCGCTGGATCGGCAACCTCAAGCGCTACAAGCTGACCAACACCACCGGCAGTGAGGTGCTGGACGCGGACGACGTCCCTGCAATCGACCAGGCCACCGGTTTCTTCAAGGCCAGCGCGCGCAGCTTCTGGACAGCCAGCGCCGATGGCAGCAACACCGCACTGGGCGGGGTGGCGGCGAACCTTCCGGCGAACGCCAGTCGCAAGCTCTTCACCTACTTCGGCAACAGCCCAACGTCAGGTGCGGTCACACTGGATGTGCCTGCCCACCGCATCGATACGGCCAATACCACCAACCTGACCGAATCGGTGCTGGGCGCGACGGACACCACAGAACGCAGCCAGCTCATCAACTGGATCCGCGGCACCAACACAGATGGTACCGTCAGAAACAGCGTGGGTGACCCGCTCCACTCGGTGCCGCGTCTGCTGACCTACCAGTGCAACACCTTCAGCAACACCGCGCTGACGGCCTGCTCCAGCGAGGACCAGACCGCCTTCGTTGGAACCAACGAAGGCCTGGTTCACGCCTTCAACACCGCAACGGGCGAAGAGCAGTTCGCCTTCATGCCGGCGGAACTGCTGCCCAATATCAAGCCGCTGATGGTCAACGCCAAATCCACCTCGGTTAAGCCGCGGGTCTATGGCATGGACAACAGCGTAGTGCTCTGGGCCAACGACCTGAACGGCAATGGCGTCATCTATGGTGGGCGCGACCCGAGTTCGACGGACACGCCTCGCTTGCTGACCGGACTGAACACGGGCGAGTTCGTCTATGCCTACGCCACCATGGGTCGCGGCGGACGCAGCCTCTATGCCCTCGACGTGACCGACCGGGCGTCGCCGAAGATGCTCTGGTTCATCAAGGGCGGAGAAACCCCGGGCTTCGAACGCCTTGGACAAACCTGGTCCACCCCGGTGCTGACCACCGTGGACATCGGCGGCACAGCCACAAAAGTACTGATCTTCGGCGGCGGCTACGACACCAATCAGGACAATGTCAGGGCTCGGACCGCCGATGGCATGGGCAATGCCATCTACATCGTCAACGCTACCACCGGTGCGTTGATCTGGTCCGCCAGCGGGGCGGCCACCGGCCACACCTTGCGCCTGAACAAGATGCAGTACAGCATCCCGGCCCCCATCCGCGTGATCGACATAGACCGCAATGGCAAGGCGGACCAGTTCTTCGTGGGCGACATGGGGGGACAGGTCTGGCGCTTCTTCATCAACAACGGCAGCGCCGCCAGCAGCCTCGTCAGCCCCGTGAACGGCAACGGCTCCGGCGCACCGGACGCCGACGACGGCGTCTTCGCCGACGTCATCGGCGCGGACACCGGGACGGAGACCGCCACCCAGCTCGAACAAAAGCTCCGCCGCTTCTACAACGAGCCGGATGTGGCGCTGCTGAACATCAATGGAACTCGCACGCTGGCGATCAACATCGGCTCCGGCTATCGGGGCCACCCACTGAATGCGGTGACCCAGGACCGCTTCTATTCCTTCCGTACCCCGCTGGTCTACAACCCGACCACGGATGCCGCCAACAACCACACGACGCTCGTCGAGTCGAACCTGTATGACGCCACCGACAACCTGATCCAGGAAGGCAGCGCGACGCAGCAGACGGCCGCGGCCACCGCCTTCGCACGCACCTCCGGCGGCTGGTACATCCGCCTGGAAGGACGAGGCGAGAAGGTGCTCTCCGAGTCCGCCACCTTCGCCGGTCTCTTGGTGTTCACTACCTACGAACCCACCGCCAGCCTCAACTCTTGCCGCGCGGCGCAGGGGATTTCCCGCGCCTATACGGTCAACCTGTTCGACGCGACTCCTGCGGCGGAGAACGTGAGCGGTACCCCCGACAAGGCTGATCGGGCCACGCTACTCAAAACTGCCGGCATCCCGCCAAAACCCGTGTTCCTGCTTCCTGACAACGGCAGTGGCAATGATGGCGATGGCAGCGGTGGCGGAAAGGATAATGGCCCATGGGTGCTTTGCATTGGCACCGTATGCAAGACCATCAAGGGCCCCTACCAGGAATCCACCTACTGGATCGATGACAATTGAGGACGGCCATGCGAAGAGGAATGCACGGATTCACCCTGATAGAGCTGATGATCGCCGTGGTCGTCGTCGCGATTCTCGCAAGCATCGCCTATCCGTCATATCAGGGTTATCTGCGCCGAAATGCGTGCGAGGCCGCAAAGGCCTCGCTGACCGGACTGGCGAACGCCATGGAGCGCTTTCGGGCCCAACAAGGCACCTATGTAGGCGCGGCTACCGATGGTGTTCCGAATATCTATGCCACCCAGAGCCCGGAACAGGGCACCGCACAGTTCAACCTTGTGGTTGGCAACGCCACGGCAACCACCTTTTCGATCTCCGCTACGCCTGTCCAAGGCGGACTCTGGGGAGGCGCAGCCAACACCCTGACCTTGACCTCCACCGGTGTGCGCTCGGGTGGAGCCTCGCTGGTTAACGCCTGGGATCGCTGCCCATCCAACTGATCAGCTGAAACGAAAACGGGGCCCAAGGGCCCCGTTCTTCATTCCACTGGCAGGAATCAGATCGCCTTCACCCGCAGTTCCTTCGGCATGGAGAAGGTGATGTTCTCCGGCCGGCCATCCAGTTCCACGGCCACCTCCGCGCCCCACGCCCGAAGCTGGTCGATCACACCCTGCACCAGCACCTCGGGGGCGGAGGCGCCGGCGGTGATGCCGACCCGACCGGCCTGGTCGAACCACTCGCGCTTGAGGTCCTCGGCGCCGTCGATCAGGTAGGCAGGAGTGTCCAGGCGCTCGGCCAGTTCCCGCAGGCGGTTGGAGTTGGAGCTGTTGGGACTGCCCACCACCAGGACCACGTCGCTCTCGCTCGCCAGTTGCTTGACCGCGTCCTGGCGGTTCTGGGTGGCGTAGCAGATATCGTCCTTGCGCGGTCCGCCGATGCTGGGAAAGCGCGCGCGCAGGGCGTCGATCACCCGGCTGGTGTCGTCCATGGACAAGGTAGTCTGGGTGACGAAGGACAGGGCGTCCGGGTTGCGCACCACGAGGCGGGCCACATCGGCCTCGTCCTCCACCAGGTAGATGGCACCGCCGTTGGCGGGGTCGTACTGGCCCATGGTGCCTTCCACCTCGGGGTGGCCGGCGTGGCCGATCAGGACGCACTCGCGGCCGTCGCGGCTGTAGCGGGCAACTTCCATGTGGACCTTGGTCACCAGGGGGCAGGTGGCGTCGAACACCTTGAGGCCCCGGCGGGCGGCTTCCTGGCGAACGGCCTGGGAGACTCCGTGGGCGCTGAAGATGACGATGACGTTGTCCGGCACCTGGTCCAGTTCCTCGACGAATACCGCGCCACGGGCGCGCAGGTCTTCCACCACGAACTTGTTGTGCACCACTTCGTGACGCACGTAGATCGGCGGGCCGAAGACTTCCAGGGCGCGGTTGACGATCTCGATGGCGCGATCGACGCCGGCACAGAAGCCGCGGGGGTTGGCGAGTTTGATTTGCATACGGGGTATCTCGACGCGCGGTGTGTCAGGTTTCATCCAAGGACCGGCCTGCTTTCGAGGAACGGGCAGTCGCGCTCGGAGCCCGTCCCGTCGACTTCACGACTCAGGACTGCCGGTGTGTGACTTGCTCCAGGCGTTCCGCCAGCCAGATCTTGATGATCGACTGACGCGTGACGCCCAGGCGGCTGGCCTCCCGATCCAGCGACTCGATCATCCAGACGGGAAAATCCACATTCACCCGCTTCTGCTCATGCCCGGAACGCTTCGCCTGCGCCAGGTCGAGATGTTCGAGAACATCGCCTTCCTCTTCATCGAACAGGCGGTCAAATTCCACTGCTTTCATAAAGACTGACCTCCTCTACCCGTGAACGGCGGACGGAAATAATGCGAATTCGTCCGTGGCGGTAAGTGATCACCGCCGACCAGCACCTATCCAGCAGGCGGGCGATCACCAGGTATCGCGGCTCATCCAGCGTCCTGGCCGGAATTTCCAACAGGTCCGGATCGTTCCACAGCTGCTGCGCAGTCATGAAGTCGATGCCGTGCTTGACCCGGTTGGCAAGGCTCTTGGCCTCGTCGTACTCAAATCGCAGCATAGTATAAAAAATATCCCTTTTTTACACTGCGACGATACCCGGCCTCCAGATTCAGGCCACCGCCTTGACCGAGATGATCTCCACCTCGAAAGCCAGCGGCTTGCCGGCCAGCGGGTGGTTGAAGTCCACGGTCACGTGGGTATCGTCCACCTGCTTGATCACCCCCGGCAACTCGGCGTTGGCCGCATCGTTGAAGATGATCAGCAGGCCTTCGGAGAGCTCCATGTCCTGGAAGCTGCCCCGGGGCATGACCTGGATGTTCTGCGGGTTGTGCTGGCCGAAGCCATGCTCGGGCTCGATGGCGAAGACGCGCTTGTCGCCGGCCTTGAGGCCATAGAGAACGCCCTCGAAGCCGGGCAGCAGGTTGCCGTCGCCCACCCTGAAGGTGGCGGCCTTCTTGTCGAAGGTGCTGTCCACCACGTCGCCGTTATCCAGCTTGATGGCGAAATGCAGGGTGACTTCCATATCCGGCCCTATGCGATGTTCAGTCATGGGCGGGTTCTCCGGATTTCTTGGTCTTGAACATGTCCAGCGCCAGCATCACGGCGCCGACGGTGATGGCGCTGTCGGCCAGGTTGAACGCCGGGAAGTACCAGCGGTTCTGCCAGTGCACCAGGATGAAGTCGACCACATGGCCGAGCACCACGCGGTCGTAGAGATTGCCGAGCGCCCCGCCGAGCACCAGGGCCAGCGCGACGGCCAGCCAGGTCTCTTCGGGTTTCAGGCGCTTGAGCCAGACCACCAGCACGCCGCTGACCACCAGGGCGATCAGGGCGAACAGCCAGCGCTGCCAGCCGGAGCTGTCGGCGAGGAAACTGAAGGCGGCGCCGGTGTTGTAGGCCAGCGTCCAGCTGAAGTAGTCGGGAATGACCACGATCTGCTGGTACAGGTTGAGCTCGGACTCGAAGAACCACTTGGTGGCCTGGTCGAGCACGAACACCAGGGCGGTGAGCCAGAGCCAGCCAAGCCGGCCGTATGCCTTAGGCATAGTGACGGACCTCGCCGGCGCCTTCGATGTTTTCCACGCAACGGCCACAGAGTTCCGGGTGCTTCACGAACTGGCCGACATCGGCGCGGTGGTGCCAGCAACGGCCACACTTGGCGTGGGTGGACTTGGCGATCTTCAGCTTGAGGCCGGCCACTTCGGTGTCCACGGCATCCGCCGGAGCGCTGGCCAGCGGCTGGACGGCAGCGGCGGAGGTGATCAGCACGAAGCGCAGTTCGTCGCCCAGCTTGGCCAGGCTGGCGGCCAGGGCGTCGTCCGCGAACAGGGTCACTTCGGCCTGCAGGTTGCCGCCGATGGCCTTGGCGCTGCGCAGATTCTCCAGTTCCTTGTTCACGGACGCTTTCACGGCCATGACCCGCTCCCAGAACTCGCGGCCCAGCTCGACGCCTTCCGGCAGTTCGGTCAGCCCCTGGTACCAGGTATTGAGCATCACGGACTCGTTACGCTCGCCCGGCAGGTATTGCCAGATCTCGTCGGCGGTGAACGCCAGGATCGGCGCCACCCAGCGCACCAGCGCCTCGGCGATGTGGAACAGCGCGGTCTGGCAGGAGCGGCGCGCGACGCTGTCGGCGGCGGTGGTGTACTGGCGGTCCTTGATGATGTCGAGATAGAAGCCGCCCAGTTCCTGTACGCAGAAGTTGTGCACCCGGGAGTAGACGTTCCAGAAGCGGTACTCGCCGTAGGCCTCTTCCAGCTCGCGCTGCAGCAGCAGGGCGCGGTCGACGGCCCAGCGGTCCAGGGCCAGCATGTCCTCGGCGGGGAGCAGGTCCTTCACCGGGTCGAAGCCGTTGAGGTTGGCCAGCAGGAAGCGCGCCGTGTTGCGGATGCGGCGATAGGCATCGGCGCTGCGCTGGAGGATCTGCTGGGATACGGCCATCTCGCCGGAGTAGTCGGTGGCCGAGACCCACAGGCGCAGGATGTCGGCGCCCAGGCTGTCGGTGACCTGCTGCGGGGCGATCACGTTGCCGAGGGACTTGGACATCTTGCGGCCGGACTCGTCCACGGTGAAACCGTGGGTCAGCAGTTGGCGGTACGGCGCGTGGCCGTCGATGGCGCAGCCGGTCAGCAGGGAGGAGTGGAACCAGCCACGGTGCTGGTCGGAGCCTTCCAGGTAGAGGTCGGCGACCGGACCGCTGGCGTGGCCCAGCTCGGCGTGGGAGCCGCGCAGGACGTGCCAGTGGGTGGTGCCGGAGTCGAACCAGACGTCCAGGGTGTCGCTGATCTTGTCGTACTGCGCGGCCTCGTCGCCCAGCAGCTCCGCGGCGTCCAGCTTGAACCAGGCCTCGATGCCCGCCTGCTCGACGCGCTTGGCCACTTCCTCCATCAGCTCGACGGTGCGCGGGTGCAGCTCGCCGCTGGCCTTGTGCAGGAAGAAGGGAATCGGCACGCCCCAGTTGCGCTGGCGGGAGATGCACCAGTCCGGACGGCCGGCGATCATGCCGTGCAGGCGCGCCTGGCCCCAGGTGGGCACGAACTCGGTCTGGTCGATGGCGGCCAGGGCTCGCTCGCGCAGGGTGGCGCCCTGCTCCGGCTGCTTGCCGGACACGGCCCGGTCCATGCCGACGAACCACTGCGCGGTTGCGCGATAGATCAGCGGGGTCTTGTGGCGCCAGCAATGCATGTAGCTGTGGCTGATGGACTCGTGCTTGAGCAGCGCGCCCACTTCTTCGAGCTTGGCGACGATGGCCGGGTTGGCCTTCCAGATGAACTGGCCGCCGAAGAACGGCAGGTCCTGGACGTAGACGCCATTGCTCTGCACCGGGCTGAGGATGTCGTCGTTGTCCATGCCGTAGGCCTTGCAGGTACGGAAGTCGTCCTCGCCGTAGGCCGGAGCCGAGTGAACGATGCCGGTGCCCGCGCCCAGCTCGACGTACTCGGCCAGGTAGATCGGCGACAGGCGCTCGTACAGCGGATGGCGGAAGCGGATCAGGTCCAGGGCCTCGCCCTTGGCGGTGGCGATGACTTCGCCTTGCAGGCCGTAGCGCTGCAGGCAGGACTCCACCAGTTCCTCGGCCAGCAGCAGGATGCGCGCGCCGGTGTCCACCAGGGCGTAGGTGAATTCGGGATGGACGTTGAGCGCCTGGTTGGCGGGCACGGTCCAGGGGGTGGTGGTCCAGATGACGATGGCGGCGGGCTTGGCCAGGCTGGAAAGACCGAAGGCGGCCGCCAGCTTGTCGGCGTCTTCCACGGGGAAGGCGACGTCGATGGCATCGGACTTCTTGTCGGCGTATTCCACTTCGGCTTCGGCCAGGGCCGAGCCGCAGTCGAAGCACCAGTTCACAGGCTTCAGGCCCTTGAACACGAAGCCCTGCTTGACCATCTCGGCCAGGGCGCGGATTTCACCGGCCTCGTTGGCGAACGCCATGGTCTTGTAGGGGTTGTCCCACTCGCCCAGCACGCCCAGGCGGATGAAGTCGGCCTTCTGCCCCTCGATCTGCTCGGTTGCGTAGGCGCGGCAGAGTTCGCGGGTCTTGTCGGCCGGCAGGTTCTTGCCGTGGGTGGTTTCGACCTTGTGCTCGATGGGCAGGCCGTGGCAGTCCCAGCCCGGCACATAGGGCGCGTCATAGCCCGCCAGGGTCTTGGAACGGACGATGATGTCCTTGAGGATCTTGTTGACCGCATGACCGATATGAATGCTGCCGTTGGCGTAGGGCGGGCCATCGTGCAGGATGAACTTCGGGCGCCCTTCTCCGATCTGCCGCAGCTTCTGGTACAGGCCCAGGCCGTTCCAGCGCTGCAGCAGTTCCGGTTCGCGCTGAGGCAGACCGGCTTTCATCGGGAATGCCGTTTCCGGCAGGTTGAGCGTCGCTTTGTAATCGGTCATTTCAGTCCAGGCTCTTCAATTTGATTGAGTACCCTGCCAATAGGCACGGGCGGCAGCGACATCCGCATCGATCGCCGACTTCAACGCCTCAAGAGAGGCAAAACGCTGCTCGTTACGCAGCTTCTGGTGGAAGTTCACGCTGATCCGCCGGTCGTAAAGGTCGCCGGCGTAGTCCAGCAGGTGGACTTCCAGGTGGGCACGCCCGTCACCCTTGACGCTGGGGCGCACGCCGATGTTGGCCACGCCGGGCCGGGGCTGGCCGTCCAGCTCGACGCTGACCAGATAGACGCCGTTCAGGGGCACCCGGCGACGCTTGAGCTGCACATTGGCAGTGGGCGTGCCCAGCTGGCGACCGAGCTTCTGCCCGTGCAGGACGCGGCCCGTGATGGTGAAGGGACGCCCCAGCAGGCGCTCGGCCAGCGGGAAGTCACCGTCGGCCAGGGCCTGCCGAACGCGGGTGCTGCTGACGCGCACGCCATCCAGTTCGACAGTGGCGGCCGCCTCGACGGAGAAACCCTCGGCCTCGCCCGCCTGCAGCAGGAAGGAGAAGTCGCCGGCGCGGTCGCAGCCGAAGCGGAAGTCGTCGCCGATCTCGAGGTGCCGGGCGCCCAGCCCTTCCACCAGCACGGCATGCACGAACTCGGCGGCGGACAGCTCGCGCAGGCGACGGTTGAACGCCAGGCAGAGCACCCGGTCGACGCCTTCGCGGGCCAGGAGCTCCAGCTTGTCACGCAGGCGCGTCAGGCGAACGGGCGCGGTGTCCGGCCCGAAGTACTCCCGTGGCTGCGGCTCGAAAATCACCACGCAGGTAGGTAAACCCAGCTCAGCCGCACGCTCGCGCAACCGCTTGAGAATGGCCTGGTGGCCGCGGTGCACGCCGTCGAAATTGCCGATGGTGGCGACGCAGCCCCGATGTTGGGGCCGCAGGTTGTGTAGGCCTCGAACCAGCTGCATAGCACAAGTCTTGTTCACAAAGTGGTCGATTATACGCACAGCCGACGCCGGACAACAGGCGCAGAAAGCCTCTCGGCACGACAAGCGGCGAGCATCCGGGGGCGGCTCAGACGGCACGGCGGGCAAAGTCCCTCGGGCGGAATCCCAGCAGTACCAACATGCCGAAATAGGCCAGGACGCCAGCCCCCACCAGCACCGCCAGGCGCAGCAGGCGCTCGGCCATGGAGCCGAGCTCCCAGGCGGGCAACAGGTGCATCACGCCCAGCAGCACGGCGCACATAACGGCCACGGCCAGCACCAGCTTGGCCAGGAAGCGCCCCCAGCCCGGCTGAGGCTGGAACAGCTGCTGCTTGCGCAACTGCCAGTAGAGCAAGCCGGCGTTCAGGCAAGCCGCCAGACTGATGGCCAGGGCCAGGCCCGCGTGGCGCAGGTGGAAGACGAACGCGAGGTTCATCAGCTGCGTCGCCACCAGGGTGAGCACGGCGATCCGCACCGGCGTGCGGATGTTCTGCCGGGCGTAGAAGCCGGGCGCCAGTACTTTCACCAGGATGATCCCCAGGAGGCCGACGGCGTAGGCCATCAGCGCCTGCTGGGTCATGACCGCGTCGTGGGCACTGAACTTGCCGTACTGGAACAGCGAGACGGTCAGGGGTTCGGCCAGCAGGGCGAGCGCCAGGGTGCAGGGCAGCACCAGCAGGAAGCAGAGGCGCAGCCCCCAGTCCATCAGCTGGGAATAGGCCTGCCGGTCATCGCTGGCGTAGGTCTTGGCCAGGGACGGCAAGAGGATGGTGCCCAGGGCAACGCCCAGCACACCGGAGGGCAGCTCCATCAGGCGATCGGCGTAATACATCCAGGACACCGACCCCGCCGCCAGGAAGGACGCGAAGATGGTGTTGATGATCAGGGAAATCTGGCCGACGGAGACGCCGAAAATCGCCGGGGCCATCTGCTTCAGCACCCGCCAGACGCCCGTATCCCGAAGGTTGAGTCGAGGCAGCACCAGCATGCCGATACGCTTCAGGGCAGGCAGTTGATAGAGCAACTGGGCCAGGCCACCCACCAGCACGGCCCAGCCGAGCGCCATCACGGGCGGGTCGAAATAGGGGGTCAGGAACAGTGCGAAGACGATCATGCTGACATTCAGCAGGGTCGGCACGAAGGCCGGAACGGCGTACCGGTTCCAAGTGTTGAGGATGGCGCCCGCCAGCGACGACAGCGAGATCAGCAGAATGTAGGGAAAGGTCACCCGCAGCAGGTCGGTGGTCAGGGCGAACTTGTCCGGGTCCTCCACGAAGCCCGGCGCGGTCACCCAGATTATCCAGGGTGCAACCAGAATGCCGAGGACCGTCACCAGGGCCAGCACCAGGGTGAGCAGTCCGGACACGTAGGCGATGAAGGTGCGCGTGGCCTCCTCGCCCTGCTGGGTCTTGTACTCGGCGAGGATGGGGACGAAGGCCTGGGAAAAGGCACCCTCGGCGAAGATCCGTCGCAACAGGTTGGGCAGCTTGAAGGCAACGAAGAATGCGTCGGTGGCCAGGCCGGCGCCGAAGTAGCGCGCGACAATGGTGTCACGCACGAATCCCAGCACGCGGGACAGCATGGTGATGGAGCTGACGGCCGCCAGCGACTTGAGCAGGTTCATTGAGAAGTCCGGACTGGGTGGAACGTCGCGCCGGTGCGCTGCCGGGCCACGAGGAAGGCTGCGAGTGTAGAGCCCGACCGGGATAAAAGCATCCCGCCCCGGACAGTGCACGTTCGTCGCCATAAGTACTTGATCGCCCTTGACAAGGGCAAGTCTGGCCGGCATGATTCGCGGCCTCATTTGTTAGCAACCCCAGTTTCGAGGAGCTTGACGGTGGCCAATACACCTTCTGCCAAAAAACGCGCCAAACAGGCTGAGAAGCGTCGTAGCCATAACGCCAGCCTGCGCTCCATGGTCCGTACCTACATCAAGAACGTAGTGAAGGCTATCGACGCCAAGGACCTGCCGAAGGCTCAAGCAGCCTACACCGCCGCTGTACCGGTGATCGACCGCATGGCCGACAAAGGCATCATCCACAAGAACAAGGCCGCTCGTCACAAGAGCCGCCTGAACGCCCATATCAAGGCGCTCGGCCAGGCTGCTGCCTGAGCCAGTTCTTGCTGAAAAACCGGCCTTCTGGCCGGTTTTTTATTGCCTGGAATTTTCCCGGCAAAACAAAAAGCCCGGAAATCCGGGCTTTTTCGTTCCGCTCAAGGCTGGCCGGGCCAGGGCAGGATCGGGATTGCCGTCACTGCGTTCTGCGGACTGCCTTCGATCACGCGATCACTGTAGACCAGGTACACCAGCGTATTGCGCTTGCGATCGAAGAACCGCACCACCTGCATGGTCTTGAACACCAGCGAGGTGCGCTCCTTGAAGACTTCCTCGCCATCCTTCAGCTCACCCTTGAAGCGGATCGCCCCCACCTGACGGCAGGCGATGGACGCCTCGGCGCGATCCTCGGCCAGCCCCAGGCCACCCTTGACGCCGCCGGTCTTGGCCCGCGACAGGTAGCAGGTCACACCCTCGACCATGGGATCATCGAAGGCCTCGACCAGGATCCTGTCGTTCGGCCCCACCCACTTGAACACCGTGGAGACCGAGCCGATCTCCTCGGCGCCCGCCAGCAGCGGCAGCGCCAGCAGCGCCACCAACAATCCCTTCATCCGGCGCATCGCTTACCCCTCAAACCAGGACCAGGTTATCCCGGTGAACCAACTCAGGCTCATCCACATAGCCCAGCAGCGCCTCGATCCGATCGGACGGCTGGCCAATGATCTTCTGCGCCTCGAGCGCACTGTAGTTAGCCAGGCCGCGAGCCACCTCAGCCCCGTCCAGGCCCACACAGACCACCATCTCACCGCGCCGGAAGCTGCCCTGGACGGCCTTGACCCCGACCGGCAGCAAGCTCTTTCGATCCTGACGCAACGCCTTCACCGCGCCCGCATCCAGCACCAGGGTGCCGCGCGTCTGCAGGTGACCAGCCAGCCACTGCTTGCGCGCTGCCAGCAGGCCGCGCTCTGGCGCGAGCAGGGTGCCGAGGCGCTCGCCGGCCTTCAGGCGATCCAGCACGCGCTCGAGGCGCCCACCGACGATTACCGTATGGGCACCAGAACGCGCCGCCAGCCGCGCCGCTCGCAACTTGGTCTGCATTCCGCCACGCCCGAGGGCGCCACCGGTGCCACCGGCAACGGCATCCAGGGCCGGATCGTCGGCACGGGCCTCGAAGATCAGTTGGGCATCGGGATTGTGGCGAGGGTCAGCATCGAACATGCCGTCACGATCCGTGAGGATCACCAGCAGGTCGGCCTCCACCAGGTTGGCCACCAGAGCGGCCAGGGTGTCGTTGTCGCCGAATCGGATCTCGTCGGTGACCACGGTGTCGTTCTCGTTGATCACCGGGATCGCACCCAGCTCCACCAGGGTGCGCAGGGTGCTGCGAGCGTTCAGGTAACGCTTGCGGTCCGACAGGTCGTCGTGGGTCAGCAGGATCTGGGCGGTGTGCCGACCATACTCGGCGAAGCTGGACTCCCAAGCCTGCACCAGCCCCATCTGACCCACCGCAGCGGCGGCCTGCAGCTCATGCACGGCACTGGGACGCGAACTCCAGCCCAGGCGACTCATGCCGGCCGCCACCGCACCGGAAGACACCAGCACCAGCTCCACCCCGGCATCGCGAAGGGCCACCATCTGCTCGACCCAGACACCCATGGCCGAGCGATCCAACCCCCGACCATCGGCGGTCAGCAATGCACTACCGATCTTCACCACCCAGCGCTGGGCGCCAGTCACCTTGTCCCGCATATCGTCCAACCTTAGCTAGAAAGCTGCACGACAAGGCGCGCAGCCATGCGAACACCCCATCGCACCGGACGGCGCAGGGAATCAGGGTACGTAGAAGATTTCCGGCCCGTCGCCGTCATCCTCGTCGTCGAAATCGTCGTCATCCTCGGCACCGGCATTCTTCAGGCCGGCGCGACGCAGCGCGCGCTGGTCGTCCATGGCCTGCAGGCGAGCCCGCGCCTCATCCTCGATGCGCTGGTCCAGCTCGGCGAGCTGCTCGGCGAACGCCGGGTCCTCCTCCATGCGCAAGCTGCGCTCATCGAGGTAGCGCATGATTTCCTGGGACAAGGCCTCGGTCCCCTCACGCTCCAGCGCGGAGATCACGAATACCGGACCGGACCAACCCAGACGCTCGAGCACCGCCTTGACACGCGCATCACGATCCTCGTCGAGTAACTGGTCGGCCTTGTTCAGCACCAGCCAGCGATCACGCTCGGTGAGCGCCGGACTGAAGCGCGCCAGCTCCTCGATGATGGTCGCCGCCGCTTCCGCCGGATCGCTCTCGTCCAGCGGCGCCATGTCGACGATATGCAGCAACAGGCGAGTGCGCGCCAGGTGCTTGAGGAATCGAATACCCAGGCCGGCACCATCGGCGGCGCCTTCGATCAACCCCGGGATGTCGGCCACCACGAACGACTTGAATCGTCCGACACTCACCACGCCAAGGTTCGGCACCAGCGTGGTGAAGGGGTAGTCCGCCACTTTCGGCTTGGCCGCGGAAACGGCACGAATGAAGGTACTCTTGCCCGCATTGGGCAATCCCAGCAGACCGACGTCAGCCAGCACCTTCAATTCCAGTTTGAGGTCACGGGACTCACCGGGCTTGCCTTTGGTGGTCTGACGCGGCGCACGGTTGGTGCTGGACTTGAAGCGCGTATTGCCCAGGCCGTGCCAGCCACCCTGAGCCACCAGCAGGCGCTGCCCAGGCTTGACCAGGTCACCGATGATTTCCTGGGTGGCGGCATCGATCACCGTGGTGCCCACCGGCACCGGCAGGATCAGGTCCTCACCCTTGCGCCCGGTGCAGTCCTTGCTGCCCCCGTTCTCGCCACGCTGGGCGTCGAATCGGCGGGTGTAACGGTAGTCCACCAGGGTGTTCAGGTTCGGATCGGCCTCCATGTACACGGAGCCGCCATCGCCCCCGTCACCACCGTTGGGGCCGCCCTTTTCAATGAATTTTTCGCGACGGAAACTCATCAGGCCATTGCCGCCGTCGCCCGCTTTTACAAAGATCGATACTTCATCGACGAATTTCATCAGGACGCCTCCCGCCACGGGGACGGGTTGAGTGAAACAAAGCTCATAGGATACAGGGAACCCTGCCCATTGCAGAGTTTCCGTGAAGCACAAACAAAAAAGCCCCGTCGCAAGACGGGGCTTTTACAGCGAGGTCGCTATCAGGCAGCGACGATGCTTACGTACTTGCGATTGAAAGCACCTTTGACCTCGAACTTGATCACGCCGTCCACTTTCGCGAACAGGGTGTGATCCTTGCCCAGGCCAACGCCGACACCGGCGTGGAACTTGGTACCGCGCTGACGCACGATGATGTTGCCAGCCTTGACAACCTGGCCGCCGTACAGTTTCACGCCAAGGCGTTTACTTTCGGAATCGCGGCCGTTGCGGGTAGAACCGCCAGCTTTTTTGTGTGCCATGAGTCAAATCCTCCAAAAAGGAAATTAGGCCTGGATGCCGGTGATCTTGATTTCAGTGAACCACTGGCGGTGGCCCTGGCGCTTCATGTGGTGCTTACGACGACGGAACTTGATGATGCGCACTTTGTCGTGACGGCCCTGGGAGACCACTTCAGCGACTACTTTGGCGCCATCAACAACCGGAGCACCGATTTTCACGTCGTCGCCATTGCCGATCAGCAGGACGCGGTCGAAAGTCACGGATTCGCCGGTGGCGACTTCGAGCTTCTCGACTTTCAGGAATTCACCTTCAGCGACTTTGTATTGCTTGCCGCCGGTAACGATAACTGCGTACATGGATTTTCTCCGTTAAACCTGCTCACCCGACGCTTTATAGAAAGAGAAATGGGTCGGCATGGCTGCATGGTGCCGGAACTGACACCCATGCAATTGCGTAAGGCAGGAAAATGCCCAAGGAAGTTCAGGGGCCGCGATTGTACGCAAGCCCGGATTGCCGCGCAAGCACCGCCAGTGCTCGCCTTGACAGCCCCGGACCCGCCCCCTAGCATGCCGCGCATCCCAACTGGAGCACCTCAGGCCGATGCAACCCCAGGCTTTCTACCGCGTGGTGGCGGATGACTTTACCGCAGTCGACGACATCATCCGTCGCCAACTGACCTCCCGCGTTCCCCTGGTGGAAAAGATTGGCGACTACATCGTCTCCGCAGGGGGCAAGCGCCTGCGCCCCCTGCTGGTGCTGCTCAGCGGCAACGCCCTGGGTTTCGGTGGCGATCCACTGCGCCTGCTGGCCGCCACCATCGAGTTCCTGCACACCTCCACCCTGCTCCACGATGACGTGGTGGACGCCTCCGGCCTGCGTCGCGGTCGCTCCACCGCCAACGCCCTGTGGGGCAATGCGCCCAGCGTGCTGGTGGGTGATTTCCTCTACGCCCGCTCCTTCGAAATGATGGTCGAGCTCGGTTCCATGCCGGTCATGCGGATCATCTCCCAGGCCACCCGGGTCATCGCCGAGGGCGAGGTGTTGCAGCTGTCGAAGATCCGCGACGCCAGCACCACCGAAGAAACCTATATGGAAGTCATCCGCGGCAAGACCGCGATGCTCTTCGAGGCCTCCACCCACAGCGCCGCCGTACTGGCCAATGCCAGCGCCGAACAGGCGGAGGCCCTGCGCCAGTTCGGCGATGCACTGGGCATCGCCTTCCAACTGGTGGACGACCTTCTGGACTACCGTGGCGACGCCACCACCCTGGGCAAGAACGTCGGTGACGACCTTGCCGAAGGCAAGCCCACCCTGCCGCTGATCGCCGCCATGCGCGACGGCACCCCGGAGCAGGCGGCGCTGGTGCGCAAGGCCATCCAGCAGGGTGGCAGCCAGGACCTGGAAGGCATCCGCGCCGCCGTAGAGGCCGCCGGGGCCCTGGATTACACGGCACGGCTCGCCCGCGACTACGCCACCCGGGCCATCGCCTGCCTGGAGCAACTGCCCCCTGGCCCGTACCGTGATGCGCTGAGGGAACTCACCGAGTTCGCCGTGGCCCGCACGCACTGATCGGCCAGCGTTCGAGGAGCCCGTCCCTGCGACGGGCTTTTTTGTGTCACGACGAAAGGTGGCGATTGATACTTGCTATTTAGGTAATAAGAATTATTCTCATCTCGCCACTTTCAAGGAGATGAGCCATGACTTACCTGATCGATGCCTGGCTGGATCGCCCACACCCCTACCTGCGGATTCTCCATCGGGAAACCGGTGAGGTCTGCGCCGTGCTGCAGGAAGAAGCCCTCGACGAGCTGCGCGACCTGGGCGACCTGGACCTGGCCAGCCTGAACTCCAGCGAACCCCTGATCCTCAAGGAGCTGGTGCGCAACCTCTTCCTGTTCTGCTATGCCCGCGCGCTACGCCCGCACGACGAAGCGCACTAAGGGTTTCGATGACGCCAGGACGGCGTCATCCGCAGGACCGGCGCCCGGGCGTCGGTCCTGCAGCGAGGGCGAAGGCGCCCTCGCCGGTTCCGGGGCAGGCCAGGGACGGCCACCCCGGTAGCCACTCCCGGATCAGAGGATCTCGAGAAGTTCGACGTCGAACACCAGCACACTGTGGGGCGGGATGCTGCCAACGGCCTGGCCGCCATAGGCCAGTTCGCTCGGCACGTGCAGGCGCCACTTGCTGCCGGCGTTCATCAGTTGCAGGGCCTCGACCCAGCCGGCGATCACGCCGCCCACCGGGAATTCAGCCGGCTGGCCGCGATCGTAGGAGCTGTCGAACACGGTGCCGTCGATCAGGGTGCCGTGGTAATGGGTACGCACGGTGTCCTCCGCGGACGGCTTGGCGCCTTCGCCAGCAACCAGTACCTCGTACTGCAGGCCGGATGCCAGGACGGTCACGCCGTCGCGCTTGGCGTTCTCTTCCAGATAGGCGCGACCGGCGCCGGCAGCCGCTTCGGCACGGACCTGGGCTTCGGCCTGCATGCGCTCGCGAATCACGCGGAAGCTGGCGGACAGGGCGGCGCCATCAACGCGGCTCTCCACACCGTTGAATGCGTCGCTGAGGCCGGCGAGCACGGCATCCAGGCTCACGCCGGGCGGGGGATTGTCACGGATCTGGTCGCCCAGTTGGCGGCCAATGCCGTAGCTGACGCGGGTTTCGTCGGTGGAAAGATCGAGTTGGGACATCGCGGAGCTCCGCTCAGGGAAAAAAGGCCGGCCAGACTAGCACAGCTTCCCTCGCCGGGCGTGGGCTCCGGTCGATCCGAATCAGTGGGAAACCCGACTGGATATCGGCACCCTCAGCCGCTCCTGGCTGTCCGCCTCCATGCCGCACATTTCGTCATGCACCACATCGTGTACCAGGTGGAGCGACACACCGGGCAAGTCCTTGAGCATCTCCCGCGCATGCTCCACGGAACGCAGGTGGACGGCATGCCCTCGCCCGTCATCCAGGGCATGGGGACGGCCGTCGATCCGGGCCTCGAGAAGGTAGATGCCGCCCTCCATGGAGATCAGGTTGAGTTCTTCCACATGCCCGGCCCGGGCGTGGCTGCTGAGATCCTGCAGTTTCATGAGGTCACCTCGCGCGCTGTACACCTCAAATCTAATGCACAGGAGAAAACCAGGGGCCGGAAACACAACCGCCCGTCCGCTTTCTGGCGGACGGGCGGCGATTGGGGCAGGACCTGCCGATCAGTGGTCGTGCTTGGTCATCTTGTCCAGGTAGCCCATGGCGAAGGCCGAGATGACGAACGTCATGTGGAGGATCACGTACCACATGATCTTGCTGTTATCGATATTCGGCGCATCCATGAACACACGCAGCAGATGGATGGAGGAGATCGCGACGATGGACGCCGCCACCTTCATCTTCAGCGAGCCGGAATCCATCTTGCCCAGCCAGCTCAGCTTCTCCTTGCCTTCATCGATATCCAGCTGGGACACGAAGTTCTCGTAGCCGGAAATCATCACCATCACCAGCAATCCCCCCACCAGGGACATGTCGATGAGCGACAGCAACACCAGGATCAGCTCCGCCTCGGTCTTCTCGAACACATGGGGCAGGACGTGCCAGACCTCCTGGAAGAACTTCAGCGTCAACGCCAGCAAGGCCAGGGACAGGCCGAAGTAGATGGGGGCCAGCAACCAACGTGCCGCATACATCGAATTTTCTAGAAAGCGTTCCATGGCGCCTCGCAGTCAGTCAGAAACGGGCGCGAGTATAACGATCACTTTCCTACAGAAGAACATTCGAACAGGGGAATGACATATCCCCAAACATTGTGGATAAGTCTGTTGACGAGCGTTGGAACGACGCTCCCGTCGCCCCGCCCACGCTGCCTCCAGCTCGCCGATCAAAAGCTCGCCACTAGCGAACTCAGCTTTCCGGCCGGAACTGGTAGTCACCGAGATTGCGGCAGCGGGTGCCGTTGATGCGACGCAACTCGCCCTGCAGGTGGATGCGCCAGATGGGTGGGTCGTGGGCTTCGGCGTAACCCTGCTCGGCGAGGCAATCAGCAATGGCGGACAAGACGGATTCGGCTACCTGAGGCCCATGGAACGGACCTTGCGCCTTGATCGCAGAAGGTTGCTCACCCGCCATGCCGGCGGCGCAGAGCAGGGTCCAGAGTCCATTTTCCCCCGCCAGCGGACGAATCACGCATTCGATCCGGGTCACCAGTCCCAGGCATTGGCGGGTAAGGCAGAGGTTGCGCGTCATGGCGGCTGTCCTCGCAGGGGCCTGAATTCAGCCTACACCCGAGAGACCGACTGCGAAAGTTCGACGCTTATCCACGCAAGCTGTGGATAACCCTGTGAACAGGGTGAGGGAAAGGCGATGGGGCGTACTCCGCACAGGCATCGCCGCCCATCGATCAGTGACTGACCAGCCACGCCGGGAACAGCCCCGGGCAGCCGGTCACTCCAGGCCTCAGGCCGGGCCCTGGGGTCTATCGGCGGCCGGCAGCGGCGCAGGCTCCTTCTTCGGCGCCTTGCGGCCCTTGGCGGGTGCCGCAGCCTTGGCCACGACCTCGACGGTCTCCTGGGCCGGGGCCGGCTTCTCGTCTTCCTCCATGCCCATTTCCGCGATTTCCCGCAGGCGCGCCACCACCCGCGCATTGACGCTGCCTTCGGGGAAGCGCCCCTTCTCGTCCGGCACGCCTGCCGGCTCACCCACCAGCAGGCTAAGCGCCTCGTCGGCCTGGCGCACCGCGTAGACATGGAACCTGCCCTGGCGAACAGCCTCCAGCACCCGGTCGTCCAGCATCAGGTTGGTCACGTTGGCGTGGGGAATGATCACCCCCTGCTCCCCCGTAAGGCCGCGCGCCTCGCAGAGGCGGAAGAAGCCCTCGATCTTCTCGTTGACCCCGCCCACCGCCTGCACTTCGCCGAACTGGTTGATGGATCCGGTGATGGCGAAGCATTGCTTGAGCGGGGTGCGCGACAGCGCGGAAATCAGGGTACAGGCCTCGCCGAGCGAGGCGCTGTCACCATCCACATAGCCGTAGGACTGCTCGAGGGCGATGCTGGCGGAGATTTCCAGGGGGAATTCCTGGGCGTAGCGACTGCCGAGGTAGCCGGTGAGGATCATCACGCCCTTGGAGTGGATGGGTTGACCCAGGTTGACCTCGCGCTCGATGTCGACGATGCCGGAACCGCCGGGATAGACGGTAGCGGATATCCGCGCGGGGACGCCGAAGGCGGAATCCCCCACCTCCAGCACGGTGAGGCCGTTGCACTTGCCCACGGCGGCGCCCGCGGTGTCGATCAGGATGATGCCCGCCAGCATGTCGTCGAGGATGCGCGCCGACACACGGCCGGTGCGCGTGGCCTTGGCCTTCAGCGCTCTGACGATGTGAGCGGAGTCGGTCACCGCATCACCGGCCAGCTGGCGCACGAAGTCCGCCTCGCTGACCAGCTGGAACAGGTCACCGATACGCGCCGACAGGCGGCCCTGGTGCTCCGCCAGACGAGCGCTGTAGGTGGCCAGGGACGCCACGGCTGCGGCGGTGAGCGGCGCCATGCCCTCCTCCGAGGTGCGGGTCTTCAGCAACTGGGCGAACTGTTCCAGGCTGTCATCCGACAGGGCGATCTCCTCGTCGAAGTCCACCAGGACGCGGAACATCTCCTGGAAGTCGGGATCCAGGTCCTGAAGCGTGTAGTAGAGCTGGCGGGAGCCGATGATGATCACCTTCACCTGCAGCGGGATCACCTGCGGGGTCAGGGTGACGGTGGCCAGTCGGCCCAGCTCCGCCAGGGGAGATTCCATTTTCAGCTGGCGGGAATGCAGGGCGCGTTTCAGGGCGTCCCACACGAAGGGCTCACCGAGCAGCTTTTCCGCCTCCAGAACCAGGAAGCCGCCATTGGCGCGATGCAACGCCCCCGGCCGCAGTTGGCGATAGCTGGTGTAGAGGGCGCCCTGGTCCGTGCCGTACTCGATGCGGCCGAAGAGGTTGTCGTAGGTGGGATGGGACTCGAACACCACCGGCGCCCCGCCATTGGCATGATGTCCAACGACCAGGCTCGGGCAGTACTGCTCCTCCAGCAGTTCGCGGCGCTGGGCGTCGGGCTTGTCGTCCAGCAACTGGTCCACCACGGTTTTCAGCAGGTTCACCTGCATGGCCTGCAGGTAGGCCACGACGCCGGCGTTCTCCGCGTACTTCTCCGACAGGGGGGACAGCAGCGGCATCAGCGCCTGGGTGATGGTTTCCTCGTTGAGCTGGCGCAGCTGGTTGCTGGACTCGCGCTTCCATAGCGGCAGGCTGGACAGCTCCTCGTTCAGGCGTTCCTCCAGGCTGGCGATATCGTCATGGAAGCGCTCGCGCTCGGACTCGGGCAACTGGGCGAAATCCGCCTCGTCCAGCGCCTTGCCATCCTTCATCGGGGTGAACGCGATGTTGGCGCTGTCGCGGTAGAGGGCGACGTCCTTCTCCAGGGCCAGTCGCTCGATCACATCCAGGGCGCGGTCGTAGCGCTGGTTGAAGGCGCGGTCGATGGCGCTCTTCTTCTGCTGGAAGGTGGGTGTTTCGAACACGGCGGGGAAGGTGGCCAGCAGGTTGTCCACCAGGTGCTCGATATCGCAGATGAAACCCTGGGCCTCCCCGGGCGGCAACTGCAGGGCGCGCGGTTCGCGCGGTTCCTCGAAATGGTTGACGTAGACCCAGTCCGCGGGCGTATCCAGGCGCTTGCCCTCGGCCTTGAGGTAACGCTGGACGAAGGAGAAGCGGCCAGTGCCCGGTTCGCCCATCACATAGACGTTGTAGCCGGGACGCGGCATGGCCACGCCGAACTGCAGGGCCTCCACCGCCCGCTCCTGGCCGAGCACCCCACGGAAGGGCTCCAGGTCGTCGGTGGTCTTGAAGTTGAATTGCTGGGGCTCGAAGGGACGGGTGAGCGCATCGGGCGCCAGGCGCAGGCTGGCAGCGAAGGAATCAGGCATCGAGTGTCCTTAGTGGCTCGGCTGGAAAAGCAATGGCCGCATTCTGGCGCCGCCCCGTCGCCACTGGCAAGGCATGACGCCAGCGGCGTTTCAGTGAGCCAGGTCCGCGCAGCCCAGGCAGTACTCGGCGGCGGGCAGCACCGCCAGTCGCGCCGGCTCGATGGGCTCGCCACAGCGTTGGCAATAACCGTAGCTGCCGTCGGCGAGGCGCAGCTTGGCCAGGCCCGCGCGGCGCAGGGCGGCCTCGGTCTCGGCCAGCAGGGCCTCCAGCACTTCGTCGTTTTCCCGCTGGACCGCCTGCTCGGCGAAATCCGGTGAGTGGCTACTGGCCAGGTCCTGGCGAATGGAGTTGGCGCGGGTGCTGTATTCCGCGATCAGGGCGTCGAGTGCGGCGCGTGGGTCAGTGGTGGTCATGTGGAAATCCCCCTGTTCACACTTCCAAGTGTGGACGCTCCATCACGGTCCCGCGAACTTGCGCAATCAATCGTCCTGGCCTTGCTTGACAGCGCCCCGCCCCTCCCTCAAAGCTGCGCCCGACCTCTCGTGAAGAAGAGCAGCCCTCTTGAAACGGATCTTCCCCTACCTCGCACTCTGCACCTGGATCACCGCCCACGCCGCCCCGCAGATGCCTGCCGAGCGCCTCGACACCCTGGCCGCCGATCCCTACTGGATCGCCCTGGGTCACTGGGAGACCGGCAAACTGGGCGGCTGGCGCAGCTACGTCGATGACGAGGACTTCTTCCTCGCCAAAGAGGGCCCCGGCAACCCCGGCGCGGAGCTGCGCGCCACCCTGGAAGCGCTTTACCAGCCCGCCAGCCTCGGCGACCAGCACCCGCAGTGCACCTACCCCGCCCGCACCCGCTGGCTGCGGGAGCAGCTGCAACTGACCGACCTGCCCCAGCCTCCCTGCAGCGAGTACAGGGCCTGGTACGCCGACATCAACCCCCACAGCACGGTGCTGGTGTTTCCCGCCGCCTACCTGAACAGCCCCTCGTCGATGTTCGGCCACACGCTGCTGCGCATCGACCAGCCGGACATCCACGAGAACAACACCGCCATGCTCAGCTACGCGCTGAACTTCGGCGCCTTCATCGAGGGTTCGGACAACAGCATCCTCTACGCCTGGAAGGGCCTGATGGGCGGCTACCCGGGACTCTTCGCCCTGGTGCCCTACCGCGACAAGCTGAAGGAATACAGCCGCCTGGAGAACCGCGACCTCTGGGAATACCGCCTCAACCTCAGCCCCGAGGAAACCGGGCGCATGGTGGAGCACGTGTGGGAGCTGAAGCAGATCCGCTTCGACTACTACTTCTTCGACGAGAACTGCTCCTACCGCCTGCTGGAACTGCTGGAGATCGCCCGTCCCGGCATCGAACTCACCGAGCAGTTCCCCATTACCGCCATCCCCACCGACACGGTGCGGGCGGTGAAGGACGCCGGTCTGGTGGAGTCCATCGACTACCGCGCCTCCCGGGAAAAGGAGCTGCTGGCCCGTGCCGAGCCGCTGGATAGCGCCGAACAGCAGTGGGTGCTGCGCCTGGCCGAGGACGACCGCCTTCTCGACGCCCCCGAGTTCCTCGCCCTGCCCGCCCCGCGCCGCGCGCTGATCCAGGACGCCGCCTTCCGCCTGCTGCGCTACCGCTCGGTCGGCGAGGAGCGCACCGCCGCCAGCGCGGGACGCAGCTATCGCCTGCTCCAGTCCATCAACCGCAATCCGCCGCCGACACTGCAGCTGGATCGCCCCGACCTGCCGGAGGAGGGCCACGAATCCCGCACCTGGCAACTGGGCGCCGGCACCCGCGAGGACAGGGCCTACGCCGAGTACGGCCTGCGCATGGCCTACCACGACCTCAACGACAACCTCTCCGGCTTCCCCCTCGGCGCGCAGATCGAGATCCTCCAGCTCAAGCTGCGCCAATACGAAGACAACCACTGGCAGCTGCAACGCCTGGACCTGGCCACCATCCGCTCCCTCACCCCGCGCGGCGACCTGCTCAAGCCCTGGTCCTGGCAGGTGGCCGGCGGCCTGGAGCGGGTGCTGGGCGAAGACGGCGACGAGCGCCTGGTGAGCCACCTCAACGGCGGCGTCGGCGGGGCCTGGCAGCTGGGCGGGGATGCCCTCGGCTTCGCCCTGGCCACCGCCCGCATCGAACACAACGAGGACTTCGCCCCCTTCGTCGCCACGGCCGCCGGCTTCAACACCGGCCTGCTCTGGCACAACCCCGTCGGCACCCTCAGCCTGGAAGCCGCTGGAGACTATTTCCACAATGGTGAAGTCCGGCGCCGACTGTCCCTCAACCAGCAGTGGGAGATTTCCCGCAACCTCGGCCTGCGCCTGACCGCCCAGCGCGAATTCAGCCAGCTCGCCGCGCCGGTGAACGAGGTGATGCTGGAATTGAAGTGGTACCACTATTGATGGGTTTCGTACCTGGCGGCGATACCCTTCAAGCCCGCCACCTGTAAGCTGCGCGCCCGGCCCCGCTACAACGGAGCCAGAATGGTTATCCACACCCTCGTCAGGCGATGCAGATGAACGTGAACGGTCCACAACTGCTGGAAGTGGCCAGCGGCAAGCCCATCAAACTCTGGACCCAGGGCGTCCCGGTAGAGGACGAAGCGCGCCAGCAATTGATCAACACCGCGAAGATGCCCTTCATCTTCAAGCACCTCGCCGTGATGCCCGACGTCCACCTGGGCAAGGGCTCCACCATCGGCAGCGTGATCCCCACCCTGGGCGCCATCATTCCCGCCGCGGTGGGCGTGGACATCGGCTGCGGCATGATGGCCGCCCTCACCTCCCTGCATGCCCGCGACCTGCCGGACAACCTCCACGGCCTGCGCAGCGCCATCGAGCGCGCGGTGCCCCACGGCAAGACCTTCGGTCGACGCGACCAGGGCGCCTGGGACGCGGTGCCGGACGCGGCCGACCAGGCCTGGCGCCCCCTCGCCGGGCGCTTCAAGGCCATCACCCGCAAGTACCCGCGCCTGGAGAAGACCAACAACCGCAGCCACCTGGGCACCCTGGGGACCGGCAACCACTTCATCGAGGTCTGCCTCGACGAGGCCGACCGGGTCTGGTTCATGCTCCACAGCGGCTCCCGGGGCGTGGGCAACGCCATCGGCACCCTGTTCATCGAGCTGGCCCAGGCGGACATGCGCCAGCACATCGCCAACCTGCCGGACCGCGATCTCGCCTACCTCGAGGAAGGCAGCCGCCATTACGACGACTACGTCGAGGCCGTGGGCTGGGCCCAGGACTTCGCCCGGCAGAACCGCGCCCTGATGATGCAGGCGGTGATCGAGGCGGCGCGCAAGGTGATCCGCAAACCCTTCGAGGCCAGCCTGGAAGCGGTCAACTGTCACCACAACTACGTTCAGAAGGAACGCCACTTCGGCCGCGAAGTGCTGGTCACCCGCAAGGGCGCGGTTTCCGCGCGCAAGGGCGAGCTGGGCATCATCCCGGGCTCCATGGGCGCCAGGAGCTTCATCGTCCGCGGCCTCGGCAACGAGGAGTCCTTCTGCTCCTGCAGCCACGGCGCCGGCCGCACCATGAGTCGCAGCCGGGCGAAGAAGCTGTTCAGCGTCGAGGACCAGGTCCGCGCCACCGCCCACGTGGAGTGCCGCAAGGACAAGGATGTGATCGACGAGATCCCCATGGCCTACAAGGACATCGACGCCGTGATGGCCGCCCAGCGCGACCTGGTGGAAGTGGTGCACACCCTGCGCCAGGTGGTCTGCGTCAAGGGCTGACCGGGCCCTCGCAAGACCCGGTCGCCCACGCCATCAACGCCCCGCCAGCGGCAGGGACGCGGAGACCTGCTGGAGGACGTGCAGGTGCCGCTCGTACTGGTCGAGCACGTCGGCGATCACCTGCTCCTGGCTGAAGCCCCAGAGGTTGTAGCCCTGGCCACCCTCGGGCAGATGCACCTCCAGCCGGAAGCAGCGTTCCGGCGTGCCCGGCGCGGCATAGGCCGGCGTCGCGGCTTCCACCACCCGGACCTCGTAACGGAATGGCGCGGCCTCGCCACAAGGTACCTTCAAGGCCAGGCGGGGCAGCCCGTCCGCCGTGGGGTTGCGGTCGCTGATCCGGGCCGAGATGCCCTGCCGACGCAGCGCCGAACAGACCTCGCCGAGTGCCGGCCGGCAAACCGCCTCCAACATGGCGAGCGCCGCCTCGCGATCCGGGTGGGTGGTCACCCGCTCCACCCGCTGCTGCCAGTCGGGCACATCGCCGGCACTGGGCTGCACCCGCGCCGACAGGTATCCGGCCAGGCCGTGCTGGTGGCTGTCGCGACGCACCACTTCCAGGCGCAAGGCGCGATAGAGCCCGGCCATGATGAAGAACATCACGAAGGAGAACGGCAGGCCCATGATCACGGTGGCGTTCTGCAACGTCGGCACGCCGCCCACCATCAGCATCGCCAGGGTCAACACGCCGATCACCACCGACCAGAAGATCCGCAGCCAGGACGGCGCGTCGCTGGAAGGGTCCTTCAGCACGGAGGTGAAGTTGCCCAGCACCAGGGCGCCGGAATCCGCCGAGGTGACATAGAACAGGAGCCCGGTCAGGGTCGCCAACAGCGCGCTGAGACCGATCCAGGGGTACTGCGCCAGCAATCCGTAGAAGGCCCGCTCGGGGGTGTTCACGGCCATTTCGCCGAACTCGGCGCTACCCGAGAGCACCACGTCCAGCGCGCTGTTGCCGAAGATGGAGATCCAGATCAGGGTGAAGGTGAACGGAATCACCAGGGTTCCCAGGACGAACTCCCGCAGGGTCCGCCCCCGGGAGATCCGCGCCAGGAAGAGGCCGACGAAGGGCGCCCAGGCCACCCACCAGGCCCAGAAGAACAGGGTCCAGCCGTTCAGCCAGTCCACCGGACGGTCGAAGGCGAAGGTATTCAGGGTCATGCTGGCGAAACCGCTCAGGTAGTCGCCGATGTTCAGCACCACGCCGTTGAGCAGGAACACCGTGTTGCCGCTGAACAGCACGAAGAGGATCAGCGCGATGGCCAGCAGCACGTTCAGCTCGGAGAGCCGGCGGATGCCCTTGTCCACGCCGGATACCGTGGAAATGGTCGCCATCACCACCGACAGCAGGATCAGCAGCGCCTGGGGCAGGATGCCTTCGGGCACGTCGAACATGAACTTCAGCCCGTAGTTGAGCTGGACCACGCCGATCCCCAGGGAGGTGGCGATGCCGAACACCGTCCCGAGGACCGCGGCGATCTCCACGCCATGTCCCAGGGCCCCATGCACGCGGCGTCCGAAGATGGGATAGAGCGCCGAGCGGATCGACAGCGGCATGCCATGGCGGAAACTGAAATAGCCCAGGGCCATGCCCATCAGGGCGTACATCGACCAGCCGGTGATGCCGTAGTGGAACAGGGTCCAGGCCACCCCTTGGCGCGCCGCGTCCAAGGTGCCCGGCGCCCCCTCCGGCGGCTGCAGCAGGTGCGTCACCGGCTCCGCCACCGAGAAGAACATCAGGTCGATGCCGATGCCGGCGGCGAACAGCATCGCGCCCCAGGTGAACAGGTTGAACTCAGGCCGGGCGTGATCCGGCCCCATGCGGATGTCACCGAAGCGCGACAGCGCGATCACCAGCACGAACACCACGTAAAGCGTGGCGGCCAGGAAGTAGTACCAACCGAAGCCTTCGGAAATCCAGCCCAGCACCACCCCCAGGGCGGTCGCCGCGCTGTCGCTGTCCAGCAACGCCCAGAAGGCCAGTGCCAGGATGCAGGTAGCGGAACCGAAGAACACCGCCCGGTTCAGGCGGTCGTGGTCCGTCTCGACCCGTGTATCGGTCATGGTCGCTCCTCTTTCTGCTGCTTCGGGGACGGAGGAGGCTAACACCCCGACTGAGGGGCGATTGTCATGGATGCGACATGGGCCAACGACCCTTACGACGGCCAGCAAGAGCATCCCGCCCCGTCGACAGGGCCATCACACCGTCTTGACGAAATCTCGACAGTCGCAAGCAGAGAATGTTCGAGTTGATTTCCCCAGGTATTCCTACACCGTCACCGAGAGAGGCCTACGTGAACCTTTATCGTCAAGCCTGGCCCTTCCTGTTGGGCACCTTGCTGATGGCGGGCTGCGCGAGTACCCGTGACACCCTGCTCGCCCAGGGCTACCCGATGGCCTTCGTCGACGGCTTCGAGGCCGGTTGCAGCAGCGGCCGACAGGCGGCGGGCGTGATCACCGGCGAGTTCCGCAAGGACGTCCCCCGCTACCTGAAGGATGCGACCTACGCTGAAGGCTGGAGCGACGGATTCCGCCAGTGCCAGGCCCAGGTGCAAAGTGAGGAACGGCGGCACCACGAGGCGCGGCTGCAAGACGGCGGCGACGACTGGGAAAGGAACCGGGGTACCGCCATGGGTCGGGCACTGCACCCCGATTGAGTGCCCCCGGGAAGCCGGGGGCGACGGCAGCGTCAGACCACGCCCTGGGCCAGCATGGCGTCGGCCACCTTGACGAAGCCGGCGATATTCGCGCCTTTCACGTAGTTCACCCGGCCCTTCTCTTCGCCGTAGTGGACGCAGGCGTGGTGGATGTTTTGCATGATGCCGTGCAGGCGCTGGTCCACCTCGCCGGCGGTCCAGTGCAGGCGCATGGCGTTCTGGCTCATTTCCAGGCCGCTGGTGGCCACGCCGCCGGCGTTCGACGCCTTGCCCGGGGCGAAGAGGATGCCCGCCTCGAGGAAGATATCCACAGCCTCCAGGGTGGACGGCATGTTGGCCCCTTCCGCCACGCAGACGCAGCCGTTGGCCAGCAGGGCGCGGGCGTCGGCGGCATCCAGCTCGTTCTGGGTGGCGCAGGGCAGCGCCATGTCGCAAGGCAGCGCCCAGGGGCGCTGGCCCGGCAGGAAGCGCAGGCCGGGGCCCTGGAGTTCACTGAGTCGACCGCGACGGACGTTCTTCAGCTCCATCAGCGCCTCCCACTGCTCGCCGGAAAGGCCGTCCTCGATGAACAGGGTGCCTTCGGAATCGGACAGGGAGATCACCTTGCCACCCAGTTCCATCACCTTCTGCGCCGCGAACTGGGCGACGTTGCCGGAGCCGGAAATCGCCACGCGCTGGCCGTCGATGTCGCGACCGATGCCCTTGAGCATTTCCTGGGCGAAGTAGACGCAACCATAGCCCGTCGCCTCGGGGCGGATCAGGCTGCCGCCGTAGGCCAGGCCCTTGCCGGTGAACACCGAGGTGAACTCGTTGGACAGGCGCTTGTACTGGCCGAAGAGGAAGCCGATCTCCCGGGCGCCGACGCCGATGTCACCGGCCGGCACGTCCAGGTCGGCGCCGATGTGGCGATACAGCTCGCTCATGAAGGACTGGCAGAAGCGCATCACCTCGGCGTCGCTCTTGCCCTTGGGATCGAAGTCGGAGCCGCCCTTGCCGCCACCCATGGGCAGGGAGGTCAGGGAATTCTTGAAGACCTGCTCGAAGGCGAGGAACTTCAGCACCCCGAGGTTCACCGAGGGGTGGAAGCGCAGGCCGCCCTTGTAGGGCCCGATGGCGCTGCTCATCTGCACCCGGAAACCACGGTTGACGCAGACGCGCCCCTGGTCGTCGACCCAGGGCACCCGGAACAGGACGGCGCGCTCGGGTTCGACGATCCGCTCGATGATGCCGCCCTGGAGGTACTTGGGGTTGGCCTCCAGGAAGGGCCACAGGCTGCGCAGCACTTCTTCCACCGCCTGGTGGAACTCAGGCTGGTCGGGATCGCGCTGCTTCAGGCGCGCCAGGAAGGCGTCAACGGATTGCGTCATGAATCTCACCAATTTCGTTTTGTTGTGAACGATTTATCGCGCGAGACTCTACCAAGCCAGCCGCCCCCTCGGTAGGCCAAAATGACGCATTGATGAATCTTTTTGGTGCATTACTTGTAAATCAGTCCGTTAATCGGACACTTCCTCCCCGGGCAGATTCCAGCTCCCAAGGGAATTTCCCAAGTTGCAAAAGGGCCCGAATCGCACCATCTCGAAGCCATGAGCGCACCATTTCCGCACAAGTGAAGTACTCAGCCTTCAGGCGGGGTCTGCAGCACCCGTTCCGGGCTGATTCCCAGGTCGCTGCGCTTGCCACGCATCAGCACCACACCGTGATCCGGCAGGCTGATCCAGACGCGCTCGGAGACGCAGGTACCCACGCCCTGGCCACCGTCGTCCAGCACCAGTTCGACGCGAAACTCGCAGCCCAGCCCTCCCTGCTCCTTGGCCAGCACCCGTGCACTGAACTCGGCGTCCTGTCCCAGCCAGCGGGTATAGAGCGCGCCGGCGGGAACCAGCAGGGCGCCCCAGACCACCAGAATCAGCAGCGACCCCAGCACGGTGTGCAATTGCCAGCGCGCCGCGTCGGTTTCCAACTGGAACAGTCGGGTGAACCCCTCCCGCCAGGCCAGCCAGGCGTAGAGGCCGCCTCCCAGCAGAAAGGCGCCACCCAGCGCGCCGAGCTGCCAGGCCGGGGACGGGTAGAAGGAAAAGTACAGGCCGCACAGGCCGAACAAGGCCAGGGCGCAGAGCCAGAACAGGTAGTGGTTGAATCCCTTCATCGTTCCTCCGGAAACGACAACGGAGCCAGGAGGCTCCGTTGTCGTGTCAGGGTCGGGCCTGGTGCAGGCACCAGGCCACCCATCACTGGGCCAGCTTCTTGTAACGCACGCGGTGCGGCTGGGCGGCCGCTTCGCCGAGGCGCTTCTTCCGGTCTGCCTCGAACTCGGTGTAGTTGCCTTCGAAGAAGGTCACCTTGCCGTCGTCCTCATAGGACAGGATGTGGGTGGCGATACGGTCCAGGAACCAGCGATCGTGGGAAATCACGATGGCGGCGCCGGGGAAGTCCAGCAGCGCCTCTTCCAGGGCGCGCAGGGTTTCCACGTCGAGGTCGTTGGACGGTTCGTCGAGCAGCAGCACGTTGCCGCCCTGCTTCAGGGTCAGGGCCAGGTGCAGACGGCCACGCTCACCACCGGAGAGGTCCTTGACGAACTTCTGCTGGTCGGCGCCCTTGAAGTTGAAGCGGCCGACATAGCTGCGCGACGGAACTTCGTAGTTGCCGATCTTGATCTGCTCGAAGCCATCGGACACCTGCTGCCAGACCGTCTTGCCGCCGTCCAGGCTGTCGCGGCTCTGGTCGACGCTGGCGATCTGCACGGTCTCGCCGATCTCGATGCGACCGGAGTCCGGCTGCTCCTTGCCGGTGATCATGCGGAACAGGGTGGACTTGCCCGCGCCGTTGCCGCCGATCACGCCGACGATGGCGCCTTTCGGGATGCTCAGGGACAGGTCGTCGATCAGCACGCGATCGCCGTAGCCCTTGCTGACGTTGTGCAGCTCGATGACCTTGTCGCCCAGGCGCGGACCGGCCGGGATATAGATCTCGTTGGTCTCGCTGCGCTTCTGGAATTCCTGCGACTGCATTTCCTCGAAGCGCTGCAGACGCGCCTTGGACTTGGCCTGGCGGGCCTTGGCGCCCTGGCGCACCCACTCCAGTTCGGCCTTCATGGCCTTGGCGTGGGAAGCTTCCTGCTTGGCTTCCTGGGCCAGGCGGTTGGCCTTGGATTCCAGCCAGCCGGAGTAGTTGCCCTCGAAGGGGATGCCGTGGCCACGGTCCAGTTCCAGGATCCAGCCGGCGACGTTGTCGAGGAAGTAGCGGTCGTGGGTGATGGCCACCACGGTGCCGGGGAAGTCGTGGAGGAAGTGCTCCAGCCAGGCCACGGAGTCGGCGTCCAGGTGGTTGGTGGGCTCGTCCAGCAGCAGCATGTCGGGGGCCGACAGCAGCAGGCGGCAAAGGGCCACGCGGCGCTTCTCGCCACCGGAGAGGTGCTCGATCTTCGCGTCCCACGGCGGCAGGCGCAGGGCGTCGGCGGCGACCTCCAGCTGGCGCTCCAGATTGTGGCCATCGGAGGCCTGGAGGATGGCCTCCAGCTTGGCCTGCTCGGCGGCCAGGGCGTCGAAGTCGGCGTCCGGCTCGGCGTAGGCGGCGTAGACCTCGTCGAGACGGGCCTGGGCCTGCTTGATCTCGCCCACCGCCTCTTCGACGATCTCGCGAACGGTCTTGCTGGCATCGAGCTGGGGCTCCTGGGGCAGGTAGCCGACCTTGATGCCCGGCATCGGACGGGCTTCGCCGTCGATCTCGGTATCCACACCGGCCATGATGCGCAGCAAGGTCGACTTGCCCGCGCCGTTCAGGCCGAGCACGCCGATCTTGGCGCCCGGGAAGAAGGAGAGGGAAATGTCTTTGAGGATCTCACGCTTCGGGGGCACGACCTTGCCGACCCGGTGCATGGTATAGACGTATTGAGCCATGACTGACCTTGGTGCTGACGATGATGGAAAGGCGGGAGAGCGACGATACAGGGAACAGGCGCTCCCGCGCGCGTGCGGCAAAGCTACCGGAATGCGCCTGGGAGGGCAAACCACGCTCGTCGGTCGTGCTGGCACTTTGAATCCCTTCAAGGCATGCTAGCCGGTCCTCGGGCCCTGCCGGTCCGGACTGAACCGCAACCTGCCCATCGAGCCGTAAACGCAGGAACGCCATCCGTGCCAGACCGCCCGCCATCACTCACCCAGCGTGAGCCAGGACAACCCCTGCCTGGCGCTCCCACGCGCCGCTCGGTCAAGGGCCTCCTCGCAGGCCTGGTGCTGCTGATGCTGTCCCTGCTGTTCTGGCAGCTGCACCAGGAGTACCGCCAGCTGCAGGACGGCGCCCGGGAACGCAACTACACCCTGACACGCGAGCTCGCGAGCCACCTGGAAGTGGTGATGCAGCTCAAGGCAGACGCCGCGATCGCCCTGCTCCGCCACCAGGCCCCCGACCCCGAACGGGAGGAACAACGCCTGGCCGCGCTGGACCTGCTGAAGCCGCTGCTGCCGGCCGCCAGCAGCCTCGCCTGGCTCAACCCCAATGGTGGCGTGCTGGCGGACACCCGGGCGAACAGCGACGACGAGCTCTTTCTCGCCAACCTGGCCCAGCGCAGCGAAGGCGAGCTCTACCACTACGCCTTCAGCCCCCGCGACCGCGGCGAGGTCTACCTGCTGTTGCGCCAGTCGCCCCTGCCCGAGGCCAGCGCCTACTGGGCCGTACGCATGGACGCCGAGGCCATCCGCGCCTGGCTGCTGAAGAACGAGGACCGCGACTACCGCTGGCTGCTGGAAGACGGTTACCTCCAGCGCGTCCTCGCCCAGAGCGGCAGGACCGGCGGCGCCCGCGCCATCATCACCCCGGTGACCGCCGAACAGGAGGCCCAGACCATCCTGGCCTCGCCGCTGGCCAACAGCGACTGGCAGGTCCGCGCGCTCCATGACGAGCGACTGGTCCGCTCCAGCCTGCTGCCGGAGCTGCTGAGCAAGCTGCTGCTGTTCCTCATCGCCGCCAGCCTGGCGTTGATCGCGCTCTACTACCTGCAGCGCGAGCAACGCAGCCTGCAAGCGCTCAACGATGCCTCCCGGCGCTCCCTTCGCCAGGCCGCCAGCGCCCTGGGCGTGATCGAGGAGCGGGTGCTGGTGACCCGCGTCGATGGCCACCTGAGCTACCTCAACCCCCAGGCCCAGGCGCTCTTCGGCGTCAGCGGCGACGCCGCCCAGGACCATCACCTGCTGGCCCTGCTGCCGGAGCTGGATCCGCTGCTATTGCACGCTCCGGGCCAGGATCACGAGCCGGTCTCCGACCTGGTGCAATTCGAGCTGGACGGCGAGCAGCGCCTGCTGGCGGTGACCCGCAACGACCTCACCGACGGCGCCCAGTTGCTGGGCTATGTCTGGGTATTGCGGGACGTGACCGAAGAACAGCGGGCCCTGAACGTCCTGCAGGAAACCCGCAGGCGCTACCAGGACATCTTCGAGGGCAGCGGCATCGCCCTCTGCGTGCTGGACCTGGCGGAACTGCGCCGCTACCTGATCCGCCAGGGCGTGCGCGACGCCGCCAGCCTGGGCGCCTGGATGCAGGAACACCCGGAGCGCCAGGACGAAGCCCTGCGCCTGTTGCGCATCACCGAGGTCAACCAGGTGGCCATGCGCCTGCTGGAAGTGGCCAACGGGGAACAGGCCTGGAAGCAACTCATCGGCTCCCGCCCCCTCCATGAAGGCGGTATCCGCTTCCGCCTGATGGCCGCCCTGCTGGGGGGCGAGAAGCAGTTGGAGATGGAGAGCCGGATCACCACTCCCCTGGGCCAGGAGCGACACATCTGGCTGGTCCTGCGCTTGCCTGAGCTGGTCCAGGACCTGGACGCGGTGACCCTCAGCATCAACGACATCACCAGCCGCAAGCAGGTGGAGCTCTCGCTGATCGAGCGCGAGCGCTTCTGGTCGGACGTGGTGCTGGCGGTGCCCGACACCCTCTATGTCCACGACGTCATCGGCAAGCGGGTCATGCTCAGCAACAACCGCCTCGCCCAGCAGCTCGGCTACAGCCGCCGCGACGTGCGCGCCATGGGCGAGCGCTTCTGGGAGGGCATTCTCCACCCCGACGACCAGGAGCTCTACTGGCGCATGCGCTGCCTCCAGCAGGTGGTCAGCGACGGCAAGCTGCTGCAGTGCCAGTTGCGCTGGCGCCACAAGGACGGCAGCTGGCACTGGTTCGAGATTCGCGAGCAGGCCCTGTCCCGGGACGACAAGGGCCGCGTCGGCCGCCTGATCGGCGTGGCCAAGGACATCACCGAACAGATCGAGGCCACCGAGTCCATGCGCGAGAGCGGTCGCCGCTACCGCATGCTGGCCGAGAGCATCAGCGACGTGATCTTCACCACCGACTCCGAACTGGGCGTGAACTACGTCAGCCCCTCGGTGCTGCCGGTGCTGGGCTACAGCGTCGACTGGGCCCTGGACAACGGCTTCTACAGCTTGGCCGCCGATCCACGGCAGATGGGGGCGCTGTTCGAGCAACTGGAGCAGGTGCGCAACGCCCTGGGCAACCCCCAGCGCCTGGCGGAGCTGCGCGCCCAGATGCCCGCCCGGCTGTTCTTCTTCGATTGCATGCGCGCCGACGGGCAGAAGATCCCGGTGGAGCTGCGCACCATGCTGATGTGGGACGAGTACGGCCGCTTCGAGGGCATGCTCGGCGTCGGCCGCGACATCAGTCAGCAGCGCAGGGCCGAGAAGGACATGCGCATGGCCGCCACGGTGTTCGAGCATTCCACTTCGGCCATCCTGGTCACCGACCCGGCGGGCTACATCGTCCAGGTCAACGAAGCCTTCTGCCGCATCACCGGCTACGCCGCCGAGGAGGTGCTGGACCAGGTGCCCTCCATGCTCACCGCCGACCGCCAGCAGGCCAACCAGCTCAACTACGTGATCGGCCAGCTCAACCAGCGCGGCAGCTGGGAGGGCGAGGTCTGGCTCAGGCGCCGGGTCGGCGACAACTACCCGGCCTGGGTGGGCATCACCGCCGTGCAGGACGAGGACGGCGACCTGGTGAGCTACGTCTGCTTCTTCAGCGACATCAGCGAACGCAAGGCCAGCGAGCAGCGCATCCACCGCCTGGCCTACTACGACGGCCTGACCCACCTGCCCAACCGCACCCTGTTCCAGGACCGCCTGCACACCGCCCTGCTCCATGCCGAACGGCATCAGGAATGGGTGGTGCTGATGTTCCTCGACCTGGACCGCTTCAAGCCCATCAACGACTCCCTGGGCCACGCCGCGGGCGACCGGATGCTCAAGGACGTGGCCGTGCGCCTGGCCGCCTGCGTGGACGACGATGACACGGTGGCGCGCATGGGCGGCGACGAATTCACCCTGCTGCTGCAACCCCGGGCCACCCGCGAAGGTGCCTTGAACCGCGCCATCCACGTGGCCGAGCAGATCCTCGCCAGCCTGGCCCGCCCCTTCATCCTGGAAGGCCGCGAGTTCTTCGTCACCGCCTCCATCGGCATCGCCCTCTCGCCCCAGGACGGCCGCGAACTGAGCCAGCTGATGAAGAACGCCGACACCGCCATGTACCACGCCAAGGAGCGGGGCAAGAACAACTTCCAGTTCTACCAGGCCGACATGAACGCCCGCGCCCTGGAGCGCCTGGAGCTGGAGAGCGACCTGCGCCACGCCCTGGAACAGGGCGAGTTCCTCCTTTATTACCAGCCGCAGTTTTCCGGCGACGGCAAGCGCCTCACCGGCGTCGAGGCCCTGCTGCGCTGGCGCCATCCGACACGCGGCCTGGTGTCGCCGGCCGAGTTCATCCCGGTGCTGGAAGAACTCGGACTGGTGGTGCAGGTGGGCGACTGGGTGCTGGCCGAAGCCTGCCGCCAGCTCAAGGCCTGGCACCAGGCGAAAATGCGCCTGCCGAAGATCTCGGTGAACCTCTCCGCCCGCCAGTTCGCCGATGGCCAGCTGGCCCAGCGCATCGCCAGCATCCTCGACGACAGCGGCCTGCCGCCGGCCTGCCTGGAACTGGAGCTGACCGAGTCCATCCTGATGCGCGACGTGGCCGAAGCCATGGCCATCCTGGAGAACCTCAAGCGCCTCGGCCTGTGCATCGCCGTGGACGACTTCGGCACCGGCTACTCCTCGCTGAACTACCTGAAACAGTTCCCCATCGACGTGCTGAAGATCGACCGCAGCTTCGTCGACGGACTGCCCGATGGCGAGCGCGACGCCCAGATCGCCCGCGCCATCATCGCCATGGCCCACAGCCTGAACCTGGCGGTGATCGCGGAAGGCGTGGAAACCCACGCCCAGCTGGACTTCCTGCGCGAACATGGCTGCGACGAGGTGCAGGGCTACCTGTTCGGCCACCCGGTGCCGGCGGCCCGGTTCGCCCAGCTGTTCGGCGCCAGCGCGAATTTCATCCTCAGTTGACGGCTGTGGCACCAGCTCGGGGAACGACGGAACTGTCGATGCTTCGGTGCTGGCGTCGTCATCTTGAAGCCCATTCGTCCATCCCATGACCGACCTTCATATGCCAGCCCGCGACCTATCGGGTAGAATGCGCCCCTTTCCCAGCACCGATCCTTATGAGGACCGCCATGTTCAGCCGTGATTTGACCCTCGCCCGCTACGATGCCGAACTCTTCGCCGCCATGGAGCAAGAAGCCCAGCGCCAGGAAGAGCACATCGAGCTCATCGCCTCCGAGAACTACACCAGCCCGGCGGTGATGGAAGCCCAGGGCTCCGTGCTGACCAACAAGTACGCCGAAGGCTATCCGCACAAGCGCTACTACGGCGGCTGCGAATACGTCGACATCGTCGAGCAACTGGCCATCGACCGCGCCAAGGAACTGTTCGGCGCCGACTACGCCAACGTCCAGCCCCATGCCGGCTCCCAGGCCAACGCCGCCGTCTACCTCGCCCTGCTGAACGCCGGTGACACCATCCTCGGCATGAGCCTCGCCCACGGCGGCCACCTGACCCACGGCGCCTCCGTCTCCTCCTCCGGCAAGCTGTACAACGCCGTGCAGTACGGCATCGACGCCAACGGCCTGATCGACTACGACGAAGTCGAGCGCCTGGCCGTGGAGCACAAGCCGAAGATGATCGTCGCCGGCTTCTCCGCCTACTCCCAGGTCCTGGACTTCGCCCGCTTCCGCGCCATCGCCGACAAGGTAGGCGCCTACCTGTTCGTCGACATGGCCCACGTGGCCGGCCTGGTCGCCGCGGGTGTCTACCCGAACCCGGTGCCCTTCGCCGACGTGGTCACCACCACCACCCACAAGACCCTGCGCGGCCCGCGTGGCGGCCTGATCCTCGCCCGCAAGAACGAGGAGATCGAGAAGAAGCTGAACTCCGCCGTCTTCCCGGGCGCCCAGGGCGGCCCGCTGGAGCACGTCATCGCCGCCAAGGCGGTGTGCTTCAAGGAAGCCCTGCAGCCCGAGTTCAAGGCCTACCAGCAGCAGGTCCTGAAGAACGCCCAGACCATGGCCCAGGTCTTCATCGACCGCGGCTTCGACGTGGTTTCCGGTGGCACCCAGAACCACCTGTTCCTGCTGTCCCTGATCAAGCAGGACATCACTGGCAAGGACGCGGACGCCGCCCTGGGCCGCGCCTTCATCACCGTGAACAAGAACTCGGTGCCGAACGACCCGCGCTCCCCCTTCGTCACCTCCGGCCTGCGTATCGGCACCCCGGCCGTGACCACCCGTGGCTTCAAGGAAGCCGAGTGCCGCGAGCTGGCCGGCTGGATCTGCGACATCCTCGACAACATGGGTGACGAGTCCGTGGTCGATGCGGTTCGCGAGAAGGTCAAGGCCGTCTGCGCCCGCCTGCCGGTCTACGGCAAGTAAGCGACAGGAAGGCAATGAAGGAGCCCGGCCGATGCCGGGCTTTTTCATGTCGCCGGACCACTGGCCACTGCGGTCGAAGGGTCCGGGCGGCGCGTTCCAGCCTTGTCTATAGTGGGTGAAATTTCCAAGGAGTACGGACATGAGTGAATCCGCCAACGAGCGTCGGCGCTTCCACCGCATCGACTTCGACGCCGCCACCTCGATCGAACAGGGCGACCGGCGCTGGGTGGCGAAACTGCACGACATTTCCCTGAAGGGGTTGATGGTCGTAAGCCCGGACGACTGGTCCGGCGACCCGGCGCGCGAGTTCAGGGTTCGCATCGAGCTGGGCGCCGATGTCCAGGTGGTGATGGAGGTGGAATTGGCCCGCGACCAGGACGGTCACCTGGGCTTCGTCTGCCGCCACATCGACCTGGACTCCATCAGCCACCTGCGACGGCTGGTGGAACTCAACCTGGGGGACGAGGAACTGCTGGAACGGGACCTCTCGGCGCTCGGCGAGTCCTGAGCGGATACCCGCCTCCCCGTAGGAGCGGGCTTGCCCGCGAACAGCTCCGCCCCTTCGCCGACGAGCCGGCTCCTACGAAATCCCGTCCCGCCCGCGACACCCTGCCGCCTCCTCCCGGCGCTCGCCCTCACTCGAACAACGCATCCAGCGCCTGCTCCAGGCGCGTCACCGCGATGACCTGGAGGCCCGCCGGGGATTCCTTGGGGGCGTTGCCCCTGGGCACTATCGCGCGCTTGAAGCCGTGCTTCGCGGCCTCCTTCAGGCGCTCCTGGCCACTGGGCACCGGACGCACCTCGCCGGACAGGCCGACTTCGCCGAACACCAGCAGGTCGTGGGGCAATGGGCGATTGCGCAGGCTGGAGATGATGGCGGCGATCAGCGCCAGGTCCGAGGCGGTTTCCAGCACCTTCACCCCGCCCACCACGTTGAGGAACACGTCCTGGTCGTAGGTCGGGATGCCGCCGTGGCGGTGCAGCACCGCCAGCAGCATCGCCAGGCGGTTCTGGTCCAGGCCCAGGGTCACCCGGCGCGGGTTGGCCAGGTGGCTGGTGTCCACCAGGGCCTGCACCTCCACCAGCATGGGCCGCGAGCCCTCCCAGGTGGCCATCACCACGCTGCCGGGCACCGACTCCTGGGCACGGGTGAGGAAGATCGCCGAGGGGTTGGAGACTTCCTTGAGCCCCTTGTCGGTCATGCCGAACACGCCCAGCTCGTTCACCGCGCCGAAGCGGTTCTTCACCGCCCGCAACAGGCGCAGGCGGCCGTCGGACTCCCCCTCGAAGTACAGCACCGTGTCCACCATGTGCTCCAGCACGCGCGGGCCGGCCAGCGCGCCTTCCTTGGTGACGTGGCCGACCAGGAAGATCGCCGTGCCGCTCTGCTTGGCGAAGCGCACCAGCAGGGCCGCGCTCTCCCGCACCTGGGACACGCCGCCGGGGGCGGATTGCAACTGTTCGGTGAAGATGGTCTGGATCGAGTCGATCACCATCACCTTGGGCTTTTCCATCCGGGCGGTGGCGATGATGGTCTCGATGCAGGTCTCGGTCATGACCTTGAGCTTGTCCTCCGGCAGCCCCAGCCGGCGGGCGCGCATGGCGACCTGCTGCTGGGACTCCTCGCCGGTGACGTAGAGCGCCGGGAAACGCGCGGCGATATTGCAGAGGGTCTGCAGCAGAATGGTGGACTTGCCGATGCCGGGGTCGCCGCCGATCAGCACCACCGAGCCATCGACCAGGCCGCCGCCCAGCACGCGATCCAGTTCGTTGGACGCGGTGGAGAATCGCGGCATCTCCTCGACGCTGACTTCCGCCAGGGTCTTGATCTGCGTCTGTTGGCCGGCCCAGCCGCCGCGACCGTTCGAGGAGCTGGCGGCGGCACCTTCCAGCACGGTTTCCACCAGGGTGTTCCAGGCTCCGCAATCGGCGCACTGGCCGGCCCATTTGGGGAAGGTGGAGCCGCACTCGGTGCAGCCGTACATGCGCTTGGCCTTGGCCATCAGCGGCCTCCGTCAGAAAACCAAAGGCCGCATGATAGCGGATCAGCCCCGACAGCCGCCCCCGCAGTTGCAGCACTGGCCGCTGGCGCGACGACGCTGGCGATCGAGGTCCTGGCGCAGGCCCTCCAGGCGCATGCGGAGCATGGCCAGGCTGGAGCCGTCCTCGGGCTCGGCGCCCTCTTCCACGCGCTGGATGCGCAATTGCAACAGGTCGTACTGGTGCTGCAGGCGGCCCAGGCGCTCGACGGCGTCCTGGCGTTCGGGAGACGGGACCGGCGCGGCTTGCGACGCCGCGCCGGTGGACGGGGAATGGGTCGAGGTCATGGGGTTCGGCTCCGGGCAGTGAAGATGTCCCAGACTATCCAGCCGGCCCCGACGCCCCCTTGATCCGGATCAAGCCGGGCGTCAGCCCTTGCTCCCCTTGAGCAGGCGGGCGATCTCGTCCTTCAGCGCGACCCGCTGCATCTTCAGGTTGTGCAAGGCCCCGTCGTCCAGTGCCTGGGTGCCGTCCTCGACTTGGTAGATGCGCGAATCCAGTTCCTGGTATTCCCCCGCCAGCCGGGCGAATTGCGCGTCGCTCTGCAACAGGGCACGCATGGCGTCCCTGTATTCCGGGAATTCACGGTTCAGCGGGTGATGTTCCAGTGGCATGTCTGCGGCCCTCCTCATGTTGCCTGATCTTCAGGCTAGACCAGGCCCCGGCGAGGGAAAGCGCCGCCTGACGGAAACCCGCCGCGAACTTGGCAGTGTCCCGGCCAGCTCCTAGCATTGGCGGTCGGCACAGCCAGGCGAACCCGCGCTGGCAGCCTCTGACCGCTGAATTACACTTCAGCATTAAAACCAGAACCTCAGGGAGTGAAACATGAGCCTGCTCAGTGAATTCAAAGCCTTCGCCGTCAAGGGCAACGTGGTCGACATGGCCGTGGGCATCATCATCGGTGCCGCCTTCGGCAAGATCGTCTCGTCCTTCGTCGGCGACGTGATCATGCCCCCCATCGGCCTGCTCATCGGGGGCGTGGACTTCACCGACCTGGCCATCACGCTCAAGGCCGCCGAAGGCGACATTCCCGCCGTGGTGCTGAGCTACGGCAAGTTCATCCAGACGGTGCTCGACTTCGTCATCGTCGCCTTCGCGATCTTCATGGGCATCAAGGTGCTGAACCGCCTCAAGCGGGAAGAAGCCGCCGCCCCGGAAGCGCCGCCGGCCCCCACCAGGGACCAGGAACTGCTGACCGAGATCCGCGACCTGCTCAAGTCCCAGCGGGACAAGCAGCAACCCTGACCGCACCGCAGTAAATGCAACGGCGCCCTGGAGGCGCCGTTGTCCCCTGTAGGGGCGAGTGCAGGCGTTATGTCCCGACTGCGTACAATCCCACCGATGGGTATCGCTTCGCTCCACCCATCCTACGGTTGGAGCCTCGGCGTCAGCAGCAGCCGGTTGACCCGCCGCTCCTTCACCTCGATCACCTCCAGCTTCCAGCCTTCCACCTCCAGGGCGTCTCCCTTGGCCGGCAGGCGGTCCAGCAGGCTCATGGCCAGGCCGGCCACGGTCTGGTAATCCTCGCTCGGCCGGGCGCTGAAGCCGAGGCGCTCGCCCAGCAGGTTCAGGGTCACCGCGCCGCTGACCTTCCAGCCACCGTCGCAAGGCTCGATGTCCAGGCCATCCACTTCACTGGCGTCCGGCAGTTCACCGGCAATGGTCTCGAGGATGTCGGTCATGGTCAGCAGGCCCTCGAAGCCGCCGAACTCGTTGACCACGAAGGCCACGTGGGTGGAGGCCCTGCGCATTTCCTCCAGGGCGCTGAGCACCGAGGCGCTTTCCGGCAGGTTGGGCGGAACACGCAGCAATTGCTGGATATCCGGCTCCTGCCCCTGCAAGAGCTCCCGCAGCAGTTCCTTCTTGTGCACGTAGCCCAGGGGCTCGTCGATATCACCGCTGCGGATCACCGGCAGGCGCGAATGGGGCGAGCGCAGCAGGGCATCGCGGATGGCCTCGGGCGCATCGTCCAGGTCGATGCGCTCCACCTCGCCGCGGTGGGTCATCTCCGTGCGGATCGGGCGCTCGGCCAGGCCCAGCACGCCGCTGATCATGATCCGCTCGCGCCGGTCGAAGGGCACCTGGCCGGCATCTTCCCCGCCCACCAGGTCGGCGATCTCCTCGCCCACTTCATCGCTCCCCACTTCGCGGCCGCCCAGCAGGCGCAGCACGGCATGGGCGGTGCGCTCACGCACGTTGCGGCTGCCCTGCAGGTGGCGCTTGCGGCGCCAGCGCACCAGCTGGTTGGCGGCCTCGATCAGCAGGCTGAAGCCGATGGCGGCGTAGAGGTAGCCTTTCGGGATATGGAAACCCAGGCCTTCGGCGGTGAGGCTGAAGCCGATCATCATCAGGAAGCCCAGGCACAGCATGATCACCGTGGGATGGGCATTGACGAAGGCGGTCAGCGGCTTGCTGGCGACGATCATCAGGCCGATGGACACCACCACGGCGATCATCATCACCTCCAGGTGCTCCACCATGCCGACAGCGGTGATCACGGCGTCCAGGGAGAACACCGCGTCCAGCACCACGATCTGCGCCACCACCGGCCAGAACAGGGCGTAGGCGCGGCTGCCACCCTGGGCATGGACGCGGCCCTCCAGGCGTTCGTGCAGTTCCATGGTGGCCTTGAACAACAGGAACACGCCACCGAAGAGCATGATCAGGTCACGGCCGGAGAAGCTCTTGCCGAACACCTCGAACAGCGGGGTGGTCAGGGTCACCAGCCAGGAGATGCTGGCCAGCAGGCCCAGGCGCATCAGCAGGGCCAGGGACAGGCCGATCAGCCGCGCGCGGTCGCGCTGCTCCGGCGGCAGCTTGTCCGCCAGGATGGCGATGAACACCAGGTTGTCGATGCCGAGGACGATCTCCAGGACGATCAGGGTGAGAAGGCCCAACCAGGCCGTTGGGTCAGCTATCCATTCCATGGTGATCAGGCTCTCGTCGGCAGGTCAGGGGCAGGCGTGATTCCCGCCTGCGGGCGGTGCATCGAGGTGCACGGGGAAGAGGCAGCGGGAGGCTGCGAACGCGAGTGGCATCGACGGATGCCGGGGAGGAGGCACGCCGCACCCCGAGGTGCGGGGGGCGGCTTGGAACTACTGTCGCTGTCCATTGGTTTCCAGACGGGATGAACGGACCGCAAATGCTAGATCAGAAATTCAGCGACAATAAAGCCGGTTTTTTTACCAATCATGTATGAAATCTCTTAGCGCCTACGAAACAGCGGCCTCGGCTCTATGGCGGATCGGCCGTAGAGCACACTGACCCCGGCCAATCCCTTGAGGGCGTCCTCGACGCACTTGTCCTCCCGTACGGCGAAGGCGTCGAAGCCGCACTGGCGCATATGGGCGAGCTGGTCCCGCAGCACATCCCCCACCGCCCGCAGTTCGCCGCGCCAGCCCAGGCGGGTCCGCAGCAGATAGGCCTGGCTGTAGCCACGGCCATCGCGAAAGCTGGGGAAGTCCAGGGCGATCAATGGCAGGGCATCGGGCAGTTCGCCCACCAGGGCTTCCACCTCGTCGTCGGGTTGCAGGAGCAGGCCATCGCGCCCACCGCGTTCACGCCAGGCGTCAAGGGGCAGGATCAGCGGCCCCCCGGGCAGGCCCTCGCCCGCCTCGCGCACCAGCGTCCAGGGGTCGTCCACCCGGCGCGCCTGGCCGTCCACCAGCTTGATCAGGTTCTTCATGCCGGGACCTCCTCGCGGGCGTAGACCCGCTCCTTGAAGGGCTCCAGCCCGATGCGCCGTACCGTGTCGATGAAACGCTCACCCGGCGCCCGGTGATCACTGAAGGTGGCCACCAGCCGCTCGATCACCGCCGGCACCTCATTGGCGCTGAAGGAGGGGCCGATCACCCGCCCCAGTTCGCTGTCCATGCCCTGGGCGCCGCCGACCGTGACCTGGTACCACTCGCTGCCGCCCTTATCCACGCCGAGGATGCCGATGTTGCCGATGTGGTGGTGACCGCAGGCGTTCATGCAGCCGGAGATGTTCAGGCTGAGTTCACCGAGTGCCTGCAGGGCGACAGAGTCCTGGAAACGCGCCTGGATGGCCTGGGCGATGGGAATGGACTTGGCATTGGCCAGGGCGCAGTAGTCGCCGCCGGGGCAGGCGATGATGTCGGTGAGCAGGCCGACGTTCGGCGTCGCCAGGCCCTGGGCCCGGGCGAGTTCCCAGAGCGCAGGGAGATCGGCCTTGCGCACGTCCGGCAGCACCAGGTTCTGCTCGTGGGCGATGCGGATCTCGCCGAAGCCGAAGCGCTCGGCCCAGTCCGCCACCGCCTCCATCTGTTCGGCGGTCACGTCACCGGGCGGCGCTTGCGGTCCGGGCTTGGTGGACAGCACCACGGCCGCGTAGCCGGGCATCCGGTGCGCCTGCAGGCTGCGGGCGGCCCAGCGGGCGAACGCCGGATCGCGGGCCAGGTGGCTGCCGAAGTCGAGGTCGGCGTCGTCCAGCCGCGCATAGGGCGGCTGGGTGAAGCTGGCGGCCACCCGCTGGTACTCTGCCTCGGTGAGTTGCGCGGGGCCGTCCCTGAGGTGCTGCCACTCGGTCTCCACCTCGCGGGCGAAGGCGTCGATGCCCAGCGCCTTCACCAGGATCTTGATGCGCGCCTTGTACTTGTTGTCGCGCCGGCCATGGCGGTTGTAGACCCGCAGCACGGCCTCGACATAGGACAGCAGGTCCCGCCAGTGCAGGCCCTCGCGGATCACCTGGCCGAGGATCGGCGTGCGCCCCAGGCCACCGCCCACCAGCACCCGCAGGCGCATCTCGCCGTCGTCGTCGCGGTAGAGATAGAGGCCGATGTCGTGCATCTTCACCGCTGCCCGGTCCTCCTCGGCGGCGCAGAGGGCGATCTTGAACTTGCGCGGCAGGAAGAGGAATTCCGGGTTGATGGTGGACCACTGGCGCAGGATCTCCGCCAGCGGGCGCGGGTCCAGCAGCTCATCGGCGGCCACCCCGGCGAAGGCTTCGGTGGTGATGTTGCGCACGCAGTTGCCGGAAGTCTGGATGGCGTGCATCTCCACCTCGGCCAGTTGCCGGAGGATATCCGGCACCTCGGCCAGGGTGATCCAGTTGAACTGGATATTCTGCCGCGTGGTGAAGTGCCCGTAGCCCCGGTCGTGTTCCCGGGCGATGCGCGCCAGGCAGCGCATCTGCCGCGACGACAGGGTGCCGTAGGGAATGGCCACCCGCAGCATGTAGGCGTGTTTCTGCAGGTACAGGCCGTTCTGCAGCCGCAGGGGCAGGAACTCCTCCTCGGACAGCGCGCCGGACAGCCGCCGCGCCACCTGGTCGCGGAACTGTTCGACGCGCTCCAGCACCAGGGCGCGGTCGTAATCGTCGTATTGGTACATCGCAAAGGCTCCGGCAAGGCGTGCGGGGCCTCACTATCGCCGCCACCCACCCGGCAAAACAGCCTCAGGTCAGGCGCGAAAAACCGTATCAGACGGAGGCGATGTGGTGCGACGGGACCGACGCCTCAGGCCGTGAATCGCGCTACCCGCTGGTGCCAGTGGGCGCGATGCACCTCCTGGCTGTCCAGTCGCGCCACCTGTTCAGTCTCCAGGTAGAACCAGCGGGCATCGGCCTGCACCTGCAGGCGAGTGTCCACCTCCACCCGCCAGTCGTCCCGGCCCGTGCAGGAGCGCCAGCGGATATCCGCCCGCACTGAAAGGGGATCCCAGGGCAGGGCCCGATAGGTCTCGGTGCAGCGCTGGTCGACCCAGAGGCCGTGGTCGAGGAAACGCCGGGCGCCGAGGTCGTCCTCGATCCTCACCCGCACCTCCCCGCTGGCCACGTCCTCCTCCAGTGTCCGACGCGGCCCCGGCTCGCGCAGCACCTCCAGCGCTTCCGGCACGGCGCCCTGGGGCCGCTCGAAGGGACAGGGCACCTCTTCCCCCTCGAAGGCCGGCAGCTCGACCCGCTGCGGACCCGGCAGCAGGGTCAGGGTCGCCAGTTCCGGGGCGGGCCAGAGCAGGGGGAAGCTGGCCGTGCCCAGGGCGATGCGCAGCCGATACCCGGCGGGCACCCGCCAGCCCATCTGATCCAGCACGAGGACGACGCGCATCGGCTCGCCCGGCACCACCGGCGTCGGTTCGGCGAGGTCGTCGCGCAGGCGCAGGTTGAGGGCGCCGTAGCTCAGTTGCGTCACCTGCCCGTCGGGCGCGACGGCATTGAGGCGCGCCACCAGGTGACCACAGGGACGGTCGGCGCTCAGGCACAGGTCCAGGCGCGCGTCCCCCAGCAGGCGCAGGGGTTCGGCCAGTGGCGCCGAGTCGAAGCACAGTGAGTGGGCATCGTCCCGGCGCTGGTCGGTGGGACCGTCGGGCCCGAGCCAGATGGCGCAGTAACGCCCCTGGTGGAGCCCGGTGGTCACCGGCGAGCAGAAGCGGCGTGGCCGCTCCAGATCCGCGCGTTCCGGCACCAGTCCGGCCTCGCCGAGGGAGAACACCCGGCGCCGGAGCTGCGGATCCGGCCAGCCGGCCGTCCGGACCCAGGCCCCGGGACGCTCCCGGTAACAGGCTCGGGGCGGCAGCACGTCCTGCAGGTAGAAGGTGCCGGGGGCCTCGTCCATCACCCCGTTGTCGATGCCCTTCAGCCAGTGGTCCCACCAGCGCCTGGCTTCCTGCAGGAAGCCGATGGCCGGGGCCGGCACGGCGATATGCGGGTACTTGTGGATCCAGGGACCCACCAGGGCCTTCTTCGGACCGGGCAGGTGCTGCAGCAGGCGCGGCACGGCGTTCCTGTAGGCGTCCCCCCAGCCGCCGATGGCGTAGACCGCCGCCTCGATCGCCCCGTAGTCCTCGCACACCGAGCCCTGGCGCCAGTAGTCATCGCGCACCTGGTGTTCCAGCCAGATGCCGGCCAGCGCCGGCATGGCCTCCAGGCGCTCCTGCCAGCGCTGGCGCCAGGCCTCCCCCAGCAGGAGCGGGTCGGGAGGCACGGCGAGGAAGCTGAGCATGGTGGCCGACCAGCCGAGGCTCTCCAGCAACAGGCAACCGCCCTTGAAGTGGATATCGTCGGCGTAGCGGTCGTCGGACGAGCAGAGGGTGATGATGGCCTTCAGCGCCCGGGGCCGGCGGGCGGCCAGCTGAAGGCTGTTGATGCCACCCCAGGAGATGCCCATCATCCCCACCCGGCCATCGCACCAGGGCTGCCGGCACAGCCAGTCGATGACCTCCAGGGCGTCCTCCTGCTCCCGCAGGCTGTACTCATCCTCCAGCAGCCCCCCGGACTCGCCGCTCCCGCGCATGTCCACCCGCACGCACACATATCCCTGCCCGGCCATCCAGGGGTGGCTCAGGCTGTCGCGCAGGGCGGTGCCGTCGCGCTTGCGGTACGGCAGGTACTCCAGGATCGCCGGAAAGCGCTGCGGCCCCGCCGACTCCGGCAGCCAGATGCGCGCGGCGAGCGGGGTGCCATCGCTCAAGGGGATCAGGCAATGCTCGATCTCGCGCACCCGGTAGGGAAACTCACTGATGACGTCCATGGGGCCTCCTGTGGAAAGAGGGGCTCAGCGCCCCGCCTGCGACTTGGCGATCGTGGAAGACGGGCGGGCCTGCGGCGCGACGCCGGCATCCCGATCAGCCAGCAGTGCCGGGGTCCTCAGCCAGAGCATCAGCGTGCCGCCGGCGCCCAGGACGATGAACATCCCCGGCAGGCCGCCGAGGTTGGAAAGCATCTTCACGCCATCGAGGCCGACGAAGGCCACCATCACCCAGGCCATGGCGCCGATGATCAGCCCCCAGGCCACCTTGAGCAGGGGGTTGCCATCCAGGTCGGAATCGGCGGTCACACCCCGGCTGCAGAGGTTGCCGATGGCGTCGGTGTTGGAGTCGGCGGCGGTGACGAAATTGATGAAGGCGACGAACAGCAGGAAGGCGATCACCACATCGCTGGCCGGCAGCTGCCGGAACATGGCGTAGAGCACGTGTTCGACGCCCTGCTGGTTCAACACCAGGTTCAGGCTGCCGCCGCCCTGGGCGTCGTAGTAGAGGCTGCTGCCCGAGAAGATGCTCATCCACAGCATGGAAAACAGCGCGGGATAGAGCATGTTGATGCGGATGAACTCGCGCACCCGGTAGCCACGGGCGATCTTGCCGAGGAACAGCGCGGCCACCGGTGCCCAGGCGAACCAGACCGCCCAGAAGAACACCGTCCACTCCCGCGCCCAGGGATCGCCACCGGCGGTCCCGGTGTAGAGGCTCTGCCGGAGGAAGCCACCGAGGTAGGCGCCCAGGGCCTCGATGCCGAGGCTGATCAGCGTCAGCGTGGGGCCGCAGAGCAGCACGAAACCGCCCAGCGCCATCAGGATCCAGGTGTTGAGACCGGACAGCTTGGCGATTCCCCGCTGCAGCCCGCTGGCGGCCGAGGCGACGAAGGTGAGGACGATGGCCGCGATGATCAGCGCCAGGCGCAGGGGCGTGGTCTCGCCGCCGATGTACTGGCTCAGGCCACCGGCCAGGGTCAGGGCCCCCGTGCCGAGGGCGGACGCGATGCCGGCCACCAGGGCGAACAGCCCGAGGGTGTCGATCAGGTCGGCGTAGCGCCGGACCCGTTCGGCGCCCAGCAAGGGCCGGAGCATGGCGCCGATGGAGAACTCGCCCCGCAGGTTGTGAAAGGCCAGGGCGAACACCAGGGAGGGCACCAGGTAGATGGCGTAGGGCGTGATGGTCCAGTGCATGAACATGGTGGACAGGGCGAAGCGCACGGCGGCGGGACTCTCGGCTTCGATCCCCAGGTCCCCCGGTGGCCCGTGGAGGTGGAACAGCGGCTCGGCGACCGCCCAGAAGAGCACGCCCACCGCCAGCGTCGTGCAGAGGGTCACCATGAACCAGCGCGGCTTGCTCAGCAGCGGGGTGGCCCGCTCCCCGCCGATGCGAATCTGCCCCAGGGGCGAGAAATACACGGCCAGGGCCAGGATCACCATGCCCAGGGCCGCGATGCAGAAGAGCCAGGCGAGGTTGTCGAGGATCAGCGCATTCAGCCCCTTGCTGATGGCGAGAAAAAGCGACAGATCGAGGTAGCTGGCGACCACCGCCGCCAGCAGGATGAGGAACGTTGGCCAGAACACCAACGGCCTCAGTGGGTGCTGCTTCATGGATTGCCCTCCCCTGCGCGAGGTCCCGGGGGATCCGGGACCTCGTCGGGGGGATAGCTAAGCGTCGAGTCGCCGCGGTGGGCAAACCCGTGCGGCGAGTCGCGGCGGGGCGGGCGAGATCGGCGGGCGCCGAGTGCGGAGGTCAGTGGACGAAGCGGCGTCGAGGGCTCTGGGATGGGGCTTCAAGGGAGGCCGAGCGCCAATGCCGGGAAGCCTTCAACCCTCGTCAGGGACGAAGGCCGACAGCCGGCGTTGCAAAGCCGCCCCGCCCCCCGAACCGGTCCGCGCCCGTTGCCGGACGATGCTCCAGCGCCAGTCCGGACCGGGACTACGCCAGGCATCGATGGACGGTACGCGCGTCCGCCTACCAGTAGTTCTCCACCGCCACCTGCCCCGGCCGGCGGGTCAGGCTGAGGTGCATGTCGCGGGCCTTCAGCACCGCGCGGGTGTCCTCGATCATCTGCGGATTGCCGCAGAGCATCACCCGCGAATGCTCGGGGGTCAGCGCCAGCCCGGCGGCGCGTTCCAGCTCGCCGTTCTCGATCAGGGTGGTGATGCGCCCGTGGAGCGCCCCCGGCACGGTCTCGCGGGTCACCACGGGCAGGTAGAGCAGCTTGTCGGCGACCCCTTCCAGGTAGTCGCGATGCCTGAGGTCCTCGATCAGCGGCTGGTAGGCCAGTTCGGCGGCCTGGCGCACGCTGTAGACCAGGACGATGCGCGAGAAACGCTGCCACACCTCCAGGTCCTGGAGGATCGACAGGAAGGGCGCCAGGCCGGTGCCCGTGGCCAGCAGCCAGAGGTCGCGGCCGTCGTTGAAGCGGTCGAGGGTGAGGAAACCGAAGGCCTGCTTGTCCACCAGCAGGGCGTCGCCCACCGCCAGGCGCGACAGCTCGCTGGTGAACTCGCCTCCCGGCACCACGATGGAAAAGAACTCCAGGTACTCGTCATGGGGCGCCGACACCATGGAATAGGCACGCCAGACCACGCTGCCGTCGGGCTTGGTGACGCCGAGGCGGGCGAACTGGCCGGCGCGGAAGCGGAAGCCCGCGTCACGGGTGGTGCGCAAGGTGAACAGGCTGGGCGTCAGGGTCTGGACCTCCAGCAGGGTCTGACGGGTGAACTTCTCTTCGCTGACAGTCATACTCCGCTCCCGCTCCTTTCCGATTCGCTCGAAGGCCGCCCCCAGTCTCTCGCAAAGCGGCCTTCAGAAACACCGCCGGTTCTTATGCCTATATTCGCTACGCCTTTTGCCCATCTGGACCTGGTCCGACAGCCCGAACAGCGGGACGACCCGCTGCAGGCGTTCGACGCCGCCGACGAGTACCTGCTCAACCACCTCCACGAACAGGGCGTCACCCCGGACGCCCGCGTGCTGGTGCTCAACGACAGCTTCGGCGCCCTGGCCGCCAGCCTCGCGCCCCAGGTCCGGGTCACCAGCAGTGGCGACTCCCATCTGGGCTACCTCGGCCTCGTGCGCAACCTGGCGCGCAACGGCCTGGAGGCCGGCCAGGTGGCCTTCGTCCCCGCCAGCGAACCCCTTGTGGGCCCCTTCGACCGGGTGCTGATCCGCGTGCCCAAGACCCTGGCGCTGCTGGAAGAACAACTGATCCGCCTGCAGGGCCAACTGGCCCCCGGCGCCAGCGTGGTGGCCGCCGGCATGGTCAAGCACCTGCCCCACGCCGCCGGCGACCTGCTGACCAGGTACATCGGCCCGATGCAGCCCTCGCTGGCGGTGAAGAAGGCGCGCCTGCTGATCGCCACCCCGGACGCCCGACCGGCGGTCACCTCGCCCTACCCCACCCGCTACCAGCTGGATTCACCGCGCCTGACCCTGGTGAACCACGCCAACGTCTTCTGCCGCGAAGGCCTGGACATCGGCACCCGCGCCTTCCTCCCGCACCTGCCGCGCAGCCTCGCCGCCGTACGCGCCGCCGACCTCGGCTGCGGCAACGGCATCCTCGGCATCGCCTACGCCCTGGCCAACCCCCAGGCCGAGATGACCCTGGTGGACGAGTCCTACATGGCGGTGCAATCGGCGCGGGAGAACTGGCGCGCGGCCCTGGGTGACCGCCCGGCGGACATCCGCGCCGGCGACGGCCTGGCCGAGCAGCCGGAGGACTCCCTGGACCTGGTGCTGTGCAACCCGCCCTTCCACCAGCAGCAGGTGGTGGGCGACTTCCTCGCCTGGCGGATGTTCGTGCAGGCGCGCAACGCGCTGGTGACCGGCGGCGAGCTGTGGATAGTCGGCAACCGCCACCTGGGCTACCACGCCAAGCTCAAGCGGCTGTTCCGGGGCGTCGAGCAGGTGGCGGCGACGCCGAAGTTCGTGGTGCTCAAGGCCAGCAAATGAATCTTCGCGGGGCCTGACAGCCCGTTCGGACTTACCTCAGCCCAAGGTTGGATCACGCTCCATCGAACCACCACTCCCGCCACACCGAGCCCCGCACGGTGGATGCAAAGAACGGCATCCACCCTACATCTGCGGTCAACTCCACCCGTCTTCATCGATCCGCCTCAACACCGGGCAGGGCGTCGCCGGGCGGTTCAGTGGGTACTCAGCCCCGCCGCCGCCATGAACATCCGCAGCAGGTAGGCCACGGCGCCCAGGGCCAGCACGCTGAGGGTCCAGATGCCCACCAGCCAGCCGAGGCGCTGCCACAGGGGTTTCTTCTCCGGTTCGCCCATCGTCTCGCTCCTAGTGGTAGCCATCTTCCACCCGCACCTTGCCGCGGAACACGTAGTAGCTCCAGGCGGTGTACATCAGGATGAAGGGGATGATGAACAGCGCGCCCACCAGCGCGAAGCCCTGGCTCTGGGGCGGCGCGGCGGCGTCCCAGATGGACACCGAGGGCGGGATCACGTTGGGCCAGAGGCTGATCCCCAGGCCGCTGTAACCGAGGAAGATCAGCACCAGCGTGAGGATGAAGGGCGCATGTTCGGCGTTGTTCGCCACCGCTCGCAGCAGCGCCCAGGTGCAGACCAGCACCAGGATGGGCACCGGCAGGAACCAGAACAGGTTGGGCAGGCTGAACCAGCGGGCGGCGATGTCTTCGTGGGCCAGCGGGGTCCAGATGCTGACGATGCCGGTGATGGCCAGCAGCACCAGCACCAGCGGGCGCGCCAGGTCGTGCATCTGCTGCTGCAGGCGGCCTTCGGTCTTCATGATCAGCCAGGTGCAGCCCAGCAGTGCGTAGGCGGCGATCAGGCCCAGGCCGCAGAACAGCGGGAAAGGCGCCAGCCAGTCCAGGGAGCCGCCGGCGAACTGCCGGTCCACCACCGGAATGCCCTCGATGTAGGCGCCCAGGGCCACGCCCTGGAAGAAGGTGGCGGCGAGGGAGCCGCCGATGAAGGCCTTGTCCCACAGGTGGCGCTTGGCCGGCTTGGCCTTGAAGCGGAACTCGAAGGCCACGCCGCGGAAGATCAGCCCCAGCAGCATCAGGATCAGCGGCAGGTAGAGCGCCGAGAGCACCACCGAGTAGGCCAGCGGAAAGGCGCCGAACAGCGCCGCCCCGCCCAGCACCAGCCAGGTCTCGTTGCCGTCCCAGACCGGCGCCACGGTATTCATCATCACATCCCGCTCGCTATCGTCCTTGACGAAGGGAAAGAGGATGCCGATGCCCAGGTCGAAGCCGTCCATCACCACGTACATCATCACGCCGAAGATGATGATGACGGCCCAGATCAGAGAAAGGTCGACGCCCATGTTCAGTTCCTCACCGGGTTGGCAGCGTTGTCGTCATCGTCCATGCCCTCTTCGGTCGCCGAGAGCGGACGGGCGGGGGTGCGGTGCTGGCCGGGGCCGCCGCTGCCCTGTTCCTGGCCTTCGTGGGTGACCGGGCCCTTGCGCACCAGGCGCATCATGTAGCCGATGCCGGCGCCGAAAAGCACGAAGTAGACCACCACGAAGCTCACCAGGGTCAGGCTCATCTGGGTCACGCTGTGGTTGGACACCGCCTCGCTGGTGCGCATCAGCCCGTAGACCACCCAGGGCTGGCGGCCCATCTCGGTGGTGAACCAGCCGGCGAGGATGGCGATCAGCCCGGACGGCCCCATCCAGAGGCAGAAGTAGAGGAAGGGCCGCGAGCGGAACAGCCCGCCGCGCCAGCGCAGCCAGAGGCTCCAGACGCCGGCGAGGATCATCGCCAGGCCCAGGGCCACCATGATGCGGAAGGACCAGAACACCACGGTGGAGTTCGGCCGGTCCTCCTTGGGGAAGTCCTTCAGCGCCGGCACCTGCTTGTCCAGGCTGTGGGTGAGGATCAGGCTGCCGAGGTAGGGAATCTCCACCTTGAAGCGGGTTTCCTCGCGCTCCATGTCCGGCCAGCCGAAGAGGATCAGCGGGGTCGCCTCGCCGCTGCTGTTGTCCCAGTGGCCTTCCATCGCGGCGATCTTCACCGGCTGGTGCTTGAGGGTGTTGAGGCCGTGCAGGTCACCGATGAAGGCCTGCACCGGGGCGACGATCAGCGCCATCCACATGGCCATGGAGAGCATCTTGCGGATGGCCGGATTGTCGCGGCCGCGCAGCAGGTGCCAGGCCGCCGAGGCGCCGACGAAGAAGGCCGTGGCGAGGAAGGCGGCGGTGGCCATGTGCAGAAGGCGATAGGGGAAGGAGGGGTTGAACACCACGGCGAACCAGTCGGTGGGGATCACCCGGCCGTCGATGATCTCGAAGCCCTGGGGCGTCTGCATCCAGCTGTTGGAGGCGAGGATCCAGAAGGTGGAGATCAGCGTGCCGATGGCCACCATCACCGTGGAGAAGAAGTGCAGGCCGGGGCCGACGCGGTTCCAGCCGAACAGCATCACGCCGAGAAAGCCCGCCTCGAGGAAGAACGCGGTGAGCACCTCGTAGGTCAGCAGCGGCCCGGTGACGGAGCCGGCGAAGTCGGAGAAGGCGCTCCAGTTGGTGCCGAACTGGTAGGCCATCACCAGGCCGGACACCACGCCCATGCCGAAGTTGACGGCGAAGATCTTCGACCAGAAGTGGTACAGGTCGCGGTACACCTCCTCCCGCGTCTTCAGCCACAGGCCCTCCAGCACGGCGAGGTAGCTCGCCAGGCCGATGGTGATGGCCGGGAAGATGATGTGGAAGGAGACCGTGAAGGCGAACTGCATTCGGGCGAGATCGAGAGCCTCCAAACCGAACATGGCGAATCCTCTGAATCAGGTTGAGTCGGGCACGGGTCCAGCGTCGCTCCAGGGCTGCTGGAGTCGGGCCAAGCGAGTGGTTCTTATAGGATCGATTGCGGCGGAGGCGGCCCGGAACGGCGCCTCACAGATCCGCGACCAGGATATTGATGCGGATCAATGCAACCAGAGATTAGCCGTTTCAAGGGGCACGGAATCTGTGGTTCGTTGCCGCGCGGCAGGTTGTCGCGCGGCGGCTCGCCGCAGTCCTGGGCACTCGCCCTAGCGCTCGCCGCCAAGGGCCGCGGGGCTGTCCACATCGCCCAGCACGCCCGGGTCATCGACCTCGACGGCCGTCCAGGCGGCGGGATGGGCACGCAGGACCTTGCGCGCCCCTTCGTCGCCGGTGAGCCGCTGGAGCTCCGGCCAGAAGTCGCGGCCGAACAGCACCGGGTGGCCCCGTTCCCCCCGGTACAGGGGAAAGACGATGCGTCCCGGTGCGGCCTTGTCCACCAGGGCCCGGAGGCTGGCGTCGGCGATCCAGGGCATGTCCCCCAGCAGCACGGCGCAGGCCGCCGCCGGATGGCCGTCGAGGCACCGCGCCCCGGCCGCCAGGCTGTGGCCCATGCCCTGTTCCGCATCCACGCAGCGGACGATGACGCTGTCCGCCGGCAGGCCCAGGGCCGCCGGATCGTCGTCGGCACGCAGCACCAGGAGCACCTCCTCGAACACCGCCCGCGCCCGCTCCAGGCTGGCCGCCAGCAGGGTACGGCCATCGGCCAGGACGGCCCGGCGCTTGTCGCTGCCGAAGCGACGGCCGAAGCCGGCGGCGAGCATCAGGGCAACGACCTGGGTCATGGGCTCATCTCCGGAATCGCAAGGGTGTCGCTGGAATCCCCGGATGCTTCCGGGCCAAGGGCTCGGTCACGCACCCTGCCCGCTCACACCCGCTCACGGGCGATGCCGCTGCGCACCCGCAGGACATCCGCCATCACCGCCAGGGCGATCTCGGCGGGGGTCTTGCTGCCCAGGTTGAGGCCGATGGGGGCGATGACGCGGGCAAGCTCCGCCTCCGACAGGCCCCCCACCCGGCGCAGGCGTTCCTTGCGCTTGGCACTGGTGACCATGGAGCCCATCACGCCGATGTAGAAGGCCTCGGTGCGCACCGCCTCGATCATCGCCAGGTCGTCGATCTTCGGATCATGGGTCAGCGCCACCACGGCCGTGTCGGCGTGGCAGCCGCCCAGGCGGATGTACTCCGAGGGCAGTTCGCGGCGGATTTCGACTCCCGGCAACTCGACGCCCTGCAGCGCCTCGTCGCGCGGGTCGCAGAGCACCACCTCGAAGCCGAGGCTGACGCCGAATTCGGCGCAGACCTGGGCCACCGTGGAGTAGCCCGCCAGCAGCAGGCGCTGGGCGGCGCCCACCCGCAGCAGCACCCGTTCGGCTTCCCGCTCGACCCGGGGGCCGTGCTCGCGGTCCGGCAGCAGCCGCCGGGCGCCATCGGCCAGGGACACCTCGCGGAGCAACCGGCGGCGCCCCGCCAGGGCGCTTTCCAGCTCCCGCAGGTGGGCCTGGGTGTCGCAGTCCGCCGGCAGGTTTTCCACCAGCACGTCGAGGATGCCGCCACAGGGCAGGCGGATGGCGGACCGGGTGTCGCTGCCGTCGCCGTAGCGCACCACCTGCACCGGCTGGCCGAAGGCGCCGGCCGCGAGGCGTTCGAGGAAGTCGTCCTCCACGCAGCCGCCCGACAGCGAGCCGATCCAGTGCCCGTCGGCGGTGGCCGCCAGCAGGGAGCCCGGCGCGCGGGGCGCCGAGCCGTAGGTGGAGAGTACGGTGCAGAGCCAGACACGGCGGCCGGAAGCCAACCATTCCAGGGCCTTGCGGACGACCAGCAGATCGAGGTGTTGCATGGGAGAGACCGTCAGTGGGAATGGACTTCGGCCCGCAACTCGCTCACCCGCTCCGGCGCCACCTCGTCATCGAGGCCGCCCCAGGTCTGTCGCAGGTAGTTGAGCAGGTCACGCATCTGGCCGTCGTCGAGTTTATCCCTGAAGCCGGGCATCGGCGCCATCCTTTCGAAGCCGGTGAACTGCTGCTCGCGGATGCCGTCGTCGATCACCCGGAGCAGGTTGCGGGTGTCCGCCAGGCGCAGGGTGGTGTTGCCGTTCATGGCCACCGCGACGTGGGGCACGCCCTCGCCTTCGGCGCCGTGGCAACCGGCGCAGACATTGAGGTAGTCCTGGCGGCCACGGGCGGCGCTTTCACCCAGCCGGTCCAGGCCGACCGCGGCGATCTTGCGCGGCGCCGGCGGCTGTTCGCCCAGCAGGTAGGTGGCCATGGCGCGGTGGTCGTCCAGGGGCAGGTACTGGGTGCTGTGGTGCAGCACCGGGTACATCTCGTTGAACACCGAGCCCTGGGCGCTGACGCCGTGCTTGAGGAAGGTGGCCAGGTCGTCCTTGATCCAGCCGCGCTCGGCCAGGTCCTGGGCCAGCAGGCTGGGCGCCTCGTAGCCGAGGATGACGCCGCCGCTCATGCGCCGGTCCTGCTGCAGGGCGCCGAGGGCGTTGCGCGGGGTGTGGCACTCGCCGCAATGGCCGAGCACTTCCACCAGGTACTGGCCGCGCTGCCACTCCTCGCCCTTGCCGTCGGCCGGCTGCAGTTGCACGCGGTTCTTGTAGAGCAGGTTCCAGAAGGCCATGCCGAAACGCAGGTTGAAGGGGAAGGCCAGGTCGGTCTTCGGGCTCGGCTTGGCCACCGGATCCAGGCTCATCAGGTAGGCGTAGAGGGCGTCGGAGTCCTCACGGGTGAGCAGGTGGTAGGAGGTATAGGGCATGGCCGGGTAGAGCTTGGCGCCGTCGGGGCGCTCGCCCTGGGTCACCGCCTTGTAGAAGTCGTCGGCGCTGTAGTGGCCGATGCCGTGTTCCTTGTCCGGGGTGATGTTGGTGCCGTAGATGGTGCCGAACGGCGACACCAGCGGCAGGCCGCCGGCGTACTCGGCGCCCCCTTCGACGCTGTGGCAGGCGACGCAGTCGGCGGCGCGGGCCAGGTATTTGCCGCGTTCGATCAGGGCCTTGTCGGCGGGTTCGGCGGCCTGGGCGGCCAGGGGCAGCAGCAGGGCCGCCAGCAGTAGCGCGCGCATCCTCAACCCTCCCTGACCAGGCCGAGGCCTTCGACCACGTCGCGGGCGGCCTTGTAGTAGCGCACATAGCCGGTGCAGCGGCAGATGTGCTTGCCCAGGGCGTTCTCGATCTCCCCTTCCAGCTCGCTGCGCTTGACCGGCTGGCGCTGGAGCTTCTCCACCAGCACCGTGGCGGCATTGACGTAGCCGGGGGTGCAGTAGCTGCACTGGAAGGCGAAGTGGTCGACGAACTTCTGCTGGATGGGGTTCAGCTCGCTGACCTCGCCCTTGTCGTTGCGCTGGGCGTGGCCTTCGATGGTGCGGACCTTCTTGCCGTCGAAGAAGTGCGCGCCGGTGATGCAGGTGCGGATCTCCTCGCTGGTGCCGTCCGGCTTGTCGAGGATGGCCACGCAGGCGTGGCACACGCCCTGGCCGCAGCCCAGGCGCGAACCGGTGAGGTTCAGGTGCTCGTGAAGGAAGTCGATCATCATCAGGTCGTCGTCCACCGTGAAGGGACCGACCGCCTGGCCGTTGAGGGTCATGCTGAGGGCGCGCTTAGCCATGGAGGGCCTCCTTGATGCGGGCCGGGGTCAGAGGAAGGTCACGCAGGCGCTTGCCGGTGGCGTGGGCCAGGGCGTTGGCGATGGCGCCGACCACGGGGATCATCACCACCTCGGCGATGCCCTTGGCCGGATCGCTGGGGGACAGCGGCGGCAGGATCTCGGCGCTCTGGTTCCAGACGGCGCAGTCCTTGGCGCGAGGCAGCACGTAGCGGTTGAAGTTCCAGGTGCCGTCGCCCGGCCCGCCTTCGTACAGGGGCATCTCCTCGGTCAACGCATGGCCGATGCCCATGGCGATGCCGCCTTCCAGCTGGCCGAGCACCAGCTCGGGCACTATCACCCGGCCGCACTCCAGCCAGGAGTGATGGTTGATCACCCGCGCCTCGAAGCTGCCCTTGTTCACCTTCAGTTCCACCAGGGTGGCGACCGGGCTGTAGTAGGTGACCATGGCGTTGTTCAGCTGGGTCGGCGGGTACTTCACGCGGGTGCGGTCCAGCAGGTGGAAGCCGTGGTGGCTCATCAGCGCCTGCTTCTCCCGGGGGGCGCCGGCGCCGTACTTCACCGCCAGCGCATCCAGGGGCAGGGTGTCGCGGTTGCCATTGATCTCGAACTCCGCCTCGGCCCAGGCCCAGCGGTTGAAGCCGTGGACGCTGACGCCGGTGACCAGGCCCAGTTCGTGGGCCTTGTGCGCCAGCAGCTCGAAGGGGATAGGCGGCAGGCCGTTGGCGGTGAGCTTGCCCTCCACCCAGTGGGCGTCCTCGCGGCGCACCACGTAGGGGTTGGCCATGCCGCCGTATTCTCCCCGGCCCCAGATGGCCAGGGCCGCCGGCCACAGGCCGTGGTTGAAGAGGACGCGCGCGGCCTCGCGGGTGCCGTGGCCGGTGTAGTAGGAGGAGTTGGTGGCCGAGGACGGCGAGGCGAGCTTGCCGACCCAGCGCGGGTTCTTCAGGGCGGCGTCCTGCTCGTCCTGGCTGATGAGGTAGGGGTTGCCGCTGGTGGTCAGGCCCAGCTCCGCCCACTCGGTGACGCCGGTGCGGATGTCGTCGGCCGGACGCCCCAGGTAATCCGCCACCAGCAGCGCCTGGGAGGTGGCCATGCCGGTGCCCATGTCGATGGCGATCTGGCGCAGGCTGATGCGCCCTTCGGCGGTGAACTCCAGGCTGGCCATGGGCGCCTCGGAGCCGGTGCCGAAGTCCTTCTGGCAGATGGCGAAGCCGACGCCGTACCAGTGGTCCGGGTCCTTGGCCTCCTCCTCGCGCTTGCGGGCGTCGCGGTTCTTCCAGATCTCGTGCTGGGCGGCCTTGTCGAGGATCTCGTCGAGGCGCAGGGCGCCGGCCGGAATCGCGCCCTGGGTGTTCTTCATGCCGGACTTGAAGACGTTCCGGCGGCGCAGCTCGATGGCGTCGACGCCCAGGCGCTGGGCCACCTCGTCCACCATCATCTCGGTGGCCGCCATGGTCTGCAGGGTGCCGTAGCCGCGCATGGAACCGGCCTCGACGCCCCGGGAGTGGTAGGCGGTGGCGGCCAGGTCGCTCCTGGGCAGGTAGTAGATGGACTGGGCCGCGGTGGCCCCCACCGCCGCCACCGAGGGGCTGTAGTTGATGCGGCCGCCGCCGTCGACGTCCATGTGCGCGCGGAAGATCTGGAACGACAGGTCGTCCTTCTTCACCGCCAGCTGGTAGTGCATGTCGAAGGGGTGGCGCTTGATGCCGCTCTGGAACTGCTCGTAGCGGTCGTTGGCCAGGCGCACCGGCACGCCGTCGCCGTACATCGCGGCCAGGGCCGCATAGAAGACGAAGATATTGTTGTCCTTGGAGCCGTAGCCGACGGTGTAGCCCGGGTGCAGGTTCAGCGTGCGCACCTTGAAGCGCGACGGCGCCAGCATGTGCGCGGTCTGCTCGGCCACCTCGAAGGGGCACTGGGTGGCCACCACGAAGTGCAGGGTGCCGCTGGCCGGGTCGTACCAGCCGTTGCCGTTGTCGGCCTCGAGGGCCGCCGGCTCGATGGACTGGGTCCGGTAGCGCTCGTCGAAGACCATCCAGCCCTCGGGCGGGCTGGCCAGCGCCGCCTGCATCTGCTCGGCGTGGTAGAGCCCCTGGGCGGTGAGGTCGCCGGCCGGGTTGCCCGCGCCCCAGGCGGGTTTCCGCTCGCGGATCAGCGGGAAGAGCATGCTGTCCTTCAGGCTGGAGAAGGTGTCCGGCTCGAAGGGCGTGGCGCCGCCCACGCGGACGAAGCGGAAGCTGCCGTAGGGATCGCGCTGGTACAGCTCGGCCCTGGCGCCGTAGCGCACCACCTTTTCATTGAACTTGAGGAGGTTCTTCGCCCGGCGGAAGCGGTCGAAGTCCTTCCAGATCAGCAGCGCCACCGGGTGGCCGATGAACATCGGCACCTGGCCTTCCGGCAGGAAGGGATCGGGGCTGTGGCCTTCGGGGAAGGCGATGCCGTCGCGGGCCAGGTCCTCGGCGGTCACCAGGCGGTCGGGCTTGAGCTCGTCGCCCAGCATCGACAGGTCGAGGCCGACGTAGAGGTGGTCGGCGCGGGTTGCCTTGAGCAAGAGCGCATGACCTTGCTGCTGCGGCCAGCCGGGCATGTCCTTGGCGCGGATGTCACGGGCGAAGACCTTGCCGCCGCAGACCTTGCTGACTCCGTCGATCCGCCCGCGCGCCTGGCCGCCGGGGGTGTACCAGGGCTCGGGGGTGCGGGTGACCTGCTCTTCGAAGAGCGCGGCGAATGCCTTGCTGCCCAGGGGCGCGAGGGTGATGCCGATGCCGGCGACGACGCTGCCTTGCAGGAAGGCGCGGCGGGATAGTTCAGGAGTGGACATGCCCGTTCCTCTAAGGCCCGGGGAGTTCGGGCCCCATTTCATGGTCGCGAAGGATTCCCGGCCCCGCTGTTCGACAGGGACCGCTACAAGCGTAGTGGAGGGAAGAAGCTAACTAGGAGGTCAGATTTTAATGAAAGGCAGGCGACACACAAGAAGAAATTGACTTGAAAGTCAGTTTCCCTGCATCGCTTATCGGAAACTTCCTACTGACACCGCAGATATAGCCGTCGGCATCAGCACTACAGCCGCTGATCGAACGCTCTGTTCGCCAGATGCAACCGAATATTTCGGCGGGCATGCTAGGCTGCCGCATCGATAGCAGCCTAAGCAGTTTCTTCCATGTCCACGGACATCCTCCTACGCCACCACCGCCCCTTCCTGGCCTTCTGGCTGGCCCGGGTCTGCACCGCCAGCGGCTTCCAGATGATCACCGTCGCCATCGGCTGGCACATCTACGAACTGACCGGGAACGTCCTCGACCTGGGCCTGGTGGGCCTGGTGGAATTCCTGCCCCGGGTCCTCTTCATGCTCCACACCGGCCATGTGGCCGACCGCTTCGACCGGCGCCGGGTCGCCGCCACCTGCCAGGTGCTTCAGGCCCTGGTGGCGGGCGTGCTGGTCTACGCCGCCGCCACCGGCTCGGCGAGCCGCGAACTGATCTTCGCCATGGCCTTCCTCTTCGGCGCCGCCCGCGCCTTCGAGATGCCGGCGACCCAGGCGCTGCTGCCGAACATCGTTCCGCCGGCGCTGTTCCCCCGCGCCGTGGCCGCCTCCGCCTCCGCCATGCAGGCCGCCACCATCGTCGCGCCGGCCCTCGGTGGCCTGCTCTACGCCTTCGGCAGCACCTGGGTCTACGGGCCGACCCTGATCCTCTATGTCCTCGCCTGCGTACTGATGCTGAGCCTGTCCAGCAACCAGCAACGCAGCCAGGGGCAGCGCGCCAGCCTCGACTCCCTGCTGGCGGGCATCCGCTTCATCCGCAGCCGCCCGGATATCCTCGGCGCCATCTCCCTGGACCTGTTCGCCGTGCTGCTGGGGGGCGCCACCGCCCTGCTCCCGGTCTTCGCCAAGGACATCCTGCTCACCGGGCCCTGGGGCCTCGGCCTGCTGCGCTCGGCACCGGCGGTCGGTGCGCTGCTGATGTCCTTCTGGCTGGCGCGCTTCCCCATCGAGCGCAATGTCGGCCGCATCATGTTCACCGCCGTCGGGGTGTTCGGCGTGGCGACCATCGCCTTCGGCCTGTCCACCTCCTTCTGGTTCTCCCTGGCGGTGCTGGCCGTGCTGGGCGCGGCGGACATGATCAGCATGGTCATCCGTGGCGCCTTCGTGCAGTTGCACACCCCGGACGAGATGCGCGGCCGGGTCAGCGCGGTGAACGGGCTGTTCATCGGCGCCTCCAACCAGTTGGGCGAGTTCGAGTCCGGCGTCACCGCCGCCTGGTTCGGCACCGTGCCGGCGGTGGTGATGGGCGGCGTCGGCACCCTGCTGGTGACCGGGCTGTGGATAAAGCTGTTCCCGACCCTGGCCAGGCGCGACCGATTGCACTGAGGCCCTTCGCGAGGAGCAGGCTGGGAAATCCGGGCTACGGGCTCCCCCCGGGAGAGGGCGGGGGGAGGCGGGCGGAAGCTCGGTGCCCGTCACGTTCAACCTTGCCGGGCCCACCCCAACAGCCCTGGATCACCGGCCCCTCACTCCACCAGCATCGCCCGGGCGACTTCATTGCGCCTGGCCTTGCCGCACAGCTTTTCCACCAGGGTCAGGGCGAAGGCCAGGGCATTGCCGGGGCCCTGGGCGGTGACGCAGTTGCCGTCCACGACCACCGGCTGGTCGACGAAGGTGCAGCCGGACAAGCGATCGCTGAAGGCCGGGTAGCAGGTCATGCGCCGCTGGCGCAGCAGGCCGAAGGGCTGCAGGGCCATGGCCGGCGCGGCGCAGATGGCGGCGAACAGCCGGCCCGCCCGGGCGTGGTCCCGCAGCATCTCGCCCAGGGGCTCGTGCTGCCCCAGGCGCTGGGCGCCGGGCATGCCGCCGGGCAGGACGATCAGGTCGAAATCCTGGGCCAGCACATCCAGCAGCATGGCGTCGGCCGTGAGGCGGGTACCCCGTGCCAGGGTGATCATCCGCCGGTTCTCGATGCTGGCCACGACGGTATTCACCTCGGCCCGGCGCAACACATCGAGCAGGGTCACGGTTTCCAGGTCTTCGACGCCCTCGGCGACCGCCAGCAGGGCATGGAGTTGGGGTGGGGTATGCATGCTGTCCTTCCTCATGGTCCTGGAACCTAAGTTGTCCGCCCGGTCATAAATTCACCGCCGAAAAGCGAACTGGTATGATGCGCGCCTTTTTTCAGACTGGCAGAGAAAACGCCATGGCGCCCGCGTGCGCCGTGCATTTGTGCTTTGCTTTCGGCCAGCTGACATGACAACGACGCCGTGCGTCACGGGGAGCCTTCACATGCTGGAAAAGCTGTTCCAACTCAAGGCGCACGACACCAACGTGCGCACCGAGCTACTGGCGGGTCTGACGACCTTCCTGACGATGGCCTACATCCTCTTCGTCAACCCGGCCATCCTCGGTGAAACCGGCATGGACAAGGGCGCCATCTTCGTCGCCACCTGCCTGGCCGCCGCCATCGGCTCGGCCACCATGGCGCTGATCGCCAACTACCCCATCGCCCTCGCCCCCGGCATGGGCCTGAACGCCTTCTTCACCTACACCGTGGTGCTGCAGATGGGCCACACCTGGCAGGTGGCCCTGGGCGCGGTGTTCCTCTCGGCCTGCATGTTCTTCGTGCTGTCGGTGTTCAAGATCCGCGAATGGATCATCAACAGCATCCCGCTGGAGCTGCGCTCGGCCATCGCCGCCGGCATCGGCCTGTTCCTCGGCCTGATCGCCCTGCAGAAGGCCGGCATCGTCGCGGCGCACCCGGTGACCATGCTCACCGTCGGCGACCTGACCCGTCCCGAGCCCATCCTCGCCGTGCTCGGCTTCTTCCTCATCGTCGCCCTGGAGGCCCGCAAGGTGACCGGCGCGGTGCTGATCGGCATCCTCGCGGTGACCATCCTCGGCATCGCCCTGGGCGTCTCCCAGTTCGGCGGGATCGTTTCCATGCCGCCATCCCTGGCGCCCACCTTCCTCCAGCTGGACATCAAGGGCGCGCTGGAAATCGGCCTGGTGAGCGTGATCTTCGCCTTCCTCTTCGTCGACCTGTTCGACAACTCCGGCACCCTCATCGCGGTGGCCAAGAAGGCCGGCCTGATGCGCGCCGATGGCTACATGCCGAAGATGGGCCGTGCGCTGATCGCCGACTCCACCGCCGCCATGGGCGGTTCCCTGCTGGGCACCTCCACCACCACCAGCTACATCGAGTCCGCCGCCGGCGTCAGCGCCGGTGGCCGCACCGGCCTCACCGCCCTGACCGTGGCCGCGCTCTTCCTGCTGGCCCTGTTCCTCTCCCCGCTGGCCGGCAGCGTGCCGGCCTTCGCCACCGCCCCGGCGCTGTTCTTCGTCGCCGTGCTGATGGCCTCCGGCCTGGCTGAAATAGACTGGAACGACCTGACCACCGCCGCCCCCGTGCTGATCACCACCCTGGCGATGCCCTTCACCTACTCCATCGCCGACGGCATCGCCTTCGGCTTCATCGCCTGGGCCGCCATCAAGACCCTCGCCGGCCGCTACAAGGAGCTGAGCCCGGCGCTGGTGATCCTCGCGGTGCTCTTCGTCATCAAGATGGGGTTCTTCCACTGATGAGCCGACCGCAGTTCGATCCGACCACCTACGACGCCCAGCTCGCCGACAAGACCGAGCGCCTCCGGGCGCTCCTGGCCCCCTTCGACGCCCCGGAGCCGACGGTCTTCGACTCCCCCCGCGAGCACTACCGCCTGCGCACCGAATTCCGCCTCTGGCGCGAGACCGGCGGCGAGCAGCGCCACTATGCGATGTTCGAGGCCGGCGACAAGTTCACCCCGGTGCTGATCGAGGACTTCCCCATCGCCAGCCGCCGCATCAACGAACTGATGCCGCGCCTTAAAGCCGGCTGGCAGGCGAGCCAGGTGCTGTCCTTCAAGCTGTTCCAGGTGGAGTTCCTCACCACGCTCTCCGGCGACGCGCTGATCACCCTCTGCTACCACCGCCCGCTGGACGAAGCCTGGCAGGCGGAGGCCGAGAAGCTCGCCGCCGACCTGGGCGTGAGCCTGGTGGGCCGCTCCCGGGGCAAGCGCATCGTCATCGGCCGCGACCATGTGGAAGAGGTGCTGACCGTCGCCGGCCGCAGCTTCCGCTATCGCCAGCCGGAAGGCGCCTTCACCCAGCCCAACGGCGAGGTCTGCCAGAAGATGCTGGCCTGGGCCTTCGAGGCCCTGGGGGAGCGGAACGACGACCTGCTCGAGCTGTATTGCGGCAACGGCAACTTCACCCTGCCGCTGGCCACCCGCGTCCGCAAGGTGCTGGCCACAGAGATCAGCAAGACCTCGGTCAACGCCGCCCTGGCCAACCTCGCCGACAACGGCGTGGACAACGTGACCCTGGTGCGCCTCTCCGCCGAGGAACTGACCGAGGCGCTGAACGGCGTGCGGCCCTTCCGCCGCCTCGCCGAGGTGGACCTGGCCAGCTACGACTTCGGCACCGTGTTCGTCGACCCGCCCCGCGCCGGCATGGACCCGGACACCTGCGAGCTGACCCGGCGCTTCGACCGCATCCTCTACATCTCCTGCAACCCGGAGACCCTGGCGGCGAACATCCAGCAACTGAACGACACCCACCGCATCAGCCGCTGCGCCCTGTTCGACCAGTTCCCCTACACCCACCACATGGAAGCGGGCGTGCTGCTGGAGCGGCGCTGACGCCCGTCCCCGGGCTGCCCCGGCTCTTCGCGGGCAAGCCCGCTCTCGTAGGAGCCGGCTCGCCGGCGAATCGCACGGTCCCCTTCGCGAGCAAGCTCGCTCCTACGCAAGGCCCGCCCTCGCCGGCGAATGGCAGCGAGTTCGCCAGGGGCTAGCCGCCGTCCAGCTTGCGCAGGGCGGCAAAGGCCAACCCGGCGGACACCACCTCGAACAGCAGCGCGTAGAGGTTGAAGGTCTGCCCCAGGCTGCCGTCCAGCCAGAGCCCGCTGACCCGCCCCAGGGCCAGGGCGATGTAGACCAGCACCAGCAGGTCCAGGGCCGCGCGGGCCAGGTGCAGGCGCAGTTGCGCCAGCACCAGGAAGGCGGCGATCCCCAGTTGCAGGCAGCCGTAGTAGGCGCGCACGTCGGTGACCGCGGCCGGGTCCATCAGCAGCATCCCACTGAGGCTCGCCATCTGCTCCGGACGGATGAAGTAGGCCAGGCCGAACAGGGCCAGGATCAGGGCCTGCAGGCCCAGCAGGATGCGGGTGAAGAGCATGGGTACACCTCGGAAGCGGACGCCGCCTGAAAGCATAGGTGGACCGGGAACAGTCTGAAACAGCGCAACGCTTGGGCCCTGCGGGAGGCGGCGTTATCCTGCCGCTTTTCCGGCCGGCCCGGCCGAAAGGAGATCCCCCATGCGTTCCCTGCTACTGCTCACCACCCTGCTCGCCGGCCTCGCCCAGGCCGCCGAGCCCGTCACCATGGACGTCTACCGCGACCCCAACTGCGGCTGCTGCAAGGCCTGGATCAGCCACCTGCGGGACAACGGCATCCAGGTGCGTGACCATGTCGAACCCGACATGGCCGCGGTCAAGACCCGCCTCGGCGTCCCCCACAGCCTGGGTTCCTGCCACACCGGCGTGGTGGACGGAAAGTTCGTCGAGGGCCATGTGCCTGCCAGCGACGTACTCAGGCTGCGGGAGCGTCCCGACCTCCTGGGTGCCGCCGTTCCCGGGATGCCGGTGGGCTCCCCCGGCATGGAGATGGGCGACCGGGTGGACGCCTACCAGGTGATCGGCGTGGCGCGGGATGGACGGGAGTCCGTGCTGAGCGAGTATCCTGCGCGCTGACATCCCCTCGGAGCCTGAAATGGAATACTGGCAAGTCGACGTCTTCGCCGAACGGGTCCTGGCCGGCAATGGCCTGGCCGTCTTTCCCGACAGCCGCGGCCTCTCCGCCGCGGCCATGCAGGAGCTGACCCGCGAACTGAGGCAGTTCGAATCCATCTTCCTCACCCCCCTGGACAGCCCCGACGCCTTCACGGCCCGCGTGTTCACCGTGGAGGAGGAACTGCCCTTCGCCGGCCACCCGATCCTCGGCGCCGCCGCCCTGCTCCACCACCTCCACGCCAGGGCCGAGGAAGCCAGCTGGCGCCTGGAGCTGCCGGAGAAGCAGGTGCGTATCGACACCCGCCGCGACGGCGCCGGCTTCTACGCCGAGATGGACCAGGGCGTGGCGGCGTTCGGTCAGGTGCTGGACACCGCCCGGGCCAACGCCTTCGCCGCCGCCTTCGGCAGCGAGCCTGACCCCCGCCATCCGGCCCAGGTGGTCAGCACCGGCCTGCCCTACCTGCTGCTGCCGGTGACCGCCCGGGGCCTGGCCGAGGCCCGCCAGCGGGAGTCCCTGGACGCCGCCCTCGCCGCCATCGGTGCCGCCTTCGTCTTCCTCATGGACGTGGACGCCCGGGAGGGCCGCACCTGGGACCCGCTGGGCGTGGTGGAAGATATCGCCACCGGCAGCGCCGCCGGTCCGGTTGCGGCCTGGCGCGTGGCACGTGGCCTGGAGGCGCCGGAAGAGCGCTTCGCCCTGACCCAGGGGCGCTTCCTCGGCCGCCCCAGCCGCCTGGATGTCCGGGTCGACGCCGACGGCCATGTGCGGGTGGGTGGCGGTGTCCAGTTGCTGGCCCAGGCACGCCTGCTGCCGCCCCCGGAGAGCCTCGGCTGACGACCGGGCTGGCGGCGGCGTTCGCCAGCGTCAACACTCAAGAGTCACGCAGCCGGAATGGGAGAGGGATCATGCGCTGGCAACGGGCCCGTCGCAGCGAGAACGTGGAAGACGCCGGAGGCACGGGCGGACGCGGCATGCGCCTGGGCGGCGGCAAGGGCCTCGGCCTTGGCGGCATCGCCATCGTGGTGGTGGTGGCCCTGCTGATGGGCGAGGACCCGCTGCAGATCCTCGGCGAAATCACCCAGCAAGGCGCGTCCATCCATCCCCAGCAACAATCGGCCATGCCCACCGGGACGCCGGAGGAACGGGAGTTCGTCAGCGCCATCCTCGGCGATACCGAAGACACCTGGCGCGCCATCTTCCAGGCCGCCGGCCGCCAGTACGACGACCCGAAGCTGGTGCTCTTCAATGGCGGCGTGCAGTCGGCCTGCGGCTTCGCCTCCTCGGCGGTGGGCCCCTTCTACTGCCCGGGCGACCGCAAGCTGTACCTGGACCTGGACTTCTTCGAGGAAATGGCCAGCCGCTTCAAGGCCGCGGGCGACTTCGCCCAGGCCTACGTGATCGCCCATGAAGTGGGCCACCACGTGCAGACCCTGCTGGGCGTCTCCGCCAAGGTCAACGCCGCCCGCCAGCGCGGCGAACCGGTGGAAGGCGCCGATGGTCTGCTGGTGCGCCAGGAGCTCCAGGCCGACTGCCTCGCCGGCGTCTGGGCCTACCACGCCCAGCAACGCCTGAACTGGCTGGAACCCGGCGACCTGGAGGAAGCCCTGAACGCCGCCAACGCCATCGGCGACGACCGCCTGCAACGCCAGTCCCAGGGCCAGGTGGTACCCGACTCCTTCACCCACGGCACTTCGGCCCAGCGCGTGCGCTGGTTCAAGGTGGGGTTCGAGAAGGGTCAGGTGGGGCGCTGCGATACCTTTTCGGCGGGGCGGCTGTAGGGCTCACCCCTCTCCCCCCGCCCTCTCCCGCCAGCGGGAGAGGGGGCCAGCATCGGGGCTCGGCTAGGCATTTTTCCAGGCACGAACCACCCCCTCTCCCACCTGTGGGAGAGGGCTGGGGAGAGGGTCAACCCGGCGTGAACACCGCACGCCAGATCACCTCAAGCACTGTGTCCGTCTCGCCCAGCACGTCATGGTTCCAGAAGCGCAACACCCTGAAGCCCTGCGCGACCAGCCACTCATCACGCTCGAAGTCCCTTTCCGGCTGTTCAAGATGCTGGCCGCCGTCCAACTCGATGACCAAGCGATGCTCGATGCAGACGAAGTCGACGATGTAGCGCCCAATGGGCTTCTGCCGCTTGAACTTCAAACCGTGGAGCCTGTGCCCTCGCAGGTGATACCAAAGATGGCGCTCGGCGTCGGTCATGTTGCTGCGCAATTCACGCGCATAGCGTTTCAGGTTCACGGAGCCTCCTTGCTTATCTTCCCTTCTCGCTAGCGGGAGAGGGCGCCAGGATCAGCGTTCGGCGCACCATCACGGCTCCGGACGATGCCCAGCAACTCCCCACAATCCCGCACGAACCAGTCCGTCAGCTCCGGCCAGGGATTCTCCGGCAGGTTCACCAGCACGGTGCCGGCGCCCGCCGCGCGGCCGCAGTCGAGGTCGAAGCGGTAGTCGCCCACCATCACCAGTTCGCGGGGCGTGACCTGCCAGCGCTCGGCCAGATGCAGCAGGCCGCCGGGATGGGGTTTGGGCGGGGCTTCGCCACGGCCGAGGATGTCCTCGGTGGCGAAACAGCCGTCGAGGCCGATGGCCGAGAGGGTCAGCAGGGCCAGCTCGTGGGCGTTGCGGGTGAGGATGCCCAGTCGGCAGCCGCGCCCATGCAGGTCGCGCACCAGCTCGATGGCGCCGGGCGCGGGTCGGGCGTTGCGGGCCAGCTCGCGCTCGTGTTCCAGCAACCAGGCGTGCTTGGCCGCGGCCTCGGCCTCGGGAAGCGCCGCCAGGTGATGGAGGATGTCGTCCTCCGGGGGAATGTCCAGGGCCACGCGGATGGCGTCGAAATCATGGACCGCGAGGGTGAGGGTGCCGTCCATGTCGAACACCCAGTGGCGATACTGCGCCAGGCTCATGGTGAATCTCCAACCGAGTCGAGCGCCCGAGCCTACCCGATCCGGCCGTTACTTCCAGTCCTCGCGCAGCCGGGTCAGGCCCTCCTGGGCCACCGAGGCCACCAGCTGGCCGGCGCGGTTGAAGATGCTGCCCCGGGAGAATCCACGGGAATTGCCGGCCCAGGGGCTGTCCATGGCGTAGAGCAGCCAGTCGTCCGCCCGCAGGTCGCGGTGGAACCAGAGCGCGTGGTCGAGGCTGGCCACCTGCATGAACTTCTGCCACACCGAGACGCCGTGGGGCAGCATCGAGGTGGTCAGCAGGCCGAAGTCCGAGGCGTAGGCAAGGATGTACTTGTGGATCGCGGGGATGTCCGGGAGGCTGCCGTCGGCGCGGAACCAGACGTACTTGACCGGCTCGCCGGGACGCGGGTCGAAGGGGTTCTCCAGGGTCACCGGGCGGATCTCGATGGGCTTGGCGCAGAGGAACTTGTCCCGCACCCGCTCCGACAGCAGATGGGCGCTCTGGCGCGCCAGCTCCAGTTCGCTGGGCAGGTTTTCCGGCCCCGGCACCTCGGGCATGGCGAGCTGGTGCTCGAAGCCGCCTTCGTCCTGCTGGAAGGAGGCGCTGCAGGTGAAGATCTGCTGGCCCTTCTGGATCGCGGTGACCCGGCGAGTACTGAAGCTGCCACCGTCCCGCACGCGCTCGACGGAGTAGACCACCGGCAGGCTGGCGTCCCCCGGGCGCAGGAAGTAGCCGTGGAGGGAATGCACGTGGCGCGCGGATTCCACCGTCTGGCTGGCCGCCGACAGGGACTGGCCGAGCACCTGGCCGCCGAATAGCTGGCGGAAGCCGAGGTCCTGGCTGACGCCCCGGAACAGGTTCTCTTCGATGGATTCAAGGCTCAGCAAGGCGACCAGTTCGTCGAGGACCTGGGTCATGAATCACTCCTCCGCAAGGCAGCCGCCCCGGGTCATGGCCGGGGCGGTCTTCGTAGATCAGGATAGGCTGGCAACGTGGTCAGGCGCTCATCCCACTGCGCCCGTCCGAGGGTGAAATGGTAAAGGCTTTGCCAGCGGCTGTCGGCAATTTCCAGCAGTTCATGAACCGAATCGTCGAAATAGCAGCCGATACCGGTGCCCGAGAGACCCGCCGCTTCCGCTTCCAGGTAGAGCACCTGGCCGATCGCCCCGCACTCCCGGTAGAGCTGCGGGTAGGCCCAGGCGCCCCGCTCCAGGGCGTCGTCGAAGCGGGCCAGCATGGCCAGGGCGACGCAGCCGTCGGCGGCGATGTCCTGGCCGCAGGAAAGAAAGCCCGCCAGGCCCCGGGCGTCGCCCTCCAGCAGGCGATAGAGCGGCAGCGACCCGCTCACCCGCTCCCAGAGAAAATCCGTCCGCAGGCCCTCGCGCAGCTCGGCGTCGGCCGCCGCGCCACGGGCCAGCCAGTAGAGGCCGGGGGCCAGGCCCTGGACGCGGTGGACGAACAGCAGCAGGTCCACCTGCGTGCCCCCCAGGCTGGCGAAAGGCACCGGCGACTGCTCCGGCATCAGGCGTCGCAGCCAGGCCAGCAGCAACTCCGCCTGGATGCCGCTGCGGCCGTCCATGGACTGGGCGCTGCGCCGCCGGTGCAGCAGCGGTCGCAGGGGCAGGCCGGGGTTGTCCAGCACCTCGGGGGCCGCTGGGGCCACCCAGTCGGCCAGGGGCCGGCGCGGGGTTCGACAGTGGCCGTGGACGCGCTCCAGTTCCGGCCAGTGGCGTTGCTCCCGGGACAGCCGATTGGGCACGCCCGCCAGCTCCAGCGCAGAGATGCCGTCCAAAAGTGCCGGGGCGAGGGGGAACTCCCGCGCCTGGGGCGGACCTATCCACAGCAGCAGATCGCCGAACTCGCGCTCGACGAAGCCTTCCCGGTCCAGCCCCAGCAGCCCGTCCAGCGTCGTCTCCGCGACGCCCTCCAGCACCCGCAGCTGCCAACCCAGGGCCGCGGCGGCGATGGCCAGCGCCGCCAAGGCGTGGCCCAGGTCGTGCTGGCAGTAGCGGTAGGCGCGTTCGCCGTACTTCCAGGCCTCGCGCCAGGGAATGCTGGCCAGGCCCAGGAGGAAACCGCCCGGTGGCAGGGCGTCCGTCAGTTGCGCGGCCAGGGGCGACGGCAGCTCGGCGCGGATTTCGAGGCTGTGGATATCCGGCGCGTAGTGGGCCAGCGAGGCGCCCTCCTCCACGACCCCGGCGGGCAGCAGCAGGTAGGCCTCGGTGGGATGCAGGTTGCCGGAGGACGGGTTGACCCGCAGCGCCCAGCGACTGCCGCCGGCCTCCTTCCAGGCGGAAATCGCCAGGCTGTCGTAGAGCAGTTGCGACAGGCTGGCGCGGTCCAGCGCCGCCGGACGGCCCACCGGCCCCGCGAACACCGCGTCGTAGGCGGGCGTCTCCTCCAGCGGGCGATGCCAGAGCTCCAGCGCGCGGGCCCCGGCGTAGCGGCGGAAGGGCGCCGGCTGGGTGGCCCAGTCCAGCTGGCCGGGGCCGGGCGCGAAACGGTCCGGCCGGTGCTTGCTGAGTGCGTGGTAGGCGCGCACGAGGTCGCTCACTGCAGGGCCTCCCACTGGGCCCGGCCAAGGCGGTAGAGCCGATGCGGGCGCAGGGCGTGCCCTTCCGGCAGGCGCGGGTGCTCGAAGTCCCCGTCACCGTCCCGTTGCATGCCCAGCCGCTCCATCAGCGCCTGGGACGGCAGGTTGGCCGGCACGGTGAAGGCCACCACTTCCGCCAGGGGCAAGCGCTCGAAGGCGAAGGCCAGGGCGGCGCGGGCCGCCTCGCAGGCCAGCCCCTGGCCCCAGTAGCGGGGCAGGAAACGCCAGCCGATTTCCACCGCCGGGGTGAAGGGGGCGTCGAAGTTGACGTTCTGCAGGCACAGCACCCCGACGAAGGCGCCATCGGCCCGGTCCTCCACGACCCACTGGCCGAATCCGTGGTCCTCGATGTGCTGACGGATGCGCGCAGCCAGGGCATCGCTCTCATCGCGACCGAGGCAACCAGGGAAGTGGCGCATCACCTCCGGGTCGGCATTCAGCGCGGCGAAGGCCGCCAGGTCGTCGTCGCGCCAGGTGCGCAGGCGCAGGCGTGGGGTTTCCAGGTCGAGGCAGGGCATTGTCGGTCTCTTGAGCGCGGCGGGATCGGCCCATCATACTGCCGCCGTAACTCCGCCGAGTGCCCCCGATGTTCCTGCCGCTGGTCTACCACGACGACTACAGCCCGCCTTTCCCGGCGGAGCACCGCTTCCCCATGGAGAAGTTCCGCCTGCTCTACCGGCATCTCCTGGACAGCGGCCTGACCACCGACGCGCGCCTGCACCGGCCGGATATCTGCCCGCCCGAAGTCCTGGCCCTGGCCCATTGCCCGGACTACATCCGGCGCTTCGCCGAAGGCGAGCTCAGCCGCGAGGAACAACGCCGCCTCGGCCTGCCCTGGAGTCCGCCCCTGGCCCGCCGCACCGTGCGCGCGGTGGGCGGCTCGCTGCGAGCGGCGGAGCTGGCGCTGGAACACGGCCTGGCCTGCCACCTGGCCGGCGGCACCCACCACGCCCATTACGACCATGCGGCGGGCTTCTGCATCTTCAACGACCTGGCGGTGGTCAGCCGCTACCTGCTGGAGACCGGCCGGGTCCAGCGGGTGCTGATCTTCGACTGCGACGTCCACCAGGGCGACGGCACCGCGCGCATCCTGGCCGATACGCCCGATGCCATCACCGTCTCCCTGCATTGCGAGAAGAACTTCCCAGCGCGCAAGGCCGAAAGCGACTGGGACATCCCGCTGCCCATGGGCCTGGGCGATGCCGAATACCTGCAGGTGGTGGAGGACGCGCTGAACTACCTGCTGCCGCTCTACCAGCCGGACCTGGTCCTCTACGACGCCGGCGTGGACGTGCACAAGGACGACGCCCTGGGCTACCTGCAGCTCACCGATGCCGGCGTGGCGGCCCGCGACGAGACGGTGATGCGCCATTGCCTGGGGCGGGACATCCCGGTGGTGGGGTTGATAGGCGGTGGCTACGACAAGGACCGCGCGGCCCTGGCCCGGCGACACGGCATCCTCCATCACAGCGCCGGACGGGTGTGGAAGGACTTGGGCCTGTAGGCGCAACCCACCCGGACATTCGCCGGCAAGCCGGCTCCTGCGGCCCGATGGGTAGCCCCCATCACAATGGAATCAACGAGTTTCAGAGGCTCGCGGTCCGGTAGAATGCGCCCCTCCGCCACTCCCGCCCGACCTGCCCACATGAATGACTCCTCCCCTTTCGTCGCCGTGATCGGCGGCGGTCCCGCCGGCCTGATGGCCGCCGAAGTCCTGGCCCAGGGCGGCGCGCGGGTGGCCCTGTATGACGCCATGCCCTCGGTGGGGCGCAAGTTCCTGCTGGCCGGCGTGGGCGGCATGAACATCACCCACTCGGAGCCCAAGGCTCCCTTCCTGGGCCGCTACGGGGCGCGCCGGGATGCGCTGGCGACGCTGCTGGAGGACTTCGACGCCGACGCGCTGCGGGCCTGGATCCATGGGCTGGGCATCGACACCTTCGTCGGCACCTCCGGACGGGTCTTCCCCACCGACATGAAGGCCGCGCCCCTGTTGCGGGCCTGGCTGAAACGCCTGAAGGACCAGGGCGTCACCCTCCACACCCGGAACCGCTGGCTGGGTTGGGACGAAAGCGGCGCCCTGCGCATCGCCGGGCCCGAGGGTGAAACCCGGGTCAAGGCCGACGCCTGCGTGCTGGCGCTCGGCGGCGGCAGCTGGGCGCGCCTGGGCTCCGACGGCGCCTGGGTGCCCCTGCTGGAAGCCCGTGGCGTGGCCATCGCCCCGCTGCAGCCGGCCAACTGCGGCTTCGAAGTGGATGCCTGGAGCCCGCTGCTCAAGGAGAAGTTCGCCGGTGCGCCGATCAAGCCCGTGGCCATGGGCCTCGAGGGCGAGCCCCTGCGCCAGGGCGAGTTCGTCCTCACCGCCGGTGGCATCGAGGGCAGCCTGGTCTACGCCCTGTCCTCCGCCATCCGCGAACGCATCAACGCCAGCGGGCGCGCCACCCTGCACCTTGACCTGCAGCCGGGCCAGAGCCTGGAAAAGATCACCCGCGCCCTGTCGCGGCCCCGGGGGTCCCGCTCCATGGCCAAGCACCTGCACAGCCAGCTGGGCCTGGATGGCGCCCGCGCCGGCCTGCTGCGGGAGCTCTCGGCGAAGGACGACTTCCTCGATCCCGCCCGCCTGGCGGCGGCGATCAAGCGCCTGCCCCTGACCCTCGTCCGCCCGCGCCCCCTGGACGAGGCCATCAGCTCCGCCGGCGGCGTGACCTTCGAGGCCCTGGATGCCGGGTTGATGCTCCAGGCGCTGCCCGGCGTGTTCTGCGCCGGCGAGATGCTGGACTGGGAAGCGCCCACGGGCGGCTACCTGCTCACCGCCTGCTTCGCCAGCGGCCGGGTCGCCGGCCGGGGCGCGCTGGACTGGCTGGCCGCGCACCGCGGCTGAGCGCCCTCCGGCCACCCCGTGCGGGGCCGTTGATCGCCGCGCCCGTATCCCCGGCGACCGGGCCAGCGTCTATGCTTGCCTGAGCCCAGCATTTCCGGTGCCCCAACGTGATACCCCTTCTCGTCTGCGACGACTCGACGATGGCGCGCAAGCAGCTGATCCGCGCCCTGCCGGCCGAATGGCCCGTGCGTATCACCCAGGCCAGCCACGGCGAGGAAGCCCTCGACGCCATTCGCCAGGGCCTGGGGCGGGTGGTCCTGCTGGACCTGACCATGCCGGTGATGGATGGCTACCAGGTGCTGGCGCAGCTTCGTGCCGAAGGCCTGACGGCCCAGGTGGTGGTGGTTTCCGGCGATGTCCAGGACGAGGCCCAGCGCCGGGTCCGCGAACTCGGCGCCCTGGCCTTCCTCCGCAAGCCGGCCGATCCGGAGGAGCTGCGGGCCACCCTGCTCGGCCTCGGGCTGCTGGCACCCGTCCCGGCCGGCGTCCCTGCCACGCCAGGTCCCTTGCCCGAACTGAAGGTCAACTTCCGCGACGCCCTGCGCGAGGTGAGCAACGTCGCCATGGGCCGCGCCGCGGCGCTGCTGGCCCGGGTGCTGGGGGTGTTCGTGCGCCTGCCGATTCCCAACGTGAGCCTGTTCGAGGTGAGCGAACTGCAGATGGCCCTGGCCGACGCCCAGCGCGGCGAGCGCTTGTCCGCCGTATGCCAGGGCTTCATCGGCGAGGGCATCGCCGGCGAGGCGCTGCTGCTCTTCCATGACACCGAGAGCGCCGAGGTGGCGCGCCTGATGGATGTCACGCCCCGGGGCGACACCGACCAGGCGGAGATGCTCCTGGACCTGGCCGGCATCCTCATCGGCGCCTGCCTGGCCGGTTTCGCCGAGCAACTGGATATCCGCTTCTCCCAGAGCCATCCCCGGCTGCTGGGGCAGCACAGCTCTGTCGAGCGCCTGCTCAACCTGAACACCCGCCGCTGGCACAAGACCCTGGCGGTGGAGATCAGCTACGAGATCGAGGACCGGGAGCTGCATTTCGACCTGCTGCTGCTCTTCACCGAGAGCTCGGTGGCGCGCCTGACCCAGAAGATCCACTACCTGATGGACTGAACCATGCCGGCACAGATCGACCTCAAGGAACTCCACTGGCTGCTGGACATCGTCCAGTGCCTGGATGTGGGCGTGGTGGTGCTGGACCGCCAGTGCCGTATCGAGGTGTGGAACAGTTTCATGGAGAACCACTCGGGCCTGGGACCCGACCAGGTCCATGGCCGCGAACTCTTCGAGGTGTTCCCGGAGATTGACCGCGGCTGGTTCCGGCGCAAGCTCGACATCGCGCTGCAACTGGGCACCCGTGCCTTCAGCCTGTGGGAACAGCGCCCTTACCTGATGCGCTTCGAGAACTACCGCCCCATCACCGGCGAAGAGGACTTCATGTACCAGAACATCACCCTGCTGCCGCTGGCCGCCGCCAGCGGCGAGGCCGAGCGGGTGTGCCTGCTGGTGGAGGACATGACCGAGGTGGCGCGGCTGAAGCGGCAGCTGGCCGAGGCCGGCCGGGTACCTCCAGCACCCTAGAGGTACCAGCCCCAGGGCTCGGCGCTGCGGTACTCGGTCACCTGTTTCACTTCCAGGTAGTTGTCCAGGCCCCAGCGGCCCAGCTCGCGACCTATGCCGCTCTGTTTCATCCCGCCCCAGGGCGCCTGGGTGAAGGTGGGCTGCGAGCAGTTGACCCAGACGATGCCGGCCCGCAGGCCGTTGGCCACCCGCGCGGCCCGTTCGAGGTCGGCGCTCATCACGGCCGCGGCGAGGCCGAAACGGCTGTCGTTGGCCATGCGCAGGGCCTCGGCCTCGGTCCTGAAGCGCTTCACGCAGAGCACCGGACCGAAGATTTCCTCACGCCAGATGAGGCTGTTCTCGCCGGGCTCGTCGAACACCGTGGGCTCGACGAAATAGCCGTGGGACAGGTGCGCGGGACGCTTGCCGCCGGTGAGCAGGCGCGCGTCCTGGCGCCCCTGCTCGATCATGCCCATGACCTTCTGCAACTGGCCGGCGCTCACCAGCGGCCCCAGCAGCACGCCACGCTCCAGGCCCGGCCCGATGGTGATGCGCCGGGCTTCCTCCACCAGGCGCTCCAGCAGTCGCTCGGCGATGCCCTCCTGCACCAGCAGGCGCGAGGTGGCGCTGCAGACCTGGCCCTGGTTCCAGAAGATGCCGAACAGGATCCACTCCACCGCCGCCTCGACATCGGCGTCGTCGAAAACGATGAAGGCGGATTTGCCCCCCAGCTCCAGGCTGACGTTCTTGATGTCGGCGGCAGCCGCCGACATGATCTTCACCCCCGTGGGCACGCTGCCGGTGAAGGCCAGCTTGTCCACGCCCGGGTGCTGGCTGAGGGGACCGCCGGCCTCGCCGCCGAGGCCGGTGACCACGTTGAGCACCCCCGAAGGCAGGCCGATGCGCTCCGCCGCCCCCGCCAGTTCCAGGGCCGTCAGCGGGGTCAGCTCGGAGGGCTTGAGCACGCAGGTGGCGCCCGCCGCCAGGGCCGGGGCGACCTTCCAGGCGGCCATCAGCAAGGGGTAGTTCCAGGGAATGATCTGCCCGGCCACCCCCACCGGCTCGTAGCGGATGCGGCAGCTGAAGCGCTCGTCCGGCAACGCCAGGGGCTCGTCCTGGCGAGCGTCCAGCTCACGCGCCAGCTGGGCGTAGTAGCGGAAGCAGCCGATGGCATCGGCGATGTCCCACTGGGCTTCCGGCAGCGGCTTGCCGTTGTCCCGCACCTCCAGCACCGCCAGGGCGTCCTGGCGGCCTTCCAGTTCGTTGGCCAGGGCGTCCAGCCAGTCGCCACGCTCGGCCCCGCTGCTCTGCCCCCAGCCCCGGTTGAACGCCTGCCGGGCGGCGTGCACGGCGTGGTCGATGTCCTCCTCGGTGGCGGCGGGCACCCGCTGGATCAGGTCGCCATTGCTGGGGTCCAGCACGTCGAAGTAGCCGCCCAGGTCGGGACGGACCCATTGCCCGTTGATGTACAGCTGGTCACGCATGGTTCTGCTCCATGGGCGCTCAGGCGCCGCTGCGACGGTTCTGCAGGTGGCGGGAGGTGAACAGCAGCGCCAGGGAGACGCAGATGATCACCGTCGAGATGGCGTTGATCTCCGGGGTGATGCCCCGGCGGATGGACGAGAAGATGTAGATCGGCAGGGTGGTTTCGGAGCCGGCGACGAAGAAGGCGATGATGAAATCGTCGAAGCTGAAGGTGAAGGCCAGCAGGAAGCCGGCGAGGATGGCCGGGGCGATCTGTGGCAGCGTGACCCGCAGGAAGGTGTCCAGGGGCGGCGCATAGAGGTCGGCGGAGGCCTCCAGCAGGGCCTTGTCCAGGGCCTCGACGCGGGTGCGGACTATGACCATCACCAGCGCCATGGTGAACAGGGAATGGGCGGCGATCACGGTGAACAGGCCCATGCGCAGCCGTGGCAGGCCGGCGCCCAGCAGCAGGTCCAGCAGCGGGTTCATCACCTCGAACAGGCTGATGAAGGCGATCAGGGTGGCGATGCCGATGACGATGCCGGGAATGATGATGGCGCAGTAGGTCAGGGCGTCGAAGAGCATCCGCACGCGCGGGCCCACCCGCTGCAGGCCGAACACCGCCAGGGTGCCGAAGACGGTCGCCAGCGTGGCCGAGCAGAGGGCGATCAGGGTGCTGGTGCCCAGGGCCTCCATGATGAAGGGGTTGTCGAAGGCGCGACCGAACCACTGCACCGAACAGCACTGGAAGGACAGCGCGCTGCGCCCGGCGTTGAAGGAGAACAGCACGATCAGCGCGATCGGCGCATAGAGGAACAGGTAGAGCGAGGTGGAATAGCTGCGCAGCCACATCAGAGCATCCCCTCGGTGCCGCGCTTGCCGTAGCGCGCCACCAGCTTGAGGTAGAGGGCGATGATCAGCAGCATCATCGCCACCAGGGTCATGGCCACCGCGCTGCCGAAGGGCCAGTTGCGCGATTGCAGGAAGAGGTCCACCAGGGCGTTGCCGACGAAGAACACCTTGCCGCCGCCGAGGATGGCCGGGATCAGGAACTCGCCCATGAGCAGGATGAACACCAGCATGGCGCCGGTGATCACCCCCGGCGCGGAGAGTGGCAGGGTCACCCGGCGGAAGGTCTCGAAGGCGCTGGCGCCCAGGTCGGCGGAGGCCTCCAGCAGGCGCTTGTCGAGCTTCTCCAGGCTCACGTAGATGGGAAACACCATCAGCGGCAGGTAGCCGTAGACGATGCCGATCAGCACCGCCGTGGGGGTGTTGATCAGCCGCACGTTCTCCAGCCCGACCATGGCCAGCAGGGCCGGCAGGCCCTTGCCACCGAGGATGAAGATCCAGGCGTAGGTGCGGATCAGGAAGCTGGTCCAGAAGGGCACTATCACCAGGGTCAGGAGCAGGGATCGGTTGCGCTGGACCTTCACCGCGAGGAAGTAGGCCAGCGGGTAGGCCGCCACCAGGCACACCAGGGTGCCGAGCGGCGCCAGCACCAGGGTGTTGGCGAAGGCCTTGGCCCGGGAGCCCAGGTTCAGGTAGTTCTCCAGGGTCAGCGCCGCGCTGTAGCCCCCCACCGGGCTCCGCTCCCCCAGGCTGAAGACCAGGATGATCACCAGCGGCAGCAGGAGCAGCAGCAGGAACCAGAGGGTGGACGGCAGCAGCAGGAGCAGCGTGACGCGCCGGCCGAGGCTGCGGCTTTCTGGCGGCGCGGCCCGGCCCGCATCGGCCGGCGCGGGGGCGCTGAGGGCGACGTGCATGGAAGAGTCCCTACGGTTCATGGAAGCAACCAGGGTAGGAGCGAGCGCTGCTCGCGAATGCGGAATCGCGCTTCGCGGGCAGCCCGTTCCTACAGGAGCATCGCCCGTCAGGCCGCCTTGAAGCGGGCCATCAGTTCCGCCCGGGCCGGGCTGGTGAGGGTGGCGGCGGCGCCGAACTCCAGGGCGCTGAGCAGGTCGGCGGCCGGGTACATGATCGGATCCTCCAGCATCGCCTTGGGCAGCAGCGCGTCCACCCGCTTGTCGCCGCTGGGGTAGCCGTGGGCCTCCACTTCCCGCTTGTTCACTTGCGGGTCCAGCAGGAAGTTGATGAAGGCGTAGGCCGCGTCACGCCGCTCCGCCCCCTTGGGAATGGCGAAGAAGTCGCTCCACAGCTCGCCGCCCTCGCGGCCCAGCACGTACTGCATCTGCGGCAGGTCGCGGTGCAGCTGGGAGGCGTCGCCGGTCCAGCACATGGACATCCAGGCGTCGCCGCTGCGCATGGAGGGCTGGTAGTCGGAGTTGATGGCGAACAGGTGTGGCTTGACCTCCAGCAGCAGTTTCTCGGCGTCGGCCAGCTCCTTCGGGTCGAGGGAATTGAAGCTGTAGCCGAAGGCCTTGAGGGCGTTGCCGATGACAGTCAGCTGATAGTCGTGGACCATCACCCGGCCGTTGGCCTCGCCCTTGGCCAGCTCCCAGAACTCCTTCCAGGTGCTGGGGCGGGCCTTGATCTGCTCGCTGTCGTAGACGAAGCCGGTGGTGCCCCAGTTCTTCGGCACCGCATAGACCTTGCCGTCGACTATGCCCTGCTCCATGAAGCGCTTTTCGTAGGCGGACTGGTCGAAGTTGGGCAGGCGGGCCAGGTCCAGGGGCTCGATCAGGCCCAGCTCGACGTAGGTGCTGATGGTGTAGTTGGTGGGGACGAAGACATCCCAGCCACTGCCACCGGCCTGGAGCTTGGCGAGCATTTCCTCGTTGGAGCCGAAGACGTTCATCTGCACCCGGGCACCGGTCTGCTCGGCGAAGGCGGCGAAGTTGCCGGCGTTGTGGTAGTTCGGCCAGGTGGCCAGGGTGACGCGGTCGCCGATGCTGCCCTTCTCGGCGGCGAAGGCGCGGTTGCCGGCGAGCAGGCCGGGCATGTTGGCGGCCATCACCGCCATGGCCAGCCCGAGGCCGGTCTTGCCGAGGAACTCGCGACGGCTGATGGAGCCGTTCTGCCAGCTGCGCAGTTGCTTGATGAAGTCTTTCCGATCCATTGCTGCCACCTGCCTTTCACCTGTTGGTTGTGCTTGTCCGTTCCGTACTGCGGTCGATGCGCTTGAAACCTTCGCGGCAGCGGCGCTGCCACGCTACAACGTCATTGCCAGGCCGCTGGCCTGGTCCCAGCCGATCCGAACCGGCGCGCCATGCTCGAAGGCCGAGCGCTCCGCCAGCCCATGGCGCGGCACCCGCACGCAGACGATGCCGAAAGGCTCGGTGCGCACGCGGTATTCCGTCAGGTTGCCGAGGTAGATGCGGTCCACCACCTGGCCGGTCAGGCTGATTTCGCGGGCCAGCGACTCGGCGTCGGCGCCGATGGCGATGAGTTCCGGGCGCACCGCGATGCAGCCGGGTTCGGCGGCCTTCAGGGCCGGGCCGGTGGGCGTCTGCGGGCTGGCCAGTTGCAGGCCCTGGGCGGTCTCCAGCAGCACGCGGTTGCCGTCGACACGGCGCACGGTGCCGTCGAAGAGGTTGGACTCGCCGATGAAGTCGGCCACGTAGCGGCTCGCCGGGGTTTCGTAGAGCTGCTCGGGGCTGGCGCTCTGCAGGATGCGACCGTCCTGCATCACGCTGATGGTGTCGCTCATGGACAGCGCCTCTTCCTGGTCGTGGGTCACCAGCACGAAGGTGATGCCCACTTCCCGCTGCAGGCGCAGCAGCTCGGACTGCATTTCCTTGCGCAGCTTGCGGTCCAGGGCCGCCAGGGGTTCGTCCAGCAGCAACACCGTGGGCTTGTTCACCAGGGCGCGGGCCAGGGCCACCCGCTGCTGCTGACCGCCGGACAGCTCGTGGGGCTTGCGCTGGCCGAAGCCACCGAGGCGCACCATCTCCAGCGCGTCCTCCGCCAGGCGACGCTGCAGGGCCCTGTCGGGACGCGGCTGTCGGTAGCGCAACCCGTAGGCGATGTTGTCCAGCACCGAGAGGTGGGGGAACAGGGCGTAGCTCTGGAACACCATGTTCACCGGCCGCTGGTGCGCCGGCACCCCCGCCACCGAACGGCCTGCCAGCAGCACCTCGCCTTCGCTGGGCTGTTCGAAGCCGGCGATCATCCGCAGGGTGGTGGTCTTGCCGCAGCCGGAGCTGCCGAGAAAGGAATGGAAGGCACCGCGCCGCACCGCGAAGTCCAGGCCATCGACGGCGGTGACCGCACCGTAGCGCTTCACCACCTGGCGGAACTCGATATCGAAGGTCTCGCTTGCATCGCTCACGGCCGGCCCCTTCTGGCAGCTGCTCCTGACTGATGGCAACAGGCTAGCCAGGGGGCTTTTGGGCTGTATATATCCCTCGGGGGATAGGCCGGGAACTCCACAGAAACTGTGGAGCGCTCTGTGGATAAGTCGTGGGCACCCACGCGCGGCGCCGATGGACGCTGGGGCGGAAAAGATTGATCGGTTATTGACCAGCCCCGTCTTATCGCCAACCGCGATAAATCTAGACGGCCCTGCGCAGGGGCTCCGGTTCGTCCCGCTGCCCCGCCAGTTCCCGCACGAACAGCCCGAGCAACTCGGACTGGCTGCCGATGCCCAGCTTGGCGTAGAGGTTCTTGCGGTGGATCTTCACCGTGCCCGGGCTGATGGCCAGGTGTTCGGCCACCGAGGCGCTGGAGTGGCCGCGCAGGAGCATCTGCACCACCTCCTGCTCACGGGCCGTCAGCACATGGGCGCCGAACTGGTCGAAGGCCTCGCGGATCTTGTAGTCCAGGTCCTGGGCCGGACGCGGGGACTGGGCGCGCGCCAGTTGCCAGGCCTCCCCCACCACCTGCTCCACCACCGGCTGGGCGCAGTCCAGCAGGTGCATCTCGTCACGGCTGTAGGCCGGGTTGCGGGTGCTGCGCATGAGCGAAAGTACCGCCTTGGCGCCTTCGGGCAGGTCGATGAAGAAGGCGATCTCCTCGGTCAGTCCGGTCTGCTGGTAGTAGGTGAGGTAGTAGTCGCCCAGGTAGAAGTGGTCCGGGGCGAACTGGCGCAACCGCCAGAGTCCGGGGGCCTGGTTGCGGGTGCAGGCGAGGTAGAAGGGGTCCAGCAGGTAGGGGCCGACCTGGTAGTCCTCCACGTAGATATGCCGCTTGTCCGGCGGGAAGGTGTCAAAAAGCGCCAGGGGCCTGTGGTTGCCTTCGTAGACGAAGAGGACGAAGTGATCGACGGTGCAGATCTGCTGCAGCCACTGGCTGAGGCCGAGCAGGCGGGGCCGGCCGGCGGGTTGGGCGAGCAGGTGGGCGACACCGGTGGTCCAGTGTTTCAGTTCCTTGTGGCGCATGGGGAGAGGGCCTGCGGGGTTGGGCTGCGCTTCATTCACTATAGGCGTTCAGCATTTCGCACAAAAATGCAGGAACTGAGCCAATATCCTGAATGCCCTGCTCCCCCCTCTGCCAAAGGGGTGCCAGCGCGCCGCCCTGCCCCGGCTTCCCGCGCCCGCCCCGGAAAGCGTCACCCAATGCCACAAAAGGGTGACACCGGGGTGCGGGTCAGCCCTTCTTCGCCTTGCCGAAACCCGGTGCCTTGCGCACCGCCTTCACCTTGGGCTTCTCGCTGTCGATCCAGCGCCCCAGGGACGCCCCCTTGCCGGAGGCCGGCTGGGACTCCTTGGGCTTCTTGGGTTTCTTCGGCTTCTTCAGGATGGCGCCGGTGGCATCGGTCTGCGGCACCCGGTGATCCGGGACGAAGCCGGGCTCATCGCGGCGCTGCAGGGTCTGGCGGGTCAGCACCTCGATGGCGGAAAGCAACTGGACCTCGTCGGCGCAGACCAGGGACACCGCCTCCCCCGTGGCACCGGCGCGGCCGGTACGGCCGATGCGGTGCACGTAGTCCTCGGCGACTATGGGCAGGTCGAAGTTGACCACCAGGGGCAGGTCGTCGATGTCCAGGCCACGGGCGGCCACGTCGGTGGCGACCAGCACCTGCACCTCGCCGGCCTTGAAGCGTTGCAGGGCGCGCAGGCGCGAAGGCTGCGGCTTGTCGCCGTGGATCGAGTCGGCGGCCAGGCCTCGGGCCTGCAGTTCGTCCACCAGTTGGTCGACGCCCTTGCGGGTCTTGGCGAAGACCAGCACCTGGCCCCAGCCACGGTCTTCCAGCAGGTGCAGGAAGAGCTCGGACTTGCGCTTCTTGTCCACCGGGATCAGCCACTGGCTCACGCTCCTGGCCGCCGCGTTGCGCGGACTGACCTCGATGGACAGCGGGTCGCGCAGAAGCTCGCGGGCCATCTGGCGAATGGCGTCGGAGAAGGTGGCGGAGAACAGCAGGGTCTGGCGCCGGCGCGGCAGGGCGACGAAGAGCTCATCCAGCTCGCGGGAGAAGCCGAGGTCGAGCATGCGGTCGGCCTCGTCCAGCACCAGTGCCTGGAGCTGGCCGAACTTCACCGCGTTCTGCCGGTAGAGGTCCAGCAGGCGGCCCGGGGTGGCGACGAGGATGTCGATGCCCTTGCGCAGCTTCATCATCTGCGGGTTGATGCTGACCCCGCCGTAGACGGCGTAGTGGCGCAGGGGCAGATGCTGGCCGTAGACCCGGAAGCTCTCGTTGACCTGCTCGGCCAGCTCGCGGGTGGGCACCAGCACCAGGGCGCGGATGGAGTTGGCGGCGACCTGGGGGCCTTCCTGGGTGAGCTTCTGCAACAACGGCAGGGCGAAGCCGGCGGTCTTGCCGGTGCCGGTCTGGGCGGCGGCCATCAGGTCGCGGCCCTTGAGCACGGCGGGTATGGCCTCGGCCTGCACCGGGGAAGGGGTCTGGTAGCCGAGGGCCTCGGTGGCGCGCAGCAGGGGTTCGATCAGGCCGAGGGAGGCGAAGGTCATGTAGGCAGCCGTCAAAGGGGAAAAGCCGCGATTCTAGCAGGCTGGCCGCCCCCTTCGGGATCAGCCGGTCTGCTCCCGCAGCCCGTCGGCCTTGCGCTCGGCCTGCTGCTGGCGCCACTGGGGCAGGCCGATCAGCACCACCGCACTGATGATCACCAGCATGGCCAGCCCCTCTTCCAGGCCGATGGTCTCGCCCGCGAAGCCGATGCCCAGGAGCACGGCCACCACCGGGTTGACGTAGGCATAGCTGGTTGCGGCCGCCGGGCGCACCTGCTTCAGCAGGTAGAGGTAGGCGCTGAAGGCGATGATGGAGCCGAACACCACCAGATAGGCCAGCGCGCCCCAGCCCGCTAGGGTCGGCGCCGCCACCAGGCGCTCGCCGGACAGCAGGCTGCCGGCCAGCAGGGCGACACCGCCGGCCAGCATCTCCGCGGCGCTGGCCATGGGGCCGCTCGGCAGGGTGAGGTTCTTGCTCCACATGGAGCCGAAGGACCAGGCCGCCGCTGCGAAGAGGATCAGCGCCGCGCCCATGGGGCTGGCCTGGAGGTTGGAGCCGAGGTTGAGCAGGCCGATGCCCACCAGCCCGAGGACGATGCCCGCCCATTCCAGGCGCGTGGTGCGCTGGCCCCAGATCAGGCCGAATAGCAGGGCGAACAGGGGCACCGTGGCCACCGCCAGGGCGGCGACGCCGGACGCGACGCCCAGGTCCTCGGCCAGGGTCACGCCACCATTGCCGCAACTGAGCAGCAGAAACCCGACCGCCGCCGCCGACTTCCACTCCTGCCAGCTGGGATTGGGCACGCCGCGCCAGCGCAGGAAGCCGTACATCAGGGCGCCGGCGACGACGAAGCGGATGCCCGCCATCAGCAACGGCGGCCAGGACTCGACGCCGATGCGAATGGCCAGGTAGGTGGAGCCCCAGATCAGGTAGAGGGCGAGGAAAGCCCCGATGAGCAACAGGGGAGCGCGACGGGCAGGCATGATGGAAAACTCGAGGCAGGCGGAAGTAAGGGCCTATTCTATGTAAGGCACTACGGACGAAATAAGGCAGGAATCCTGCTTGATGCCCTTCCAAACCTTGCAAACAATCTATTTGGCTGACGTTTTCCTTTGATTCAACAGATACCGGAGGTCCCTGTGGACAAGTACGACCGCCTGCTGCTCGCGGCCCTGATGGAAAACGGCCGCGCGTCCTTCGCCGACCTGGCCCGGCGCATCAACCTGTCGCCGCCGGCCGTGGCCGACCGCGTCGCCAAACTGGAGGCCGCCGGGATCATCACCGGCTATCACGCCAGCGTCGACCTGGCGCGGGTGGGCCTGCCCATCGAATGCGTGATCGAACTGCGCATCACCGACCGCGACTACAAGCGCACCCAGGAAGCCCTGGAGAAGATCCCCCAGCTCACGCTCTGCCACCGTGTCACCGGCGACGCCTGCCTGCTGATCAAGGCCGCCGTGGCCTCGATGCCGGAGCTGCAGGACCTGATCGACCAGATCGGCCAGTTCGGCGCCACCAAGACCTCGCTGATCCTCTCGACGCCCTTCGAGCAGCGCATCCCCGCGGTGCTGCAGGAGCGCGGCAAGGTGGAGCCGCTGCGGACGGTGAAGGGCTAGGCGCCCTGCGCTGGCTCCGAAATCATGGGTGAAAGGATCCGCCACCGCACCGCTGCCAGCCACCTTCAGCCCGCGCAATGACGCCGCAGGGCCTCGGGAATCTTCGCCGCCGGGACCTTCTGCAGGCTGCAGAACAACCGGTGGGTGATGTCGTTGACGCCGTGCCGCTGGCGCAGGCGCTCCGCCAGGTGCAGCGTGAGGTTGGCCGCCATCTCGGCATCGGCCAGGGCGCGGTGGGCCTTGCCGGTGTCCGGCAACCGCGCCCAGCTGTTTAGGGTGCCCAGCTTGTGGTTCGGCGCCTCCGGCAACAGTCGCCGGGCCAGCAGCAACGAGCAGGCGAAGGCCTGGCGTCGGGTGCGGCCGATGCGCGCCAGCTCGAAGTCCCAGAACTTCTGGTCGAAGGCGGCGTTGTGGGCCATCAGCGGCAGGTCGCCGATGAAGTCCGCCGCTTCCGCCATCACCCGTTCCACGGGCGGCGCCTCACGCAGCATGGCGTTGGTGATGCCGGTGAGCCCCTGGACGAAGGGCGGCACCGGCACGCCGGCGTTCATCAGGCTCTGGTAACGGTCGAAGATGCGCCCACCTTCCAGGATCACCACGCCGATTTCGGTGGCGCGGCAGTGGCTGCCCGGCGTGATGCCGGTGGTTTCGAAGTCGATGACGGCGATGGGGTCCACGGGGAATTCCAGGTCAGGAGAAGTCAGTTGCGCAGCAGCAGCGCACCCTCGATGGGCTGGTAGCGGCTGGCGACACGGATGAGGGACTGGGCGGTGAGGCCGGGCACGCCGTAGACCAGGGTCTCGACGCCATGGGCCTTGGCCACGCGCTCCAGCAACAGGTCGAAGTCACCGTCGCCGGAGGCCAGCACCACGCAGTCGACCCGGGGCGCGGCATCCAGCACATCGATGGTGATACCCACGTCCCAGTCGCCCTTGGCCGAACCATCGCTGCGCTGGATGAAGGGTTTGAGCTTCACGTTGAAACCGAGGTTGCGCAGGATCTGCTGGAACTGCTGCTGGCGCGGATCGCCACGGTCGATGGCGTAGGCGTTGGCCTCGACGATCTGGCCCTCGGCCGCGATGCCCTGCCAGAAGGCGCCATAGTTGAAATGGCAGCCGTGGGCATGGCGAACGGTGTAGTAGAGGTTCTGCACGTCGGCGAATACGGCGATTTTCTTCAACGCGGCTCCTCGCGAATCGGCGGGCGACGGCCCGCCACGGGTAGATGGCGGCCAGTATGCCAGTCTCGGAATCAGGAAAGTGGATCGGCACCGGAAGAACTCGACGCCTGGCCGGCGCCCCGAGGCCGGCGGGTCTATAGTTTCCAGCATCCCCGCTACCGTGAAGAACGGGGACGACGCCGAGACCCACCGCGAGGGTCTGTTGCAGGGAGCAGGGCGTCCGCCATGGCAGGCGGCGCCGTTTTGCAGTCACTCCGGCACAGGCCCTGCCCGAGGCGAACCGCAATGCGCGCTCATGGATGCTGCCTGCTTGCCCTGCTCCTGCTCTCCCCCTTCGGCCAGACGGAACCCCGCCTGGTGTTCAGCGCCTTCCCCGACAAGGGGCTACCGTCTTTCCGGATCTGCGAACGCATCCTTGCGGAAGCCTACAGCCAGCTCGGCATCCCCATCGAAACCCGTGCAGCGCCCGCCGCGCGAGCTCTCCAGGATGCCGAGCGCGGACTGAACGACGGCGAACTCTGCCGCAGCAGCCTGATCGCCGAACAACCCAACGACCTGTTGCAGGTCCGCCCGGCACTCTTCGTTTCCTACGCCGTGGCCTTCGCCAATCGCCCGCTGCCGGTGCAGGGCTGGTCGAGCCTCAAGCCCTACCGGGTGGGTTTCGAACGGGGCAAGGGCGCCCTCGAGATGCGCCTCGCCGGGGTACGCCAGTCGCCGTCCAACGGCGTGGAGAACGGTCTGCTCAAGCTGGCGGGCGGACGGGTGGACGTGCATGTGGAGGACTATTACTCCGGCATGCGCATCCTCCGCCAGCGGGGCCTGGCGGGCATCCGGCCGCTGCACCCGGCGCTGGAACGCTTCGCCATGCACCACTACCTGAACCCCCGCCATCGCCACCTGGTGCCCCGCCTCGAGGCGGTGCTGCGACGCATGGAACGCGACGGCCGCCTGCACCAGATCGAGGAGCAGGTGCTGCGGGAAGCCGGGCTGGACGATCTCTCGCCGCCCCGGGCCGCTGGCGTGTCGTCGCCTCCGCCCGTCCCGACCGTCGAGCCGGGCGCCGCGCTGCCATTCAGCCTGAACCTCCCTTTGGAGACCGCCCCGGCTTGGGCTAAAGTGCCCAAGACCGACTGCCGCAAGATGTGAACGCCCGACAATGAATCCCTTCGAGCTGCTGCGCGCCTCCTGGTACTTCTTCTCCCGCCACTTCGGCGAAATCGCCCTGCTCTGCCTGCCCGTCATCCTGGCGGAGGCCATCGCCCAGCAGGGGCTGGTCAACTGGCTGGGCCCGACCCAGTCCCAGGGCGCGTCCATGGTCCTCAGCATGCTGTTCTATCCGCTCTACGTGGGCGCGCTGGTGATCTTCGTCGACGACCGCAGCCACCGCATGCGCCACAAGCCGAAGCAGATCATCGCCCTGACGCTGATGCGCTGGCCGGCCTTCGCGCTGCTGGCGGCCATCAGCACCCTGCTGATCATGGTGGGCGTCTGGATGCTGGTCCTCCCGGGCCTCTACGTGATGATCAAGGTGGCCTTCGCCGAGTACCTGCTGGTGCTGGAAGGCCGCTCCCCCCTGGATGCCATCCGTGACAGCTTCGCCCTGACCAGCGGTCACTTCTGGACCATCCTCGCCACCATCCTGCTGATCATGGGACCGATCTGGATCGTGGACTGGTTCGCCTACCGCGAGCTGGACACCAACCCGGACCCGGTGGGCACCGTGATTCTGGAAACGCTCAACAGCCTCTTCCAGCTGTTCGTCACCGTCGCCCTGTTCCGCATGTACAGCCTGCTTCGGGAGGAGCAGGCGGCCGAAACCTGACTGAAAGGCGTTCTGACACGAGCGTGCCGGGAGAGCTGCTAGTCTTTCCCGGAATCTCGTGAAGGAGCTCGAGCATGGCCGACAATCCCAGCATCCTGTCCCACATCTCCCTGGGCACCAACGACTTCGAGCGCGCCGTGGCGTTCTATGAGCACGTGCTGCCCACCCTGGGCTGCAAGCGCATCATGGCGCACCCCGGCGCCGTGGCCTTCGGTCGCGAATACCCGGAGTTCTGGATCCAGGCCCCCATCGACGGACGCCCGGCGACAACGGGGAACGGTACCCACGTCGGCTTCTTCGCCCCCAGCCGGGACGCGGTGCTGGCGTTCTACGAAGCCGCGCTGGATGCCGGCGGCACCTCGGACGGGGAGCCGGGACCGCGGGTGGAGTACGGCGAGCCCTACTACGGCTGCTTCATCCGTGACCTGGACGGCCACAAGATCGAAGCCACCTTCTGGGACCTGGCCCTGGACCCGGGCTACGAGATCTTCGTCGACCCCGGGGCTCACTGAGCGCCGGCGCTGTAGCGCTGCGCGGCCTTCAGCACCCAGCCCTCATCGAGCATCTGCCCGAGCGCCTGGGCGATGGCGTCGCGCTGGGGCGCCAGCACCCGCTGGCGCGAGAAGCCGACGAAGAGTTCGGTGCGGGCCGGTGGCCGGTAGGCCAGCTTGACGATGCGCCCCGCCAGCTTCGGGTTGCGCAGCAGCTCATAGTCCACCTGGCAATCGGTGCCGATCACCAACTGCAACCGCTTGCGCTGCAACATCTCCAGCAGTTGCCCCTCACCGCTGACACCGACCTTGCGCAAGGCCGGGTCGGAATCGAATGGCTCGAAGTACGCCGAACCCAGCACGAAGCCGATGTCGTAACCCGCCAGCTGCCCATAGCCGGTCACCCTGGGCGCCACGTCCGGCCGGATGTAGAAGCGCGGTGCGCAGGAAAAGTAGGGGCGCTCCAGGTAATCGATGTATCGCTCCCGCTCGGGGGTTCTGGCCAGTCCGGTCATGAGGTCGGCGGAGCCGCGCTCCAGGGCGGCCAGCCCACGGCTCCAGGGCGCCCGCCGCACATCGAAGCGCAGCCCGGTGCGGCGCTCCAGTTCCGCCAGCAGGTCCATGTCGAGGCCCTGCAGCCGACCGCCATCACCGGCGATGCGGAAGGGAGGCCAGTAGTCCGTCATCACCTTGAGCGGCGCCGGCTGCTGGGCGGACGCAAGGCCCGCCAGCATCCAGGCGCCCAGCAGGCCGGCGAGGCGGCGGCCGGCACGGGCGGTGGGATCGGAAACTGACCAGAGGACTGCACCGCGCGGCATGCCGGCTCCCGATCATTCAGGCAGTTGATGGTGAGTGCCATCGCAGCAGGGCGGCGAATGGCTGTGCTTGCAGCCGCAGAGATACAGGGTCTCGCTGGCTTGTGCATGAAACTTGAGGGGCGTCATTCCGGTGCCCTTGTGGGAGCCATCGCAGAAAGGCTGCTGCCGGCTGAACCCGCACCGGCACCAGAAATAATCGCGTCCGGCCACCACGTCCACCTCGTAGGGGCCCCGCTGGGCCACATGCGGCTCGTTGTCCACGGCATTCCTCCCGGGCGCATGCGACCTTGGGCCATGGCGGTCGCTCGGGTATGCTCGCCCTCTTCCAGCATAGTCCCCGCCCTTGCCGATGCCCCGAGTCCTGCGTTTCGCCCTGCTCAGCCTGTCGGTCCTCGCCGTCGGCCTCATCGCCCTGATCTATGCCCTGACCTGGCATCCGGCCGCCCGTGAGCCCGCGCCGCTGGCCTGCCAGGCCGAAGCGCCGCAGCTGCAGCCGGGCCAGGCGCTCAAGGTGATGACCTGGAACCTGCAGTACCTGGCCGGCAAGCGCTACGTCTTCCGTGACGACCTGCCAGACGGTGAGGGACGCGACGAGCGTCCGACGGCGGACGACCTGGCCTACAGCCTCGACGAGGTGGTGCGGGTGATCCGCGAAGAGCAGCCGGACATCGTCAACCTCCAGGAGCTGCACGACGGCGCCCGCGCCACCGACTACCAGGACCAGCTGGCGCTGCTGCAGGAGCGCCTGGCCGACCTCTATCCCTGCGCCAGCCAGGCCTTCTACTGGAAGGCCGCCTTCGTCCCCGACCCGCAGGTACTCGGCAGCGTGGGCCTCAAGCTGGCCACCCTGAGCCGCTTCGGCATCCAGAGCGCCGAGCGCCTGCAACTGCCCCAGGGCGCCAGCGACCCGGTCAGCCGCCAGTTCGACAAGAAGCGGGCGTTGCTGGTGAGCTACCTGCCCATTCGCGGTGGCGGCCGACTGGCGGTGATCAACACCCATCTGGATACCCTGGCCGACGCGCCGGAGATCCTCCGGCGCCAGGTCGCCATGACCCACGGCCTGCTGGACCAGTTGCAGCGCGAGAACCTGCCCTGGGTGCTGGCCGGGGACTTCAGCCAGTTGCCCCCCGGCCAGTACGACGGCCTGGCGCAGCACCAGCGACAGCGTTTCGCACGGGACAGCGAGCTGAAGGCACTGTGGGACCGCTTTCCGATGATTCCCAGCCTGGAGGAGGCCAGCGGCGACCAGCGCGCCCAATGGTTCACCCACTTCCCCAACGACCCGAGGGCGAAGGGGCCGGACCGCACCCTCGACTACGTATTCCACAGCCCGAGCCTGACCCGCATCGAGGCGAAGGTGCGCCAGGGCGACACCCTGCGCATCTCCGACCACCTGCCGCTGACGGCACGCTTCTTCCTGCCGTCGACCCCTTGAGCCCCGGCCGAACGCAGGATGCGCCCTGCCGGCACCGCCAGCCCGGGCACTCCCCCCTTGCAGGCAGGACCGGCCCTACTTCCTCGGCTTGGCCCGCGCCGTGGGCTCGGCCACCAGGGGGTCATCCGGCCAGTAGTGCTTGGGGTAGCGCCCTTTCAGATCCTTCTTCACCTCGGCGTAGGTGTTGCGCCAGAAGCTGGCCAGGTCCTGGGTGACCTGCACCGGTCGCTGGGCCGGGGACAGCAGGTGCAGCTTGACCCCTTGCCGGCCGCCGGCGATGCGCGGGGTGTCCGCCAGGCCGAAGAGCTCCTGCAGGCGCACCGCCAGCACCGGCATTTCCTCGCTGTAGTCCAGGCGGATGCGTGACCCGGACGGCACTTCCAGGGTGCGCGGCGCCAGTTCGTCGAGCCTCTGTGACAGCGGCCAGGGCAGCAGCCCCTGGAGAATGCCGGCCAGGTCGAGGTTGGCGAAATGGCTGAGGCGGCTGACCTTGCCCAGCCAGGGCAGCAGCCAGTCTTCCAGGTTGGCTAGGAGGGCGGCATCGGACAGGTCCGGCCACTCGCTCTCGCCCTTGGCGGCGATGTCCAGGCGGCGCAGCAAGGCCACCCGCGCCTGCCACTGGCGCAACTCGGGCGTCCAGGGCAGCAGCTCCAGCCCCTTGCGCCGCACCAGCCCCAGCAGTGCCCGGGCGCGCGCCTCCTCGTCCAGGCCGTTCAGCGCTTCCCGCGCCAGCACCAGTTCACCCACCTTCAATTGACGCTCGGCGCGCAACACGCCTTCGCGCTCGTCCCAGTCCAGCAGGTCCTGGCGGCTCACCTGCTCGGCCAGGGGTCCCTCGAACAGGGCCGGGTCCAGGTCGGCGGCCAGGTAGATGCGTTCCTCGCGCTGGCCCTGGCGGCTGCCCAGGTCGGCGATCACCAGCCAGGAGGCCTTCATCAGCGCATCGGGCTCGCCGAAGGTGGCGGCGCGACCGTTGGCCAGGCGGTAGTCGGCCCCCCCGGCGCGACGCTGCTGGGCGATGCGGTCCGGGTAGGCGAAGGCCAGCAGGCAGCCGAGCCAGCGAGGATGGTCGGGATCGGCCACCGGCTCACTGGCAGGGCCCTTCAGGTAGGCGCGGAATTGCCGCGCCAACTGCCGGGCGCGCTGCACGCCACCCCGGGCGCCACGCACGGCCTTGTCTTCGCCGGCCAGCAGGGCCAGCCGGCTGTGCAGGTCGGCCCCGGCACCGCGCAGGATGTCGCGCTCCCCCAGCAGCGCCGCCAGGTCGCACGCCAGGGCACCCAGCCCCAGCGCCTGGCCCCGCAACAGCAGGTGGGCGATGCGCGGGTGGGCCGGTAGTTCGGCCATGGCCTGGCCGTGGCGCGTGAGGCTGCCATCCTCGGCCAGGGCGCCGAGGCGCCGCAGCAGGTCGCGGGCCTGGCCATAGGCGGCGCTGGGCGGCGGATCGAGCCAGGCCAGTTCGCTGGGGTCGTTCACCCCCCAGCGGGCCAGTTGCAGGGCCAGGCCGGCCAGGTCGGCCTGGAGGATTTCGGCGCTGCCATGGGCGGCCAGTTGCTCATGCTGGGATTCGGACCAGAGCCGGTAGCAGGCGCCGGGCTGCAGGCGACCGGCGCGCCCCGCGCGCTGGGTGGCGGAGGCCCGGGAGATGCGCTGGGTGTCCAGGCGGGTCATGCCGCTGGCCGGGTCGAAGCGCGGCGTGCGCTCAAGGCCGGCGTCCACCACCACGCGGACACCGTCGATGGTCAGGCTGGTTTCGGCGATGTTGGTGGCCAGCACCACCTTGCGCTTGCCGGTCGGCGCCGGCTCGATGGCCGCGCGCTGGGCGGACAGGTCCAGGTCACCGTGGAGCGGGCAGAGGAGCACGTCGGCTCGCCCTTCCAGGCGCTCGCCCAGTTGCTCGGCCACCCGGCGGATCTCGGCCTGCCCGGGGAGGAACACCAGGAGGCTGCCGGGCTCGTCCGCCAGGGCCTGGAGCACCGTCTGCACCACCCGGGGCTCCAGGGCCTCGCCGGGCTGGACGGTCCGTCCCCAACGGGTTTCCACCGGGAACATGCGGCCTTCGCTGCGCACCACCGGCGCCTCCCCCAGCAGGCGCGAAAGACGCTCGCCCTCCAGGGTGGCGGACATCAGCAGCACCTTCAGCGGCGGTTCGTCACGCAGCAGGGCGCGGCCGTTGAGGGTCAGCGCCAGGGCCAGGTCCGCGTCCAGGCTCCTTTCGTGGAACTCGTCGAAGATGACCAGCCCCACGCCTTCCAGGGCGGGATCGTCCTGCAGGCGCCGGGCGAGGATGCCCTCGGTCACCACTTCGATGCGGGTGCGCGGACCGACCTTCGACTCCAGGCGAATGCGGTAGCCGACGGTTTCGCCCACCCGTTCGCCGAGCTCCGAGGCCAGTCGCTCAGCCGCCGCGCGGGCGGCCAGGCGGCGCGGCTCCAGCATGAGGATGCCCTGGCCGGCGAGCCAGGGCTCGTCCAGCAGGGCCAGGGGGACGCGCGTGGTCTTGCCGGCGCCCGGAGGCGCCTCCAGCACGGCTTCGTGGCGGGATCGGAGGGCGGCCCGCAACTCGGGCAGGACGGCATCTATGGGTAACGGGTTCATGGACACTCCAGGCAGGCGCAAAAGTATAACGGCGAACCGCTGGTTCCTTGCCCGGGTCTCAAGACTTGTAGGAAAAGTCACCGGACACCGGCACTTTTCATGGGTTGCCCCCCTTGGCGGGCAGTCCTGCAACAAAGGGCTTGATATAGTTGCGATCTTTCATCAGGAGATGCTTATGCGCACTGCTTCTCGCGTGATCGGCGCCGCACTGGCCGCCACCCTCGTCACCCAGCTGACCGCTTGCGGCACCCTTTTCTTCCCGGACCGTCGCGGCCAGATCGAAGGCAAGATCGACCCCCTGGTCGCTGGCTTGAACGCCATCGGCATCCTCTTCTATGTGATCCCCGGCCTGGTCGCCTTCGCCGTCGACTTCGCCACCGGGGCCATCTACCTGCCCGAAGGCCAGACCGCCCAGGTGTCCCCGGAGACACTCCGGGACGCCATCGGGGCCGACGGCAAGGTGGACAACGCCCGGCTGAAAGCCATCATCGAGCGCGAAACCGGCCGCGACCTGCCTCTGGATGACCCGCGCCTGCAGCAGCACAGCGGCAACCCGCAGCAACTGGCCGCCTTCGGCCTGACCCCGGCGGCCTGACGTGCCGACAGCGCCGGCGGGGCACGCGCGCCTGCTGCGCCTGGCCACGCGTGCTTCGCTGGCGGTGGCCATCACCCTGGTGCTGGCCAAGGGCGTGGCCTGGGCCATGAGCGGCTCGGTGAGCCTGCTGGCCGGCCTGACCGATTCGCTGCTGGACAGCGTGGCTTCCCTGCTCAATCTGCTGGCGGTGCGCTACGCGTTGAAACCGGCGGATGACGACCATCGCTACGGCCATGGCAAGGCGGAAGCCCTGGCGGGCCTGGCCCAGTCACTGTTCATCGGCGTCAGCGCGGTACTGGTGGCGACCCAGGCCTACGAACGGCTGAGGAACCCGCACCCGCTGGAGGCGGAGGCCCTGGGCATCGGCGTGATGCTCTTTTCCCTGGTGCTGACCACGGCACTGCTGATGGTGCAGCGCCATGTGATCCGCGCCACCGGTTCCACCGCCATCCGCGCCGACGCCCTGCACTACCGGTCGGACCTGCTGCTCAACGGCGGCATCCTGGTGGCCCTGGTACTGACGGGCCTGGGCTGGCAGCAGGCCGACAGCCTGTTCGGCCTGGGCATCGCGGCCTACATCCTCTGGAGCGCCATCAGCATCGCCCGGGAATCGGTATCGGTGCTGATGGACGAGGAGCTGTCGACGGACATCACCGACGACATGCACCGCCTCGCCTGCTCGATTCCAGGCGTGCTGGGCGCCCATGACCTGCGCACGCGCGTCTCGGGCAGCCACTGGTATGTGCAACTGCACCTGGAGCTGCCCGGTGAACTGCCCCTGTCGCATGCCCATGCCCTCTGCGAACAGGCCGCCGCCGCCATCACCGCCCATTACCCCAAGGCCGAGGTGCTGGTGCATGCCGACCCCACCGAGGTGGTCCGGCACGCCTGAGCGTCCCGTTCCCGCTGTTTCCGCGCAAAGAAAAAGGGGGCCCAATCCATTGGGCCCCCTCGGGGGAATTCGTCCGGTGCAGGCAATCGTATCGCCGCTTTCTTCGCCCGCCTGATTGGGCGGTGCGGACCCGGGTGCCTGCTCGAACCGGTGGGTTCGGCGGCGCCGACGCACCTGATTGGGCGGGTCGGGTGGACATCTGTCCGGGCCGTGAAACTGAGGAGAATCTTACGGCGAGACCCGCGACCAATGATTGCTAAGATTGCTCATTTACTCATCACTTGCGCAATAAATCACTAATCAGTCACCATTTACGGCAATCAATCCAAGAGCAGGGCGACACCATGGATAAACTCGATCGCTACGACCTGAAAATCCTCGCCGAACTGCAGCGCGATGCGCGCATCTCCAACCAGGAGCTGGCCGAGCGCATCGGCTTGTCCCCTTCGCCATGCTCCCGGCGGGTCAAGCATCTGGAGGATGAGGGCTACATCGTCCGCCAGGTCGCCCTGCTGGACCGCAAGAAGCTGGGCCTGAGCCTGACCGCCTATGTGCTGATCGGCATGGATCGCCACACCCCGGAACGCTTCGAGCATTTCCAGGAAGTCATCCGCCAGTGCCCGGAAGTGCTGGAGTGCAGCCTGGTCACCGGGATGGAGGCGGACTACCAGTTGAAGGTGGTGGTGCCCGACATGGACCACTACCAGCAGTTCCTGCTGGGCCAGCTGACGCGGATCGAGGGCGTCACCAGCGTTCGCTCCAGCTTCGTGCTCAACCAGGTGCTGAGCAGCACCGAGCTGCCCCTGGGCCACCTGCGGAGCTGAACGGCCCTCGCGCGGGACGAGGCTTGGCGTATAATCGCCGCGCTTTGCTGTACCCCCGCGTGGCCCTGCCCCTCACGAGCCTTTCGGCTCACGGAACCTCCAGCGCACCGCCCGCCTGTCGCCCGGCCCATGACCGGGCGGGTGCAGCCTCTATCAGCCCACGAGGTATGCGATGAGCCCGGAGAAGTTCGAAGAGTTGATGATGACGGCGATGATCGCCGTACTGGTGGCCTTCATGGCCTTCATCGTCTGGGACCTGGCAAAGAAGTCCAAGGCGGGTCGCTTCGGCACCATGATCCTGTTCCTCGCCCTGGGCCTGGGCGTGCTGGGCTTCGTGATCAAGACGCTGGTGATCGGCAGCCTCGAAGGCATCTGAGCCCTCCAGGCTTGGCCCCCGGATCAGAGCGTCGCGGGGACCTCCCGATACTCACCTAGCCCCAGCCCATCGAGGTTCCAGGGGCCGATCCTGACGCGCACCAGGCGCAGTGTGGGCAGCCCCACGGCGGCGGTCATGCGCCGCACCTGGCGGTTGCGTCCCTCACGGATCACCAGCTCCAGCCAGGCGGTCGGCACGGTCTTGCGAAAGCGCACCGGCGGGTCGCGCTCCCAGAGCCGGGGCTCCTCCAGACGTCGCGCCTCGGCCGGTAGCGTCGGCCCGTCGTTGAGCTCCACGCCGTCGCGCAGGCGTTGCAACTGCTCATCGGTGGGCTCGCCTTCCACCTGTACCCAGTAGGTCTTGGGCAGCTTGTGCTTCGGGTCGGCGATGCGCGCCTGCAGGCGACCGTCGTTGGTCAGCAGCAGCAGGCCTTCGCTGTCCCGGTCCAGCCGTCCGGCGGGGTAGACGCCGGGAATGTCGATGTAGTCCTTGAGGGTCGCGCGGCCCTCGCCGTCACTGAACTGGGTCAGCACGTCGAAGGGCTTGTTGAACAGCACCAGGCGCGGCTCCACGGGCGGCGCCTTGGGCACGCGGCGGGGGGCCGCGCCGGGCCTGCGGGACGGGGAACGGGCGGGACGCGGGGGACGGGACATGCCTGGATACGGGTTGGGGATCGCGAAACGGGACGGGCATGCTAGGTTGACTCCGATCCTGCCGCAAGAGAGAACGCCATGCCGCGTGCCCTGCGCCCCACCTGGCTGATCAGCCTGAAAACCCTCGCCGGCCTCCACCGTGCGCCCTACCAGGGGCCGACCACGGCCCACTTCGACGGCCGCCGTTTCCACAACCTGGAGCCCAAGCCCCACAAGGACCTGCGCGACTTCCTGCGCTGGCAGTTCAGCCGCGAGACCCAGGCCGACTGGATCGACCAGCCCGGCCCGGAGGCGCCGCCCGATGTGCCGGAGCGCGTGGAGGGGGACGAGCTGCGGGTCACCTACATCAATCACGCCACCCTGCTGTTGCAGCATCGTGGGCTGAACGTGCTGACCGATCCGGTCTGGTCGGAGCGGGTCAGCCCCTTGAGCTTCCTCGGGCCCCGGCGCCACCATCCCCCCGGCCTGGATCTCGACCAGTTGCCCCCCATCGACCTGATCCTGGTCAGCCACAACCACTACGACCACCTGGACCTCTACAGCCTGCGGGCCCTGGCCGAGCGCTTCCCGCTGGCCCGGGTGGTCACCGGCCTGGGCAACGGGCCATTGATCCGCGAAACCGGCTTCACCCGGGTGCTGGAGATGGACTGGTGGCAAGCCCTGGAACTGCCGGGCGGGCTGACCCTGAACGCGGTGCCGGTCCAGCACTGGTCGGCGCGTATCCGCAGCGACACCAACGAGACCCTGTGGATGGGCTTCGTCATCCAGTCCCCGGACGGTCCTTTCCTGTTCCCCGGCGATACCGGCCTGGGGCCGGAGTTCCGCCTGATCCGCGAACGCTTCGGGCCCATGCGCTTCGCCGCCCTGCCCATCGGCGCCTACGCGCCGCGCTGGTTCATGCGCGACAACCACATGAACCCGGACGATGCGGTTCAGGCCCACCGCCAACTGGACTGCCGCAGCAGCCTGGCGATCCACTTCGGCACCTTCAACCTCACCGACGAAGGCCAGTTCGCCCCGCCCCGGGACCTGGCCCGCGCCCTGGCCGACCACCAGGTGGACCCGGAGGTTTTCCGGGTGCCGACGCCTGGCTTCCAGTGGCAGGTTCCGCCGCTGGACACCGAAGTGGCGCGCACCGCCGACTGAGCGGGGCGCACCACCGGACTCAACGGAACGGCGGCTCGTCGAAGCTGCGCAGCTTGCGGGAATGCAGCGAGTGGAGCTGGGCACGCAGCAGGTCGAGGGCGGCGATGCCGATGCGCAGGTGCTGGCTCACCGCCCGCTGGTAGAAGGCGCTGGCCGAGCCCGGCAACTTGATCTCGCTGTGCAGGGGCTTGTCGGACACGCACAGCAAGGTGCCGTAGGGCACCCGCAGGCGATAGCCCTGGGCGGCGATGGTGCCGCTCTCCATGTCCACCGCCACCGCCCGGGACAGGTTGATCAGCGGCCGCTCCTGGGCCCAGCGCAGCTCCCAGTTGCGGTCGTCGTAGGTCAGCACGGTGCCGGTGCGCAGGCGGCGCTTGAGGTCTTCGCCCCGCTCACCGGTCACCAGGGCGGCGGCTTCCTGCAGGGCCTGCTGGACCTCCGCCAGGGCCGGCAGCGGGATGTTCGGCGGCAGCACCCGGTCGAGGATGCCGTCACGGCGCATGTAGGCATGGGCCAGCACGTAGTCGCCGATGGTCTGCGACTGCCGCAGGCCGCCGCAGTGACCGATCATCAGCCAGCAATGGGGGCGCAGCACCGCCAGGTGGTCGGTGATGTTCTTCGCGTTGGACGGGCCGACGCCGATGTTCACCAGGGTGACGCCATGGCCATCGGCGGCCTGCAGGTGGTAAGCCGGCATCTGGTAACGGTGCCAGACCACGCCGTCGATGATCGCCTGCATCTCGCCTTCGTCCATGCCCCGCTCCACCACCACGTTGCCCGGCAGCACCATGCGCAGGAAGCGCGGGTCCTCGCGCAACTGGTCAAGGCCGTGGCGAATGAACTGGTCGACGTAGCGATGGTAGTTGGTCAGCAGGATCCAGGGTTGCACATGGCGCCAGTCGCTGCCGGTGTAGTGCACCAGGCGGCGCAGCGAGAAATCCACCCGCGCGGCGTCGAACAGGGCCAGGGGCATCAGGTCGACGTTGTCCCAGTCGTGCAGGCCGTCGGCCACGCCGTCGCTGGCGGCGGAGAGATCGGTGCTGGGAAAGACCCGCGCCAGCTCGGCGGCGGTCACCCCGGAGCCGGCCAGCTCGTCGCCCTGCTCCACCACATAGGGATAGGGAATGTTCTGCTGGCTGACGCCGACTTCCACGGTGACGGTGTAATCCGCCATCAGCGGCGACAGCTGGTCCAGCAGATAGCCCCGGAATGACGCGGGCTGGGTGACGGTGACGCTGTAGGTGCCGGGCACCTGGACCTTGGCGTAGGCCCGCACGGTGCTGGGGACCTCGCCCTGGCAGTGGTAGGTGACCCGTAGCTCGGGATAGCGGAACAGCGCCCGCTCGGCGGCGCTGGGCAGGGTCCGTTCCTTGATATAGCGCTTGAGGGCCTGGCTGAGGGACTGGGTGGCGTGCTGGTAGAGGGCGGCGAGGCGGTCGACGGCCTCCTCGGCGGTGGCGGCAACGACGAATTCGCTGAACGATGGACTGCTCACGGTCTGCTTCCTGGCAGGGGACTCGGCCCTATCTTGCGCCATGCAAACGCGGCGCGACCAGCCTGGAAGGCGACGAAAAACGCGAAGTGCCCGGCGGCCTGGCCGCCGGGCGGAATCGTCAGGCCGGCTGGTGCAGGCGGACGTTGAACAGCGGGCCCTGGCTGTAGCGGGTCAGGGACTTGGCGGCGGCCAGCACGCCGAGGTCGATCAGCGGTTCCACCAGCACCACGCTCATGTAGGCGAGGCCGAAGCTGCCCACGGACGCCAGGTTCTCGGCGCTGAAGCCGTGGCCGTAGAAGGCCCAGAAGGCGACCCAGGCGACGATGCCGCCCTGGTAGGCGGTGGACAGCGCCAGGGCCTGCTTGTAGGAGGTGTCCACATAGGCGGTACGCGCGGGAATGATGCGCCTGGCCAGTTCATGGATGCCCCAGAGCGGCACCAGCAGGGTGGTCACGTTCATGCCGTACTGCGGCAGGTCGAAGGGCGCGAAGAACAGGCCCTGGATCAACAGGCCGGCGGCCAGGCCGATGGCGGTGGCGCCGGCGCCGAACATCAGCAGCAGGGTGGAGCCGAGGATCAGGTGAACCTCCGAGACGCCCACCGGATGGTGCGGCAGGACCTCGAAGAAACCGAACACCAGGGCGGTGGTGAGCAGGCTGCGCAGCGCCAGGGCGGCGACGCCGCCGTTCTCGCGCACCGCGTCACGGGCGAGTTTCGCCGTCAGGCCGAGACCGGCCACGGCAGTTGCATAGCTGAGGAAGAGCTTGGCGCCTTCGACGACGCCGGGTTCGATGTGCATATCGGTTCCTTTCCGCGCCCACCGCGCGGTGACCTGATGAGTTGGGGGCTGGGCCCGGTGACGATGGCAGGTCTCCTGGCTCGCGGCTTGGTACTTCGCCCGCCTTCCCGGCCGGCTGGCCAGTGGCATGTTGGGCATCGTGCGCCGCTTACAGTTGCGGGGGCAGCCAGGGAATCGGCCCTTGCGAGGCCTCACCCTGTTCCCTTTTCACCGACCTCGGGGGTCGGAACCATCGGCGGCAACATTAACGTCGCGGCTGCACAAAGAACAGCGGAATCGCCCGGGAACCAGCCGGCATGGACTCAAACCAGGTGCGGCGTGCTGCGGGCCAGCAGCGCCTCGACATCGACTCCCCGTGGCAGGGTGCCGTAGACGCGGCCGTGCCCCTCCAGCCGGCTGGCGATGAAGACATCGGATACCGTGGCGTTTCCGGCCTCCAGCAGCAGCTTGGCCTGCAGCGCCACGGCCACGTCCTCGGTCAGTTGGCGGGCGCGGTACTGGATGTCGCCGGTGTCGGCGAAGCCCTGCTTCAGCTTGCCGATGAAGCCCGCCAGGCGCGCATCGCCGTGGCCGTCGCCGAGTTCGGCGAACAGCGCGTCGAGTACGCCGGGCTCCTTGGACAGGGCCCGCAGCACGTCCAGGCACTGCACGTTGCCCGACCCTTCCCAGGTGGAGTTGACCGGGGCTTCGCGGTAGAGGCGTGGCAGGATGCTGTCCTCGACGTAGCCGGCGCCGCCCAGGCACTCGGCGGCCTCGTTGATCATCGCGGGGGCGCGCTTGCAGATCCAGTACTTGCCCACCGCCGTCACCAGGCGGGCGAACCTGTCCTCCTGCTCGTCATGGGCGTTGTCCAGGGCCCGGCCCATGCGCAGGGTCAGGGCCAGGGCGGCCTCGCTTTCCAGCGCGAGGTCGGCCAGGACGTTCTGCATCAGGGGCTGTTCGGCCAGCACGCGGCCGCCGACCTTGCGGTGGGCGCAATGGTGGGCGGCCTGGGTCAGGGCCTGACGCATGAGGGCGCTGGAGCCGATCATGCAGTCGAAGCGGGTCAGCGCGACCATTTCGATGATGGTGGGCACGCCGCGCCCTTCTTCCCCCACCATCCAGGCCAGGGCGCCGCGGTACTCCACTTCGCTGGAGGCATTGGACCAGTTGCCCAGCTTGTTCTTCAGGCGCTGGATGTAGAACTCATTGCGGCGGCCATCCGGGCGGTGCCGGGGCAGGAGGAAGCAGGACAGGCCCTTGTCGGTGTAGGCCAGGGTCAGGAAGGCGTCGCACATGGGGGCCGAGCAGAACCATTTGTGGCCCACCAGTTCATAGGCCTGCCCCGGCCCGGGGATCCCCACCGGATGGGCGCGGGTGGTGTTGGCGCGGACATCGGTGCCGCCCTGCTTCTCGGTCATGGCCATGCCGATGGTCAGGCCGGTCTTCTGCTCCATGGGCAGGTTGCGGGGGTCGTACTCGGTGGAAAGGATCTTCGGCAGCCACTGGTCGGCGACCTCGGGCTGCAGGCGCAGGGCCGGCACGCTGGCGAAGGTCATGGTCAGCGGGCAGCCGCTCCCGGCCTCGGCCTGGCTGTGCAGGTAGCTCATGCCGGCCCGCGCCACGTGGGCGCCCGCGCGGGGGGCGGTCCAGGGCGAGGTGGGGATGCCGTGGGCGATGGCGGCGCCCATGAGCTCGTGGTAGGCCGGGTGGAACTCCACCAGGTCGATGCGATGGCCATAGCGGTCGTGGCTCTTGAACACCGGCTTGTTCTCGTTGGCGAGGAAGCCCGCCACCATCAGGGGCCCACCGGCCAGGGCGCCGTAGGTTTCCAGCCGTTCCTCGGCCCAACCGCCCTGGTAACGGCGCACCCACTCCTGCAAGGGCAGATCGACGCGGTAGAGGTTGGCGCCTTCCAGCGGCGGCACCTGGTTGAAGACTTCATGGGTTTCGGCGGATGCGTGCAGGCTCATTTCAGTTCTCCAGGGCAGGTTGGCCGGCGCCCAGGGCGCGCAGGCAGAAGGTCACGAGGTTGTCGCAGACGCTGTCGAGGTCGTCCGCCCGATGCCCGGCTTCGCGCAAGGCGCGGGCCGGAGGCGACAGCGGTCCCACCAGCGACTCGGCGATGGCACCTACCAGGCAGGCGGCGGTCAGGGGGATGGAGGGCACCTGGAACTCGCCACGGTCGCGTCCCTCTTCAAGCAATCGTTCGAAAAGCTCCGCATAGGCCTCGCGGTAGAGCAGGCGCTGCTCGTCCACTTCGGGGTCCACCGGCTCGGCGATCAGGGCGAAGGCCAGGCGACGGCTGTTCCAGGCCCGCGCCGCGAACTGGCGCAACCCCCGGGCCAGGCGCTCGGCTGCACTGCCATCGCCCCGCAGGACAGTGGCCAGGCTGTCGACTTCCTGCTGGCTGGCACGGGCGAAGACCTCGGCGGCCAGCTCGCCCTTGTTGCCGAAATGGCGGTAGAGGCTGCCGGTGGCGATGCCGGCGTCTTCGGCCAGGGCCTGCATGGTCAGGGCGGCGAATCCCCCGTCCACCACCCGGGCATGGGCGCAGGCGAGGATGCGGTTGCGCAGCGACTGGTCACGGTCGAGCCGTGCGGCGGTGGTGCGGTAGGCCATGGTCTGAATCCCGGTTCACTGTTTTTAGTGAATCAGGATTCAGAGGTTGCAGAAAGCGGGAGAGGTGCCGCGAAGGATGGCATTAATGCCGCCGCGTTCCGGCCTGCGAGAAGGTGCCTCAGCTGAGGGAGCGAACCGCCGCGACGGGGCGGCACAGCAGCCAGTCATGGAGCAGGCTGCGCAGCTCCTCGAACTTCACCGGCTTGGCCAGGTAGTCGCTCATGCCCGCCGCCAGGCAGCGCTCGCGATCGCCGCTGTGGCTGTGGGCGGTGATGGCCAGCACCGGCAGCTCCGCGCAACCGGGCATGGCCCGAAGCGCGCGGCAGGTGGCGAACCCGTCCATCACCGGCATCTGGCAGTCCAGCAGCACGGCGTCCACCGGCTCCCGGCGAATCTGCTCCAGGGCTTCGGCCCCGTTGTCGGCGGTGACGACGCGGTAGCCGAGCTTGAGCAGCATGCCTCGAGTGACCAGCTGGTTGATGGCATTGTCCTCCACCACCAGCACGGTGCACTGATCCGGCCGGCGCACCGGCTGGCCTCCGGGGCGACGCATGGGCACGGCCCGGGCCTGGACGGGAAGCGAGAAGGCCAGGTCGAGGGTGAAGGTGCTGCCATGACCGGGCCTGGACTGATGGGACAGGGCGCCACCGAGCAGGGCCACCAGTTGCTGGCTGAGGGCGAGGCCGATGCCCAGGCCGCCGTACTCACGGGTCATGGAACCGTCCAGCTGGTAGAAGCGCCGGTACAGCAGGCCGTCCGGCGGGGTGACGAAGCCGATGCCGGTGTCACTCACCTGGATGCTCAGGGCCAGGCCGCCGGCCTCCGTCTCCTGGCCGCTGACGCTGAGGCCGACGCGGCCCCGGGGGGTGAACTTGATGGCGTTGTCCAGCAGGTAGCCCAGGGCCTGGGCCAGCTTGCCGGAATCGCCTTCCAGGGTATCCGGCAGCTTGTGGTCGAAGCTGAGCTCGAAGGCCAGCCCCTTCTCCGTCGCCCGGGGTTCGAACTGGGCGCGCAGGCTGTCCAGCATGCCCCGCAGGCTGAAAGGCTCCCGTCGAGGGTAGAGCTTGCCGGCCTGCAGTTCGGTCATGGCGAGGATGTCGTTCACCAGGCGCATCATGTCCCGTGCCGAACCGGATGCCGTGCGCTGGTACTGCTCCAGTTCGTCGTCCAGGGAGAGGGTCTGCATCAGCTCCAGGGAGCCGATCACGCCGTTCATCGGGGTGCGCAGTTCGTGGGTGACGGTGGCGAGGAATTCGTCCTTCAGGCGGTTGCTGTTTGCCAGCTCCTGGTTCAGCGCTTCCAGCTTGCGGCTCGCGTCCTGGAGGATGCGGGCACGCTCCTCCTTCATGGCGTTGATGCGGTCGGCAAGCGCCAGGGACAGCAGTCCGACCTCCAGCGCCGAGCCGATCTGGCTGGCGTACATGGTGAGGAAGATATTGGGCAGGTAGCCGAGCACCATCAGGGTGTTGACGGCGCCCCCCAGCAGGAAGGCGGTCCAGGCGATGATGAAGTAGCGCGCGACGCGCATGCCCCGCAGCCAGGCGAGCACGCCGGCGGAGAAGATCGCCACGGTGAAGATCAGCGCCAGGGAGGTGGCCAGGCGCAGGGCGACGCCGTAACTGGCGGTCAGCGCCAGGACCATGGTCAGCGCACCCACCGCCATCAGCACCAGCAGGGTGCGATCCATCCAGGGACTGTGGTCGGCGGTGTGCAGGAAGCTGCGGGCGAACTGGCAGCCGAACAGCGCCGCCGAGCCGATCAGGAAGGGGGTGGCGGCATTGGCCCACCAGGGGTGGTCCGGCCAGAAGTACTGGATGCCCGCACCGTTCACCGAGATCTGGTAGAGCCCGAACGAGCCGATATAGAGGATGTAGTAGAGGTAACTGGTGTCGCGGACGCTGAGATAGATGAAGAGGTTGTAGACCAGCATCACCAGCAGCACGCCATAGATGATGCCGAGGACGTAGATGCGCTCCGGCTGCTCCTCCAGGTAGGCCTGGGGCGACCAGAGGGTCAGCGGCGCCTGGATGGAGCCTTCGCTCTGCAGGCGCAGGTAGAGGCGCTTCTTCTGGTTGGGTTGCAGGTCGACGTTGAAGAGGTAGCTGTTCTGCTTGATCTGCCGGCTGGAGAAGGGCAAGGCATCGCCGGTGCGCTGGGCGAGCCTGTAGTCGCCCTGGCCATCCGGCAGGTAGAGGTCCAGGTGATCGAGGGGCGGGTAGGCCAGCTCCAGCAACCAGTTCTGCAGGCCGCCCCGCTCGAGCGGGCGATATTCGAGGTCGACCCGCAGCCAGAACACCGAGCGTGAGTAGCCGGCGTTGAGCACGGGCTTGTCGCTGCGGCGGAAGCTGGTCTGCAGGGCCGGGGAGATGATGTCGTCGATGCGGGCGTCGCCGCGCACGTCCTCGAACACGTCCATATGCAGCCCCAACGGCAGGCTGCGGGTCTGCTCGTCGAAGGTCACGGCGCGGGACAGGGTCGCAACCAGGCACAGGAATAGGAGAAGGAGGATACGCATGCCGCCCCGCAATGGCCTCTGGTCGCGTCTGGGAGCCCCTCCTCCTCGATCTGCGCGCCACCTGGGCCAGGTTGTTGGAAATGCAGCCACTCTAGCACAGCCCGGATCGGCGGGAAGCTGCACATTGCCATCATTCACTAACGGCTCTATTCCGGGCCTTTGAGACTGACCGCGGGGGCATGCGCCAGCCCCCCTGAGGCAAACCGCCGCCGGTGCGGTCGGCCAGGATGTTTAGTGGTAAGCTCGCCGACCATGAAAACGACCAACTCTCGCCCCGTAGTGCTCTGCCTCTCCGGCCACGACCCCAGTGGTGGCGCCGGCCTGCAGGCGGATATCGAAGCCCTGATCGCGCAAGGCTGCCACGCCGCACCGGCAGTGACCGCCCTGACCGTGCAGGATACCGTCAACGTTTCCGACTTCCGCGTCCTCGACCGCGAGTGGGTGCTGGCCCAGGCCCATGCGGTGATCGCCGACCTGCCGGTAGCCGCCGTCAAGCTGGGCATGCTCGGGTCGGTGCAGATGGTGGAAACCGTTCTGGAGATCATGCAGTCACTGCCGGGCGTGCCACTGGTCTGCGATCCGGTGTTGCGGGCCGGCGGCGGCGGCGCCCTGGGCAAGGACGAAGTGGGCTTCGCGATCCGCGAGCGCCTGCTGCCGGTGGCCGCCATCGCCACCCCGAACCTGCCGGAAGCCCGCATCCTCGCCGAACTGCCGGACGGCAGTGCCGACGAGTGCGCCGAGAAACTGCTGCCCTTCTGCCGCAACCTGCTGATCACCGGCGGCCACGGGGATGAAAGCGAAGTCCACAACCGTCTCTATACCCGCGAAGGCACGCACCATACCTTCACCTGCCAGCGCCTGCCGGGCAGCTATCACGGCTCGGGCTGCACCCTGGCCAGCGCCCTCGCCGGCCGCCTGGCCCTGGGCGAGGAACTCGCCAGCGCCGTGCGCAGCGCCCTGGACTACACCTGGCGCACCCTGCGCGATGCCGAACAACCCGGCCACGGCCAGTACGTGCCACGCCGCCTGCCGTTGGACTTCTGCTCATGAAACTGCGCGGCCTCTACGCCATCACCGACAGCCAGCTGCTGGCCGGCGGCAAGCTGCTGCCCTATGTGGAAGCGGCCCTCAAGGGCGGCGCCCGACTGCTGCAGTACCGCGACAAGTCCAGTGACGAAGCCCGCCGCCTGCGGGAAGCCGAGGCCCTGCGCGAACTCTGCACCCGCTACGGCGCCCATCTGATCATCAACGACGATGCCGAGCTGGCCGCCCGCCTGGGCGTCGGCCTGCACCTGGGCCAGGGCGACGGCTCCCTCGCCGCCGCCCGTGCGCTGCTCGGCCGCCAGGCGATCATCGGCGGCACCTGCCACGCCAGCCTCGACCTGGCCGACGCCGCCCTCAAGGAAGGCGCCAGCTACATCGCCTTCGGCCGCTTCTACAATTCCCTGACCAAGCCAGGCGCGCCCGCCGCCACCCTCGAGTTGCTGGATCAGGCCCGCCAGCGCTTCCAGGCCCCCATCGTCGCCATCGGCGGCGTGACCCTGGACAACGCCCCCGAGCTGATCGCACGGGGCGCCGGCATGCTGGCGGTGATCCACGCCCTGTTCGGCGCCGAGTCCGCCGACGAGGTGGAACGCCGCGCCCGCGCCTTCAGCGCCCTGTTCGACGCCGCCTGACCCCGAATTCGCTTGAAAGAGAGACCTGCCATGTCCCGTTCCGAACTCCTCTTCGCCAACGCCCAGAAACATATCCCCGGTGGCGTCAACTCACCGGTCCGCGCCTTCAAGAGCGTCGGCGGCACGCCGCTGTTCTTCAAGCACGCGAGCGGCGCCTACGTGACGGACGAGGACGACAAGCGCTACGTGGACTACGTGGGTTCCTGGGGCCCGATGATCCTCGGCCACAGCCACCCGGACGTGCTCGATGCGGTGCGCCGCCAGCTGGAACACGGCCTGTCCTACGGCGCGCCGACGGCCATGGAAACCGAGATGGCCGACCTGGTCTGCTCCCTGGTGCCGTCCATGGAAATGGTGCGCATGGTCAGCTCCGGCACCGAGGCCACCATGAGCGCCATCCGCCTGGCCCGTGGCTTCACCGGTCGCGACAGCATCATCAAGTTCGAAGGCTGCTACCACGGCCACTCCGACAGCCTGCTGGTGAAAGCCGGCTCCGGCGCCCTGACCCAGGGCGTGCCGAGCTCCGCCGGCGTGCCCGCGGCCTTCGCCAGGCACACCCTGACGCTGCCCTTCAACGACATCGACGCGGTGGAGCAGATGCTCGCCGAAGTCGGCCAGGATGTAGCCTGCATCATCGTCGAACCGGTCGCCGGCAACATGAACTGCGTGCCGCCGGCACCCGGCTTCCTCGAAGGCCTGCGCCGGCTATGCGACCAGCACGGCGTGGTGCTGATCTTCGACGAAGTGATGACCGGCTTCCGCGTCGCACTCGGCGGCGCCCAGGCGCACTACGGCGTGACCCCGGACCTGTCCACCTTCGGCAAGATCGTCGGCGGCGGCATGCCCGTGGGCTGCTTCGGCGGCAAGCGCGAGATCATGTCCTGCGTCGCCCCGCTGGGCCCGGTCTACCAGGCCGGGACCCTGTCCGGTAACCCGCTGGCGATGGCCGCCGGCCTGACCACCCTGAAGCTGATCAGCCGCCCGGGCTTCCACGCCGAGCTGACCGACTACACCACGCGCATGCTCGACGGCCTGCAGCAGCGCGCCGATGCCGCCGGCATCCCCTTCGTCACCACCCAGGCGGGCGGCATGTTCGGCCTCTACTTCAGCGGCGCCGACGACATCGTCACCTTCCAGGACGTGATGGCCAGCGATGCCGAACGCTTCAAGCGCTTCTTCCACCTGATGCTGGAAGGTGGCGTATACCTGGCCCCCAGCGCCTTCGAGGCCGGCTTCACCTCCATCGCCCACGGAGACGCGGAACTGGCCATCACCCTGGATGCCGCCGAGCGCGCCTTCGCCCAGCTCAAGGCCTGATCGACATCCGCCTCGCAGACGCCCGGCCAGCCCATCGCTGGCCGGGCGTTTTCGTTTCACCGGCGATACACCGGAGGCGGGTTCCACCCTCGCGATGCGCGCGGCGACGGACGACCCCGGTAAAGACTTTGTAAGATCGCCCCGGCTTATTTCATAATGCGCAGGTCGGCGCGTTTTTCGCCGACCGGGCATGAAGCCCGCATTGCTTCCGAGGCGCTGTGATCCCCATGAACCGCACCGGCCGCAGCCTGATCCTGGGCTGCCTGTTGCTCGCCCTGCCGCTGCTGGCCAACGCCGGCGGCAACTCGCTGCTGATCCCGGCTACCGGCCGCTGCAACCTCAACACCCTGCCGGAAAACCTCTCGGAAGCCCTCTCCGCCTGCCAGCAGGCCGCCAAGGGCGGTGACGCCGAAGCCCAGTACGAACTCGGTGAGTTCTATTACGACGGCAAACGCACGCCACGCGACCTCGCACAGGCCCTGCAATGGTTCGAGCAGGCGTCTCTGCAGGGCCACGCCAACGCACAGTTGCGCCTGGGCAACATGTTCTTCCGGGGCGAGGGCGTCCCCGCCAACAACGTGCAGGCCTATATCGTGCTGAAGATGTCGGCGGTGAACGGCTCGGACGAAGCGATGGACAGCGCCGACCTGGTGGCCGCGCAGATGCGCAGCGACGAACTTGAAATCGCCACCCAGGTGCTGGGGCAGATCTTCCGCAACTACCTGCTGGAATTGCAGGCTTCCGACGGCAGCTCGCCCTTCGCGCCGCTGCCGTAGCGACCAGGCCTTACCGGGAAGTTCAAGCCGGGGGCCGGCGTCGAAGCCTGCCCACCTCGAGCGATCAGCTGTTCTTGTCCGGCAACGGCATGGGGAAAGGCATCACGTTGCCACTGCCCTTGGCTTCGCTGATCTTCGGGGTTCCCAGGCGCTCCACTTCATCGATGCGGATGATGGAGTGCATGGGCAGGAAGCTGCGCACGACGCCTTCGAACTGGGCCTTGAGCTTCTCCTCGCTGGGATCGACCACCACCTGGGTGCGCTCACCGAAGACGAATTCCTCCACTTCGAGGAATCCCCACAGATCGCTCTGGAAGATCTGCTTGGCATACATCTCGTACACCTGTCCCTGGTTGAGGAAGATCACCTTGTAGATGGGGTCGGGCTTGCTCATGGCGATTGAGGGCGGATCACGCGGAATTTCGGGGGGCACGGATCATAGCACAGCCACCAGGCGGCCGGCGCTAGGAACGACGGAACGGCGCGACTATAATGCGCGGTTCTTCGAATCACCCGACTCATACGTGCATGGCCAAGAAGCTCTATATCGAAACCCACGGCTGCCAGATGAACGAGTACGACAGCTCGCGCATGGCCGACCTGCTGGGCGAACACCAGGCGCTGGAAGTGACCGAGCGCGCCGAAGATGCCGACGTCATCCTGCTCAACACCTGCTCGATCCGCGAGAAGGCGCAGGAGAAGGTGTTCTCGCAACTTGGTCGCTGGCGTGAGCTGAAACAGCAGAACCCGGAGCTGGTGATCGGCGTCGGCGGCTGCGTGGCCAGCCAGGAAGGCGCCGCCATCCGCGAGCGAGCGCCCTACGTGGACGTGGTCTTCGGCCCGCAGACCCTGCATCGCCTGCCGGAGATGATCGACGCCGCACGCATCACCCGCAAACCCCAGGTGGACATCAGCTTCCCCGAGATCGAGAAGTTCGACCGCCTGCCCGAGCCCCGGGTCGACGGGCCCAGCGCCTTCGTCTCGGTGATGGAAGGCTGCAGCAAGTACTGCACCTTCTGCGTGGTGCCCTACACCCGGGGCGAGGAAGTCAGCCGCCCCTTCGACGACGTGCTGGCCGAAGTGATCCACCTGGCCGAGAACGGCGTCCGCGAAGTCACCCTCCTGGGCCAGAACGTCAACGGCTACCGTGGCCAGACCCATGACGGCCGCATCGCCGACTTCGCCGAACTGATCCGCGTGGTGGCCGCCGTCGACGGCATCGACCGCATCCGCTACACCACCTCGCATCCGCTGGAGTTCTCCGACGCCCTGATCCAGGCCCACGCCGAGGTGCCGGAACTGGTGAAGTTCGTCCACCTGCCGGTGCAGGCGGGCTCCGATCGCATCCTCGCGGCCATGAAGCGCAACCACACCGCACTGGAATACAAGTCACGCATCCGCAAGCTGAAGGCGGCGGTGCCGGACATCTGCATCAGCTCCGACTTCATCGTTGGTTTCCCCGGCGAGACCGACAAGGACTTCGAGGCCACCATGAAGCTGGTGGAGGACGTCGGCTTCGACTTCTCCTACTCCTTCGTCTACAGCGCGCGCCCCGGCACCCCGGCGGCCGACCTCGCCGACGACACCCCGGAAGAGGTGAAGAAGCAGCGCCTGCAGATCCTCCAGGCCCGCATCAACCAGCAGGGCTTCGAGATCAGCCGACGAATGGTCGGCAGCGTCCAGCGCATCCTGGTCAGCGACTTCTCCAAGAAGGACCCGGGCATGCTCCAGGGCCGTACCGAGAACAACCGCATCGTCAACTTCCGCAGCGCCAACCCGCGCCTGATCGGCCAGTTCGTCGACGTCCGCATCGATGACGCCCTGCCCCACTCCCTGCGCGGCAGCCTGATCGAAGAGGCCCTGCACTGACGATCACCCCGGGCCCGTGCTTTTCCAGCCGGGCCCTCGGGGTTATTCTTCAACACATCCCCCACCTCACGCCCAAGGGCGCACACCGACATTGAACGCCACCCTGGATCTTCACCGCTTCACCCTGGAACCCTTTGAGGCTCGCCGCTTCGCCAACCTGTGCGGCCAATTCGACGAGCACCTGCGCCTGATCGAACAAGGCATGGGGATCGAAATCCGCAATCGCGGCAACCAGTTCGAACTGGTGGGCGACCCCCAGCGCACCCGCTCCACGGAAAACCTCCTGCGCCGCCTCTACCGCGAAACCGAAGCCATCGAGCTGTCGCCCGACATGGTCCACCTCTTCCTCCGGGAAACCGGCATGGACGAGGCCAGCCCGAGGACCGAGGCGGTGATCCTGCGTACCCGCAAGGGCCATATCCGGCCACGGGGCGCGAACCAGCAGAACTACGTGAAGTCGATCCTCGACCACGACATCAACTTCGGCATCGGCCCGGCGGGCACCGGCAAGACCTACCTGGCGGTGGCCTGCGCCGTGGACGCCCTGGAGCGCGAGCAGGTGCGCCGCATCCTGCTGGTCCGCCCGGCGGTGGAAGCGGGCGAAAAGCTCGGTTTCCTGCCCGGCGACCTCTCCCAGAAGATCGACCCCTACCTGCGCCCGCTCTACGACGCGCTCTACGAAATGCTCGGCTTCGACCACGTGGCCAAGCTGATCGAGAAACAGGTGATCGAAGTGGCCCCGCTGGCCTACATGCGCGGACGCACCCTTAACAACAGCTTCATCATTCTCGACGAGAGTCAGAACACCACCGTCGAGCAGATGAAGATGTTCCTCACCCGTATCGGCTTCGGCTCCACCGCCGTGATCACCGGCGACATCACCCAGATCGACCTGCCCCGTGGCACCCGATCCGGCCTGACCCATGTGATCGACGTGCTGCGTGACGTGCCGGGCATCAGTTTCACCCACTTCAAGTCCCAGGACGTCGTGCGCCATCCGCTGGTGCAGCGCATCGTGGAAGCCTACGACCGCTTCGACAACCGCCAGCAGGCGACCAAGGCCAAGCCGGCCGACAATGACCCGGGTGCCCTGGACGACCATGCTTGAACTCGACCTGCAACTCGCCAGCACGGCCCAGGGCCTGCCGAGCGAGGCGGACTTCCGCCGCTGGTGCGAACTGGCCCTGCGCCAGCGCAGCGCCGACTCCGAACTGACCATCCGCCTGGTGGACGAGCCCGAAGGGCGCGAACTGAACCGCACCTGGCGGCACAAGGACTACGCCACCAACGTCCTCTCCTTCCCCGCCGACGTGCCCGAGGAGCTGCTGGATATCCCGCTGCTCGGCGACCTGGTGATCTGCGCACCGGTGGTGGCGAGGGAGGCCGCGGAACAGGGCAAGGCGGTGGACGCCCATTGGGCGCACCTGGTGATACACGGCTGCCTCCACCTCCTGGGGTACGACCACATCGAGGATGAGGAAGCCGAGGAAATGGAAGCACTGGAACGGGAATTGCTGGCTGAACTTGGCCACCCCGACCCTTATCAAGACGACGAAGACCAATAAGAAGCATCGAGCAAAGGACATATGAGCGAAGATCGATCGAGCAACGGGCACAGGTCCTGGCTGGAAAAGCTGACCCAGGCCTTTGCCCATGAGCCGAAAAGCCGCCAGGAGCTCCTCGAGCTGCTGCGCGAGGCCCACCAGAACAAGCTGCTGGACAGCGAGGCGCTGTCCATCGTCGAGGGCGCCATCCAGGTCGCCGACCTGCAGGTACGCGACATCATGGTGCCGCGCTCGCAGATGATCAGCATCAAGGCCAACCAGACGCCGAAGGACTTCCTCCCGGCGATCATCGACGCCGCCCACTCCCGCTACCCGGTCATCGGCGAAAGCCTCGACGACGTCATGGGCATCCTGCTCGCCAAGGACCTGCTGCCACTGATCCTCCAGGACAGCGACCAGCCCTTCAACATCAAGGACCTGCTGCGGCCGGCCACCTTCGTTCCCGAGTCCAAGCGACTCAACGTGCTGCTGCGGGAGTTCCGCGCCAACCACAACCACATGGCCGTCGTGATCGACGAGTACGGCGGCGTGGCGGGCCTGGTGACCATCGAGGATGTGCTGGAGCAGATCGTCGGCGATATCGAGGACGAGCACGACGTCGAGGAAGACAGCTACATCAAGCCGCTGCCCAGTGGCGACTTCATCGTCAAGGCGCTGACCCCGGTGGATGCGTTCAACGAATTCTTCGAGACCGACTTCTCCGAGGACGAGTTCGACACCGTCGGCGGCCTGGTCATGGGCGCCTTCGGCCACCTGCCCAAGCGCAACGAGACCACCGATATCGGCGACTTCCGCTTCCGCGTGCTCAACGCCGACAGCCGTCGCGTCCACCTGCTGCGACTCTCGCCGCTGTCCCGCTGATTCGCGAGCGCCTCTCCCCAGCGGAGGGGCGCCCGTGGATAATCCGGCCCGGGCCGAACCTTCAGCCCCCCTGTGAACTCCATCGCTGCGCCGCAATCCGCCCAAGGACCGAGCATGAACTGGATCTCCCGCCCCGGCTGGCCGGGCAACCTGCTGGCACTGGCCGCCGGCGCCCTGACGCCCCTGGCATTCGCCCCCTTCGACGCCTGGCCCCTGGAACTGCTGTCGCTGGCGCTGTTCTACCTGGGCCTGCGGCACCTGGCGCCCAAAGCCGCCTTCTGGCGCGGCTGGTGCTACGGCCTCGGCCTGTTCCTCGCCGGCACCAGCTGGATCTACGTCAGCATCCACGACTACGGCGCCGCCTCGGCCCCGCTCGCGACCTTCCTCACCGTCGGCTTCAGCGCCGGCGTCGCCCTGTTCTTCGCCCTGCCCGCCTGGCTCTGGGCCCGCTGGCTGCGGCGCGACGAGGCGGCCCTGGCGGACACCCTGGCCTTCGCCGCCCTCTGGCTGGCCCAGGAGGCCTTCCGGGGCTGGTTCCTCACCGGTTTTCCCTGGCTCTACGCCGGCTACAGCCAACTGGACGGCCCCCTGGCGGGCCTCGCTCCGGTGGGCGGCGTCTGGCTGCTGTCCTTCCTCCTGGCGCTGACCGCCGCCCTGCTGGTGAACCTGGCGCGCCTGCGCGTGCGGCCCGCCTTCCTCGGCATCGGCGTCGTCCTTCTGCTGGCCCCCTGGCTGATCGGCCCGGCCCTCAAGGGCCATGCCTGGACCCAACCGGCCGGCGCTCCGCTAAAGGTGGCCGCCATGCAGGGCAACGTCGAGCAGAACCTGAAATGGGATCCGGCGCAGCTCAACGCCCAGTTGGCCCTGTACCGCGACATGACCTTCGCCGCGCAGAAGGCCGACCTGATCGTCTGGCCGGAGACCGCCGTGCCCGTGCTCAAGGAGTTCGTCGAGGGCTACCTGGGCGTCATGGCCCGCTACGCCAACGACCGGCAGGCCGCGCTGATCACCGGCGTGCCGATCCGCGAACTCAACGAACGGGGCGAGAAGCGCTACTACAACGGCATCACCGTCGTCGGCCAGGGCGAAGGCACCTACCTCAAGCAGAAGCTGGTGCCCTTCGGCGAATACGTGCCGCTGCAGGAGCTGTTGCGGGGACTGATCGCCTTCTTCGACCTGCCCATGTCCGACTTCGCGCGAGGCTCGTCAGACCAGGAACCACTCCTGGCCAAGGGCTACCGCATCGCCCCCTACATCTGCTACGAGGTGGTCTACCCCGAGTTCGCCGCCAGCCTGGCGGCCCGCAGCGACATCCTGCTGACCGTGTCCAACGACACCTGGTTCGGCACCTCCATCGGACCGCTGCAACACCTGCAGATGGCCCAGATGCGCGCACTGGAAGCCGGCCGCTGGATGATCCGCGCCACCAACAACGGCGTCACCGCCCTGATCGCCCCCTCCGGCGCCATCAGCGAGCAGATCCCGCAGTTCCAGCAGGGTGTTCTCTACGGCGAGGTGCTGCCGATGCAGGGCCTCACGCCCTACCTGCAATGGCGCGCCTGGCCCCTGGTGATCCTCTGCGGCCTGCTGCTCGCCTGGGCGCTGATGGCCAGCCGCATCGCCAAGACGGTGTGACCGCCGGGGCGCGCGACCGGCCCCGGAACATTCGCCGACGAGCCGGCTCCTGGGGGCCGCGCCATCGCTCGCCGGAGGTATCGGACAGAGGCTCAGTCGTAGGCCAGCGGGTAGGCGAAGAGGCCAACCGCCTCGTTCAGCAGCATCCCGTTCTGCCAGACCGCCTTGGCCTCCGGCAGCCAGCCTCCCAGGGGACGTCCATTGGGTACGCCGAGGAACCCCATGGGCGCCGTGACCACCTCGAATCCGGCCCGCTCGAAGCTCCAGCGGGCCCGGGGCATGTGCGACGCCTGGGTCACCAGCAGCACCCGGCGCAACCCCGCAGGCTGGAGCAGACGGGCGCTGTAGGTGGCGTTCTCCCAGGTGGTCCGGCTCTCCCCCTCCTGCCAGCGGACCGCGACGCCGAAGTCCCGCTGCAGCACCTCCGCCATGATCGCCGCCTCGCTCGGCGGCTCGCCGAAATGCAGCCCACCCGTGGTGAGCAGCGGCAAGCCGGTGGCCCGTGCCAGGCGCGCGGCATAGCGCAGGCGCTCGAGTGCCTGGGAGGCCGGCTGGTCCTCGCCCCACGCCGGATCGTCCCGCTCGCGACCGCCGCCCAGCACCACGATGGCGTCGACACGCGAGGCCAGCGCCGGCCATTCCGACTCGGCCAGCGCCGGCTCCCGCTCCAGGACGCGGGCGGACCACTCCACCACCACGGGCAGGCTCATCAGCCAGAGCCCGACCAGACCCGCGACGAAACCGGCGAACGACAGGCGCGGCCAGCGCCGGCGTACCCACCAGGCGAGCAGCAGCAGGAGCAGGAAGCTGCCTGGCGGCAGGATGAATTGCTTGAGGATGTAACGAATCGGCATCGGGCACCTCCCAGGGTGCCCGGAGCCTAACGGGGATTGGACGTTCGGAAAAGCTGGGAGCCGCAGGACATGCAGGCGTTCACTCCGCGCTCCCTCTGCCAGACGGCCGGAGTGCCGCACATGGCGCAACAGAGCTCCTGCCGTCGGTTGGGTAGTGGCCTGGGCTTGCGGGTGAACTGCTGGGGAGGACTGGCCTCGCCGAGTGACGAGCGCCGCGGCAGGTCACGGATGGCCGCCAGCTCCTGGGCGGCCGCATGCCAGCCCCGCAGCCAGCGCGTATCGCGGTCCAGGTAGGCGCGAATCAGCTCCATCTCAGCCGGGGTCAATCCCTTGAGTTCCAGTTCCAGCGGTTCTTCGTCCCGCAATCGAACCGCCGTGTCCGCTTCATCCAGCGCCAGGGCCAGCCGGTGCAACAACCGTTCGTAGAGCCCGCTCCCTGAATCCGTCCGCCGCAATTCGCCCATCCAGCACCTCGAACCACGTAAACGCTTGCCTTGCTTATGAAAAGCTTAGCGTTCGCCTCCCCGCTGCAAGGCGCCCGCGACAAACGGTGCCGGGATTGCCGACGGACGTCAGCCCGAGCATTCAGGGTTTCCCTAGGCCGACGGGGGTCATGTATGCTACGGCGCTTGAATTTCCGTTTCCTCCAGGGATCGGCCACCGGCGAACGCCGCCGCGCCCGGTCCGAGGAACCTCATCCTCCAGCGCCAGTAGCCATGCACGAACAGTATCAGCCCCGCGAAATCGAAGCCGCCGCGCAAGCCCACTGGGACGCGCATAAATCCTTTGAAGTGAGTGAGCAGCCCGGCAAGGACACCTTCTATTGCCTGTCGATGTTCCCCTACCCGAGCGGCAAGCTGCACATGGGGCACGTGCGCAACTACACCATCGGTGACGTGATCGCCCGCTACCAGCGCATGCAGGGCAAGAACGTCCTGCAGCCCATGGGCTGGGACGCCTTCGGCATGCCGGCGGAAAACGCCGCGATGAAGAACAAGGTCGCGCCCGCCAAGTGGACCTACGAGAACATCGACTACATGAAGACCCAGCTGAAGAGCCTGGGCCTTGCCATCGACTGGTCCCGTGAAGTCACCACCTGCAAGCCGGATTACTACCGCTGGGAGCAATGGCTGTTCACCCGCCTGTTCGAGAAGGGCGTGATCTACCGCAAGAACGGCACCGTGAACTGGGACCCGGTGGACCAGACCGTGCTAGCCAACGAGCAGGTGATCGACGGCCGTGGCTGGCGCTCCGGCGCGCTGGTGGAGAAGCGCGAGATCCCGATGTACTACTTCAAGATCACCGCCTACGCGGATGAACTCCTGAGCAGCCTCGACGACCTGCCCGGCTGGCCCGAACAGGTCAAGACCATGCAGCGCAACTGGATCGGCAAATCCCGCGGCATGGAAGTCAGCTTCCCCTACGACCCGGCCAGCATCGGCCAGGACGGCGCGCTGAAGGTCTTCACCACCCGCCCCGACACCCTGCTGGGCGCCACCTACGTCGCCGTCGCCGCCGAACACCCGCTGGCCACCCTGGCGGTGCAGCGACTGCCGGCCGACAAGGCCGCCGAGCTGCAGGCCTTCATCGACGAGTGCAAGCGCGGTGGCGTCGCCGAAGCCGACATCGCCACCCAGGAGAAGAAGGGCCTGCCCACCCCCCTGTTCGTCGAGCACCCCATCACCGGCGACAAGCTGCCGGTCTGGGTCGCCAACTACGTGCTGATGAACTACGGCGAAGGCGCGGTGATGGCCGTGCCGGCCCATGACGAGCGCGACTTCGCCTTCGCCCACAAGTACGACCTGCCGGTGAAGCCGGTGATCCGCACCGCCGCCGGTGACGAGACCCCCGCTCCGTGGCAGGACGCCTACGGCGAACACGGCCAGCTGATCAACTCCGGCGAATTCGACGGCCTGGACTTCCAGGGCGCCTTCGACGCCATCGAAGCCGCCCTGCAGAAAAAGGGCCTGGGCCAGTCCCGCACCCAGTTCCGCCTGCGTGACTGGGGCATCAGCCGCCAGCGCTACTGGGGCTGCCCGATCCCGATCATCCACTGCCCGTCCTGCGGCGACGTGCCGGTCCCCGAAGACCAGTTGCCCGTGGTTCTGCCGGAAGACGTGGTACCGGACGGCGCCGGCAGCCCGCTGGCGAAGATGCCCGAGTTCTACGAATGCAGCTGCCCGAAATGCGGCAGCGCGGCCAAGCGCGAAACCGACACCATGGACACCTTCGTGGAGAGTTCCTGGTACTTCGCCCGCTACGCCTCGCCCACCTACGACAAGGGCATGGTCGACCCGGCCGCGGCCAACCACTGGCTGCCGGTGGACCAGTACATCGGCGGCATCGAACACGCCATCCTGCACCTGCTCTACGCGCGCTTCTTCCACAAGCTGATGCGTGACGAGGGCCTGGTCAGCTCCGACGAACCCTTCAAGAACCTGCTGACCCAGGGCATGGTGGTGGCCGAAACCTACTACCGCATGGCCTCCAACGGCGGCAAGGACTGGTTCAATCCGGCCGATGTGGAAGTCGAGCGCGACGCCAAGGCCAAGGTCATCGGCGCACGCCTGAAGACCGACGGCCTGCCGGTGGAGATCGGCGGCACCGAGAAGATGTCCAAGTCGAAGAACAACGGCGTGGACCCGCAGGCCATGATCGACGCCTACGGCGCCGACACCTGCCGCCTGTTCATGATGTTCGCCTCGCCGCCGGACATGAGCCTGGAATGGTCCGACGCCGGCGTCGAAGGCGCCAGCCGCTTCCTCCGCCGCGTCTGGCGACTGGCCCAGGCCCATGTCAACGCCGGCCTGCCGGGCCCGCTGGACACCAGCGCCCTCACCGATGCCCAGAAGGAGGTGCGTCGCGCCATCCACCTGGCCATCAGGCAGGCCAGCCAGGATATTGGCCAGCACCACAAGTTCAACACCGCCATCGCCGCCGTGATGACCCTGATGAACGTGCTGGAGAAAGCGCCGCAAACCGACGCCCAGGACCGCGCCCTGCTGCAGGAAGGCCTGGAAGTCGTGGCCCTGCTGCTGGCCCCGATCACCCCGCACATCTGCCACGAGATCTGGCGTGGCCTGGGTCATGCAGGCGCCGTCATCGACGCCACCTGGCCGACGGTCGACGAAAGCGCGCTGGTGCAGGACACCCTGCAACTGGTGGTGCAGGTCAACGGCAAGCTGCGGGGCCACATCGACGTGCCCGCCGACGCCAGCCGCGAGGCCGTGGAAGCCACTGCCCGCGCCAACGAGAACGTGCTGCGCTTCACCGACGGCCTGACCATCCGCAAGGTCATCGTGGTGCCCGGCAAACTGGTCAACATCGTCGCCAACTGATCGCAGCCGGCGCCTGTCCAGGGGGAGAGGCGCCGGATCGCTCGCAAGGGGAAAGCAATACATGATGAAACGGAATCTGCTGGTCCTTGGCCTTACCGCGCTGCTCAGTGCGTGCGGCTTCCACCTGCGCGGTACCGGCGACGCCGACTTCGCCCTGACCGAACTGGACGTGACCGCCCGTAACCAGTACGGGGATACCGTCAAGGCCGTGCGTGAAGCGCTGGAAGACAGCGAAGTCAAGGTGCATGCCGGCGCGCCCTACACCCTGGTACTGGCCCGCGAGGACGAGTCCCAGCGCACCGCGTCCTACACCACCTCGGCCCGCAGCGCCGAATTCGAGTTGACCCAGACCCTCGACTACGAGATCCGCGGCGCCCAGAACCTGCTGTTGATGGCCGACAAGCTGACCGTCCAGAAATACTACGTGCATGACAGCAACAACCTGATCGGCTCCGACCAGGAAGCGGCCCAGCTGCGCCAGGAAATGCGCCAGGAAATGGTCCAGCAGATGATCATGCGCCTGCAGCTGATCACCCCGACCCAACTGGACCTGCTCCAGCAGACCGCCGAAGCCAAGGCCCGGGCCGAGGCCGAAGCCCTGGAGGCGGCGCGCAAGGCCGAAGAGGCCCAGCAACCGCAGCAATCGCCGCTGCAACTGCCCATCCAGTGAGTACATCCGGGGCCGCACCAGCGGCCCCGGTCATTTGCGCCTATGAAGCTCAACCCCGCCCAACTGGGCAAGCACCTGCAAGGTTCCCTGGCCCCGGTCTACGTAGTCAGCGGCGACGAGCCCCTGCTCTGCCAGGAAGCCTGCGACGCGATCCGCGCCGCCACCCGCGCCCGGGACTTCAGTGAACGCCAGGTCTTCAACGCCGAGGCCAACTTCGACTGGGGCCAGCTCCTGGAGGCTGGCGCCAGCCTTTCGCTGTTCGCCGAGAAGCGCCTGCTGGAAGTGCGCCTGCCGTCGGGAAAACCAGGGGACAAGGGTGCCGCCGCGCTGATGGAGTACCTCGCGCGACCACCGGAAGACACCGTGCTGCTGCTGACCCTGCCCAAGCTGGACGGCAGCACCCAGAAGACCAAATGGGCCAAGGCCCTGATCGATGGCGCGGATGCCCAGTTCATCCAGATCTGGCCGATCGAGGCCCACAACCTGCCCCAGTGGATACGCCAGCGCCTGTCCCAGGCGGGCCTCGCCGCCAACCAGGAAGCCGTGGACCTGATCGCCGCGCGGGTGGAGGGCAACCTCCTGGCTGCGGCCCAGGAAATCGAAAAGCTCAAATTGCTCGCCGAAGGCGGCCAGGTGGATGCGGCCACCGTCCAGGCCGCCGTGGCCGACAGTGCGCGCTTCGACGTTTTCGGGCTGATCGATGCGGCCCTGAACGGCGAGGCCGCCCATACCCTGCGCACCCTGGAAGGCCTGCGCGGCGAAGGCGTCGAGCCGCCGGTGATCCTCTGGGCGCTGGCCCGTGAACTGCGCCTGCTGGCCGGACTGGCCCAGCAGTACAGCCAGGGCGTCCCCCTCGAAAAAGCCTTCGCCGCCGCCCGTCCACCGATCTGGGACAAGCGACGCCCCCTGGTCAGCCGCGCCCTGCAGCGTCATCCGGCGTCCCGCTGGAACCAGATGCTGCAGGACGCCCAGCGCATCGACGCCCAGATCAAGGGCCAGGCCCAGGGCGACCCCTGGAACGGCCTCGCACGCCTCTCGCTGCTGCTGGCCGGTCAACGACTGCCGCTGGCTCCGGAGTGACTGGACATTTTCTGACCACTGACCGATGATGCGCCCGCCCGCAAACCCGCGGGCGCCCATCCGAGGACAGGCCATGGCCAAGAAGCGCAAGCAAGGCGCGCCCAATCGCGCAAAATCCCTGGTAGCCCAGCCACTCTTCCGCTGCCGCCGGGAGAAACCACAGAAAGGCAAAGGCAGCTACCGCCGCGAAGCCTCCCAGAATTGGGAGGCTTCGTCGTTTCAGGGGCCGGAAAACAGCCGATCCACCGCCGCCGCCCTCGTTCTCCAATCCGGCGAAAGGGCCGCCTGAAACCGACGAGACGTGTTAAGGTCGCGGCTTTGTTCGCCTGCCCGAGACCCGCGTATGTTCGATGCCCCAGCCCCCGGCCTGATTATCCGAAGCCTGGCCGTGGCCTCCGCCTTCACCGTACTGTCCTCCTGCGCCGACGCCCCCGCCCCGAAACCCGCGACGGCACCGCTCCCCCAGGCCAGCCAGCCAGCTTCCAAGCCCGTCGCGACCAGCCCACAGGCCACCCCTTCCGTGGCCATGCCCGCCGTCAGCTTCGACGCCTGGCGTGATGGTTTCCGCCGTGAAGCGCTGGCCCAGGGCATCGAACCGGCACTCTTCGACCGCGCCTTCGCCGGCATCACGCCGGACGCCAGCGTCATCGCCGCCGACCGCAGCCAACCGGAATTCACCCGGCCCGTCTGGGAGTACCTGGAAGGCGCCATTTCCCCTTACCGGGTGCGCAAGGGCCAGGCCCTGATGACGCAGAACGCCGCCACGCTGAGCGCCATCGAGCAACGCTTCGGTGTCGACCGCGAACCCCTGGTCGCCATCTGGGGCATGGAGAGCAGCTTCGGTCAGTTCATGGGCGACAAGTCGGTGATCCGCTCCCTGGCCACCCTGGCCTACGAAGGACGTCGTCCCGCCTTCGCCCATGCCCAGTTGCTGGCCGCCCTGCAAATCCTCCAGCACGGTGACATCCAGCCGGGCAACATGCTCGGCTCCTGGGCCGGCGCCATGGGTCAGACCCAGTTCATCCCCACCACCTACAACAGCCACGCCGTGGACTTCGACGGCGATGGCCGCCGGGATATCTGGAATTCCACCGCCGACGCCCTGGCCTCGGCCGCCCATTACCTGCAAGCCTCCGGCTGGCGCAAAGGCCAGCCGGCCGCCGTGCAGGTGCAACTGCCACCCGGCTTCGACTACGCCCATGCGGATGCCGATATCCGCAAGCCCGTTTCCCAGTGGCAGGCCATGGGCGTCCGACTGGACCCGCAAGGCAGCGGCCTCTCCGGCGAAAGCGCCTCGTTGCTGCTGCCCGCCGGCCATCGCGGCCCGGCCTTCCTGGTCCTGGACAACTTCCGCGCCATCCTCAAGTACAACAACTCCTCGTCCTACGCCCTGGCGGTGAGCCTGCTGGGCCAGCGCTTCGACGGGGGCGGCCAGATCCTCGGGAACTGGCCGAAGGACGAGCGACCGCTGAGCCGCAGCGAACGGGTGGAACTGCAGGAGTCCCTGGCTGCCGCCGGCTACGACCCGGGGGCGGCCGACGGCATCATCGGCGCCAACACCCGCAAGGCCATTCGTGGCTATCAGCAACGACTGGGTTGGCCTGCGGACGGTTACCCGACCCAGAACCTGCTCAAGAAGTTGCGCGCCGGGCGCTGAGCCCCGCCCCGGAGGCCCCGGCCTCCGGACGGCCGCCCGTTCGCCGAAACGCCTTTGTGATAGACTTCGCCACCCCCTCTTGCCTCTCCGAAACTCCACGGAGCCTTTAGCGGAGCCCGTTTCCGATGTCCGATACCGCCTCGTCCAAACCCGTCGCCAGTGGTGAAAAGTTCCGTAATGCCCAGGGCATTACCGCGATCAAGGATGGCCAGAAGCGCCGCAACGGCGCCGAACCCGAGGTCTATGAACCCAAGCCCAAGTGGCTGCGGGTGAAGGCACCAGGCGGCAGCCGCTTCGAAGCGGTCAAGCGCAATGTCGGCGAACATCGCCTGAGCACCGTTTGCCAGGAATCCCACTGCCCGAACATGGGCGAGTGCTGGTCCAACGGCACCGCCACCATCATGCTGATGGGCTCGGTGTGCACTCGCGCCTGCCGCTTCTGCGCCGTCGACACCGGTAACCCCAATGGCTGGCTGGACAAGGAAGAGCCGCAGAATACCGCCAAGTCGGTCGAACTGATGGCCCTGCGCTATATCGTGCTCACCTCGGTGGACCGCGACGACCTGGACGATGGTGGCGCCGGCCACTATGCCGCGTGTGTGCGGGCCATCAAGGAACGTACTCCGAAGGTAGTGGTGGAAGCCCTGACGCCGGATTTCGATGGCGATCTGGAAGCCATCGAACGTGTCGTGGACTCCGGCCTGGAGGTGTTCGCGCAGAACGTCGAGACGGTCAAGCGCCTGACCCATGTGGTCCGCGATCCGCGCGCCGGCTACGAGAAGACCCTGCGGGTGCTGGAGCATGCCAAGCGCCACCGCCCGGACGTGCTGACCAAGACCAGCCTGATGCTGGGCCTGGGCGAGACTGACGAGGAAATCATCGAGACGATGGACGACCTGCGCGCCATCGGCGTGGACATCCTGACCCTCGGACAGTACCTGCAGCCGACCCGAAACCACCTGAAGGTGCAGCGCTGGGTCAGCCCCGAGGAGTTCAACCGCTTCCGCGACATCGGCCTGGAAAAGGGCTTCATGGAAGTCGCCGCCGGCCCGCTGGTACGCTCCAGCTACCGGGCCGACCGGGTCTTCGAGAAGAACAACCTGGGCCTGGCCGCGCCCGTTCCGGTTCCCGGCCAGTCCACCGATGAGAGCCTGATCCCGGCCCTCAACCTGAACTGATCCGCATCAAGTGAAAAGCCCCCGTCGGCCAAGGCCGGCGGGGGCTTTCTGCATTCAGGACGGGGAACCGCGAGCTGTCAGCCGCCGTAGCCCAATCGCGCACGCAGGGCCCGTTCCAGACGCTCCGCCACCTCGTCGAGAGGCGCGGGCTCCACCAGCAGGTCCTTCAACTGGACCATCTTCAGCCCGGCATAGCCACAGGGATTGATCCGCCAGAATGGCGACATGTCCATGTCGACGTTCAGCGCCAGGCCATGGAAGGAACAGCCACGGCTGACCCGCAGGCCAAGGGAGGCGATCTTGTCACCCTGGACGTAGACACCGGGCGCATCCGCCTTGGGCGCCGCCTCGATGCCGTAGCTCGCCAGCACATCCACCAGGCTCTGCTCCATGGCGGTGACCAGGTCGCGAACGCCCAGTCCCAGCCGGCGCAGGTCCAGCATCAGGTAGGCCACCAGTTGGCCAGGGCCGTGGTAGGTCACCTGGCCCCCGCGATCCACCTGGATCACCGGGATGTCCCCTGGCGCCAGCAGGTGTTCGGCCTTGCCGGCCTGGCCCTGGGTGAACACCTGGGGATGCTGCAGCAACCAGATCTCGTCGGCTGTCCGCTCGTCACGCTCGGCGGTCAGCCGGCGCATCGCCTCGAAGGTCGGCAGGTAATCCACCAGCCCCAGATGGCGAACGATGAGCTCGGGCGCCACTAGAGCACCATATGTACGCGGCCGGTCGCCCGCAGGTCGATGTGGATGGCCTGCAGCTGGTCGACGCTGGTGGCGGTGATCAGCACCTGCACGGAGAGGAAGCGGCCATTGCGGCTATCACGCACCACCAGGGTGGACGCATCGAAACCGGGGGCATGGCGCTGGATCACTTCGATCACGAGGTCGGCGAAGCCGTCGCCAGCGTCACCGATCACCTTGATCGGGTAGCGCTCGCAGGGAAATTCGATTTTCGGGGCTTGTACGTCAGGAGTGTCGGTCATGGCGGCGGCGGACTCGTGGTCCGCGATGCGGAGGCCCCGCACCCGGGTGGGGCGCGAGGCGTCGGCTCAGAAGGTCAGTTGAACAGGCCGTAGAAGAACAGGCGAATGCTATCCCACAGGCGGCGGAAGAAGCCACCTTCCTCGACGGTATCGAGGGCGATCAGGTCGGCGCTGTGGACCACCTGGTCTTCCAGCTTCACCTCCACCTTGCCGATCACGTCACCCTGCTTGATGGGGGCGATGAGCTGCGGGTTGAGGGTCATGCTGGCTTGCAGTTTCTTGGCCTGGCCTCTCGGCAGGGTCAGGGTCAGGTCATTGGCCAGGCCGGCCTTGACCTCGCGGGCACCGCCCTTCCAGACCTGGGCCTTGGCCAGTTCGGCGCCCTTCTTGTAGAAGCTCTGGGTTTCGAAGAAGCGGAAGCCGTAGGTCAGCAGTTTCTGGGTCTCGGCAGCACGGGCCTGCTCGCTGTTGGTGCCGAACACCACGGCGATCAGGCGCATGTTGTCACGCACGGCGGACGCAACGAGGCAGAAGCCGGCCTCCTCGGTGTGGCCGGTCTTCAGGCCATCCACGGTCTTGTCGCGCCACAGCAGCAGGTTGCGGTTGGGCTGCTTGATGTTGTTCCAGAAGAACTCCTTCTGGGAGTAGATGGCGTAGTGGGCCGGATCTTCGTAGATGATCGCGCGGGCCAGGCGAGCCATGTCATGGGCACTGGAGTAGTGCTCCGGGTGCGGCAGGCCGGTGGCGTTCATGAAGTGGCTGTTGCCCATGCCGAGCTTCTCGGCCGTGGTGTTCATCATGTCGGCGAAGGCATCCTCGCTGCCGGCGATGTGCTCGGCCACCGCGACGCTGGCATCGTTGCCCGACTGGATGATGATGCCGTGCAGCAGGTCGCTCATGGAGACCTGGGTGTTCACCTGCACGAACATCCGCGAACCGCCGGTACGCCAGGCATGCTCGCTGATGGTCACCGGATCGTTCTCGCCGACCTGGCCCTTACGGATTTCCAGGGTGGCGATGTAGGCGGTCATCAGTTTGGTCAGGCTGGCCGGAGGCAGGCGCTGGTCACCGTTGTTCTCCACCAGCACCTGGCCGCTCTGGGCGTCCATCAGGACATAGGACTTGGCGGCCAGTTGCGGCGGCGAGGGGATGATCTGCTGGGCCGCCATGGAGACCGGCGCGACGATGAGCAGGGCTGCGGGCAGTAGTAGGCGTTTGGCAAAGCTGAAGATGTTCATCCGTCTCTCTGAGAAATTGCTAATGGTCTTTCAGGCCCTGGCGGGCGAGGTGAGCGAAGCCGTCAGTCCGGCTTCACCAGGGTGGGTTGGCCAAGATTGGCCAGGCGCACGGTGTTCTGGACTTCCTGTGCTTCACCCTGAGTTCCGATCGGCCCCAGGCGCACCCGGTGCAGGATCTGCTGGTTGCGCACGACCGAGCTGATGAAGACCGGCGCACTGACCGTCCCGCTCAACTTGGCCTTGAGGAGCTCCGCAGCGTCCGGATTGGCGAAGGCGCCCACCTGGAGATACAGGCCAGAGGCTGCGAGTGAATCGTTTTTTTTTGCGTCGATCTGCACGGGCAGGACGGCGGCGGCATGCTGCTGGGGCGGCGGGGTGTACTGCTCGATCGGCGCGGTGGCCACCTGCACGGCCGAGGGTTGGGGCTTGGCCTGGGCCGCCATCTTCGGCTGCGCCAGCACCATGGGTACGGGACGGCCCTGGGCGGCCCACCACTCATTGGGGTCGATGCCTTCTACCTTGACCCGCGCCGTGCCGCTCTCGGCATAACCGAGCTTCTTGGCGGCGGCGAAGGATAGGTCGATGATCCGGTCGGAATAGAAGGGCCCCCGGTCGTTGACACGAAGGATCACGCTGCGACCGTTGTCGAGGTTGGTCACCCGGACATAACTGGGCAGCGGCAGGGTCTTGTGGGCGGCCGTCATGCCGTAGAGGTCATAGGCTTCGCCGTTGGCGGTGGCCTGGCCGTGGAACTTGGTGCCGTACCAGGAGGCGGTACCCACTGCCTGGTAACGTCGGCCGTCGGCCATCGGGTAGTAGGTCTGGCCCAGCACGGTGTAGGGATTCGCCTTCACCGAGCCGTAATGCGGCATCGGCACGGCGTCGGGGATGCGCGAGACGTCCACGTCCCACCAGGGCGCGCCATCCTTGTGGGGACGGGCATAGTTGCCAGGGCCGGAGATGGCCCCACCGGGTTGCACCGGTTCGGGGGCGCGGCTGCTCGAACAGCTGGCCAGCAGCAGGGCCACGGCGCCGTAGACGGCGACTCTTATCGGTTGCGGCATCGGTTAACGCCCACCCCTTGCGTCGACCAGCGATTGGGAAAGCTGATGCACGGCCATGGCGTACATCACGCTGCGATTGTAGCGGGTAATGACATAGAAGTTCGGCAATCCCATCCAGTACTCCGCCCCCTCATTACCCTCCAGCCTGAAGGCCGTCACCGGCACATCATCGCGCAAGGCGTCGGTGCTTGCCCAGCCCAGCGCCCTAAGATCGCCGACGTTCTTCACCGGGTCCAGCCCCTGGGTCAACCCTTCGTCGATTCGATCGCCCCGCACCTCGGCACGGCTGACCACCTGGCCACCCGTTTCCCAGCCGTGACGCTTGAAATAGCTGGCAACGCTGCCGATGGCGTCCACCGGATTGCCCCAGATATCGATATGGCCGTCGCCGTCGAAATCCACGGCGTAGGCGCGGAAGCTGCTCGGCATGAACTGGGGCAGGCCCATGGCGCCGGCGTAGGACCCCTTGAGCATCAGCGGGTCGACCTGCTCCTCGCGGGTCAGCAGGAGGAACTCCTTGAGCTGCTTGCGGAAGAAGTCCGCGCGCGGCGGGTAGTCGAAGCCCAGGGTGGACAGCGCGTCGATCACGCGGAAGCTGCCGGTGTTGCCTCCGTAGAAGGTCTCGACACCGATGATCGCGACTATCACCTCGGCCGGCACCCCGTACTCCTTCTCGGCACGGGCCAGGGCATCGGCGTGCTGGCTCCAGAAGGTCACGCCCTTCTGGATGCGCGCCGGGGTGATGAAGATCGGGCGGTACTCCTTCCAGGGCCTGACCCGCTCGGCGGGACGGGAAATGGCGTCGAGGATCGACTGCTTGCGCTGCACCTCGCGGAACAGCGCCATCAGTTGCTCACCGGCGAAGCCGTAGTCACGGGTCATCTCGGCGACGAACTCGGCCACCTGCGGCGATCCCTCGTAGTCTCCGGCCGCAGCCGGAACCGCCATCCCCAGGAGGCCCGCCAGGGCAATCCCGCCAGCCCCCAGCTGCATCCACTTACGCAGTGCGTTCAAATCATTCACTCGTTTCAAACCTGGGCGATCCATTTGCGATGGGTATGGATGGCCATCAATACCCCGAACCCCGACAGCAGCGTCACCAGGTGGGTTCCGCCGTAGCTGATGAAGGGCAGGGGCACCCCCACGACCGGCAACAGGCCACTGACCATGCCGATATTGACGAACACGTACACGAAGAAGGTCATGGTCAGGCTGCCTGCCAGCAGCTTGCCGAACAAGGTCTGGGCCTGGGCGGTGATCACCAGGCCACGGCCGATCAGGAGCAGATAGACCAACAGCAGCAGGCAGGCGCCCACCAGGCCGAACTCTTCGCCGAGGACCGCAATGATAAAGTCGGTGTGGCTTTCCGGCAAAAAATCCAGGTGCGACTGGGTGCCCAGCAACCAGCCCTTGCCGAACACGCCGCCCGAGCCGATGGCCGCCTTGGACTGGATGATGTTCCAGCCGGTGCCGAGGGGGTCGCTCTCCGGGTCGAGGAAGGTCAGGACCCGCTGCTTCTGGTAGTCGTGCAGGACGAAGTACCACATGGCCACCGCAATCGGCACCACCGCCGCCACCGCGCCCACGATCCAGCGCCACTGCAGGCCGGCCATGAACAGCACGAAGCCGCCGGACGCCAGGATCAGCAGCCCGGTGCCCAGGTCCGGCTGCTTCAGGATCAGCACGAAGGGCACCAGAATCAGCACCAGACTGACCGCGATGTGCTTGAACTTGGGCGGCAGGTTGTGCCGTGACAAGTACCAGGCGATGGTCGCCGGCATGATGATCTTCATGAACTCGGAAGGCTGGAAGCGGATCACCCCGGGAATATTGATCCAGCGGGTGGCCCCCATGGCGGTGTGACCCATGATCTCCACCACCATCAGCAGCGCCACGCCCACCACGTAGGCCAGCGGCACCCAGCGCGCCATGAAACGCGGTTCGAACTGGGCGATGACGATCATCGCGGCGATCCCCAGGGCGAAGGAGCTGGCCTGCTTCATCAGCAGGTCCCAATGCTTGCCGCTGGCGGAATAGAGGACGAAGAGGCTGCCGGCGGCCAGCAGCAGGATGATCAGCAGCAGCCAGCCATCGATGTGCAGGCGCTGCAGCAGGGAGGCGCGCCGCTTGAGCACGTCCTCCTGGGAGATGGTGCGGTCGAAATTGCTGTTCATCGATTGGCGCTCTGCTGCTCGGCCAGGGGCTGGGGCGGACGGAACTCGGGCTTCAGCTGGCCATCTTCGCCCAGCAGCCAGGCGTCCATCACCTGCTTGACCACGGGGGCGGCCACGCCGGAGCCGGACTCGCCGTTCTCCACCATCACGGCGACGGCGATCTTCGGGTCCTCGGCCGGGGCGAAGGCCACGAACAGGGCGTGGTCGCGGTGGCGCTCCTGGACCTTGCTGCGGTCGTACTTCTCGCCCTGCTTGATCGCCACCACCTGCGCCGTACCGGATTTGCCCGCGATGCGATAGACGGAGGTATCGCCGACCTTGCGCGCGGTGCCCCGGGCACCGTGAACCACCTGTTCCATGCCGATCCGCCCGTAATCCCAGAACTTCGGATCACGCAGCACGATGTCCGGCAACGGGTTCGGGTCCACCGGCGGCCTTCCCTCGATGGTCTTGGCCAGGTGCGGACGGATCCACTTGCCGCGATTGGCCATCAGCGCCGTGGCCTGGGCCAGTTGCAGCGGCGTGGACTGCATGTAGCCCTGGCCGATCCCGAGGATCAGGGTCTCGCCGGGATACCAGGCCTGGCGGTAGCGGGCCCGCTTCCATTCCCGCGACGGCATCAGGCCGGCGGACTCCTCGAACATGTCCAGCGCCACCCGCTGGCCGAAGCCGAAGCGGCTCATGTACTCATGGAGGCGATCGATGCCCATCTTGTGGGCAAGGTCGTAGAAATAGGTGTCGTTGGACCGCATGATCGCGGTCTCCAGGTTCACCCAGCCGTCACCGGAACGGTTCCAGTTGCGGTACTTGTGGGCGTAGTTGGGCAGTTGGTAGAAGCCCGGGTCGAACACCCGCGAGACCGGGGTGACCACACCGGCATCGAGGCCGGACACCGCCACCATCGGCTTGACCGTGGACCCCGGCGGATACAGGCCGCGCAGCACGCGGTTATAGAGGGGGCGGTCGATGGAATCGCGCAGCTCGGCGTAGGCCTTGAAGCTGATGCCGGTGACGAAGGGGTTGGGATCGAAACTGGGCTGGCTGACCATCGCCAGCACATCCCCGGTGGACGGTTCGATGGCGACGATGGCGCCACGGCGTCCCGCCAGGGCTTCTTCGGCGGCCTCCTGCAGGCGCACATCCAGGGTCAGCACCAGGTCCTTGCCCGGCTTCGGGTCGGTACGCTTGAGCACGCGCAGCACGCGGCCCCGGGCGTTGGTCTCGACTTCCTCGTAGCCCACCTCACCGTGGAGCTGGTCTTCGTAGAAGCGCTCGATACCGGTCTTGCCGATGTGGTGGGTGCCGCTGTAGTTGATCGGATCGAGCTGCTTGAGCTCCTTCTCGTTGATCCGGCCCACGTACCCCACGGAATGGGCGAAATGCGCGCCCTGGGGATAATGACGCACCAGCTGTGCCGCCACCTCCACGCCTGGCAAGCGGAACTGGTTCACCGCGATCCGAGCAATCTGGTCCTCGGTCAGCTCGAAGAGGATGGGCACCGGCTCGAAGGGACGCCGCCCCTGCTTCATGCGTTTCTCGAACAGGGCCCGGTCATCCGGGGTGAGCTGCAGGACCTCGACGATCACATCGAGAATCTGCTGCCAGTCGCCCGCCCGCTCGCGGGTGACGGTGAGGCTGAAGCTGGGTCGGTTGTCGGCGACGATCACGCCATTGCGGTCGAAGATCAGCCCTCGGGTGGGCGGAATCGGCTGCACATGGACTCGGTTGTTCTCGGACAACGTCGAGTGGTGCTCGTACTGGATCACCTGCAGGTAATAGAGGCGGGCGATCAGCACGCAGGTCAGCAGCAGCACCGCCACCGCGCCCACGATGACGCGCTGGCGTACCTGGCGGGCGTCCCTTTCGTGGTCTTTGAGGCGGATCGGCTGCGGCATGGAAGGCGCTTACTTGTGGTAGGGGTGGCCGGACAGCACGGTCCAGGCGCGATAGATCTGCTCGCCGATGAGGATGCGGACCAGGGGATGCGGCAGGGTCAGCGGCGACAGCGACCAGCGCTGCTCGCTTCGGGCGCAGACCTCCGGGGCCAGTCCCTCGGGACCGCCCACCATGAGGTTCACCGTCCGCGCATCCAGGCGCCAGCGGTCCAGTTCGACGGCGAGCTGTTCCGTGCTCCAGGGCCGTCCTTGGACTTCCAGGGTGACTATCCGTTCCCCGGGCTGGACCTTGGCAAGCATGGCCTCCCCTTCCTGACGGATCATCCGCGCCACGTCGGCGTTCTTGCCGCGCGTGGTCAGGGGAATCTCCACCAGTTCCAGGCTGAGTTCGGGCGGCAGGCGCTTGACGTACTCGTTCCAGCCCTCTTCCACCCAGCGCGGCATCCGCGTACCGACGGCGATCAGACGTAGACGCAAGGGATGCCCCACTTACTCGTGGCTATGGTGGGCGCGGCTCTGCTCGGCACCCTGCCACAGGCGTTCCAGGTCGTAGAACTGGCGGGTAGCCACCTGCATCACATGCACCACCACGTCCCCCAGGTCCAGCAGGGCCCACTCGCCGCCGTCCAGGCCTTCGCTGCCCAGGGGGCGCACGCCTTGTTCCTTGGCCTTCTCCAGCACGTTCTCGGCCAGGGATTTGACGTGACGGCCGGAGGTGCCGCTGGCGATCACCATGAAATCGGTGATGCTGGTCTTGCCACGGACATCGATGGTGGTGATGTCCTGGCCTTTCATGTCTTCCAGGGCCGCGATGGCGACCTTGACGAGTTCTTCGTTTTGCATCGGGTTCAACTACCTCAGTGAATCAGTTCGGCGCACGGTACAGATCGTGCGCATGGATATAGGCCAACACGGCGTCGGGCACGAGAAAGCGCACCGAGCGCCCCTCCCTCAGCAGTTGGCGGATCTGCGTGGCGGAAATCGCCAGGGGCGTCTGCCAGACGAAAGCGATCTGTCCGGCCGGCCCCTGCAAGGACATGGGATCGACCGCGCTGCGTGCCGCCAGCAGGTCACGCAGGGCTTCCGGCGCTTCGCTGTCGGCGTCGGGACGCTGCAGGACCAGGATGTGGCAATGCTCCAGCAGCTCGGTCCAGCGATGCCAGCCGGGCAGGCCGCAGAAGGCATCCCAGCCCAACAGCAGGAACAACTGGACGTCCGCGCCCAACTCGGCACGCAGGGACTCCAGGGTCTCGATGGTCCAGGATGGCCGCTCGCGCTTCAGCTCACGGTCGTCCACCCGCAAGGGGTCGACGCCGCCCACCGCCAGCTGCACCATCTCCAGCCGCTGGGCCGCCGACACCTGCGGTGTCTCGCGGTGCGGAGGCCGTGCGCTGGGAATCAGCCGCAACTCATCGAAGCCGAACTGCTCGGCCACTTCCAGGGCACCCCGCAGGTGACCGATATGCACGGGATCGAAGGTGCCGCCGAAGAGGCCGATGCGCTTGCCCATCAGGTGCGTACGTGACCGTCGCCGAAGACCACGTATTTCTCGCTGGTCAGGCCTTCCAGCCCGACCGGACCACGGGCGTGCAGCTTGTCGGTGGAGATGCCGATCTCCGCCCCCAGGCCGTACTCGAAACCATCGGCGAAGCGGGTGGAGGCATTCACCATCACCGATGCGGAGTCCACTTCGGTGAGGAAGCGCCGCGCATCACTGAAGTTCTCGGTGATGATGGCGTCGGTGTGCTGGGAGCCGTAGGTGTTGATGTGCTGGATCGCCTGGTCCAGGTCATCGACGATGCGGATCGAGAGGATCGGCGCGTTGTACTCGGTGCGCCAGTCCTCCTCGGTGGCCGCCAGAACATCGCCGCCCAGCAGGGCGCGGGTGTCGGCGTCGCCGCGCAGCTCCACGCCCTTGTCGCGGTAGATGGCGGCCAGCGGCGGCAGCACGCGTTCAGCGATGCCACGGTGCACCAGCAGGGTTTCCATGGTGTTGCACGGGGCGTAGCGCTGGGTCTTGGCGTTGTCCGCCACGCGGATCGCCTTGTCCAGGTCCGCCGCCACGTCGATGTAGACATGGCAGATGCCATCCAGATGCTTGATGACCGGCACCTTGGCCTCGCGGCTGATGCGCTCGATCAGCCCCTTGCCGCCACGGGGCACGATCACGTCCACGTATTCCGGCATGCTGATCAGCGCGCCCACGGCGGCGCGGTCGGTGGTTTCCACCACCTGCACCAGCTCGGCGGGCAGGCCGGCGTCGGCCAGGCCCTTCTGGATGCAGCAGGCGATGGCCTGGTTGGAATGGATGGCCTCGGAGCCGCCGCGCAGGATGGTGGCGTTGCCCGACTTCAGGCAGAGGCTGGCGGCATCGATGGTCACGTTGGGACGGGACTCGTAGATGATGCCGATCACACCCAGCGGCACGCGCATCTTGCCCACCTGGATGCCGGACGGCAGGTAGCGCATGTCGCGGATCTCGCCGATGGGGTCCGGCAGGGTAGCGACCTGGCGCAGGCCCTCGATCATGTCGTCGATGCGCTCTGGAGTCAGGGCCAGGCGATCCAGCATGGCCGGCTCCAGGCCATTGGCCCGGCCATTGGCCAGGTCCTGCTCGTTGGCGACGGACAGCTCGGCGCGAGCGGCGTCCAGGGCATCGGCGGCGGCCAGCAGGGCGCGGTTCTTCTGCGCGGTGCTGGCACGGGCGGCCACACGCGAGGCGGCGCGGGCGGCGCGGCCAAGGCGGGTCATGTAATCGAGAACGGACTCGGTCATGGTCTCGGGTTCTGGCGGAAGGAAAGCGGCTGATTATAGCGAGCGCGGCCGCCCGCGCCCAGCGGCGCCGGGCGGATGGTAGACAGGCCAGTGCCGGGCCCACCCAGGTCCTGCAGGCAGGCCCCGGGGCAGGCGCCCCGCCAGGTCGACGCCCCGGTGCAACCGGCAACGGCGCGGCCGCTCGGGACATGGCGATGGGCGCTTGTTATTTTGCGTGACGATTCCCCGCAGGGGATTCAGCTTCGGCTCAGCCTGGCTTCCGTATAATCGCCAGCCTGTTCCCAACCGGTACCCGTGACAGCCCCATGTCCCGTGATCCCATCAATGGCTTGCCCTGGCCCGGCGCCCGTCCCCTGGACGACAGCTTCTTCAACCGCGATGCCCAGCAGGTTGCCCGGGAACTCCTCGGCAAGGTGATCCGCCATCGTGTGGGCGACCTCTGGCTGGCCGCCCGCATCATCGAGACCGAAGCCTATTACCTGGCGGACAAGGGCAGCCACGCCTCCCTCGGATTCACCGAGAAGCGCCGTGCCCTGTTCCTCGATGGCGGCCACATCTACATGTACTACGCCCGTGGCGGCGACTCCCTGAACTTCAGCGCCCAGGGCCCGGGCAACGCCGTACTGATCAAGTCGGGCCACCCCTGGGTGGATGCCGTCTCGCCAGCCGAAGCCCTGGCCGCCATGCAACGCAATAATCCCGACGCCCAGGGCCGCCCCCGCGCCCCGGAACGCCTCTGCGCCGGGCAGACCCTGTTGTGCAAGGCCCTCGGCCTCAAGGTCCCGGTCTGGGATGGCCAACGCTTCGATTGGCAGAGGCTGTTCGTCGAAGACGTCGGCGTACGCCCGGCCACCCTCATCCAGACCACCCGCCTGGGCATTCCCCGGGGCCGTGACGAACACCTGCCTTACCGCTTCGTCGACGCCGATCACGCCCGCCACTGCACCCGCAACCCGCTGCGCCGGGGGCAGGTCGAAGGACGCGACTACCAACTCATCGAGGACACCCCATGACTCAATGGTTCGACCAGGTCACCACCTGGCTGGGCGCCAACCCGGAATGGCTGGGCCTGGCCATCTTCCTCATCGCCTGCATCGAATGCCTGGCCGTCGCCGGCATCCTGGTGCCGGGGGTGGCGCTGCTCTTCGCGGTCGGCGTCATGGCGGGCAGCGGCGCCCTGGAGCTCTGGGAAACCCTGCTGCTCGCCTACACCGGCGGCCTGCTCGGGGACCTGATCTCCTACGGCATCGGCCGGCGCTTCCACCAGAACATCCGTCGCCTGCCCGTGCTGCGAAACCACCCGGAATGGATCAACGGCGCCGAAAGCTACTTCCAGCGCTATGGCGTCGCCAGCCTGCTCGTGGGCCGCTACATCGGCCCGCTTCGCCCCATGCTGCCCATGGTGGCCGGCATGCTGGACATGCCCTTCCCGCGCTTCATCGCCGTAAGCATGCTGGCGGCCGCCGGCTGGGCCGTGGCCTACCTGGTTCCCGGCTGGGCCACCGGCGCCGCCCTGCGCCTGCCGCTGCCGGAAGGGTTCTGGGGCGAAGCCGGGGTGGTGATGGTGGTCGTCCTGGGCATGCTGGCCGTGATCGCCCACAACACCCTGCGGGAGAAGCGCTGGGCCAATCCGATGGCGGCGGCCCTCTGCCTGGCGGCCCTCGCGGCGATGCTGGTGGGCTGGCCCCACCTGCAGGCCCTTGACCAGGGCCTGATGGCGCTGGTCCAGGAACAGCGCAATGGCAGCCTCGACCGCCTGATGGTGCTGGTGACCCGGCTCGGCGACTTCACCACCCAGCTGCTGGCCGGCGCCCTGCTGGCGACGCTGCTGCTGGTGGCGCGCCAATGGCGCGCCGCCTGCTTCGCCGCCGGCACGCTGATCGCCACCGCCCTCGCCAACACCGCGTTGAAGCACTTCTTCGCCCGGGCGCGGCCGGATATCCTCGCCGAGCCACTGGGCTCCTTCAGTTTCCCCAGCGGCCACAGCTCGGCGGCTTTCGCTTTCTTCCTGGTACTGGGCATCCTCGCCGGTCGCGGCCAGCCCGGCCGCCTGCGCCTGACCTGGCTGCTGCTGGCCGCCCTGCCCGCCGTGGCCATCGCCCTCTCGCGCGTCTACCTGGGCGTGCACTGGCCCACCGATATCGTCGCCGGGGGGCTGCTGGCAGGCGGCATCGCGGCGGCCAGCCTGGCGCTGATGCAACGCGCCGCGCCCCTCGAGGCCATGCCGCCGAAGGTCTGGGTACTGGTGCTGCCGGCCTGCCTGGCGCTGCTGGGCGGCGTCGCCACCTGGGCCCTGCCGGAAGCCCTGGCGCGCTACAGCTACTAGGCCGGGGCGGGTGCGGAGACCGATCGGCTCCGCGCCCAGGCAGGCTCAGGCGGTGGAGTCGCCCTGCAACTGATCCAGCATTCCCTGGAGCACGCCCAGTCGCTCATCCACGCTGCCCAGGCCCAGCAGGTGCAGTTTCTCGGGCACCGGGAAGGGCAGCAGGTAGGCCAGCTGGTTGGCCAGGGCCTGCTGCCCCGTCACGACGCCACCCATGCCCAGCCCCTGGACCATGGGGTGCTCCGCCAGGGCGTTGAGCAGGGCGGCCAGATCGGCATGCTCGGCGCGGAGCGGGCGTTCGGGCTCATCCTCCAGCCACTCCACCTCGGCCACCGTCAGCTGGTCCTTGAGCACCTGGGCCGTCCGCACCCGGAAGCGCCGACCACCCTCGACCCGAATGCCCAGCAGCCCGTTGGGCCGCTGCTCCCAGTCGCGGATCTGCGCCTCGCAGCCGATGGCGGCGAACTGGCTGGCGGCCTCCCCCACTTCCTGCCCCTCGAGAATGCCCACCACGCCGAAGCCTTCGCCCTGCTTCATGCAGCGGCCGATCATGTCCAGATAGCGCGCCTCGAAGATCTGCAGGTCCAGGGTGCAACCGGGGAAGAGCACGGTATTGAGGGGAAACAGCGGCAGCTTCATGCAAGGACCTCAGGCAATCAGTGCAACGGCAAGGGGCAGCAGCACGGCGGTGGCGACCCCCATCAGGCTCATGGCCAGGGCGGCGAAGGCGCCGCACTCCTCGCCCTCCTGCAGCGCCCGGGCGGTTCCCACCGCATGGGCGGTGAGCCCCAGGGCCATGCCCTGCGCCGCTGGATGGCGGACCCCGCAACGGCGCAGCAACTCCGGCCCCATGATGGCGCCAAGCACGCCGGTGATCAGCACGAACACCGCTGCCAGGGCCGCCACGCCCCCCAACTGCTCCGCCACCAGCATGGCGATCGGGGAGGTCACCGACTTCGGCAGCAGGGTCATCAGCACCATGTGCTCGGTGCCGAACCACCAGCCCAGCAGCGCTACCGACAGCGTAGCGAAGAGGCCGCCGAACACCAGCGTCAGCAGCGTCGGCCAGAACAGCTGGCGGATCCGCCGCAGGTTGAGGAACAGCGGCACCGCCAGGGCGACGGTGGCCGGGCCGAGGAATACCGTGAGCAACTGGGTGCTCTGCCGGTATTCCTGGTAGCTGATGCCGAAGGCCAGCAGCACCCCGATCAGCAGCAGCATGGACAGCAGCACCGGCTGCAGGAAGACCCAGCGCGTCCGCTCGTAGGCGGCCAGGGCCAACTGATAGGCCGCCAGGGTCATGCCGAAGCCGAACAGCGGATGGTGTACCACCGCCTGCATGGCGGCACTCCAGTCGAGGCTCATGGCTCCTCCCCGCGTCGGCCCTGGCGGTCGATGAGCCTCTGCATCAGCCAGCCGCAGAAGATGAAGGCCGCGAACAACGACAGCACCAGGGTGCCGACGATGGCCCAGACGTCTTCCCAGATCGCCTGGGCATAGACCATCACCCCCACCGCCGGCGGCACCAGCAGCAGTGGCAGGTAGCGCAGCAGGCTGCCGGCGGCGAGGCTCAGGGGTTCGCCGACCTCGCCACGCACCAGCAGATAGAGGAAGAGCAGCACCAGGCCGATGATGGGTCCGGGCAGCATGGACAGGAACAGGGCGTTGAGCCCGCTGCCGATCAGCTGGAACAGCACCAGCCAGGTCAGTCCGCGCAACAGCATCACGATCTCCAGGAATGGGCGCCGGCAGGGCGAGCCGCCGGGAAGGCCGCATTATAGGCCCGCCCGCCGCCGCGCTATAACCCGCCATTCGCAGAGGGCATGGCGTCTTGACCGGCCCTTCCCGGCATGCTGATCTAGACCCTGCACGCAAGATGCGGGGCTCGCCCCGGAATGAGAAGAATTACAACACTGCATCCACGGAGGATGACGCATGGCGTTCGTACCAGCAGCGGAACTGAAGAACTACATCGGCAAGGAGCTGGGCCACTCGGAATGGGTGACCATCGATCAGGAACGGATCAACCAGTTCGCCGAATGCACCGGCGACCACCAGTTCATCCACGTCGATCCGGAGCGGGCCAGGCACACGCCCTTCGGCTCCACCATCGCCCATGGCTTCCTCAGCCTCTCGCTCATCCCGAAGCTCATCGACGGCCTCCTGGTCATGCCGGAAGGCCTGAAGATGGCCGTCAACTATGGCCTGGACAGCGTGCGTTTCATCCAGCCGGTGAAGGTGGACTCCCGCGTGCGCCTGGCGGTGAAGATCATCGACGTCACCGAAAAGAACCCCGGACAGTGGCTGATCAAGGCCCTCTGCACCCTGGAGATCGAAGGCCAGCAGAAGCCCGCCTACATCGCCGAATCCCTGAGCCTCTGCTTCGTCTGACCCCGAGTCCCTGTCTCAAAAAAGCCCGCAGCTGCGGGCTTTTTTGCGCCAAACTGAAAGTCAGACCCCTGCCCAGGACACCCCATGAAGCCCCTTCTGCCCCTCACCCTCGCCCTGCTGCTCACGGCCTGCGGCGAGGGGGAACCCCTGACTCCGCCGGACGCCCGGCTGCCCGACGGCTCCCGCTACCGTGGCGAGCTGGTGGACGGGCTGCTGCAGGGGCCGGGTCGACTGGACTACAGCAACGGCACCTGGTTCGAAGGGCAGTTCAAGGACGGCCAGCCCGAGGGTCGAGGCCAATGGCATGGCCCCAACGGGCTGGTCTACATCGGCGAGTTCAAGGCGGGCCTGTTCCACGGCCAGGGCACGCTCAGCTACGGCAACGGCACCACCTACGCGGGCCGCTTTGCCGGCAACCAGTTCAATGGCGAGGGCACCCTCAAGCAGGGTGACCTGACCTACCGCGGCGAGTTCCGCAACGACCAGTACCACGGCTCCGGCAGCCTCGAATGGGCTGACGGCAGCCACTACCAGGGCCTGTTCCGCAATGGCCAGCCGGACGGCGAAGGCGTGCGCACCGACGCGGACGGCAACCGTTACGCCGGCCGGTTCAAGCACGGCCAGCTCCAGGGCCAGGGCGCTTTCCAGGGGGAAGACGGCTCCCACTACATCGGCCAGTTCCGCAACAGCCTGTTCCACGGCAAGGGGCGCTATACCAGCGCCGACGGCGACATCTGGACCGGCACCTTCAAGAACGGCGACCTGCTGGGCCAGGGCGAGTTCATCGGCGCCGACGGCAGCCACTATCGGGGGCACTTCCGTCACTGGCGCTACCAGGGCGAGGGCACGCTGACCCTCGCCGACGGCAGCCGCTACGAGGGCCAGTTCGGCGACGGTGAGTACGACGGCCGCGGAACCCTGTCGCTCGCCGACGGCACCCGGACAACCGGTTTCTGGCGGGCGGGCACGCGCATTCGCGACGAACAGGACCGCGCGCTCTCCGATCCCCTCGAAGTCGGCCTGCTGGCCCAGGGACCGCTGCTGCAACAGGCCCTGGACGCACTGCCCTCCTCGACCCCGGCGCTGGAACTGTACGCCATCACCCTCGCGGGCGACGGTCGCCAGAGCGTGTTCCTGCGTGAAGCGAACTACGTCTCCCGGCTGCTGGCCGAACGCTTCGGCGCCAGCGGCCAGGTCACCCTGGTCAATCATCGCGACCACATGGCCAACCGCCCCCTGGCCACCCGGGAAAGCCTGTCCCGCGCCATCCAGGCCGTCGCCCGGAAAAGCGGGCCGGAGGACCTGGTGTTCATCTACCTCACCAGCCACGGCTCGGCCAACCACGAGCTGGTGCTGGAGCAACCCGGCCTGCAGCTGCCGCAACTGCCCGCCAGGGAGCTGGCGGACCTGCTGGTTCCGCTGAAGGACCGGCTCAAGGTCCTGGTGATCTCCGCCTGCTATTCCGGTGGTTTCATCCCGCCCATCAAGGACGACAAGACCCTGATCATGACTGCGGCCCGCGCCGACCGCGTGTCCTTCGGCTGCTCCGAGGAAAGCGATTTCACCTACTTCGGCCGCGCCCTGTTCGCCGACGCCTTCAGCGAGACCGACGACCTGGAGCGCGCCTTCGGCATTGCCCGTACCAAGGTGGCCGAGCGCGAGCAGGCCGATGACTTCGAAGCGTCGGAACCCCAGATCTGGGCGCCCAAGGCGGTTACCGCCCGTTGGCGCGAACTGCGCGAGCAGCAGGCCGAACGGGCCCTCACCGCGCAGAACGCCGCCGATCCCGACAAAACCGCCCGCAGCCACTAAGCTGAGACCGTATCAGCGGAGAGACACTATGCATCTGACGCCCAAGCACATCCTGCTCGCCGGCGCCACGGGTCTGACCGGTGAGCACCTGCTCGACCGGCTGCTCAACGAGCCTACGGTGGCCAGGGTCCTGGCGCCGACTCGCCGCCCCCTGGCCGAACACCCGCACCTGGTGAATCCCGTCGGCGCCCTGGAATCCCTTCTTCCGCAACTGGAAGGTCCCGTGGACGTGGCCTTCTGCTGCCTGGGCAGTACCCTCCGCCAGGCCGGCTCCCAGGAAGCCTTCCGCGCCGTGGACCTGGAACTGGTACTGGCCTTCGCCCGCCGCGCACGCGAGCTGGGCGCCCGGCACTTCATCGTGATCAGCGCCCTGGGCGCCAACCCCGCGTCCTCGATCTTCTACAACAAGGTCAAGGGCGAGATGGAAACGGCGCTGAAGGCCATGGACTGGCCGCAACTGACCATCGCCCGCCCCTCGCTGCTGATGGGGCCGCGCAGCGAGTTCCGCCTGGGCGAGCGCCTGGCCGAACCCTTCATGCGCTGGGTGCCCGGCAAGTACCGCGGCATCGAGGCCTGCCGCCTGGCCCGGGCGCTCTGGCGCCTGGCGCTGGAGGAAGAGGACGGCACCCGCATCATCGAGTCCGACGACCTGCGCCGCCTGGGTCGCTGACCCATGGGCTTCTACGACCGACGCGTCCTGCCGTACCTGATCGACTTCGCCTGCGGCATGGGCCAGGTCATGAAGACCCGCTCCCTGGTCGTGCCCGAGGCCGAGGGCGAGGTCCTGGAGATCGGTATCGGCACCGGCCTCAACCTCGCCTTCTACGACCCGGCCCGGGTCAGCCGGATCACCGGCGTCGATCCCGCCGCGCAGATGCAGGCGCTGGCCCGCCGCCGCGCCGAGACCATCGGGATACCGGTAGAGACCATCGCCCTGGAGCTGGGTGAGATCCGCGCCGAGGATGGCCGCTTCGACAGCATCGTCTGCACCTTCACCCTCTGCAGCATCCCCGATGCCCTGGCCGCCTTGCGGGAAATGCGCCGGGTGCTCAAGCCCGGAGGGCGCCTGCATTTCGCCGAGCACGGCCTGGCGCCGGAACTGCCCGTGGTGCGCTGGCAGCGGCGCCTCACCCCCTGGTGGAAGCCCCTGGCGGGCGGCTGCCACCTGGATCGCGACATACCGCGACTGATCGAGGCCGGCGGCTTCCACATCCGCGAACTGCACAGCGGCTACCTGCCAGGCCCGCGCCCCATGACCTTCGTCTATCGCGGCTGGGCGGATTGACCGCCGCCCCCGCCTCCGGGTTAGCCTTGCCGACCTCGCACGCAGCGACAGCACAAAGAGAACCGGCATGCGCACCCTCACCACCCTGCTCGGCAACAGCCAGAAACTCGACGGCGGCGCCATGTTCGGCAACGCCCCCCGCGCCCTCTGGGAGCGCTGGATGGCCCCGGACGAACTGCACCGCATCGACCTCGGCTGCCGCGCCCTGCTGGTGCGCGACGGCGAGCGCAACGTCCTGGTGGAGACCGGCATCGGCGCCTTCTTCTCTCCCGAGCTGAAGCAGCGCTACGGCGTCCAGGAAAGCCACCATGTGCTGCTGGACAGCCTGGCGCGGGTCGGCCTCGACCACGCCGATATCGATGTGGTGCTGCTCACCCATCTGCACTTCGATCACGCCGGCGGCCTGCTCGCCCCCTGGGAAGAAGGCCAGCCGCCGCGCCTGCTGTTCCCCAAGGCGCGCTTCGTCACCGGTCGCCGACAATGGCAGCGCGCCTGCGCGCCCCACGCCCGCGACCGCGCCTCCTACATCCCCGAGATGCTGGAATTGCTGGACGCCAGCGGTCGCCTGGAACTGCTGGATGAAGGCGACCGGAGCGCGAGCCTCGGCGCCGGCTGGCGCTTCCACTGGAGCGACGGCCACACGCCGGGCCAGTTGCTGCCGGAAGTGGACATGCCCGACGGACCGGTGGTGTTCAGCGGCGACCTGATCCCCGGATCGCCCTGGGTCCACCTGCCCATCACCATGGGCTACGACCGCTTTCCGGAAGGGCTGATCGAGGAAAAGGAAACCTTGCTGGCGGACCTCCTGGCCCGCAACGGCCGCCTGGTGTTCACCCACGACCCGGATATCGCCATGGGCCGCGTGGTGCGCGATGCCAAGGGCCGATACGGCCTGGCCGAAAGCCTGGCCGGTGTCCGCGACCTGGCGCGCTGAATCCCGGGGTTTTCTGCAGGAGCGGACTCAGCGTCGCACCAGCCCCCGACGGGGTCCGATCGGGGCCTTCCAACCCGCTCCCGACCTCAGTAACCGCCGGTAACCCCCAGCCCCACGCCCAGCTCCGCCGCCACCGAGAAGGGCAGCAACAGGGTATCCAGCAACGCGCTGGCCGGCAGGTCGATGGCGGGATGGGCCGGCGGCTCGACACCGAAGCGGTCCACCGGGCAGCAGCCGCCGTTGAGCGCGTACCAATCCAGCCGTGTGCCGGAGTAGATGATCGGCGCGCCCGGCTTGGCGGCGTTGAGGGTGGTGACGCTGGCGCACCCCGTCAGGGCCAGCGTCAGCAGGAGCGCGAGCCCGCCCCTATTCATCGCAGCCCTGATGGTGTTCGCCCCAGCGCGGCAGCATGTCCTGGGGAATGTCCAGCAGGTTGAGGATCCGTGCCACGACGAAATCCACCAGGTCGTCGATGGTCTGGGGCTGGTGATAGAAGCCCGGCGACGCCGGCACTATCACCGCCCCCAGGTTGGAGAGTTTGAGCATGTTCTCCAGGTGGATGCTGGAATAGGGCGCCTCCCGCGGTACCAGGATCAGTTGGCGACGCTCCTTCAGGGTCACGTCGGCGGCGCGCTCGATCAGGTTGTTGCAGGCCCCGGTGGCGATGGCCGAGAGCGTCCCCGTGGAACAGGGCACCACCACCATCGCCGTGGGCGCGCCGGAGCCGGAGGCCACCGGGGCCATCCAGTCCTCCTTGCCGTAGCAGCGGATCTGGCCCGGCGCCGCGCCGGTGTATTCGCTGAGGAAGGCCTGCATGGCCTGGGGCTTGGCCGGCAGGGTCACGTCGGTTTCGGTGGCTACCACCAGTTGCGCCGCCTTGGAAATCAGGAAGTGCACCTCGCGGTCTTCCTGGATCAGGCAGTCCAGCAGGCGCAGGCCGTACTGGGCGCCAGAGGCGCCGGTCATCGCCAGGGTGATGCGGGAGGGGCCGTTCATTTCAGTCCTCCAGCGCCTTGGCCAGCTTGCCGTGCAGGCCGCCGAATCCGCCATTGCTCATGATCACCACCTGGGTGCCGGGTGCCGCGATGGCCTTCACCCCCTCGATGATGGCTTCCAGGGAATCGCACACCCGGGTCGGCACGCTGGAGCCGGCGACGGTGGCCGCCAGGTCCCAGCCCAGGTTCGGCGGGGCGTACCAGAACACCTGGTCCGCCAGTTTCACCGAATCCGGCAGGCCGTCGCGGTGGGCGCCCAGCTTCATGGAGTTGGAACGGGGTTCGATCACCGCGATCACCGGCGCATCGCCCACGCGCTTGCGCAGGCCGTCCAGGGTGGTGGCGATGGCGGTCGGGTGGTGGGCGAAGTCGTCGTAGAGGGTCACACCCTTGACCTCGGCGACCTTCTCCATGCGTCGCTTGACGCTGCGGAAGGCCGACAGCGCGGCCACGCCCAGCTCCGGCACCACGCCCACATGGCGCGCGGCGGCCAGGGTGGCGAGGGCATTGGCGACGTTGTGCTGGCCCGTCAGTTCCCAGTCCACGGCGCCGACGGCCTGGCCCTCGAACAGCACCTCGAAGCGCGAGCCATCCTCGCGGAGCAGGCGAGCCTGCCACTGGCCGCCTTCACCCGTGGTCTGCACGGGGGTCCAGCAGCCCATCTCCAGCACCCGCACCAGGGCGCTTTCGGTGGTGGGATGGATGATCAGGCCCTCGCCGGGGATGGTCCGCACCAGGTGGTGGAACTGCCGCTCGATGGCGGCGAGGTCGGGGAAGATGTCCGCGTGATCGAATTCCAGGTTGTTCAGGATCGCGGTGCGCGGCCGGTAGTGGACGAACTTGGAGCGCTTGTCGAAGAAGGCGCTGTCGTACTCGTCGGCCTCCACCACGAAGAACGGCGTCCCGCCCAGGCGCGCGGACACGCCGAAGTTCTGCGGCACGCCACCGATGAGGAAGCCCGGGCTCATGCCCGCGTGCTCCAGCACCCAGGCCAGCATGCTGCTGGTGGTGGTCTTGCCGTGGGTGCCGGCCGCCGCCAGCACCCAGCGCCCCTGCAGCACGTGATCGGCCAGCCACTGGGGGCCGGACACGTAGGGCAGCCCCTTGTTCAGCACCTGCTCCACCGCCGGGTTGCCACGGGACAGGGCATTGCCGATCACCACCAGGTCCGGGGCCGGCTCCAGGTGGGCGGGATCGTAGCCCTGCATCAACTCGATGCCCTGGGCCTCCAGCTGGGTGCTCATGGGCGGGTAGACATTGGCGTCGGAGCCGGTGACACGGTGGCCAAGTTCCTTGGCCAGCACCGCCAGCGAACCCATGAAGGTGCCGCAGATGCCGAGGATGTGGATATGCATGGATGACCTCTGGAACGGGCCGCCCCGGCCCGGGAAAAAACCTGACGCAGGTTAGCACAGCGGCCGGTCGGACCCCATGACCGCGCCGGCAGGCGTTGGACCTTCGCACCCCGGAAAAGGTCGCCCGCCAGCCCGCCTATCGCGAGCGTGACAAATGGCGCTTGCAAAGCCATCGGCATTGGCCCTAGGCTGCACTGGTCTGACCGGTAATACCACAACAACTAAAAGCATTCGGTATCAGCGTCTCCCTTCGACGAGCCGCCGCGAATGCGCCGAACGGAGACTCCCGCAATGCTGCTCAAGCTCTGCTCCCGCTCGATATTCCTGCAAGTCGTGATTGGCCTGGTGATCGGCATCCTCTGCGGTATCGGGCTCCCCGAACTGTCCTCCCAGCTCAAGCCCCTGGGTGACGGCTTCATCAAACTGATCAAGATGCTCATCGCCCTCATTGTCTTCTGCGTGGTGGTGAACGGGATCTCCGGTGCCGGCGACCTGAAGAAGGTCGGCCGCATCGGCCTGAAGTCGGTGATCTACTTCGAAGTCCTGACCACCCTCGCCCTGGTCATCGGCCTGGCGGTGGCCTACGGGCTGGGCCTGGGCTCGGGCGCCAACATCGACCTCGCCAGCCTCTCCGGCAGCGATGCGGCGGCCCTGGGCTCCGGCACCAGCCACCTGCACGGGCCGGTGGACTTCATCCTCGGGCTGATCCCCAGTTCGGTGTTCAGCGCCTTCGCCGAGAACAACATCCTCCAGGTGCTGCTGTTCGCCGTGCTCTTCGGCAGCGCCCTGAACCTGGTGGGCGAGCAGGCCGCCGGCGTCTCGCGGCTGATCGGCGAGGTCAGCCACGTGATCTTCCGCATCATGGGCATGATCGTGCGCCTGGCGCCCATTGGCGTGTTCGGCGCGGTGGCCTTCACCACCAGCCGCTACGGCCTCGAATCCCTCAGTCACCTGGGCGCCCTGGTAGCGGTCTTCTACCTGACCTGCACGCTCTTCGTCGTGCTGGTGCTGGGCGGCGTACTGCGCCTGTGCGGCATTCCCCTGCTGCCCTTCCTGCGCTATTTCCGCGAGGAACTGCTGATCGTCTTCGGCACCGCCTCCTCCGACGCCGTGCTGCCCCAGGTGATGCGCAAGCTGGAACGCCTCGGCATCCGCAGCTCCACCGTGGGCCTGGTGATCCCCACCGGCTACTCCTTCAACCTCGACGGCTTCTCCATCTACCTGACCCTGGCCGTGGTCTTCATCGCCCACGCCACCGGCACGCCCCTTTCCGGCGGCGACCTGCTGACCATCCTGCTGGTGTCCCTGGTCACCTCCAAGGGCGCCCACGGCATTCCCGGCTCGGCCCTGGTGATCCTCGCCGCCACCCTCACCGCCGTGCCGGCCATCCCCGCCGCGGGACTGGTACTGGTACTCTCGGTCGACTGGTTCATGGGCATCGGTCGGGCCCTGACCAACCTCACCGGCAACTGCGTCGCCACCGTCGCCATCGCCCGCTGGGAGAACGACATGGACCTTCCCCGCGCCCAGTCGACCCTCGCCGGCGGCGAGGGAGGCGGCCAGGACGAAGGCCCCATGCAGCTGCGGACGCCCTTGGCGCGCCCGGGCAAGACGGACGCCTGACAGAGACGGCGCCCCGCCCCGGGGCGCCATCCCGGCGACGGAATCCAACCATTAGGGAGGCTCAATGTTCGCGTCATCCAAACGGGTCAACTCGATCGTGCAGAAGCTCCTGGAGCCCATCGAACAGGGTCGCTGGGCGGCGGGCCAGATGCTGCCCGGCCAGCGCGAGCTGGCGGAACAGCTGGAGATCAGCCGGCCCAGTCTGCGTGAAGCCATCACCGTCCTGGAAACCCTGGGCGTGGTGCGTTCCCTCCCGGGCAAGGGCGTGATGGTGCTGGATCGCAAGGCCCAGCCCCTGGACGAACTGCCGGTGTCCACCGCGGCCACCGCCGAGGACGTGCTGCAACTGCGCTACGCCCTGGAACCCTTCATCGTCGGCCTGGTGGCGCAGACGGTGGACGACAACGCCCTGAGCCAGTTGCGGCTGCTGGTGCTGGACATGCGCGAGGCGGTCGAGGACGGCAACCCGCAGGCCATGACCAGCGCCTACTCGGCGTTCCATCGCAAGCTGGTGGCCATCACCTCCAACCCGATCTTCCTCAGCGTTTCCCAGCAGATCGCCAGCGCCCTCGAACAGAGCGAGGGGCCGACCCTGCGCGACCCGGAACACGCCGAGCAGATACTCGAAGAACACGAAACCATCCTGCGCGCGATCCGGCGCCACGACAGCGAACTGGCCAGCCGGGCCATGCGCCAGCACATCCTCAATGAAGGGGCGCGCCTTAACCTGGACCTGCGCCTGCCGGAAACCTGAGACCAGACCATTGCTAGGGGGCGCGGCCCCCTGGAGAGATCACGCGATGCAAGTCGGGAGCATGCACCACCGCCTTTCGCCTGCCGGCGGCAACCCCCAGGGCCCCGCGAGGGCGCCCGGACACCTGGTCTACGAAGCGCTCTACAGCGCCATACTGGAACGTCGCCTGGCGCCGGCGACGCGCCTGAGCAAGGACACCCTCGGGCGCATCTTCCGCGTCAGCAGCGGGACCGTGCAGCGCGCCCTGACCCGCCTGGCGGAGGAAGGCGCCGTCGACCTTTCGCCCAACCAGGTGGCCGCCGTGGCGCGCCCCACGGAGCGCCACGCCCGTGAACTGCTGGAGGCGCGGCTGCTGATCGAGGCACAGGTCATCCGCCTGGTCAGCGGTCGCCTGGACGCCGAGCGACTGGACGAGCTCCGGGGCCTGGTCCGGTGCCAGCGGGACTGCCTGGCCCGGGGCGACCACGCCGGGCTGATCCTCGCGGCCAACCGCTTCCACCTGCGCCTCGCGGAACACGCCGACAACCCCTGGCTGCCGAATTTCCTCGCCAAGCTGCTGCGCCGCGCCGCCCTCGCCATATCCCTCAGCCGTGGCCGCGCCTACGACGAGGGGACCTGCGTGGAGCACGAGGCCCTGATCGAGGCCCTCGCCGCCGGTGAGGGGGAGCGCGCCTGCCTGCTCATGGACCGGCACCTGAACGGCCTGTTCGCCCGCCTGCGCTTCATGCCCCCGCCCACGGAGGACCTGCGGGCGGCCTTCCAGGGAAGGCTGCCGGTCCACCGGGGGCGCCGCTAGCTAGGCGCGTCGCCCCCGCACCATCTCGAAGAAGGTCTCGATGATCCGCCGCGAACCCTGCTCCCGCAGGCAGACCAGGGTTTCGGTCATGCGCTGCTGGCAATCGCGGATGGGCAGTACCTGGACATTGGCGCTGGCGCCCACCTCGGCGGCGGAGACGAAACCGACGCCGAGGCCGGCGGCGACCATCTCGAAGGTCGCCTCGCGCCCTTCCACCTCGATGGCCGGACTCAGGGCCAGGCCCGCCCGGCGCATCTCCTCCTCGAGGATCTGCCGGGTCATGGAGCCCCGTTCCCGCAGCACCATGGGCATCTCGGCCAACTCGGCCAGGACGATGGAGTCGCGCCCGGCCCAGGGATGGCTGCGGGCGACGAAGGCCACCAGCGGGTCGCTGCTGAGCACATGGGTGAGCAGCCCGTCATCCTCGACCGCCCGCCCCAGCAGGGCGAAATCCGCCTTGTACTCCTGCAGCCGGCGCAGGCACTCGTCGCTGTTGCCCGTCACCAGGCTGACGCGGATGCCCGGGTAACGCTCGCAGAACCGCGCGATGTGCCCCAGCAGGTGCACCGGCGAATCCACCGCCAGGGTCAGGGTGCCGGTCTCCAGCGCCCGGGAGGTGGACAGCAACTCCACGGCCTCGGCCTCGGCGGCGAACAGCCGCTGGGTGATGGACAGCAGCCGCTCCCCCAGCTCGGTGAGCTGCACCGAGCGCTTGTTGCGGTTGAACAGCAGGATGCCGAAGCGCTCCTCCAGCTTGCGCACCTGGTCGGAAACCGCCGGCTGGCTGAGGAACAGCGCCTCGGCCGCGCGGGTGAAATTCCCCTGCACCGCGACCGCGTGGAACGCCTTGAGCTGGGCCTGTGAAACCGCCATGCCGCCTCTCCTCGATAAATAATCTCAGGTTATTTTTGAAATACTATAAATCGATTTTTTTTATTTCTACGAAATTGGTTTGATCTCTCCCACACCAAGCGCCCTCACCAGAACAACGCTGGAGACGATCATGACCAAAGCCGAATTCCCCACCGCCACCCAGCCCCTGGCCGCCCCGGCCCTGGGCGAACCCTACCTGCTGACCCCCGGTCCGCTGACCACCTCCCGCGCCACCAAGGAAGCCATGCTGCGGGACTGGGGCTCCTGGGACGGCGCCTTCAACCTGGTGACCGCCGAAGTGCGCCAGGAACTGCTGTCCATGGCCGGCGTGCAGGACGACAGCTTCGCCTGCGTGCCCCTGCAGGGCAGCGGCAGCTTTTCGGTGGAAGCGGCCCTGGCCACCGCCATCCCCCGCGACGGCAAATGCCTGATCCTGATGAACGGCGCCTACGGCCAGCGCGCCGCCAAGACCCTGGACTACCTCGGCCGCGCCTACCTCACCCTGGACAAGGGCGACTACCTGCCGCCGCAGCCCGTTGAAGTGGACGCCCTGCTCGCCGCCAACCCGGACGTCACCAACGTCTTCCTGGTCCATTGCGAGACCAGCTCCGGCATCCTCAATCCGCTGCGGGAGATCGCCGAGGTGGTGAAGGCCCACGGCAGGAGCCTGATCGTCGACGCCATGAGCTCCTTCGGCGCGGTGCCCCTGACGGTGCAGGACGTGCCCTTCGACGTGCTGGTGTCCTCGGCCAACAAATGCATCGAAGGCATCCCGGGCTTCGGCTTCATCATCATCCGACGTTCGGTGCTGGAGGCCGCCAAGGGCCGCGCCCACTCCCTGGCGCTGGATGTCTACGAACAATGGACCTACATGGAGCGCACCGGCCAGTGGCGCTTCACCCCGCCCACCCACAGCGTGGTGGCCTTCCGCTCGGCGCTGGAGCAGCACGCGGCCGAGGGCGGCGTCGCCGGTCGCCTGGCGCGCTACTCGCGCAACCGCGACGTGCTGGTCGCCGGCATGCGCGAACTGGGCTTCAGGACCCTGCTGGACGACCAGTGGCTGTCGCCCATCATCACCACCTTCTTCAGCCCCGAGCACCCGAACTTCGAGTTCAAGCGCTTCTACGAGGAGCTCAAGGCCCGCAGCTTCATCATCTACCCCGGCAAGCTGACCCTGGCCGAGAGCTTCCGCATCGGCTGCATCGGCCAGATCGACGAGCACGTCGTCCGCCAACTGCTGCGCGCCATCGCCGACACCCTCGAGGTGATGGGCGTGGACATGACCGCCTGAGTCGAGAGGCGGTCCTTAAGGTCGCCCACCGTCCTGAGACGGCCCCGTTGCGGGTACGGAGCCGTGGTGCGGTGACCTCTTTCTGCAACATTCCCGTAGTAAACCAGCCGCTCGGCCACGCCGGGCAGGAGCCAAGACTAGCGCCGAACCTCATCCACCAGCCTGACGCCACGACCGCTGCCATCTGACCAAGGCCGTGCGTTTAGACAGCCCTGCAGTACTGAAAACAACAACAACCTCCCCTTTGCACTGTCCGGCATTCCCACACGGGGTCAGAACCATGAACAACTCAACAGGTGCCCCGCACAGCGGCTGGAAATCCCTCCAGCGCTGGCGCGTCCAGATCTTCCTCATCACCTGGCTGGCCTACGCCGCCTTCTATTTCACCCGCAAGGCCTTCTCCGTCGCCAAGCTCGGCATCGGCGAGGATCCGAGCTTCGAGCTCGACAAGGCCGCCATGGCCAACCTCGACGCCCTCTACCTGGCCGCCTACGCCGTAGGCCAGTTCACCTGGGGCATCGTCGCCGACCGCTTCGGCCCGCGCGTCGTCGTCCTCGGCGGACTGGTGATCTCCGCCCTGATGGCCCTCGTCATGGGCACCTTCGCCACCCTGCCTATCTTCGCCACCTGCATGGTGGTCCAGGGCCTGGCGCAATCCACCGGCTGGTCGGGCCTGTGCAAGAACATCGGGTCCTTCTTCGCCACCCGTGAGCGCGGCCGCGTGCTGGGCTACTGGAGCACCTGCTACGCCTTCGGCGGCCTGGTGGCCACGCCCTTCGCCGGCTGGTGGGCCTACGAGGTGTCCCACGACTGGCGCATGGCGTTCATCTCCTCCGCCGTCGTGGTGCTGGTGGTGGCCGTCCTGTTCTTCCTGCTGCAACGCAACCGCCCGCAGGATGTCGGGCTGCCGCCGGTGGAAGTGGACGCGACCTGCGAGCAGCGTGGCGGCGCCCCCCGGGAAAGCCACTGGAGCGCCCTGCGCAAGGTATTCAGGAACCGCACCGTGCTGGTACTGGGCCTGGCCTACTTCCTGCTGAAGCCGGCGCGCTACGCCATCCTGCTCTGGGGCCCGGTGATCGTCTACGAACGCATGCCCTCCATCGGCAAGGTGGCCTCGGCCATCGTCCCCACCTCCTTCGAGGTGGCCGGCCTGGTGGGCCCGATCCTGATCGGCTACGCCTCCGACAAGCTGTTCGGCGCCCGCCGCATACCCGCCTGCGTGCTCAGCCTGGTGGTGCTCACCGTCTGCCTGGCGCTGTTCGTCCCGGCCATGCAGAGCGGCAGCCTGTACCTGGTGGTGGGCCTGCTGTTCATGATGGGCATGACCCTCTACGGGCCCGACTCGATGATCAGCGGCTCGGCCGCCATCGACTTCGGCACCCAGGACGGCGCCGGCTCCGCCGCCGGCTTCGTCAACGGCTGCGGCTCGGTGGGCGCCATCCTCGGCGGCCTGCTGCCCGGCTACTTCGACACCGTCACCGTGTTCCTCGTCTTCACCGCCGCCGCCCTGCTGGCCAGCCTGATGCTGGTGCCCTTCTGGAACAGCCGGCCCAGGACGCTCGCAGCCCCCAGCCAAACCGAACCCTGCGCCCCGGCCGAACTGGCCAGCGCTCGAACCTGACCCCCTCGCGAACTGGAGACCCTCCATGAACTACCAGCAACCCACCCGCCTGAAAGCCGCCATCCTCGACTGGGCCGGCACCGTGGTCGACTTCGGCTCCTTCGCCCCGACCCAGATCTTCGTCGAGGCCTTCGCCGAGTTCGGCGTCGCCGTCTCCCTGGAAGAAGCCCGGGGCCCCATGGGCATGGGCAAGTGGGACCATATCCGCACCCTCTGCGACATCCCCGCCATCGGCGAGCGTTACCGCGCCGCCTTCGGCCGGCTCCCCACCGACGAGGACGTCACCGCCATCTACGAGCGTTTCATGCCGCTGCAGATCGAGAAGATCGGCGTCCACTCCGCGCTGATCCCCGGCGCCCTCGACGCCATCGCCAGCCTGCGGGACAAGGGCCTGAAGATCGGCACCTGCTCCGGCTACCCGAAGGTGGTGATGGACAAGGTGGTGGCGCTGGCCCGTGACAACGGCTACCTGCCGGACCATGTGGTGGCCACCGACGAAGTGCCCAACGGCCGTCCGCATCCGGCCCAGGCCCTGGCCAACGTCATCGCCCTGGGCATCGACGACGTGGCGGCCTGCGTGAAGGTGGACGACACCTGGCCGGGCATCCTCGAAGGCCGCAGCGCGGGCATGTGGACCGTGGCCCTGACCTGCTCGGGCAACGCCCTGGGCCTGACCTGGGAGCAGTACAAGGCCCTGCCCAAGGACAAGCTGGACGCCGAGCGCGCCCGCATCGGCCAGCTCTTCGAAGGCGCCCGCCCGCACTACCTGATCGACACCATCGCCGAACTGCCGGCGGTGATCGACGACATCAACCAGCGCCTGGCGCGGGGAGAAATGCCCCAGGCCAGCTGATCCGGCACTGAAAAGGCCCGGCCCCCCGCAAAGGGGCCGGGCCTTTCTGCTTTTCCGGACTTTTTTTGGGGCGACGACGCCGCGACCCATCCTATGTATGGACTCGAGTTGATCGGCCTCGCCGGCAGCTAGCGGAATCCCCTACCCCCGCGTCGCGATCGCGTGCTTGCGCAGCTTGCGGTACAGGGTGTTGCGGCTGATGCCCAGCTGCTCGGCGGTGCGGGTCATGTGCCAGCGCTGGCTGTCCAGGGCGTTGAGCAGGGCCGTGCGCTCGGCGTCATCCAGGGGATTGGCGAGCGGCTCGGCGGCCGGCGGAGTGGTGGTGCCACGCAGCACCTCGCCGGGCAGGTCGGCGAGGCGGATCAGGCCATCCTCGCAGAGCGCCGCCAGGGTCCGCAGCACGTTACGCAGTTGCCGCACGTTCCCCGGCCACGGGTAGTCCAGCAGCGCCTGCCGGGCGTCCTCGGCCAGGCAGATTCGAAGGCCACGGGCCTCCTCCTCCAGCAGGTACTGCAGCAATTCCGGCTTGTCGCTGCGCTCCCGCAGCGGGGGCAGCTCCAGCACCAGGCCATTGAGGCGGTAGAACAGGTCCTCGCGGAAAGTCCCGGCCTGCACCCGCTCCTCCAGGGCCCGGTGGGTGGCGCTGATGATGCGCACGTCCACCGCCTGGGGCTCGCCGCCGATGGGCACCACCTGGCGCTCCTCCAGCACCCGCAACAGGCGCGTCTGCAGGGCGAGGGGCATGTCACCGATCTCGTCGAGGAACAGGGTGCCGCCATCGGCCTGCAACAGCTTGCCGCGCATGCCCTCCTTGCGGGCGCCGGTGAAGCTGCCGCCCCGGTAGCCGAACAGCTCGCTCTCGATCAGGGTTTCCGGGATGGCCGCGCAGTTCAGCGCGACGAAGGGCTTGGCCGCGCGGGAGCTGGCCTGGTGCAGGGCGCGGGCGAAGGCCTCCTTGCCGGAGCCGGTCTCGCCACTGACCAGCAGCGGCACATCACGCTCATAGACACGCAGGGCGCGGCGGAAATCATTCTGCAAGGCCGGATCGCCCAGGCAGATCCCCGGCCGGGCGACCTTCGGCGAGGCCTGGGGCACCGGCTGCGGGGCGACGCGGGGTTGCCCGCGCAGGGCGGCGAACAGGGCGCGGCCATTGCGGGTGCGCAGGGGCCAGGTGGTGACGGGCTGGGGCGTGGCACGCCCCAGCAGGTCGTCGAGGTGACAGTCGAAAAGGGCCTCCACCGACTGCCCCAGCAGGTGCTCGCGGGCATAGCCCAGCAGGTTGATGGCGCTCTGGTTGACCGCGCGGATACGCCCTTCCCCGTCGAAGGCCAGCAGCCCCTCGCTGAACAGGCCGACGTACTCCGCCTGGAGGTGGAAGCGCAGCAGCCATTCACCCTCGAAGCGACGCAGGAAATAACAGCTCTCGATCATCTTCGCCGAGAGGTTGACCAGCGCCATGGTGTGGAACTGGCTCTGGCGTGACACATCGTGTCGCGCGGAGGAGACATCCAGCACCGCCATCAGCTCGCCCTGGGGGTCGAACACCGGGCTGGCGGAGCAGGTCAGCCCGGTGTGCCGGCTGCGGAAGTGCTCGTCCTGGTGAATGGTCAGCGCCTGGCGCTCCACCACGCAGGTGCCGATGCCGTTGGTGCCTTCGCGGGCCTCGCTCCAGTCGGCGCCGAGCCAGAGACCGGCCCGCTCGAAGGTAGGCCGCTCGGCACTGGCGGTGACGCAGTTGAGGATGATTCCCCGGGCATCGGTGAGCAGCACCGCATGGCCGGAACCGGATAGCTGGCGGTAGAGGTTGTTCATCTCGCCATTGGCGACCTCCAGCACCTGCCGCAGGCCCTCGCGGCGCTCCAGCATGCGGCCGTGCTCCAGCACGGTGGGCGCCAGCGGCTGGGCCGGGTCCAGGTGGTAATCCTCCAGGCAACGCAGCCAGGAGCGTGCGATGGATGGGTCGGCGGCGGGCCCGCTGGCCTGCGCCTTTCCCTGTGCCAGGGTCATCACCTGTTGGGCGTGACGGCTGAGAGAATTCTGCATTGTTGTTGTTCTCCTGTGCGGGCGTTCCGGGAGGCAGCCCTGGCCGTGAAACGGCACCCGCGGGTTCGAGCATCCTCCAGCCTGGATGGCTTTGCAATGGCTTGCCGACCCATCGGTCACAGGCTGTGTCAGATACGGGACAAAGTGTCACTCCAGGCTGTGCCGGGTCCGATACAAGGCGACCGCCACGCCCTCCTCTCGCACCTTGCAAACCGCTCTGGAACGGCTATTACAGGACTCTGGCCCGAGCCTTGCTCCTTATCCTGCAAACGCCAACCAGCGTTCTCCCAAACAGAACAAGAGACAGGAGAAACACCATGCGTTACGCCCAACCCGGTACTCCCGGCGCTGTCGTTTCCTTCAAGTCCCGCTACGGCAACTTCATCGGTGGCGAGTTCGTGCCTCCGGTCAAAGGCCAGTACTTCACCAACACCTCACCGGTGACTGGCCAGCCGATCGCCGAATTCCCCCGTTCCACTGCCGAAGACATCGACAAGGCCCTGGACGCCGCCCACGCCGCCGCCGATGCCTGGGGTCGCACCTCCGTGCAGGACCGCTCCAACATCCTGCTGAAGATCGCCGACCGCATCGAGCAGAACCTCGAAGTCCTGGCCGTCACCGAGACCTGGGACAACGGCAAGGCCGTGCGCGAGACCCTCAACGCCGACATCCCGCTCGCCGCCGATCACTTCCGCTACTTCGCCGGCTGCATCCGCGCCCAGGAAGGCGGCGCCGCCGAGATCAACGACAAGACCGTCGCCTACCACATCCACGAGCCCCTGGGCGTGGTCGGCCAGATCATCCCCTGGAACTTCCCGCTGCTGATGGCCGCCTGGAAGCTGGCCCCGGCCCTGGCCGCCGGCAACTGCGTGGTACTCAAGCCCGCCGAGCAGACCCCGCTGGGCATCACCGTGCTCATGGAACTGATCGGCGACCTGCTGCCGGCCGGCGTGCTCAACGTGGTGCAAGGTTTCGGCAAGGAAGCGGGCGAGGCCCTGGCCACCAGCAAGCGCATCGCCAAGATCGCCTTCACCGGCTCCACTCCGGTGGGTTCGCACATCCTCAAGTGCGCCGCCGAGAACATCATCCCGAGCACCGTGGAGCTGGGCGGCAAGAGCCCGAACATCTACTTCGAAGACATCATGCAGGCCGAGCCCGAGTTCATCGAGAAGGCCGCCGAGGGCCTTGTCCTGGCCTTCTTCAACCAGGGCGAGGTCTGCACCTGCCCGTCGCGGGCCCTGGTGCAGGAATCCATCTACCCGGCCTTCATGGCCGAGGTGATGAAGAAGGTGAAGGCCATCAAGCGCGGCGACCCGCTGGACACCGACACCATGGTCGGCGCCCAGGCCTCCCAGCAGCAGTTCGAGAAGATCCTCAGCTACCTCGACATCGCCCAGCAGGAAGGCGCCGAAGTGCTCACCGGCGGTGCCGTGGAGAAACTGGAAGGCAGCCTGGCCAGCGGCTACTACATCCAGCCGACCCTGCTGAAGGGACACAACAAGATGCGCGTGTTCCAGGAAGAGATCTTCGGCCCGGTGGTGGGCGTCACCACCTTCAAGGATGAAGCCGAGGCCCTGGCCATCGCCAACGACACCGAGTTCGGCCTGGGTGCCGGCGTCTGGACCCGCGACATCAACCGTGCCTGGCGCATGGGCCGCGGCATCAAGGCTGGCCGCGTCTGGACCAACTGCTACCACCTGTACCCGGCCCACGCCGCCTTCGGTGGCTACAAGAAATCCGGTGTCGGCCGCGAAACCCACAAGATGATGCTGGACCACTACCAGCAGACCAAGAACCTGCTGGTGAGCTACGACACCAACCCGCTGGGCTTCTTCTAAGTCCTCCCCCACGAAAAAACGCGGCCTCGGCCGCGTTTTTTCATTTCTGGAACACCCTTTCCCCTACCGGTGGGAGCGAATTCATTCGCGAACGATCCCGAGCGCGGCGCTCGCCCTGTTCCGCAGGGTGGACCACGCTTCACCGGTCCACAATCGAGGCCCTCGCGGGTGGATGGAAAAGCGCCATCCACCCTTGGGTTGACCTGGTTCCGTAGGGTGCGCCATGCGCACCGGAAGCATCCCCAAGGTGCGCACGGCGCACCCTACCGGGGGACAGCCGGGCTGCCCTAGCGCTCATCCCCGCGCCACTGCCGGGGGCTGACCCCGAACCAGCGACGAAAGGCGCGGGAGAAGGCGCTGGTCTCGGAATAGCCGAGCAGGGGCGCCAGTTCGGAAATCGGCCGCTGTCGCTGGCGCATGTAGTGAAGCGCCAGCTCACGACGGGTCTGCTCCACCAGTTGGCTGAAGCTCAGGCCTTCCTCCCGCAGGCGCCGCTGCAGGCCCGCCGGGGTCAGTTCCAACTGTTCGGAGATGCACTCGAGGTTTGGCTCGCCCTGGGCCAGGGCCAGGCGGATCTGGGTACCGGCCTCCTCCAGCAGGCTCGGCCGGTTGCCCTGCTCGCCCAGGCGGCGGATCACGTCCTGGAAGAGGAACAGCAGGTTGGGGTCGCGCTCGGGCATCGCCCGTCCCTGCACATCCCCCTTGGGCACCAGCAGGAAATTGCAGGGACGGCCGAACTGCACCGGCGCGCCGAACGCCGCCCCATGCTCCTGCCAGCCCTCCGGGCGTTCATGCTCGAAGGCCACCGCCCGTGGCGCCCAGTCGCGGCCGAGCACATGCCGGACCAGGTTCACCGCCATGCCCATGGTCAGCTCGGCGTCCTGGCGGCGGTCGAGGATGGCGCCGTGGCGCACCTGGTAGTCGAAGCGGTAGCACTCGCCGCAATCCACCAGGCGGATCAGGGTGCTGTGCTGGTGATAGGGAAACGCCTCGGCGAAGTTCTTCAGGGCCTCCTCCAGGGTGCTGGAGAACAGCCCGACATAGCCGAGCAGGCCCAGGTCGCGGGGCTGGAACTGCTGGCCGTAGTGCAGGCCGAAGTTGTCGCTGCCCGACTGCCGCGCAGCCTCTTCCAGCACCCGGCAGTAATTGGTCAGGGCCAGGCTGAGGGTGGGGTGCCGCAGCTGCTCCGGGTCAATGCCGGCACGGCCGAAGATGCGGTCCAGGTCACCCCCCTGCCCCTCGATGAAACGATCGAGTCCGCTGGCGGCGGCCGACAGTACGCCGACGTTGTTGCCCAGGCTGGCCATGGATAGCAGGGAGGCGCTCATCAGGGTCCACCGATTTTTCTTGATCGCTCATTCAAGCAAAAGCCATGCCCCCTGAGACCCTGGCGAGAAGCCCTGGAAAACGGGGCTCCGCGAGCCATTTCCGGGCATTCCCGAGCCCCGCGCCCTGTCACGGGGCACGCCGTGTGAGGCCCTGGGTAACAACGGGATACAACTTGACCGCAGGCGATGGCGACGGAGCCCCAGGGTCAAGTCCTGCCCGGGGTCGGTGGATAAGATCGACCGAGGTCATCCATCAACCACGCCCCCGCAGGGCAGAGGAGTTCCGATGAGCACAACAACACTAAAACCCACGCTCGGCACCTTGCACCTCTGGGGCATCGCCGTCGGCCTGGTGATCTCCGGCGAGTACTTCGGCTGGAGCTACGGCTGGGCCGCCGCCGGCACCCTCGGCTTCATGGTCACCGCGCTGCTGGTGGCCACCATGTACACCTGCTTCATCTTCAGCTTCACCGAACTGACCACCGCCATCCCCCACGCGGGCGGCCCCTTCGCCTACAGCCGCCGCGCCTTCGGCGAGAAAGGAGGGCTGATCGCCGGCATCGCCACCCTGATCGAATTCGTCTTCGCCCCACCGGCCATCGCCATGGCCATCGGCGCCTACCTCAACGTGCAGTACCCGGAGCTGGATCCGAAGCACGCGGCAGTGGGCGCCTACCTGATCTTCATGACCCTGAACATCCTCGGCGTCAGCATCGCCGCCACCTTCGAGCTGGTGGTCACCGTGCTGGCGGTGGCCGAGCTGCTGGTGTTCATGGGCGTGGTGGCGCCGGGCTTCAGCTTCTCCAACTTCGTCCTCAACGGCTGGGCCGGCAGCAACGAGTTCAGCCTCGGCGCCTTCTCCGGCATCTTCGCCGCCATCCCCTTCGCCATCTGGTTCTTCCTTGCCATCGAGGGCGCCGCCATGGCCGCCGAGGAAGCGAAGGATCCGAAACGCACCATTCCCCGCGCCTACATCGCCGGCATCCTGACCCTGGTGTTCCTCGCCATCGGCGTGATGATCATGGCCGGCGGCGTCGGCGACTGGCGCGAGCTGTCGAACATCAACGACCCGCTGCCCCAGGCCATGAAGGCCGTGGTGGGCAACGACTCCACCTGGATGCACATGCTGGTGTGGATCGGCCTGTTCGGCCTGGTGGCCAGCTTCCACGGCATCATCCTCGGCTACTCCCGCCAGTTCTTCGCCCTGGCCCGCGCCGGCTACCTGCCCCCTGGCCTGGCCAAGCTGTCGCGCTTCCAGACCCCGCACCGCGCCATCCTCGCCGGTGGCGTGGTGGGCATCGCCGCCATCTACAGTGACGGCCTGATCAACCTCCAGGGCATGAGCCTGACCGCCGCGATGATCACCATGAGCGTGTTCGGCGCCATCGTCATGTACATCATCAGCATGCTCAGCCTGTTCAAGCTGCGCCGCAGCGAACCGCACCTGGAGCGTACCTTCCGCGCACCGGGTTACCCTGTGGTACCGGCCATCGCCCTGGCCCTGGCCGTGGTCTGCCTGGTAGCCATGGCCTGGTTCAACACGCTGATCGGGGGCATCTTCCTTGCATTCATGGTGGTGGGTTATCTCTACTTCCAGTTCACCGCCCACCATCGCGCCAGTGCACCGGCCGATGCCCTGTTGAACCGCGCCTGAGTTCGTCGCGCCCCGGTACGAACAAACCGGGGCGCCTCTTCAAGGAGAGCTTCGAGTGAGCAGTTTTTCCCACAGCGTCGGCGGCGAGACCTGGCGCTTCGACAGCCTCAAGGATGTGATGGCCAAGGCCAGCCCGGCCCGCTCCGGTGACTACCTGGCCGGCGTCGCCGCCAGCAGCGACGGCGAGCGGGTGGCCGCGCAGATGGCCCTGGCGGATATCCCGCTGAAGCATTTCCTCGACGAGGCGCTGATCCCCTACGAAGCCGACGAAGTCACCCGCCTGATCATCGACAGCCACGACCGCGCCGCCTTCGATCCGGTGAGCCACCTCACCGTCGGCGGCTTCCGCGACTGGCTGCTCAGCGACCACGCCGACGAGCACAGCCTGCGCGCCCTGGCCCGGGGCATCACGCCGGAAATGGCCGCCGCGGTGTCGAAGATCATGCGCGTCCAGGACCTGGTCCTGGTGGCGCAGAAGATCCGCGTGATCACCCGCTTCCGCAACACCCTGGGCCTGCGCGGCCGGCTCTCCACCCGCCTGCAGCCCAACCACCCCACGGACGAGCCCGCCGGCATCGCCGCGAGCATCCTCGACGGCCTGCTCTACGGCAACGGCGACGCCATGCTCGGCATCAATCCGGCCACCGACAGCATCGCCTCCATCTGCGCCATGTTGGAGATGCTCGACGCCATCATCCAGCGCTATGACATTCCCACCCAGGCCTGCGTGCTGACCCACGTCACCACCTCCATCGCCGCCATCGAGCGCGGCGTGCCGCTGGACCTGGTGTTCCAGTCCATCGCCGGCACCGAGGCGGCCAACGCCAGTTTCGGCGTGAGCCTGGCCATCCTCCAGGAAGGCTACGAAGCCGGCCTGTCGCAGAAGCGCGGCACCCTGGGCAACAACCTGATGTACTTCGAGACCGGCCAGGGCAGCGCCCTCTCGGCCAACGCCCATCACGGCGTCGACCAGCAGACCTGCGAGACCCGCGCCTACGCCGTCGCCCGCCACTTCAACCCCTTCCTGGTGAACACCGTGGTGGGCTTCATCGGCCCGGAGTACCTCTACAACGGCAAGCAGATCATCCGCGCCGGCCTGGAGGACCACTTCTGCGCCAAGCTCCTCGGCGTGCCCATGGGCTGCGACATCTGCTACACCAACCATGCCGAAGCGGACCAGGACGACATGGACACCCTGCTCACCTTGCTGGGGGTGGCCGGCATCAACTTCATCATGGGCATTCCGGGCTCCGACGACGTGATGCTCAACTACCAGACCACCTCCTTCCACGACGCCCTCTACGCCCGGCAGAGCCTGGGCCTGAAGCCCGCGCCCGAATTCGAGGCCTGGCTGGAGCGCATGGGCATCCTGGTGCAGAACGACGGCCGGGTGATCCTCGGCGACCAGTTGCCCCCCGCCTTCCGCCAGGCCATCGCCCGCCTGGCCTGACCCGAGGAGCCACGGATGAAGACCCCACGCCAGTTTTCCGGCCACACCGCCAACCCCTGGGAAGAGCTGCGCCGCCTGACCCCGGCGCGCATCGCCCTGGGCCGCGCCGGCATCAGCCTGCCCACCCAGGCCCAGCTGAATTTCCAGTACGCCCACGCCCAGGCCCGCGACGCGGTGCACCTGCCCTTCGACCACCAGGCCATCCGCGACGCCCTGGCCGAGCGCGGTCGCGCCAGCCTGCTGCTGCACAGCGGCGCCAAGGACCGCGACACCTACCTGCAGCGCCCGGACCTCGGCCGTCGCCTCGATGCCGCCTCGCGGGAGGCACTGCAGCAGCACGCCCAGGCCAACCCCGGCGGCTACGACCTGGCGGTGGTGGTGGCCGACGGCCTCTCGGCCCTGGCGGTGCAGCGCCACACGCTGCCGTTTCTCGAACGCCTGGAAGAACAGGCCGTCAACGAGGGCTGGTCGCTTTCCCCGGTGGTGCTGGTGCAGCAGGGCCGGGTGGCGGTGGCGGACGAGGTGGGCGAACTGCTGAAGGCGAAGATGGTGGTGATCCTCATCGGTGAACGGCCCGGCCTGAGCTCCCCCGACAGCCTCGGCCTGTACTTCACCTGGGCGCCCCGGGTGGGACTGACCGACGCCTACCGCAACTGCATTTCCAACGTGCGCCTGGAAGGCCTCTCCTACGGCATGGCCGCCCACCGCCTGATGTACCTGATGCGCGAAGCCTGCCGCCGCCAGCTCTCCGGCGTGAACCTGAAGGATGAAGCCGAGGTGCCCTCGCTGTCCGGCGAGCCGGACCGGACCCTGGCGGGCAACTTCCTGCTGGCCACGGATCACCCCTGAACCCGCGCCTTGGCGAGGCGCGGATCGACCGGTCAAACGCTTGCTTGGATTGCGCTTTCCACAAATTCTGGTGCAGCATCGATACCGCTGGCTGGCACAGCATCTGCATTGCCCATCACGTTCCCCCCAACGCTACGAGGCCCACCATGCGCATCGTCCAAGCCACCCTTGAGCACCTGGACCTGATAACGCCGTTGTTCGTGAAATACCGGGAGTTCTATGGCGAACTGCCCTTCCCGGAGTCCTCGCGCAAGTTCCTGGAGAAGCGCCTGAGCCGCAAGGAATCGGTGATCTACCTGGCCTTCCCGGACGACGACGACACCCGACTGCTGGGTTTCTGCCAGCTTTACCCGAGCTTTTCCTCCCTCTCCCTGAAGCGCGTGTGGATCCTCAACGACATCTATGTCGCCGAAGACGCCAGGCGCCAGCTGGTGGCCGACCGCCTGCTGCAGACCGCGAAGAAGATGGCCCGGGAAACCAACGCCGTGCGCATGCGCGTCTCCACCAGCAGCAGCAACGAAGTGGCGCAGAAGGTCTATGAGTCCATCGGTTTCCACGAGGACACCGAGTTCAAGAACTACATACTGCCCATCAACAGCGACTGACCCCGGCGCGCCCCCCGGTCTCCGGACCGGGCCGCCGTCATCCCAGCCCGAACCAGACCCCCAGCAACAGCGGCAGGCCCACCAGCGCCGCCAGCGCGACCGGCCTGGACCAACCGGGGGCCGACTCAGGCTCCCGCCGACGGGCCTGCTCCAGCAGCCGCTCCAGGGCCAGCTGGAATTCCGACAGCGCCTCGAAACGCGACCTCGGCTGAGGCGCCAGCGCCCTGGCCAGCACCCCATCCCAGCCATCGGGCAGCGCCTTCACGCGCCCCGCCAGGGGCACATAGCGACTGGCCTGCCCTCCCTCCGGACGTGCCACCTCGGGCCATTGGCCGCTGAGCAGCCAGTAGGCCAGGGCCGCCAGGGCGAACTGGTCGGCGCTGCCGTCCAGCACCCGCCCCTGGCGCAGCTCCGGCGCCAGGGGCACCGCCAGCGCCGGGGCCGGCTGCCGGGCCACGCCGGGCAGGACGGCCGCGTACTCCGGCAGGAACAACAGCTGTCCCCGGTCATCCAGCAGGATCTGCCAGGGATTCAGCCAGAGCCCCTGCATGCCCCGGCGCTGCAGGGAACGCACGGCCTCGATCAGTTGCACCAGGATGGCCAGGGTGGCCTCGGCGTCCAGCGGCGGCCCTTCCGCGCAACGCCGCACCAGGCTGCGGGCGCCCGAAGGCGGCGGCGCAAAAAGGAGAAAGGCGTGGTGCCGTCCCTGGCGTGGCGAAAGCACCTGCGGCAGCGTGGCGACCGGGCTGCGGCGCAACACCCATTCACGCTGCCAGAACGCCTCGTCGGCATCGTCGTCCGCCAGCCAGAGCAATGCCTCGCGATCGCCCTCGACGGCGTGGAACAACCGTCCCGGCGGCCCGAAGTCACACGATGCGCCTAGCGTCCAGCCGTCCACCGTCATGCCCGGTTCGGCCCGTTCCAGCCGAGGCCAGGCACCGCAGGTCGCCGAAGGCGGCAGCGAGTGAGGGTCCCCCGGCAGCACCAGCGCCGCCGCACCGGGCGCGGCCAGCAGGGGTTCGAGCAGAGCGCCCAGCTGGCCGGGCTGGAGATCGGCGCAGGCCCCGCCCAGGCCGTGCAGATCCGCCACGTCCAGCAAGGGCTGCGGCGCCAGCAGCAGAGGCTGGCCGGGCGCCAGCGACAGGCTGTGCTGGACCACCGCCAGTTCCGCCTGGTTGCCCAGCGGGTTGTCGCGCCCCGTCAGCGTATGGGCGTGCGAACCGGGAAACTGCACCAGCCCGACGGCGCCGGCCTGGAGGAAGTGCGCCTCGCCATCCTGAACCAGCAACAGGCCCGCGCTGAGCTCAGGCACCGGCTCGCCCGCCTGGCGACGGCGAAACAGCTGCAGGTTGAGGGCGGCCAGCACCTGCCGCGCCGCCTGGGTCTCGCTCCAGCCTTCGGGGGTGCAGCCGTAGTCGGCGAACAGCGCATCCAGGCAGTCCCCCAGCATCTGCACCACATTGGCGCATGAACGTCCCCAGAGCAGGGCCAGCAGCAGAAGCGGCGGCCGGCCATTGCGCCCGGCCACCCAGGTCGCCCGGGCCCGCGCCGCCTGGCTCGGCAGGTCCAGCCCGTGCCCCTGGGCCAGGCTCACGGCGGGGTGTTCCAACAACTGCAACGGCATGGGACGGGGTCCTGATCCGGGAAAACTATGGAAACAGTTGCAGCCTTCATGCCGTTCGCCATTCCGCCAACCGCATCACCGGGAGAGGGCCAGTTGTCCCTATAATGCGTGCATCACGCCCCTCGCCCGCCCCGCTTATCCACAAGGCGCTCCATGGATTTCAACCCGATCGACCTCATCCTGCACCTGGACCAGTACCTCAACCTGCTGGTCACCAACTACGGCACCTGGATCTACGCCATCCTCTTCCTGGTCATCTTCTGCGAAACCGGCCTGGTGGTGACGCCTTTCCTGCCGGGCGACTCCCTGCTCTTCATCGCCGGCGCCGTCTGCGCCGGTGGCGCCATGGACCCCTGGCTGCTGGGAGGGCTGCTGATGATCGCCGCCATCAGCGGTGACAGCCTCAACTACGTCATCGGCCGAACGGCGGGCGAGCGCCTGTTCAGCAACCCGGACTCGAAGATCTTCCGCCGCGACTACCTGCAGCGCACCCATGAGTTCTATGACCGCCACGGCGGCAAGACGGTGACCATGGCGCGCTTCCTGCCCATCGTGCGCACCTTCGCCCCCTTCGTCGCCGGCGTGGGTCGCATGCCTTACCCGCGCTTCGCCTTCTTCAGCGTGCTGGGCACCATTCTCTGGGTGGGCGGGTTGGTGACGCTGGGCTTCTTCTTCGGCAACGTGCCCTTCATCAAGGACAACCTGTCGCTGATGGTGCTCGCCATCATTGGCCTGTCCCTGCTACCGATGGTCTTCGGCGTACTGCGGAGCCGCCTTCGCCCGGCGGGCAAGGGCGCCCAGCACCCGAGCTGAACCCGACGCCATGTGGTCATTCCGTCGCTGGCGCCGCCAACGCATCCTTGCGCGCAACCCCGTCTCACCCTCGCAGTGGGAAGCCATCTGCCGTCGCCTGCCGATCCTCGACGGCCTGGACGACGCCGAACAGCAGCGCCTGCAGGAGCGTTGCGTACTCTTCCTCCACGACAAGCGCATCACCGCCCTGCCCGGCGTGGACCTGAACGGCGACGACCGCCTGCTCCTCGCCGCCCAGGCCCAGTTGCCCCTGCTGCACCTGCCGGACCTCGACTGGTACCAGGGTTTCCATGAGCTGGTGCTCTACCCCGACGACTTCGTCAGCCCGCAACGGCATCGGGATGCGGCCGGCGTCGAACACGAGTACGAAGACGCGCGCAGCGGTGAGTCCTGGCAGTACGGCCCGGTGATCCTCGCCTGGCCCGGCGTGCAATCCAGCGGTGGCTGGGACGGCTACAACCTGGTGATCCACGAGCTGGCCCACAAGCTGGACATGCTCAGCGGTGGCCCCAATGGCCTGCCGCCGCTGCACCGCGACATGCGCCAGTCCGACTGGGCCCTGGCCATGCAGACCGCCTTCGACGCCCTGAATGCCCAACTGGACCGCGACCCGGACGCCGAGACGCCCATCGATCCCTATGCGGCGGAAGACCCCGCGGAGTTCTTCGCGGTCGCCAGCGAGTACTTCTTCACCGCCCCGGACCTGCTGGATCAGGCCTTCCCCGCCGTCTACCGGCAACTCCAGGCCTTCTACCGGCAGGACCCGCTGGGCCGTCTGAAACGCCTCCAGGACAGTCATCCGGACTACCGCGACGCGACCAATGGATAAGTAGAACGGCGTGGCATCGCTGTGGGAATGTGCCTATAATCGCGCCCACTTTTTTGGCCCCACCCTTGGGAGTTGACCATGAGCTACAGCAAGATCCCGGCTGGCAAAGACCTGCCGAACGACATCTACGTCGCGATCGAGATCCCGGCCAACCACGCGCCGATCAAATACGAAATCGACAAGGACAGCGACTGCCTGTTCGTCGACCGTTTCATGGCCACCCCGATGTTCTACCCGGCCAACTACGGCTACATCCCCAACACCCTGGCTGACGACGGCGATCCCCTGGACGTGCTGGTCGTCACCCCCTACCCGGTCGCACCGGGTGCCGTGATCCGCGCCCGTCCGGTCGGCGTCCTGCACATGACCGACGAAGCCGGTGGCGACGCCAAACTGCTGGCCGTTCCCCATGACAAGCTGAGCGTCCTCTACAAGGACGTGAAGGAATACACCGACCTGCCGGCCCTGCTCCTGGAGCAGATCAAGCACTTCTTCGAGAACTACAAGGACCTCGAAAAAGGCAAGTGGGTGAAAGTTGAAGGCTGGGGCAACGCTGACGAAGCCCGCGCCGAAATCACTAAAGCGGTTGCGGCTTACCAAAAGTAAGCCCCGACCTCTCATGAAAAGCCGGCCACAAGCCGGTTTTTTTTATGCCCGAAAAAATCCTACCAAGTCCGAAACCCAAGCTGGTAGCCTAGATAAATCAAGGGCTACAGCCATTTACCAAACCAACCGAGTCCGATCCGATACAACCCCATCCGATGACCAAGTGGGGGGACAAGTGGGGGGACAAGAGGTAAATGGCAACGCGGCGGGGGGACACGATGGGCAAGCTAAATCCGAAACAGGTCGAGAACCTGACAGAACCAGGCACCTACGAAGATGGAGATGGGCTTCGCCTGGTTGTCAAACCCACAGGACGCAAGTCTTGGCTGCTACGCTTCCAGCTCGCAGGTCGCCGCCGCGAAATGGGCTTAGGTTCGTATCCAGAGGTCAGCCTCAAGAGCGCACGACTCGAAGCAAGCGCTAAACGCCGCCACCTTATAGATGGTATCGACCCACTTGCCGCACGGGATCAGGAACGCGAAGCCCAGCGCGAAGCCCAGCGAGCCCGAGAGGCAAAACAGCTCAAATTTGAGACGCTGGCAACAGATTACTGGAGCGCGCATAGCGGGGCCTGGTCTGCACAGTGGCGTAAAGGCTGGATGCGCAAGCTAGAACTCTACGCATTCCCCCACATTGGCAAACTAGCTGCCGAGCAAATCGACACAGAGCATGTCCTCAAGCTGCTGCAACCTATCTGGGCCATAAAAACCCGAACAGCTGACGAAGTACGCGGACAAATTGAGCAAATCTTGGACGCAGCAAAAGCACGAGGCCTTCGCGAAGGGGAAAACCCTGCACGATGGCGTGGCCATCTGGATAATTTGCTCAGCCGTGCGGAAAAGAAAAAAGCTAGAAAGCGCGAGCACTTCCCCGCAATGCCCTGGCAAGACGTGCCAAAGCTAATGCATCAATTGAAAGCGAACATGACAGCGCCATCTCTTGCCGCACAATTGTTGATCATGACCGCCGCGCGCGCGCACATGGTGCGATTCGCACGCTGGGATGAATTTGATTTTGAGACTCGTACGTGGTCACTTCCCGACGAGCGCATGAAAATGCGCGTCGCCTTCGTAATCCCACTTGCCAAGGAGGTTATTGACTGCCTACAAGCTATTCCGCGTATAGAAGACAGTCCATTTTTATTCCCTGGCCAAGGTAAAAGCGGTGTAATGCATGCAAATGCGATCCGCAACCTACTACATGACATGGGCTATAAATCTATTACGCGACATGGTTTTCGCTCATCATTTCGCGACTGGGCAGGAGAGTGTACGCACTACCCACGCGAGGTTTGTGAAATGGCGTTGGCTCATGACGAGAGGGATCAAACAGAAGGGGCTTACTCGCGCTCAGATTTCCTAGAGAAACGTCGCGCCCTAATGGCTGATTGGGCAAAATTTTTATCCTGACCACCGCCTAAAATTTATAAACGAGCCCCACCATGACAGACAAAAACACCCTCACTGAACTTATACAATCGCTATACCCTACAAATAAAATCTCAAAGAAAAAAAACAAAAACCCTCTCCTTCACCCAATAGAAACAAAAGAAGAAAAACTAAGCACCTTACTAAATCACACACACCTAACACTCAGATCAATATTAAAAAAGTACTGGCCAAAAGAATTAAATAGCCACATAGACCAACGAATATCCAACTTTATAGAGACACCAAAAATCAGCTGGAAAAACATATCTAGCTGCTGGACAAACACATACAAAGAAGAAAAAAGAAGCACTCTCAAATTGTATTTTTTTTACGCAAAAATATACTATCTCAGTGCAAAACTGCAAATGGAGAAAGACAATAAAGAAAAAGCTTTTGCCTACATCTCGCACGCAGCCTACTTAATTGGGTTCCTTAATGGCTACCAACATCATATTGACGAAGAAAAATTCAGGCGCGAGCGTGCAGCCGAAGGCGGAAAGGGGAAAGAATCCAAAATATCAAAAATCAGAGATCACTTCTCACTCCTACTGAGAACTCCACCTAAAAATGGCTGGGGTACCGAGTCCGAAACCATTGAAACGATTTACACCAGCAAGGAGTTCGAAAAATACATCTCAGAAATCGAAGCGCAAGACACGATTAGAAATCTGAAAGATTTCATAACCGAAGAGCTTATTCACAACCAAGAAAATCAGAAAGTATACAAAGCACTACGTAGAAAGCAGTATTAATATAGCGCGCACAAAAAAGCCAGAGCCTATGGCTCTGGCTTACGGGGCACCACTTCAACAAATACAGAAACCAGCGCACTTACCTTTTCGACATATGCTGAGGATCGAAAATTAAAAATTAGATCAATTCAATTTCAGCAACCCGCCCACTCACAACCTCCCTCACAAGCCCTTTTTCCACCAAGTAATCAACTGCACGATTGAGTCTGGTAGCTCGTCGCAATCCCGAAGGCCCTCGCTGCAGAATCTCATTCCTTCGAGTTCTTCTGAAGACCGATCTATCGCATCTGGCACGTAGCCACGAAACCAGAGCATCGCCATCGGTCACAACTTGAGGTGAAAATGAGAACAACCTCTTATACACAACAGAACAACCCATAACGATCTTCTCAACAGCCGATAGCTCAGGCAGGGAAATTTGAGTTCCGCCAGTTTCAAAGAAATGCAGTAAAGCGGCCACTCTGGAGATATTTTCAGTCTGTTTTGATCCATGATCACGCGCTCGTTCATAGCGTCCACCAACCTGCATTTCACTTTCAATACTATTGTGGATCCGCTTCAACTCCTCACCAGCCTCTGGAGAAAAGCCAACAACCAACTTACTAGAATCTCTGGCATCAAATTTTCTAACATTTTCTTCAAGAAGCTCTTCCATTCTTTTTGTATAACGATCCAGGCTGAGCTGAACCTCGCCAGAAATAAATCGAGTGCCCTGGGTCGATTTTGGATAAAAAACCAATGACCTTGCAAAGAACCCCGACGCTTTACCAAGTTCACCTTTTCTTTCCAAGTACTCATTAAACACCCCAGGCTGAACCCCGATACCGATGCTGAGCCGCACATCTTTCAATGAGTAATGCCCCGTTGAAGCCCGCCCCACTTCCACACCAGAGCCATCCCAATAAGCGTTCATCATGCCGATCTGGTTAATACTCCCCCTTAGAGCTATATCACCTTCGCTCGTGAACAATGCTGCGGATGGACAGTCTTGGTCCAACGACTTAGACAAGGCAGCCGTGGTTACATCCTGGTGAATCATCCTGAACACAAAAGGGCGCACTGGTTCTGAGTTAGCATGCGCCAAGAGAGCGCTTTCAAGCTGCTGATAAGCAATTGACCCCACATCTTCATCAAGCAGATTCTTTTGAATCTTTTTTTTCTTTCTTTCCCATAACTCCCACAAGACAGACCATTCTTTTATTTTCTGAAAATCCAGACTTTTTCGCCGCCCCTCAAAAGCCCTTAAAACAGAGGCCGTAACTTCCTCAACTGTGGTCTTTCTCTCACCCGACAAAGCAATCAAGAATATGATCAGCGATACCGGCCCAATGCTTCCCCAGGGTCGCCTCACATCTATCAAGTGCTGACAAACCAACGCAATAACTGCAAGGACAACTGACACAACCAGCTCTATCGGAGCCTGGGTCCGCGCTGCAATTCTTAATACTGACTCCTTGAAAATCGGGAATTCATCGAGCCAGCCCACATCAATGTAAGAATATGAATCCTCACTACCAGCAAAATGGTTATCCGAAAATAATTCCATACCAAACACCTCACTAACTAAAAATAAAGGACTGGATATCCTGCCCAATGACTTAAGGAAAAGTTTACTTCCGAGTGTCGAGCCAACGCATGACATCTTCGACCAACCACCCAACCGCGCCCCCCTTTGCCGACAGGCGCATTGGCCTCGGGAACGCTGGGTCATGGCGCGGGCTGCCCGGGTTTAACCAGTCATACAGGGTCGAGCGTGACACTGAGAGGAGCTCACTTAGCCGCTTCATGCGGACCACCCTCACCTCCGACCGATCTGGCATCCACACCTTCTGGATACCAAAGCCACTATCTTCACTATTCATGGGTTACCTCCTAGTACGTTGAGGCAGCCATCGTATTTCGGGCTTCGCGGTGCCACACCAGCCCTGCTTAGAGATCCTGAAAAACTTCCAAGCAGGCGCATTGACACTTGCGCGCAGAAATGATTTGGATGCCTAAAAAATCCAAAACCACATGCCGGCTGCCTGCTAGTCCTGCTACTCGATAGCAGGACTAGCAGGCTTATCAGCCCATTCGAAAATTTTTCAGCCCTACATAACTGCCATGACATCACCACCAAGGAGGTTCGCCCCATGTCATTGCAGTGCCCTCGCTGTCACTCCCCCAAAGTCGCTTCCTTCCATCACGCCATGAAAGTCGGCGCCGCCATCGGCACCGTGAGCGGTGTTGCGCGTGGCGTCAGCGCTGCCCTGGCAGGCGGTCAGGCTGGTGCAGCTATCGGCGCGTTCGCCGGCCCAGTCGGCATCACCCTAGGTTCCGTGTCGGGCGCCATTCTCGGCGGCCTGGCCGGCGGCGTCGGTGGCTGTGCGCTGGGCGCTCAGCTCGGCGAGTCGCTCGACCGCCACGTCCTGGCCCACAACCTCTGCCTGCTCTGCGGTCATCGCTTCAATCTGCCGGCCTGATTCGGCCCTCTCTCGTCTTTCCATTCCATTTGTCCGGTCGGTGCTGCGCCTCGCGCGGCGCTTTATGCCGGCCTGCATCCAAAGGAATCGTTCACATGGCACATCTCGTCGAAACCATGGCCTACGCTGGCGCTACTCCGTGGCACGGCCTGGGCAATCAGCTCACTCAGAAACAACCCATCGAAGTCTGGCAACGCGAAGCCGGCATGGAGTGGCAGATCCTGGAAAGCCCCGTGCATTTCAAGTCGGATGCCGTCGGCCACCTGGGCGCGATCCATTCCTTCCCGGAACAGAAGGTGCTGTTTCGCTCGGACACCAAGGCACCACTGTCGGTGGTATCCCAGCGCTATCACACCGTACAGCCTCGGGAGGTCTTGGAGTTTTACCGGGATCTCACCGAGGTTTCCGGTTACGAGCTGGAAACCGCTGGCGTGCTCAAGGGCGGACGCAAGTTCTGGGCGCTGGCGCGTACCGGACAAGGCGCGGCGCTCAAGGGCAACGATCAGGTCAACGGCTACCTGCTGCTGGCGACGTCCTGCGACGGCACCCTGGCCACCACCGCCACACCGACTACGGTGCGCGTGGTGTGCAACAACACCCTGACCATCGCCCTGGACGGCGCCAGCCGCGCGATCAAGGTGCCGCACAACACCCGCTTCGATCCGAAGGTGGTGAAGAAGCAACTCGGCATCGCCGTCTCGCAATGGGACGACTTCATGTACCGCATGCGCGCGCTGGCCGAGCGCAAGGTGCAGTGGCATGAGGCACTGGGCTTCTTCATGAACGTGATGTGCGAGACCAGCCCGACCGGCGCGCTGCCGGAGCATCTGCCCAACGAGCGCGCCCTGCGCAAGGTCCAGGAGCTGTACGAAGGCGGTGGTCGCGGTAGCCAGCTGGACTCGGCACGCGGCACCGCCTGGGGCCTGCTCAACGCCGTGACCGAGTACGTCGACCATGAGCGCCGTGCCCGTAGCAACGAATACCGCATGGACTCGGCCTGGTTCGGTCAGGGCGCTCAGATCAAGCAACGCGCCCTGGATGCCGCGCTGCAGCTCGCCGCTTAACCCTCACTCACATCAACCCTCGCGCCCGGTCAGCCTTGTGCTGGTCGGGCGTTTTTATGTCTGCAGGTGAATACCATGAAAGCAACGTCATTGAACGGCAGCACCAGCAAGAAACGCCCTGCCCTGCGCTTGGTCAGCACCAAGGAGCTGCCGCGCGAGGACTGGCTGCAGATCCGCAAGCAAGGCATCGGCAGCTCGGATGCCGCCGCTGCCGTGGGCCTGAACCCCTACAAGTCGCAACTGGAGCTGTGGCTGGAAAAGACTGGTCGTGATGCCGGCATGCCCAAGGCTGATCCGCACGATGAGGAAAGCCCGATGTACTGGGGCAATGTCCTGGAGCCCATCGTGGCCTGGCACTACAGCAAGCGCACCAAGAACAAAGTCCGCCGCATCAACGCCGTGTTGCAGCATCCCGATCCGGAGTTGCCCTGGATGCTAGCCAACATCGACCGCGAGGTGATCGGGGCCGATGATGTGCAAATACTCGAATGCAAGAGCGCGGGCATAAACGGGGCACGCCTCTGGAAGGAAGGCGTGCCCGAGTATGTGCAGCTACAGGTAATGCACCAGCTCGCCGTCACCGGCAAGCAGGCAGCGGATGTCGCGGTGTTGCTCGGTGGCCAGACGCTGGAGATCCACCGTATCGAGCGGGACGAGCAGATGATCGCTCGCCTGATCGAGCTGGAGCGCAAGTTCTGGCACTACGTGGAAACCGACACGCCACCGCCGGCCGATGGCACGGCTTCCGCTGACGCGGCCCTGCGCTGCCTCTACCCCGAGGACAACGGCCAGGTCGTCGACTTCAGCGGCCATGCCGGACTGGCCGCTGCCTTCATTGAACTCAAGGCCGTGCGCCAGTCGATTGCCGACAAGGAGAAGCGCGAGGCCGAGCTCAAGCAGATGCTGCAGCAGGCCATGGGCGATGCCGGCCGAGCGGAGTTCTCCAGCGGCTACGTCTCCTGGCGCAAGGCCAAGGACAGCATCGGTCTCGATGTCGCTCAGCTGCTCCAGGACAAGCCCTACCTGCAGGCCAAATACCCGCTGCTGAAACCCGGTGCACGGCGTTTCCTGGTCGGCTGATTTCCGTCTCTTTCACCCTTCCCTCCCCTTGGCCAGCCATTCAGCTCGCGCTGCGTGGCTGGCCTTTTTTCATTTCCAGGAGAACCACCATGCTCAAAGGTCTCGCACTCACCCCGCCCGTGCTCGGACGCATCTCGATAGGCAAGGTCGTCGAGAAGAACGGCAAGCGCCTGCCGGAAAAGGATGACCAATTCACCATCACCTCCCAGGTACAAGGCAAGGACGGCTGGCTGCTGCATCCGCTCAACGACGAGCTGCGCCAAGGCAAGGACGACAAGCTGCGTAGCATCCCGGTACGCCTGCTGTTCAACGAGCCGGAGCTGAATTTTCGCGCCGACTACACCTTGTTCGACCGGCAGTCCGGACGGCCGCTGTGCGTGGGCAATGGCGAGACCTGCAAGCGCGTCACCCCGGATGGCATGCAGTCGCTGCCCTGCCCTTCGCCGGATGCCTGCTCGTTGGCCAAAGGCAATGCCTGCAAGCCCTACGGTCGGCTGAACGTGGTCATTGGCGATGACGATCCGCTGGGTAGCTTTGTGTTCCGTACCACCGGTTTCAACAGCATCCGCACCCTCGCCGCCCGGCTGCACTACTTCCAGGCCATCTCGGGCAACCGCCTGGCGTGCCTGCCGCTGGAGCTGCGCCTACGCGGAAAGTCCACTCGGCAAAGCCATGGCACGCCGATTTTCTACGTCGACCTGACGGTACGCGGCGGTATGGAGATGACGGAGGCGCTGCAGGCCGCCAACGAGCTCGATGCGCAGCGACAAGCCGCGGGCTTCGATCAGGCCGCCTTGGATGAAGCGGCGCAGCGTGGCTTTGGCAATGGCGCCTTCGAGGACAGCGAGGAAGACGCGGGCGCCGTCGCCGAGGAGTTCTACCCCGCCGAGGAAAGCCCATCTCCAGCCACCAACACTCCCCAGCGCTCTGCGAAAGCCAGTCTGGCCGAGAAGCTGGACGCACAAGCCCAGCGCCACACCCCACCAACCGATCACCATCAAGGAGCCCAGCATGCGCCTGCACAAGCTGAAGGCCAGTGAATCGACCGGCACCTACCTGGTCGAGTCGCCGGTCACCGAAACCGACATCCTGCTGATGGCCCGGCAGTTGGCGAATCTGCGTCTACGCCGGGGAAGAGCACTGACCTCACCGAAGGAAGTGTTCAGCCACCTGCAGGCGCTGCTGGGCGATTACGAGCATGAGGTATTCGCCCTGCTCCTGCTCGACAGCCGGCACCGGGTGATCGTCTTTCACGAACTGTTCCGGGGCACCCTGGACAGCGCCAGCGTCTATCCCCGGGAAGTCGTCAAGGCTGCCCTGGAGCACAACGCCGCAGCAACCGTGCTGGTCCACAACCACCCTTCCGGTGATCCGGAACCCAGCCAATCAGATCTCACCCTGACCCACAAGCTGCGGGAGGCCCTGAACCTGGTCGGGGTACGAACCCTGGACCACATCGTGGTGGGCCACGAGGGCTGCGTATCGCTGGCGGAACAGGGCTACCTGTGAGGAGAACACGACGATGAAGCTACTGCGGATCTTTGCTGCCGTGTTCATGTTCGCCGGCATCCTCGCGGGCTGCCTGGCCCTTCTGCTGCTGGTGCTTCTGATAGTGCGCTTTCCGCCCCTGCTGATCGCCGTACTGCTGGCGTGCTGGATTTTCTGCCGCCTCGTGAAGGCGTTGGCACCCGGAACAGCCGCGGCAGAGTCCACCACTGCACCACCGAACTAATCACTACCCCGAGCCGCCAGGCCTGTACTGGCCGCCTCAATTCAATAGGGAGCATGACGATGAACAGACAGTGTTTGATCTGCGACTCCAGCGCCGTACTGACACGGGACGCAGCCAAAGGGCTGACCCTGCTGGTCGGGCTGTTCAATGGCGCAATCAAGGGCGCTCAGCGCCCACATGAGGGGAGCGGCCACACCGCTCTTCTCAGCGGACTGGCGGCGGTCGCACCTGCGTACCCGGAGGCGCGGAAGGCGGCAGAGGATGTCGTGCGGTTTCACTTCACCGGCTTCGACTGCCTGTGCCTACGCTGCGGTGCTTTGTTCGACGAGACAACAGAAAGTAAGGAGGGCCTTAGCCCCGGTTGAGGCGCTCCACCAAACGCTCCACTACCTCCAGCACTAGCACCCGGTCGGCCGCCTTCAGGGTGGACAGCAGCCCCTGCAGCCGGCGTGCCTGGTCTTCCGGTCGAGAGCTGCCCTCGGTCAGCAGGTCGGCCGTCTCGCAGCCAAAGATCGCTGCCAGTTCTACCAGTCGCTCGACGTTGGGCATCACGACGCCACGCTCGATGCGTGATACGGCCTCACTACCGACCCCCAATCGCTCCGCGACCTGCTCCTGACTCAGCTTGCGGCGCACTCGCTGGCGAGCAATCGCCTGGCCCACGACTTCCGCCAGCTGCTTCGAATCGGTTTTTGACATGCCACCCTCCAGATCGACCTGGATGGTTGAGCATCAACCCGTTGACATGAAGGACCTCACAAACCGAGACTCAACCCTAAAGGTCGATATTCGACTTTTCCTCAGACCATCCCCCCAAGCAGGGAGCACAAACAGCATGTACGTCATCACCGGACTGAACGAAGCTCAGATCGACAGCCTCGTGCGAAACAGGGCGTCCTTCGAGATCAATGGCCTCAGGGGCAACTTCATGGCCGGCATCAAACTGGTCGAAACCAAGATTGAAAGCCAGGGGCTGAAATGCCGGGTCAGAAGCGACGTGAAAAGTGCTGCGGTACAGGGCGGCGCCCTTGGTGTGGCATTCGGCGTTCTGTCAACGCCGGTAACGCTGACTGCGGCAACGCTCGGTATAGCCGCAGGCCTGGGGCACACCCTGGCCACCTACAACCCTGACTACGAAATCCTGAAGGACTACGTGAATCAGCGACTCCGGGTTATCTACAAAAAGTAGTTCTCAGCCCCCGTGAGCCCCGCGACACCGCGGGGTTTGCTTGTCCATTACCAGCCGTTTAACGGCCAGACCTTATTTCGACCTCGACAGAAACAACACACTGGAGCCACTCCATGAAACGGATACTCAGCATTCTGCTGCTCACTTTTTGCACCGCAGCCCAGGCCAAGAGCCTCGTGGACCATTACGCCTGGGGCGGTATCGCTTACCCGGCCGAGACTTCCACCGCTGGACTCCCTGAAGCTATTCCCTGCATCACCAAGAAAGCCTTCAATGGGCAGCCCATGATCAAGTGCACCTGGTTGGAGACTTCCCGCGAGGTGCTCATTTGGGATGCCCAGCGCCAGCAGGATGTGCGTTATGTCAACCAGATAAGCGGTACGTGCCTGCGCGGCAAGTGCCGGACAAACACCACCATCGTCGGTGAATGGAATCAGGATGTCTTCTTCGCACTGTCGATCTGGTACCGCATCAGCACCAGCACCGACGGCAAGCCGGTGGCCTACCGCGTCGACACCTCTCGTCAGGTGTCGTATGCCGAGGCGGGATCTCTCCTGTACCAGTTCTACCTGGATATTGGCGTACCTGATGACCGACTTGTTGGCACGTTCGATGGACGCTATGAAGGCGGCTATGCAGCCTGGCAAGAACAGAAAGGGAGTAGCCGAAACGTAGCTCATCAGGCTGCTGAGCCTGCTCAGACTGAATGGCCAGACGTGAAGAGTGCCTGGTGCAATCCGCGCATGGATGACGAGTGCTACATCAACGAGAAAAGGGTCCCGATTGCCGAACTGGGCAGGTGGCTTCCCGATGTTGCTGAATCAAACATCGATCAGATCGGCGGCTACTGTGAAACCATCCTCTGCTTTGATAAGGATGACCAACCCATCGGCTACTTACTACAGTAACAACCCTAATCCATAGTGGGCCGATTAAGCCCCAATCATCTCATTGAGCAGAGAACAAGTGGAGGCGTCGGCGTACGCCTCCCCATTTTTTTTCCAAGACCACGACCGCGCCCGCCCTGCAAGCGCCTATTGGCATTATCCTCTACTGGTATCGAACCCTCGCTGGCGATCCCCGTAGGACTTCGTCGCCACCTTGCACAGGTAGCTGACCCGATAGAACAGCTCAGGCAGTTCATCCACCAGAACCTTGCGATCACTTCCGGCCACCTTTCGCTCACGGGGAACTCGATCTATCCGATACGTCGTATTATCAGGGATATGCACCAGCTCTTCGACCAGCCAGACTGGCAATCTCAAGGCGCTGGCCCAGGCCTCCTGTAAACGGGAGATCATATTTCTATTTAGCGATTGCAACTTCCCTACGGAGTAGTAGGCATCACGATTAAGAAAAAATACCAGGTGGTAATGCGGCTTCCTAGCCCACCCGACTTCTCGCGCCCAGACGTAGCGAACCTTGCAATCACGAGCGTCCTTCTTTTGTTCACGTAGCTGGCTACGGTGGTACTGGATCTTTGCGTTGAAAGACTCGATGAATCTGCTGATGATCTTGTTGGTGTCTGCGCAGTCAGACGGATCTAGATCCCCTGGTAAATGTAGGTCCACCCTGAATGCCATGACCCTTGGGTACTGGGCCAATGCCAACTCAACTGTGTGCTTGAGACGAGACAGATACTCCTGGATGAAAGGCCCCTTGTCGCGCATCAAGCGGAAGCCTTCAAAGGTGTCGTCGTAGTACAGATGGAGGTTGGTATTGGCGGGATGACGGAGTGGAAGGTGGCTGGTGTTGTCGAAATTACGAAACATGGTTATGACTCCTGATTGAGGTTCATACCCATACGTCATCATGTGGAATTATTTACCATTGCCTCGTATGACTACCTGATCACCTCACCTGGACACTCAGGTCGATGTGCAGACTCAGATTGAACAGACTAGTGAGTCCTTCATGATAGTTCAGGCTGTGCTCACTCGATGTCAGAAACGCCCGAACCCTACGGGTAGAAAGAGCTAGTAAAACATAATACCCGTACCGCGGGTTATGCTCTCGGCCACGCAGTGATTACAGCGTGTTTTTTAACAGCCAAGCCGTGAATTTATCCAGTTCAACAATTCCGGAATTAAATCATCGGAATACTATGCAAATACGACCAACAAACATCGGCAGATCGGCCACCCCAAACAGTTTTCCGCTGACCACGATTCTAGACCAGGCCAGACGCCGCAAGAGCCATCTTGATTATCAGCTGCCAGCGCCTCGGCCAACTGGTCGAACAACCGCGCTGGCTTACCAGTGATCAATGAGTTATTGGCCAGGGCTTGCCCTGGTCACCGTGAAGCTGTACTTGGATGCCATCAGCCTGACGTGACCACCCGGATTGTTCCAGCCATGCGCGGTGCCCCCGTTACGCATGACCTGGCGTGACCCTCGCTCGACTTCGGGGAGTAGAAGGACGGGGGAGCAGCGGGTTGCATTGCCAACTCCGCTGTCACTTAGCCGCCTGAAATCCAACAATGAACGATTCAAAACCATAAATTTGGCGGACACTCACACCGCCCCTACACTGCTCAAAATTTAATCCCCCCCCTATCAGGCCGCTGGCAGCGGTAGGTCAGCTTTCAATCAGCACAGACATTGCTACCTAAAGATTTTGCCAATTGAGTTATATTTGCGCCTACCTATTGACCAACAGGTGTAGTCGATGGCACGTCATACTGATTATCAGACAGCTCTGAGCGCAGACGATGATCCAGCAGGACGTGCAAGATGTCGCGCATTTTTTCTGGGGTAGCGACGATCCGCCCCTGATCATCAAACTGGATACCCCACTCCCGCAGCCCGTTGATCTCACGAAGACGGGTCATGTAATCGGGGTTTTGATAGTAACCCCGAGCTTTGATCACCGCCATACGACGCAAGTGCGTAGCATTCTTGCCTATAAATGCATCAAATACGGCAAAATCGGCGATGGCGGCGGAAAATCCGGGCTCTTGCTTGAGGGCTGAATATGCTTCTTCGTAAGTGTCCTTATGATTAAGGAGCGATTCAAACGCGGGCTTACTACTCATGAAAACGCTGTCACCGGCAACGAAGAAGTCGAAACTCCTGGAAATACTGAATGACGGGTTTTCCATGATATCAAGGCCAGCCTCAGTGAAGAAGATATTCATCATCCCCTTCTTCTTTCTGGTTCCCCAATCGGCACTTGCCTTCTTGACACAATAAATAACCGATTCACCGAGGCGAAGACGAAGGACGTAGCCGGCAGCGTTATTTAGCTGCTTCACGTTCTTTACCAAGCATTCCTCCAAGGGCTGGTCAATCAGCCCTTGGAGACTGGGAAAAAGAGTTTTTTCGCGTGAGACCGCAAGGAAACCACCTTCGCTCGGCTGGCTGAGCAAATTGTACTCTTCGGCGACTGTGTAGCTGGTTTGATAATTCGTCGCAAGCTCTTTTAATTGATTCCTCAAGGCATCGCTCATCACAACCGAAACGGCTGTAAAAGGATTCATTTGCCCCGTCGTAGGTCGCTTTTTGAATACCCATAGCGACGCATTGGCCTGAGTGATATCGAAGCCCCCAAAGGCTTGCAGATCTTGTTCTACAGTCATTTCTCCCCCCGATGCAAAACGTAAATTCCATGTACCAAGCAGGACTCAAGATGATCGCCTGACTTAACCTGCTCCGTCGATAGTGCCTTCACACAGCGTTTATGCCCCTCAGTCACGATGTTGAGCTCATACAACTGCCAACCAGCGACCAACAAGAAGGGATTCATTAGAATTTGCCCTGAACGATAAGTAATAACAAACATCAGCGCAATAAATAGCAAAAATCCGAAAAATTTCCCGTCAACTCCCAAGTCGAGCCCCATGAAAGAAACGACGTAGGGGAACACGTAGTTAATTAGATCATTTGGAATTGACTTAGAGTCGACAACCTCAAGTCTTGAGTAACCTGAAAGGTTCTTCATCAGAACCATGAAGATAACAAGACTTATAGCGCAAATCCCGAGCAGGCCAAGCGCCCGCTCAGGATTTGCAAGCTCAGGAAGAGAACAGGAGGATATTTCCGTTATATTGCATAGAGGAGCCTTCCATGAAGTCTCTTTGACATCTTGAATCAACAGAATCAGGCTCAACGGAAAATAAGAGCCTAGAAACAAGATCAGTGCGGGGAAAAGTCGCATTTCCATCGTGAAGCCTACGGACTCCTGCCTCAAAAAAGTTGGACATCTAGTGTCAACACATATAGCAGACCAGATCATGCACTCGAACAGCTAGAGGGCGCCCAATCAGAAATCGAATGCTACTCGGCGGATATTGCCGGTCGTGCCAGAAGCACACTGGCACAAGGGATCATTGCTCCGCCGCCCACAGCCGCTACAGGGGGTGTAGTAGAGCTTCTCCCGTACCTGCAATGGCGTGAGTTCATCCAAGGTGTAGGGTGTCATTTTCTGCACTTCATGCAGATATTCACCGGGCACTAGGGACTTGTCCTCACGCAGAGCCAGATTCGACCGAAGTAACAGCGCCCCCTTAAGGTTGCAGAATCTCCGGCCTTCAGGCTTTTTTAGTGCTGGGTCCCCCGGCTGCACAATACCCCCCAGTCCTCCAAGACTCAGTCCGAACTCCAGGTTATGGATTTCGGTTGCATCCTGATCATTAACAACAGTCGAGCACGCCTCGACCTGCAGAATCAGGTTCTCATCCACCCGCATATCCAGCTCAACACGCTCGAATAAACGACCGCTCCGCTCATCCACCTTGACGCTGAGACTGGCAAGATTGTTGCGCGGATCACTGGCCTGTACATGCCGGCCATGCCGGCGGGCAGGCACTTCCAGCTGGATCTTCGCCACGCCATCACGAGGATCGGTGCAGTAAAGATTGAGTCGTTCGGCTTGCTGAATCGCACCTTCGCGGGGCATCACCGAGCCCGCCTTGATCGCAACGTGACGGGTATCACGCGCCAGTGCCAGCTCGATGTTCTTGGCCAGCAGCAGATCAGCCCGGTCATGGGCAATCCAGGCGGCGCCCTTGGAAATGATCAGTTGCCCCTCTTCCGATACACACAGCCGCTGCGGCCCGAACATTTCCATCAGACGAGTCTTAATCAGCGGCATGTTTACCATACCGCCAGTGGCCAGACACAGGCTGATATCTGAGGCCTCGAACCCAACCGAGCCCAACAAGCTGCCGATCATTTCTAGCCCCTCGGCCAGCTTGCCGCTGACGATTTCCTCCAGCACCTCGCGAGACAGCTGATAGACAAGGTCGGGATCAAGGCCAGCCTGGTTAGTACGGAAGTAATCAGGCACGTAGATCTGCGCCTGGCTCAGGCTCGACAGATCGATCTTGGCCCTCTCTGCACGCGCCAGCAGCTTTTTCTGGGCATCTGCCGCAACATCTACACCTTCAAGAGCCGCATGCTGGGCACAGTGACGGCGCACCACCTCATGCATAATCGACTCATCGATCACATCACCGCCCAAATGACCGCAGCCATGATTGGCGATCTGCACCAGATAGCCATCGACCAGTTGGCACAGGGTCAGGTCGAGTGTACCGCCCCCCCAGTCGAACACCAGCATGTACTGGCGATCCAGGCGACGGATTTCGCTGGCAAAGTCGGGCAGACCGCGGAGATGTCCGTATAGTGCCGCTAGTGGTTCATGGACGAACTGATCGATGGTTACACCCGCCAGGCGAAAGGCTTCGCGCAAGTCACGACGGCGTTCACCACTCATGTCGACCGGAATAGTCACCACCGCCCGGCTGTAATCCCCCGGCCGCTCATCCCGGGCATGTCCGGCCACATAGCGGACGATGTCGGCCACCATCTGTCGAGGGCTACGACTCACGCCATCCACATGCACCGAATGCTTACCGAGCAGGGTTTTCGGTGAGCGCACCACGTTGCCGATCACCCCAAGCCCGGAGCTAGACAGCCGACTTTTGGCTTCGTGCCCGACGACCACTTCGTCGCCGTCATAGCACACCACCGATGGATGAGGTGAACCGCCATGATCCTCATCCACGTAAGCAATGCAGCGGTCACCCTCGACCACAGAGATCAGGCTGTTGGTCGTGCCAAAATCAAACCCATAGATGGCCATGTTTACCTGTCCTTGATCCGACTGATTTCCTTGTTCAACTTCTCGACCACGCTCCCCAGGTACTCACGGGCGACAGTCACCTTGGGCGGCTCCCGATCCAGCGCAATAAGAACATCCTGAAGGATTGGCATCTCGCTATTCAGCACACGCAGAACCTGCCCACGCAAACGCGACAGGTCATCATTGGAGTGCACTTCCTGGATGCGCGACTGCTCTTGAGCAACACCCAGTTGCGCCTGGAGCTCATCTAACCGGACAGTTTTGTCGGCAAGCTCAGCCTCGCATGCTTTCAGCTGCTCTTCGGCCTGGCTCTTGGCTGCGGCCAACTGGCGCATTTCGCGCTCAAGCTGATCAGCCCGAGCATCAGCTTGCTGAACCATACGCGCCTGATCATCCAGCAGCCAGGTCAGGCCCGGCACATCCCCGAACGGCTGGCTGGTGAGCAGACGAACCAGCCCATCGCTCCGCTCACGTTGCAGCGGATTGGGTGCAAGGATCGAGCGGCGCAGCACGCCTACCAGCTCGCGAGGAGCAGTACCCTGATAGAGGCGCCACTGGCAGGCCAAATAATAACCACACTCCAGACGCTTCTGAGCCTTTTTCTTGTCCGGAGTCGGCACCTCGGAGGCGGTCACCTTCTGCATGGACTCCCGGACCTCGTTGGCCATGGCCTCAAGGCTCAACCCGTCATCCGCGGTTCGGGGCAACCAAGACTCCAGAGAGCGTTTACCCTGCCCCTGTACCCGCCGCCCGACGTCAGCGGCAAAGTAGCGTAGCTGTTCCTCGATGCTCCGGTAACCGTTCAAGTCTGCAGCCAGCAGCATCAGATTGAGGCTTTTCTCCAGGGTCGGATCATTCTCCTCAGCAAAAGCCAACAGCTCGTAGCGCCGGACCTCTTCGATTCTTGAGTTTTTCACCAGCTTGCGCAGTGTTGCTTCCGCCAAGGTCGATTTGGTCTTGCCAACATAAAAGTGCTCAAGGAAATCAGCCAGGTTCTCAATCTTCTGCGGCTCCTTGTCTTTCGGCTTCAATATGCTGGCCGTATCCGGAATGGCCTCGGCTACTGGCTCATCTATTAGCGCTTCCGGCACAAAGTCGCTGACAACTGGCGCGGTCTGGACAACTTCTGCCGAAACCTCCTGAGCCGACACTTCCTGGCGTCTGGCAGGCTGAAGCATCTCTTTCGCCCCGGTTTTGCGGCTCATCACAGGTACGCTACCAAGCTTACTCATCTTGTCACTCATTGGTTCACTTTCTCCAGCACCTGCTCGGCATAGCCGGCAAAGATCGCATCATTCAGCAAGCGGCGCGCCATCCGCCTCAGCTCATCTGTCGACCGGCAGGTGCGTCCCCACTCCAACCAAAGCACCAAGGCCTTGGTACGGTCTTCTGCCGTCCAGATCGGACTGGCACTGACCTGCTGCAATTCATCCAGCTCCCGCTCCTGTCGCTTGTCCGACAAGGCCATCCAACTCAAGACCCTGTCGGTGGCGTGATCAACTGGCAAACGCGCCTGAGCCTCCTGCTGTGCGACCGCCCAGCGCCTCACAGGCTTTCCTGCCCAGCCTGCAAAAAGGCTGGCTGCAGCAGCTAGCGCAGGCGCATCAGCTTGGCTAGCAGCCTGGACGAAGCTATTGAACGAAAAGTTGATAATGCCGCGAATCGTCCGAGCCAGCGGCCTGTCCACGTTGCGCAAGGCCTCCAGCGCACGATTGAAGCGTTCCTTGTATTGAGCGTGACTGAGCTGGGTGCCACCCCTCTGGTCCTTGGCCAGCACACCGTAGAGATATTGGCAAATCCCTTCCAGATACTCACCGGCTGTCTTCAGCGACTTGCAGGCCTCGGCAAAACGCCGGACATCATCGACGCTCAGTTCGTTATCAAGAAAAAGCGTATTAAAAATGTCTTCGAGGCGCTGCAGCTCCGCAAGCTCCGGAATGCAGAAGCGCAGTTCAAATCGCTCAGTGGAGTCCTGATTGCTGAGCTCCAGAACATGAAACCCCTGCCGACACTCCGCCAGCGCCTGAAACAGCTCGTCGGGGGCCATCATCCGCCCATTTAGTGAGGCCCTGTGGCAACTGCCCAGCAACCAATCCGTGGCCTGGACAGGTTCATGAATAACGGTTTCGCTGTTGCCCAGAAGCTGCCCATGCAGCAGGAGTTCCGGTTTACGGTACGGGTGCACCGTGAAAAAGTGATCACGGCGCGCCTGAGCACTGTCAAAGTGTGCCGAGCAGCGCGGGCACTCGTAGACTATCGGCTGCAACACCGCCGGTGGCGATTCCGGAATGATGACGCTGCCGCCAGCGTTACCCGGGTCGATAAAGCTCAGATACCAGGCCATCCATTTCCCCGTCTAAGTCACACTGTTTTACTTCACCAGTTCCATCAGCTTCCCATATCCATCTACCACCTGGTACTTAACCTGCTCCGAGGTAATGTTGGCGAAGAATTTCCGGGCACAGGCAATTTTGGATTTTTCAATGTCACGTAGCTCAAGCGAGGACATAGAACCCTTGGTTTCAGCAACGAAGTAAACGTGCTTCACCTTGCCTTCCTGGAAAGCTATCGCCCAGTCAGGGTTGTAGTTGCCGACCGGGGTCGGAATAAAGAAGCTCTTCGGCAGTTTGGCGTACACCGCCACCTCGGTGCTGGCATCCAGTTCCTGAACGAATTTCCGCTCGATGTTGGAGTCGGTGAACACGTAATCATAGACGTGGTGCTTGGCTTCAAACGCCTTGCTGAAATCGTCACGCGGCTTCTCAGCGGTGAAGATGTCGGCGCTGTGGGTCTCGTCGACCGGATCATAAGCGATGTGTTCAACGATGGCCGTGGCCTTCTGCTCGTTGATCAACGTACCGGCCCTGGCGATAAAGTCTTCCGGGTTGGTCTTGTACTGGCTGAACACGGCAACATTCAAGCGCTTGAGAATGCAGGCAATGGTGCTACGCGTCAGCTGAGTGGCTTCCGCTAGGTTGCCAATCAGGTCGTATTTCACCGCCGAATGAACAGAGTCCGTGTACTTCTCGGTCGAAATTTCAGCACTCTTGAAAGCCGTACCGCTCTTCATATCGTCGAAGCTGGCATTATCCAGCTGAGTGCCACGCTCGATGATGTACTGCATCGGCTTGACCCGCAGCTCCGCATCCAGGGTAGCTACGCACTTGTCCACTAGCTCGTCTGTTTCAAAGTGAACGGTGTACGCCGCTTTGCGGTTGATCTTGTTCCATAGCGCCTGGAACTCTTTCTTCTCGAAATTCGAGTTCAGCGGGTTGAGCTTGGCTTTGCGGTCGTTGCCGATCTCGGGCATTTGCGCGGCGCTGAACACGCTATCGATCAGCTGGAAGACTTGCTCGGCATAAGGCTGCAGCTCGGCTGGCAGCTCGGCCAGTTGCTCTTCACGCTTGGCCTCATGGTAGGCCTGGGTGATCTGATCGTTATCGTCGGTGTAGTCGTGCTTCAGCAGGTATTTGTAGATCTGCTTAGCCAGCTGGGGTGTGACCTCGACATCGCCACCGGAGGTCTGCAGAACCTTACCGGTGAAGTACTTCTCATCGGCGACTCGCGGCCGTGCCGACAGCGACTCACTGATGTCTTTTTGCAGCGCACTGACAAAATCCTTGTAGCTTTCGCTGGCCACTACGGTCAGTTCGTTGATTTCATGCACAGTGGCCGGGTTGTCCATGCGCTCGCCGAGCTGGTTCACGGACAAGCGCATGCCGCGGCCTACTTCCTGGCGGCGGGAGACGGTGTTGTCGCTGTGTTTCAGGGCGCAGATGACGAAGACGTTGGGGTTGTCCCACCCCTCGCGCAATGCCGAGTGAGAGAAGATAAAGCGCACCGGCTCATCGAAAGACAGCAGGCGTTCCTTATTCTTGAGGATCAGATCGTAGGCATCGACGTCATCGGTCTCGGTAGCCTTCTTGCCCACCGAGGGATCGACCAGGCGCTTGCTCTTCTTATCGATAGAGAAGTAGCCATCGTGCGTCTGGCGGGCCTGAATGCCCTTGAGGTAGCGGTTATAGGGGGTGTCTTCCAGCGTCATCACATCGGTGAGGTAGGCGTTGTATTCCTCCTCGAAGACCTGCGCGTACTCCCCCGGCACTTCGCCGGTTTCGTCGTACTGGCGGTACTTGGCCACCTCGTCGATAAAGAACAGCGACAGCACCTTGATGCCGCGACTGAACAGCATCATCTCCTTCTGGAAGTGCGCCTTGACTGCCTCGCGGATCTGGATGCGCCGCATCGCGGCCTCATCCACGTTGCCCACGGCCTCGCCAGCGACCAGCTCAACACCATTGGTGAAGCTCAAGGTATCGATGCGCGCATCAATGTCGGCGACTACATAGCCCTTGTACTGATCCAGCCCGCCGGACAGGTCGTACAGGTTGTCGTTACGGCCCAGCTTGCGCAGCACACGCTTGATACCGCTGTTCTGCTTAACCTCGAACTCGACCCGCGCCATGGGCGGCTTGTTGCTGGAGACTTCAATGTCCTGCAGAAACAGGTAGGCGTTGGTACCGGTCAGATTTTTGATCGTGATCCCGCGTACATTGATCTTCTTCACCAGCTTCTGGTTGTAGGCGTCCAAAGCGTCGAGGCGGTGGATCTTGTTGTGCTCAGTTTTGTGGGTAGCCGAGTAGCGCACGATCATCAGCGGGTTGAACTCACTGAATGAAGCCAGCGTCTTGGCCCCTTCCATCTTCTGCGGCTCATCGAGAATCAGGATCGGCCGGTTGGCCTTGATCACATCGATGGGCTTACGAGACTGGAAGTCATCAAGCTCGTCATAGATTCGACGGTTGTCCTTACCCGTTGCGTTGAACGCCTGGGTATTGATCACCATCACATTGATACCAGCATCCGAGGAGAAACTCTCCAGGTTGTGCAGTTGCTTGGAGTTATAGATGAAGAAGCGCGCCTTCTTGCCGTAGCTCTCCAAGAAGTGTTCGGCAGTAACCTGCAGCGACTTGTACACGCCCTCGCGAATGGCAATGCTCGGCACCACGACGATGAATTTGCTCCAGCCATAGCGCTTGTTCAGCTCGAACATGCTCTTGATGTAGCAGTAGGTCTTACCGGTACCGGTTTCCATCTCGATATCGAGGTTGATCGGACAACCGGTTTTGCTGTCCCGTACCAATGCTGGGGACAGCGGCAGGTTCTGCCGACGTTGCACAGCCTGAATATTTTCCAGCAATTGGGCTGGGCTAAGTGCCAGCTCGGCATTTTTGAAACCGGCCTCGGTCGGTTCAGCAGAGCTCTGCACGCCGTAGAGGTCAATCTGCTGCGGCGTAACGGGTTTTACAGGACTTGCACCGGGGTCGATGCGATAGGCCACGCCCGAGGATTTTGGCTGACCAGCAAAGCAATCGGCAAAGGCATCGACGGCATGCGTCTGGTACGGCTGCTGTTTAAATTTCAGTTTCATGCACAATTCCTGACTGACCCAAGGGCTCGCAAGCGACAAACAAGGCTAAGGCCCTTTTGAATCAGCTACTTACCGTAAATTTATTCTGCATTTATCTTGCAAAGCAGCACGACTTATTCTGCATTTATTCTGCAAGCACCCAGAGCGGTGCCTTGCGTGGGCCGCTGTTGGTGATGCGCCCCGCCCGCCGCAGGCTGGTCAACAGATTGCCCACCTTATTCAGCTTCTGCTGCTCATCCAGCGCATCGCTCAGCTTGCTCAACAGTAAGCGATCAATGTCCTGGCGGCTGGCTGAGCCAAACTGAGTCAGCAGGTCGATGATCAGCTGCTTATAATGCCCATCATCGAGGCCGCGGGTGCGGATGTACTCGGCTTTACTGGCTGTCGCTTTGGCAACGCTGGCCGAAACGTACAGGTTGGGTTTTCGCCCCTCGATAAGCCCGGCTTTGCGCAGGTGCTTGACCATTGCAGCATCCAGCGGCAGCTTTTTCTGCACACGGTCGAGCGCCAGAATGTCCTCAAGCGCCAGATCGGTCTTCTGAATCAACAGGCGGCTGTAGGCCTGATCCACTACGCGGCCATGAATCGTCATCTTTACCGACTTTGGCTCGCTCAAATCGTAATCCGGCATAGGAAAGAAGCGCCGCGCTTGCCCCAGATGCATCTCATGGATGCCGTAACCCATGGTATCGATCATGTTCAGCTCAGCCATGGCCTGGGCCAGGAACGGATTACGGTAGCGCCTGGGGGTTTTGGAGCCGGAAATGTAGTCGGCCGGTTGCCCTTCGAAAAACGAACCCTCGTTCTCCAACACCAGCCGATCAGGGTATTCGGTGACGATGATGCGACCATTGCGGCTGTAGTCCTGGTGTGCGATGCAGTTATGCAGCGCCTCCAACACGATTTTCTGGTCGTACTTGGCCAGCTCAATAGCCAGCAACTGGTCTTCCGGCAGGATACGAATCTGGATATTGCGGATTTTCTGGTACAGCCCGCTGCTATTCAGCAAAAACGGCAGCCCGAAGTGCTCATACGCTCGCTCACTGCCCTCCAGTTTCCAGGTCATCTGGGCCGGATGCGGCGACAGCAGGTGGGCAGCTTCGAGCTTGCCCAGTAGCAGCAGCGTGGTGCGCGTGATCTGGCCATCGCGGGTCAGTTTGGCACGATCAAGGAAGGTCGGATCAGACCACTGCTTGACCTCATCGGCAGTAAACCGGTTAGCGTACTTTTTAGCGAAAGACTCCCGCGCCCGGGACAGCGCACTGGCGTCCAAATGATCAAGCGTTGCGCCGGCAACGGCCTGTGCGGACCAGTCGGCAGCACCCACCTGGCGGCGAATCTCATCGAGCTTATCCAGACCCAGGTGAGTCAAGCTTTCACCCGCGCGGGCGTAGTAATGCCCCTTCCAGGCAATAGGCAGGCCCAACGGCGCAGCAGGAATTTCGAACAACAGCACACGCCCTTCATCCAGCAACAACTCGTGAATGTTGCGCAGGGTAATGCTGGGCTCGGTGGCATCGGAGATCTGCATTTTCAGACTCTGCAGATGATCCGGCTTCACTCGGTAGTCGGTACCAACAGCCTTGCGAGTGTTGTTATCCACACCGAACACCAACCAGGCGCGCTCTTGGTTGCGGAGGTTGGCCTCGTTGGCCAAGGCGGAAAAGTACTTACCTATGGTATCCGTCGAGTAATCGTTGCCGGCGCGCTTGAACTCGGCCACCTCGTTTTCCCAACCTTCAATCAGGTTGTCCAACAGCGCACGCAAGGCTTGAGCGTCCATATTGGCCCCTTAAAGCGTCTTGATTTCAGTAGCCGGCGACAGCAGCTTGAACACCTGCTCGACGTTGATCTTCACGCTATCGCTGGCAAAGCCGGCGTCACGGAACACCACACGCAGCGGCTTATGTCCGGCGAGCTGCTTGACGAAGTTTTCATCGATGCCGGTGTCGAAGCAGGCAACTAAGGCGTTGCTGTCAACGAAGAACACTGTCTTGCCAGCGATGCTTTGCTGGCTGATAGGCAGAGCAAGATCCACCCCCCAATCCAACAGTACTTGGAACAGTAGGTCTTCAGGTGTGCGGTCTTCGCGGATATTGCTGACCTGATCGGAAAGCAAATCCTGACTCACCGCATCAGGGGTGTAGTACACGTCCTTCATGTTGGAGGTAGCAGTCTTCAGAACGCGGAAACCAAGGTCCTGTCCGGCAGCCCCCTCCTGTTCGCGCAACTCAGCGCTGAAGTTCCGTACCCGACTGAGTCCCATCTCGAAGATTGAACGGAGCCCCGGTTCAGCCCGCGGCAGAGGCTCAGGAATCTGCACACCAATGAACCGGCGATTGCCTCCATCCTCGAAGTTCTGCTTCAGAACGGCATGAGCAGTGGTCGCGCTGCCACTGAAAAAATCGAGAATGATGTCATTCTCATCGGGCTTACCGGCCAGTTGCAGGATTCGCTGTAGCAGCTCCACCGGTTTAACCGAGTTCAAGACATTCTCGGTGTGCTGGAATGGGACATACTTGAGCAGGGTTTTCTTGGCGTCTTGCGTATGACCAACTTCGTTATAGAACCAGAGGGTTTGCGGTGTTCGTCCGCTTGACACCTCTGACAAGAATTTTTTGACAGCCGGAACATTGTTTCCATCTGCTCCCCACCATATACGCTTGTCAGCGTCTAACGCTTTGAACTTCACCTCGTCGATAACCCAATAGCGCCCGGTTGGAGGCCCCTCAATAAACCTTCCATTAGGACAGGTAACTGAGTAAACCCCTGCGTCATATCGATTCCGAGCTGACATATTTTCAGCCTTCCACGGCCCGCGCGGATCGTTATCTGGATTTTTATAACGCGCCTCCATTTCTGCTGTTCTTTCTAGCTTTTCCGGGCGCCAGTAGTTTTTAGCTTTCGCATATACGAGGATGTAATCGTGATCTTCAGAGAACCAATCAGCCGTATTCTTTGGCGCATAGACTTTTTGCCAGATGATCTGCGCTACAAAATTCTCTTCCCCGAAAATCTCGGAGCAAAGCTTGCGCAGGTTATCAACTTCGTTATCGTCGATTGAAATGAACAGCACCCCGTCGTCCCGCAGCACGTTACGGGCCAGTCGCAGACGTGCGTAAATCATACTCAGCCAATCGGAATGGAAGCGTCCGTTGGCTTCAGTATTCGCCACGAGACGAGTACCAAATTCATCAGTCTGATTTGAGTGAGCGAGATAGCTCTCAGCAGCTTCCTTGTAATCATCGTCATAGATGAAGTCGCGCCCAGTGTTATATGGCGGATCAATGTAGATCAGCTTTATCTGACCGAGATAGCTCTCCTGCAGAAGCTTAAGAACCTCTAGATTGTCCCCCTCAATGAAAAGATTCCGCGTCGTATCAAAATCAACACTCTCCTCTCTGGCTGGACGCAAGGTCTTTGCAATTGGCGCATTTGCGGCCAGCAACGCCTCTCGTTTCCCTGGCCAATTCAGCTGATAACGCTCCTGCTGCCCTTCTACCACGGTGGTAGAGAGCTCCTGCCGCAGCAGATCAAAGTCGATAGCCCTATTCAGTTCGCCCTTGGCATCGCGCACCTCGGTGACGCAATTGGGAAACAACTCGACCAACTTGGCGATATTAGATTCGGTCAGGTTGGGGGAGTGCATTTTCAGCTTGTCCATGGAACGTCCTGTATCTCTTAAATGCTTGGCGCAAACCGAGGGCTTAGGCACTCAATTCGGCGATTTCATTCTGAATTTCCCGCAGCTGGGCGTTGAGCGCCACCTTGCGGTTGAACTGTTTTTCTTTGTGCAGGCGCGCATCCAGCTTGGCGTGCTCACTGTGCAGGCTACGCAAACGGTTTAGCCGCTGCAGTTGCTCGGGCAGGCTCTCGCCCGGCCTAGCCGGACTGGGTAGCAAACTGCGAAGCAATTGTTCGTAGAGCCCCTGCAGATCCAGCGCTACCGGCAGAGCCTGACGCGGGCTTTCAGCCGGCAACCAGCTACCTGCGAAGTAGCCATCAATCACCCATTTGCTGGCATCGGCTTCGCTCGGACGCTTAAAAGCCGCCACCATGCGGGTGCGCTGCTCATGGTGCAACTGAAAGATGATCGGCAGTGGGATGGCGCGATCGATTGCACGCAGCACGTCCTCGTCCAACTCGGCAGTTTTCTGAGTGATATCGAACACCTGGATTTCCGCCACTCCGCCACGGGCCGGCAGGTTGATAGTTTCCGGTGCCAGCTTGTAGGCCCAGGTTATCTGTTCGACCTGACTGACAAACTTATCGCGCAATACAGAGCTAACGGGGCCGTGCTCGTAGATTTTGCTCTTCGGCACCACGCGGGCAACCCTAGCCTGCGCAGGGAAGCTAAATAGCGCTGATGGGATGCCTGCCTGACTCATGCCACGCCTTGAATAACGATGAAGGTAATCAGCTCGAAGTCATCCAACCCGGAGATGGTGTCCACCAGCGCGGTGGTTCTACCGCCACTGAACAGGCTGTCGATGTCCCGTTCTTCCTTTACATCGATCATCGAGCGAATGGCCTGATCGAGCAGGTCGGAGTAGATGCGCATATCACGTCCGTCCCCGGTGACCTGATTGAACAGTTGATAGGCCTCGGGAATAGGCTGGCTGTGGCCCTTACAGGCACTGCGAGCCAGATCCAGCAAGCGCTTGGCCTCTGTCTGGTCGCTGATGATCTGCCCCTCCAGGCTGATGTAGATCAGATAGAAGGGATGCAGGCGATTCTGATGATTGAGACTGGAGCCCCTGTTGCGATTACGCAGGGTGAAAATCACCCCAGGCAGCAGCCCAAGCTCTTGCCGCGCCGGCACGACGGCATGCATACCGTTGGGGACATGCTCAAGGTCGCCATTGGTTTTGATGTAGTTGAGCAAATCCATACGGAAATCGTTGAGCCCAAGATCGGTGATGGAGACGCCGGTCTTGATGTCTTCCATTTCGATCACGTCGTCTTGAAGGCGACGTAACTGCTCCTTGCGGTAGGCCACGTCATTGGCCTGAGCATTGAGCACGTTGTCATCGCCGGTTGCGACGACGTCGGCGATCATCATGCGGTTCTCAACCCGCTCCTTGAGGTTGATGTACTCATCCAGGCTGATGTCCGGCCAGTAGTTGACCAGCTGAATGCTGGCGTTCTGCGAGCCGATTCGATCCACGCGGCCAAAGCGCTGGATGATCCGTACCGGGTTCCAGTGAATGTCGTAGTTGATCAGGTAGTCGCAGTCCTGCAGGTTCTGGCCTTCGGAGATGCAGTCGGTGCCGATCAGGATATCGATCTCTCGCGGCTCATCCGGGTAAATGGCGGCCTTCTCTTTGGAGCGCGGCGAGAACAGCGTGAGCAGCCCCTGAAAATCATAGGTCTGCCGGCTGCCCTGCATGTTGCCCAACGTGGATTTTGGGGCATCACTCCCGGTGACCTTGCCGGAGTGGACCCTATGGCTGCGTAGTAAGTACTCGGCCAGGTTGTCGTACAGGTAATTAGCGGTATCGGAGAAGGCGGTGAAGATCAGCACCTTGCGATTGCCGGGGTTAATCGGCGAGGTCAGTTTGCTGGTGATCTGGGTCTTAAGATGCTGCAGCTTAGCGTCATCGGCAGGCGTGACCTTGGCCATTTCGGCCAGCAACTCATCGATGAAAACCAGATCGCCCTGAAGATCCTGCTCCCAGGAGGGCACGTCCATATCTTCCAGGCTGATCTGGATTTTCTTGCCGATGCTGATGTCGCCCGGCATGGGCAGGTCGTCATCATCGAAATCCGCATCCTCGAACGCGGCGGTGACATCGGCAAAGCCACTGGCCAGGCCGGTTTTCTTGAAGGTGGCGATTTTGTCCAACGCGCCGCAGTGAGCCGCCTGCAGGCTTTTCAGGGTCAGGCGGAAGGACTCAACTGAGCTTTCCAGGCGTTTGAGCAGGTTAGTGGTCATCAGCGCTTGCAGGCTTTTTTCACGGTCTACCTGCTTGAGTTTTCCTCTGCCGCCCTCGACTTCGGTGTCGTACATTTCCTCGTACTTCTTCATCCGGCTGGGCAGGATGTAGCTGACCGGGGCATACACTGCGAGCTTGAGTAATGAGAGCTGATTGAAGATCTCGTTAAAGCCGATGACGTCCTCACGATGGGTCAGTGGGCAGTGGAAAGACAACGGCTTACGGCGCTCGGGGAAACTGCCGATGTCGGCGGTGTTATAGAAGGTCTCGATATGCCGGCGCGAGCGGGCAATGGTCACGCTGTCGAGCAGCTCGAAGAAGTCGAAGTCCAGGGTATTGAGAATGGCAGCAGCGGTGCGTTTCTCTGGAGGCAGGATCGACCAGGCATTGAACGCCGCCTGAGCGCGGCGAAATATGCCGTCGATGTCTTTTTCAGTGCGTAGCTTGTCGTTGAGGTTGTCGCTGTCGCCCTCGTAGGCCAAGGCCAGCTGGTTACGCAAATCGCTGAACCGGTTGTTGACCGGTGTGGCCGAGAGCATAAGCACCTTGGTCTTCACGCCCTGCCGGATCACCTGATTCATCAAGCGCTGGTAACGGGTTTCCTTGTCTTTGTAGACGTCGTTATTGCGGAAATTGTGCGACTCGTCGATCACCACCAGGTCGTAGTTACCCCAGTTGACCCGATCCAGCGGAATGCCCAGCGACTCGCCACGGGTGCGGGTCAGGTCGGTGTGACAGAGCACGTCGTAGTTGAAGCGATCCTTGGCAAAAATGTTGGTCTTTAGGTTGCGGTTGTAGTTCAGCCAGTTGTCGGCAAGCTTTTTCGGGCAGAGCACCAGGACCGATTTGTTGCGCAGCTCGTAGTACTTGATTACCGCCAACGCGGTGAATGTTTTGCCCAGGCCCACGCTGTCGGCAAGGATGCAGCCACTGTAGGTTTCCAGCTTGTTGATCAGGCCGGTGGCCGCGTCACGCTGAAAGTTGAACAGCTTCTGCCAGATCAGGCTGTCCTGGTAACCGGTGCGGTCGTTGGGCAGCACGTCCTCGTTCAAGTCTTCCAGGAACTCGCGGAAGATGTTGTAGAGCATCAGGAAGTAGATCCGCTCCGGCGCATTCTCCTGATAGACCGACGCGATGTGATCGCAGAGCCGAGCGGTTACATCCTCAAGCTTCTCCGGGTCGCTCCAGATTTGCTCGAACAGATTGAGGAACATGCCGGTATGGGCCGGCTCATCGAAACGGGTAACGATGTTCGAGAGCGCATTGCCCTTCTGGTAGCCCAGGTCTACAGCGGTAAACCCCTGAACGGGCATAAAGACGGCGTCCCCCGCCGTCGCGCGCGTGCCGATAAAGGGCTGCATCGGAGCCTGACCACGATTGGAGCGGAAGGTGGCCTTACGGCGTATCCAGTCAGCGCACTCCCTGGCGATGGCCTTTTGAGTGAGCTGATTCTTCAGCTGGATTTCAAACTCACTGCCGGTCAGGCTGCGCTCACGCTCAGCCTTGGGGATATGGAACTCGCGCTGCTCCTTCTTGATCTTGTCGCTGACCTCGTTGGGAACGAAGGTCGGCGAGGTGAAGATGAACTCCAGTGAGTCGATGCTCTCCAGTTCCTTCTTCAGCGCCAGGTAGGCGTAGATCGAAAAGCACGAAGCGGCGATCTTCAGCTTCGAGCCCGGCTTGAGCGTACCTTTGAGGTTTTCACCAAGCAGGGTGTTGATGTTGTCGATCAGTTCCATACGACGGCGTCCCTATGTGCGAGCTGACCCGATTATTACGGAGCTTGCGCTGAATAGCACGGGCTACCAGCGCCGCCGCCGTAGGAGCAAGATTCGACGATGCACCAAGGCCACCCCTATCCCACTAGAAAATTAAACCACCATGGCAGCGACACCCCGAGCCTAGCTACAGGAAAAAGAAAGTACTCTGCGCAGGGGCGGTAATCACATCACTTAGCCTAATGCTTTCCCCCTTACGCCGTTTGGACACCCCGTTTTTGTCCCGCACCTCCAAGTCCCGATTTGCTACTGCAACATTTAGAGAGCGCTTGACTACCTCCTCGTCCGCCATGGTGTAGTTGGCCATACTGTGCATTAATGACTCAAAGGTCTGCTCACGTTTTGCATAAAGCTGCTGGGGCAGCAACTCAGAAAGCTCTGTGCAAATACGCTCATTAGTTACCCCATCAAAGTGGTGTTTCTCCCCCAACACAAGCTCTTCTTGACTAGTTACCCGTACATCTCGGTTAGCGTCGTAGCCGACAAAGAGCGAAGGGGAAAGCATATGAGAAAAGTGATTCCCGTGACGCCAATGAATCGACTTCATGACATCGTTGGCGCGATATTGGTTTGCCAAGTGGATAAACCAATAAGTCCGCGGATTCGAGCCGAGCGGCGTGATAAAAAAGACTGTCATGAACTTCGCACCACTCTCAATCAGAATGCCCTTCGACAGGCAACGCTGAATCAAGTATTGCCATTCATGCCTCTGCGTTGCTTTCAGGGCGGCGAGCTCACTCCAAGGAATATGCTGCTCTAATCCAATATTCGCGATAGCTTTCCTATTCGACTTTCGATCAGAAAGGTAGGTTATTAGCGAATCAACATTGAACGTGAGCAAAACCTCTGCATTTTTTATATTGTTAAATATATTCTTAATTGAAGGAAATGGCACATCACCATAGGCGTACTGATCAAGAAGAAATATGGCACGCTCACCGTAACCAAAATCCTTTATTCGTTTCGTGATCAGTGGAAGTGAATCATTAAAGTCAGAACACTGCAGAAATACATCTCGGTCAATACGATACCCAAGTCCCTGAGCAGTTAGGACAGCACGAAGACAATCGATATTGGCTTGTTTCACGTCGACAAAGAAGTTCTGCGTCCGAACGGTACGAGATTGGGTTCGTTTCACATTGATGATCGCCTCAGCCTCTCGTACAGCATTTAGCGTAATAACCGGTGATCCGAAATGTGCTCCACCGTCGACGTCATTGTACTGGCCGCCACCACAGAACCCGTCGACGACTGACAAGCGAAGCTCTGGGATGAGCGCATTACGCATCAAGACCTGAACGTAGGCCTGCAGGTACTCCTGGATGATCAGGTGCTTGACCTTGCTATGAGGGTCAATGGTCGGAAATATTTGAGCCCTCCAGTCCCAGGTGTACTTCTCGTCATCCTTGGCCATCTGTGGTGGTCCTTAGTAAGCGTCTGGAGAGGGGGAGCATAAGCGGCTCAACCCCTCGAACGTGGCCATTGATCACCCAACAGCCGCCCTAAAGCGCTTCACGCTACCGCGCGGCATCGCCAGATGCTGCTTTGCGCCAGCAACACCCTTATTTTCTGTAGGTAATTGATGTTAGGGTGAACGCCCGAGGGAAGTCAAAACGCCAGTAGACAGCCAGAGAGCGAAGCACTGCCCCTCGACACCTCGCCTGGCGGTTCGGTAACCGAACCACCGACTACTCAGGACTAAGGCTTCGAGGCTATCGGATGGTAAAGCATGCGTTTGGTGGTGAATGGACGCGCATCAAGCTGGACAGGCTGGAGAGCTACCTAAACATTTACGCTACTGCTCTCAAATACCAGCCGTTCACACTCCACTACGTAGATGCGTTCGCCGGAACAGGGCAACGAGATGATGAAGAATCGAATTCGGACTCACTACTTGAGTTAGAAGCGCTGAAAGGCTCTGTTCGACGTGCTCTTGAATGCAAAGACACCTTCCATGAATACCATTTCAACGACCTGAAACGTGAGCATGTCACAGCCTTGGAAGAGTTGTGCGTGGAGTATCCCGATAAAGTCATTCACATCACTCAGCTTGATGCGAACACCTTTGTCACCAACCTCTGCAGAAAGCTCGGAAGAAATGATCGGGCCGTAATTTTCCTTGACCCTTACAGCACGGCGGTTGATTGGCGTACGCTGCAGATCATAGCCGCGACGAAGAAGGTGGACCTATGGATGCTCTTTCCAATATCGACCCTACTTCGCATCCTCCCGCAAAATGGGCCTAGAGAAGAGTGGCGTCCCTGTATCGAGCGGCTGCTAGGAACCACGGAATGGGAGAGGGCTTGCTATGTCGAAGACGAGCCAGTCATCAGAGACCTATTTGGCGATCAAGAAGCAAAACCGCAGCGATCAAATCACGAGGCGGTCATTCAGTTCTTGACCAGGCGGCTCAGGGAGATATTCCCTCATGTCGAAGAGCCGACCCGACTCAACCAAAAGTCAGGACTTCTATTTCTATTCTATTTTGCTGTTTCGAACCCACATCCAAAAGCAAAGGCCTTGGCTGAAAAACTAGCCCGTGCTATCCAACCGAAACTGTAGGAATAATCGGGTACTCATCATAAAGACGGCCGTTTAGCAGGCGACCATTGGCTTTTTTGTTGCGTTTGATGCCATCAGCCCCCCAGCCACCCCACTGCTTGAAGAAAAAAGCCACATCAGCTTGAGCGCACTGCTTTTCGATATTGAGGGCCCACTCAGGCCTCATTGGACGAGCCTTTGCACCTGACTCCCCTCCTACAATTACCCAATCCATACCAGATAGGTCAATCTGGCCGAGGTCTTCAAGAAGAGGCTCAACGGACAGAAAGCGAATTGTCGCTTGAACCTTTCGGAGTTCATCAATACGCGGCAAACCGTACTGTTGATCCTCCACCGAAACGCCAAGCCAGATATTGGAAGGGATGGGCCGGCTACCGAAGTATTCAGGTAGCCTAGAAGCTCGCTTAGTAAGGATCTGATAGGAGTGCTGTGGCGTCCTGATGATCGTATCCATGACCTGATCGATGAAGGCGTCTGGCACATCCTCATGAAAAAGGTCGCTCATCGAGTTCACGAAATAGAGCGTCGGCTTCTTTCTGCGCAATGGTTGATCCAACCGTCCTGGCATTAGACGCAGCTTGAATCCGTCTTCGTAGCCTGAAGCGCCCATTGCTTGTAAGCGCCTCGCCATGACTTCCGCATAGCAGTGCTTACAGCCAGGGGAGACCTTGGTGCAGCCAGTCACCGGATTCCATGTCTGCTCTGTCCATTCAATGGCTGAGTAACTGCTCATCGCGCTTCCCTGTATGAATATACAGTATTTATCGATTCCCGAGTTTAGCAAATGCGGATTAAGAGGTCTTGCCGGATTTTCTAACCTGTTGCAAGGTCTGCTACCCGCCGAAAAGGCGGTCAGGTTGCTCCTCCAAAATCTATGACTCCACCACTGCATGACTGCACAGAGCGTAAGACCGAATGGCTCTTGCTGCGTACAAGCCACTACGCAAAGCTTGAGTGGGGGGACATGTGGGGGGACATAAAGCAAACAAAAAATAATATTCAATAAAATCAATACCATATAGTTGATAAAAAACCGCCCACAAGCCGGCTTTTTTATTGCCTGAAAGAACCCGGACCACCAGGCCCGGATGCCCTCGACCGACTCCCGTGCGGGGCGCCCGTCACTTCAACGACTCGGCAAAGGCGTTCCATTCCTCGGTGGCCTTCTGCGCGGCGTCCCGGTGTTTGTGGATCGCATCGTTCTGCGCCTTGATGAAGGCCGTGATGCAGCCGTGGTAGCTGTCCATGTTGGCGCTGAAGCGGTCGGCCTCGGCCTGGTCCTTGAACTGGGCCGGCACGGTGGGCTGTTTGCAGGAGTGGGCCGGCTGGGTGGTGTCGGCCAGCGCGACGGGGGAGATCAGCAGGAGCAGTGCAAGAATCCGGGTCATTCGTTCCTCACTGGAGGCGGGGATGGCGTGGAGAAACACCTGGGCGTTTCGGCGGGAGACAATTTTCATTCGCAATGGGCGGCAAGACAATGATTGCGTGCGCCTGGGTTAGAATCCCGCCCTCTTTTCCCAGCCCCTGCCCGCCATGACCCCTGACGCCCTCGCCTTCCTCGAACAGCACCTCGCCACTGCCCTGGCGTCTCCCCCGGACGAGATCCGCCGCCTGTTCCACGGCCGTGGCCGGCGTTATCCCGGGTTGGAGCAACTGACCGCCGACTGGCTCCAGGGCGTGTTGCTGGTGTCGCTGTTCCGCGAGCCCGGCGCGGACGAATTGGCCGCACTCAAGGCGACGCTGCTGCGCCTGGTGGAATCCCCGGCCTGGCGGGCCAGCGGCGCACGGTCGCTGCTGCTGCAGCATCGCTACCTGCTGGAGAGCACCCAGGAGCGGCTCTGGGGCGAGGACGTCGAGGAATGCGTGGTGAACGAGGGCGGGCTGCGCTTCAAGCTGGACCTGGGGCGCAAGCAGAACAACGGCCTGTTCCTCGACATGCGCCATGGCCGCGACTGGGTACGGGCCAACGCCGGTGGCCAGCGGGTACTCAACCTCTTCGCCTACACCTGCGGCTTTTCGGTGGCGGCCATCGCCGGTGGCGCCGAGCAGGTGGTGAACCTGGACATGGCCAGCGCGGCCCTGAGCCGGGGACGGGAGAACCATCGGCTCAACGGCCACGACCTCGGCCGCGTGAGCTTCCTCGGCCATGAGCTGTTCAAGTCCTGGGGCAAGGTGAAGAAGGGCGGGCCCTATGACCTGGTGATCATCGACCCGCCATCCTTCCAGAAGGGCAGCTTCGCCCTCACCCGCGACTACCAGAAAATCCTCCGCCGCCTGCCGGAACTGCTCAGCGACACCGGAACGGTGCTGGCCTGCGTGAACGACCCCGGCATCGGGCCGGACTTCCTGATCCAGGGCATGGCGGCGGAAGCGCCGGAACTGCGTTTCGTCGAGCGCCTGGAGAACCCGCCGGAGTTCGAGGACATCGACCCGGATGCGGGGTTGAAGGCGATGGTGTTTCGGCGCGGCTGATCGAGGACCGCGCGGGGCACAGCCCCCTCACCCCCGATGGGAAAGGGGAGAAAGGACTCACCCCCTGCGGGGGTGAAGTCAGTCCGTAGCCCGGATGAAATCCGGGGAAGTTCCCACCACCACTCCCGGATTCCATCCGGGCTACGATTTGCCAGCTTGCGTACGAGAGCCCCTGATCGGGGACCACATGCAATCCCTCGTGCTCCGAACATGGATCGCTTATTTGCCAAGCGGGCCGCAGGTCCGCCCTCCTGGCACCCTGCGCTGCCCACCGGCCCCTCGCCCGGAAGGAGAGCGGAGCCAGCCCTAGAACGGCACCGTCAGCTTCAGCCAGTAGGCATCGCCTTCCGCCCGGTTGCGCACACCGGTCTCCTGCTCCCATTTGGCGGTGAGGAACCAGCCCTCTGGGTTCTGGTACATGACCGATGGGCCGATGGCGAAGGCGCGGCCCTTGTTGTCGTCGATGCGCTCGCCGTGCTGGCGGTCGTCGGTGGTCTGCCGGTAGAAGTAGCCGCCCACGCCCACTACCCAGCCGTTGCCCAGGCCCCAGCCGACGGCGTAGTCGAAGTGGAATTCCTGGCCGGAGCGGTAATCGGTGGCGGAGTTTTCCAGGTTGAAGTCGTACATCAGCTTGACGCTGGCGTTGAGCCCGGCGGGGTCGATGCGGGAGATGGCCAGCACCGGCTCGATGGTCCAGTAGTTCCGCCCGATATTGGCCAGGTCGCCCCGGTCGTACTCCCCCGTGGGCGCGATGAAGTCCAGGGCCAGGACGCTGTGCAGGGTGTCGCTGTGGTGGAAGCCCAGGGCCGGGCCGAAGATGATGTCCCCCAGTCCCCTCTTGCTCTGGGACTGCCCATTCACCTCCACCTCGAGGTCGACGAAGGGAAACAGGGCGGCGAAGGCCAGGTTGCCGCCGAACAGCTGGCGCTCGCTCACCCAGATCAGGCGTGGCGCGATGACGTTGGCGCGGACACGGAAATCCACCGGCAGGCTGCGGCCATCGTTGCCCCGCAGGGTATCGGCCTCGTAGTGGGTGGAGAACACCTGGCCGTAGAAGCCGGGCGGCGGCATGGCTCCGGACAGGTAGTTCTCGGCGCCCACCGGGTAGGTGGAACCACCGCCTTCGGTGGCGAGGGCCAGCGGGGCCAGGGTGGCGAGGGCACAGCAGGACAGGGCACGCAGGGTGGTGCTCATCGGCATTTCCTTCTTGTTGTTATGGGCGTGTGCCGCCCTCCGCACGCGTCAGTGCGGATGGGCGGGTGCAGCGGGTTGGTTCAGATACGTTTGAACAGCGCCGAGCGGGTGCTTTCCCCGGCGCCGTCGGCGGCGGTGAGGAAGCGCTCCATGAAGATGTCGCGCTCGAACAGCCGGCCCTGCATCAGGGCGGTGACCGCGGCGTCGATCATCGGCGGCGGGCCGCAGAGATAGGCCTTGTGGCCGGCGAAGCGGTTGTCGAAATGCTGCTTCGCGGCGTCATGCACGTAGCCCCGGAAGCCGGTCCACTCGCTGTCCTCGGCCGCCTGGCTGAGGGAGGGGACGTAGGTGAAGTTCCCATGGGTCTCGGCCAGGCCCTCGAAGAGCTCGCGGTTGTAGAGCTCGGCGCGGGTGCGAGCCCCCTGGAACAGGGTCATGTGCCGTGTATCCCCCCGCTCCAGCAGGTCGAGGATCATCGACTGCGGGCTGGACAGCCCGGACCCGCCGGCGACGAAGACCAGGTCCCCGGGCTGGGAGGTGCGCACGAAGAACTGCCCGTACGGGCCGGACAGTTCCAGCGCGTCCCCCACCTTGAGCTGGTCGTGGATATGACCGGTGGCGAGGCCGCCTTCCACCCGGCGCACATGCAGCTCCACCTCGTCGGCGCGGCTGGGCGGGTTGGCCAGGGAGAAGGCCCGGGTACCCTCGATGCCGGGAAGTTGCAGGTTGATGTACTGCCCGGCCTGGAACGCCATGGGACGGTCCAGCTTCAGGTGCAGTCCCTTGATGGTGGGCGACAGGTCCACCAGCCGGGTGACGGTGGCGCGGTAGTCCTGCACGGGGTACCCGGCGAAGTCGGGGTCGACGTCGATGTCGGCCTCGATCACCAGGTCGCTCTGGGGGATGGCGCAGCAGGCCAGCACCTTGCCCTCGTCGCGTTCCATGTCCATCAGGGCGAAGGGGGACGCGGCGCCGACATCGGCCTCGCCTTCCAGCACCTGCACCTTGCAGGTGGCGCAGGTGCCGTGGCCGCAGGCGAAGGGCAGCCAGACGCCCTGGCGCAGGGCTGCCTGGAGAATGGTCTGGCCCTCCTCGACGTCGATCTGCTCGCCGGTGGGTTCGATGGTGACCTGGTAGCTCATGGCGCGACCCTCAGTTGAAGCTGCCGGAAAGGCCATCCAGGCCGGGTGTGTCCAGGTGCAGCAGGCTCTTGTGGCCGATGCCGTTGGCGGCGAGCCCGGCACCGGGGTCCGGCTGGAAGGGGGCGTCATCGAGGCGCCAGCGGGCCTGGCTGAAGTCCACCTTGGCCGCGTCCGGGTGCGGCGCGATCACGGGCTTGACCACGGTCTCGACGAAGTCGCCGAAGGCCATGTCCGGCGGCAGCGGCAGGGTGACGGGGGCGCAGAACATCAGGTGGCGCTCCCAGCAGAGGTACACCAGTTGCAGGCCGTTGAAGTTGTCCTGGCGATCCAGGGATTGCGCCTCATAGGCGCCTATGGCGGTCACGGGCATGACACTGTCCTTCTTGTAATGAGGTGGAAGGCGGGCGCGTGGCGCCCACCGCTGGCGTCAGCCGACCCTGGCCGGCTCGGCGGGCCTTTCGCCCTGCCACTCGCGCCAGCGCTGGTGCTCGGGCGAGTCCTGGTAGTCGAAGTTGTCTTCGCCGAAGGCGATGTTGTAGTAGTCCCGCACCACCGCCTCGACATCGCCCCCGCCGCAGTTGCCCTGGAGGATCTGGTGCACCGGCAACCAGGCCTGGACGTACTTCTCCGGCTCGAACTGGAAGATGTCGCAGCAGCCGTCGGAGCAGAAATGGAAGCGCTCGCCGCCGTGCACGACGCTGCGATGACTCAGCGTCGTATCCGCGTCCGGCTCGGTGAAGGCCAGGGGGATCTGACAGATCTGGCAGAGCATGGGCAGCGCGTTGTTGTAAAAGCGCTCGCCGCGCGCCTGCATCTCGCGCCAGTGCTCGTAGCGCGGGCGGTAGATGCGGTCGAAGGTGTCCGGGTACTTGGCCGAGAGCCAGTCCAGCTCCTCGTCCGTGGGCATCCAGGTATGGAAGTTGGTGGCCTGGCTGTACTGGTAGAAGATCGACCAGGCCTGGTGGCTGATGTGCTCCTTGCCGAGGGTGGTCTGCTCCACGTACTTGGGCGGGCGGATGCCGTAGCGCTCCAGGTCCTTGAACAGCGCGCCGCCGGCCTGCTCGAAGTAGACCTCCCAGGCCTCGGCCCAGGACATGACTTTGTTCGGCAGCATGTAGTCCATCATCATCCCCACCAGCGTCAGCAGGCGGTAACCGCGCCAGAACCACTTGTCGATCCAGCGCTGGATGATGGGCACGTTGTCCTCGTGCTGCTCCAGCAGGAACTTGATCACCTCCAGCCCCAGGGTCATGTGCCGGGCCTCGTCGGACTGCGCCGAGAAGCCGAAGGTGACGGTGGCCATGTCGCCGTTGTAGGCCGCGCCGGACATGAAGGGCACGAACAGCAGGTTGGTCAGCACGTATTCGAAGCTGAAGGAAATCGCCGTGAGGAACTCGAAGGGGCCGGCGGTGCGGGCGTCCTCGAAGAAGGACTTGGGCACCGAGAGGAACCACACCCGGTCGTGCATGTGGGCGAAGTCATGCAGGCCGTTGAAGTGCTTGTTGTAGTGGCTCATGGCGTGGATCTGGGTCTGCACGTGGCGCAGCTCGTCGATGGCCTGCATCTGGCAGGCGACCCGCGCCCCGGCGCCACCGAAGTGCCGGCCGACCCGGGCGAAGCCCTGGTAGGCCTGGTACTCCAGCGGGGTCACGCCGCAGAGGAACAGCTTCAGCGCGTTGACGTAGCGCGCGTCGGACAGGTGCGTATGGCCGTTGTTCTGGGCGAAGGCGTCGAAGATCGCGTAGAGCTTCTTCTCCTTCTCGGCCTGGTATTTCCAGTAGGCGTCCATGGTCAGGCGGAAGGGGTCCTCCCACTTGTCCCAGTCGGTGATCTTGATGCCCTCGAAGCGCTCGAAGGGATAGATGTCGTCCTTGCTCTGGTAGCTGGGCTCCCAGGCCAGGTCGCGGGTCAGGCAGCGGTACTTGTCTTTCTGGTTCAGGCGTTTGGCGGCCATGGTGGCTCTCCCGATTCTTGTCGTTGTGCGCGGGTCAGTTCCAGTGCAGGGCGAAGCGGTCTTCGTCCTCGTCGACGTTGCCGCCGAGGGTGATCACGTCGATGAGCATTTCCTGCAGGTCCCACTCGCGGCCGAGCTTTTCCTCCACCGTGGCGCGGTGGATCTCCAGGCGGCCTTCGGCCTGCACGCGGATCATCGCCGGCTGGTGCTGCACCTCGGCGTGGGGGTTGTCCTGGGTGATGGCCTCGACGATGTAGCGGGCGTTGTCGTTGTCCTGGAAGGCGATGTAGACGAGGGAAGTCATGGCGGGTCCTCAGAGGCCGAGTTTCTTCAGGCGGGCGGCGAACTCGCCGGCGACGGTGTCCAGGGCGGCGCGGCCGGGGCCGATCTCGGCCAGGGGCGCCAGGGCTTCCAGGGCACGGGACTGCCAGTGGGCGATCCAGCCGGCGACGAGCTGGCGGTTGTCATCGCTCTCGGCCAGCACCGGTTTCACCAGGGCATCGACCCAGCGCTGGGTCTCGGCGAACCAGAGGCGCATGAACTCGGTGAGCATGCCCACCTGGCCGGTGCCGTCGGCGCAGAGCTGCTCGTCGAACTTCTGGAACAGCAGCGGGTAGAGCAGGCCGTCGCTCACCAGGTTCTGCGCCAGGGTCAGCTCGAACCAGTCGCGTACCACCAGGGTGTCTTCGACGTAGCGGCGCAGCCCCTGCCAGGCCGGGTCCTCCAGCCATTGCCGCTTGGCCTCGGCGAGCAGCTCGGTGTCGCCGTCGTCCAGCATCAGGCCGATGCGCGAGAGGTACTGGGCGATACCGAGGCGGTCCATGGCGTGGAACATGTGCAGCTGGGTGACGCTGGTGCCGAAGCCGTCGGCGGCGATGCCGCTGTTGTTCATGTTGGCGCCCAATTCCGCATGGCGCAGGGGCAGCAGCAGGCGGGCGATGCGCTCGCGGCTGCCGGCATCCAGGCCGGCCAGCAGGTTGCGCTTCTCGCAGAAGGCGTAATCGTGCTCGGCGTTCTCCTGCATCTTGGCGCGGGTCTGCACGTAGGCGCCGTAGTAGAACTGGCGGGGGTCGCTGATGGCGTACCAGTCGGCCATGCGAATGGCGGTGCGGCTCGGGTCGTTGAGCAGCTTGTCCGGCTGCCACAGCGGGCGGTAGTGGAAGTTGGTGGCGGCCTCGATGTCGAAGCTGGCCTCCTGGTAGCGGCTGGCCGGCTTGTCGCCGAAGCGCCGGCGGGTGTGGCTGAACGTCTGGCGGAGGGGCTCCACCGTTGCCGTCTTGATCTCGATGCTCATGCAAGGCGTCCTGTACTTGTTGTTGTGGGAGGGCGACGCGGCGGCCGATGGCTCAGTCGGCCGGACCACGGCTTTCGCCGTAGCGCCATTTCTCCATGTCGGCGTCGATGGCCTCGGCCATCCGCGCGTCCATGTGCCGGACCCGGTTCTGCTCGCAGAAGCGGGTGAAGGCCTCGCGGGGCAACACCAGCTCGACGAAGAGGTCCGGGTAGCCGATGGCGAAGTCGAACTCGACGAAGGTGGCGTCGGGCTCGCTGCGCACACGGACATAGCGCGGCAGCTGATCGAAGCGTTGTGGATTCGGGTTCATGTCAGTGGATCCCAGGTGGGCTCGACAGGGCTTGAGCAACCGCTGTGCCAGGGACCGGCAAGCGCTCAAAAAATCAGCTCAAGCCCTTGTATTCACTGGGATTTTTAAAATGAGAAGCGCCTGGGACAGGGCCTTGGCAAGGCTCGGCCGGGCGCCTTGGTTCGACCAATTGATCAAGGCCCACCCGGACGTTCGAGCAAATGGTGAAACCGGTTTTCCCCATCAGGGAGGCGATTGACTTTTAGTCGTCTTTCAGGCCGCTTAGAAAAGGAACGCGGCCGCCTTGCGTGAGCAGGCCGCTCCGGAGCAGGACCCGAAGTCGCCCGCCTGAGCGATGCCCTCCGGCCTCCCCCACACAAGAACAACCCGGGGTGCGACAGCATGAAAGTGGATTACAAGGCGTCGGAGCACAGCCCGACCCTGAAGGACCTGACCGATCGGGTCCGCTTCCTCGGCAACGAGGGCAAGATCTGGCTGGACGAGCAGCGCATGCTCCTGCTGCAGTCCGCCGCCATGGGCTCCTTCCGTCGCGAGCTGGTGGAGATGCTCGGCGTGGAACGGGCCAAGGGGCTGTTCCTGCGCCTGGGCTACCAGTCCGGCCTTAAGGACGCCGAGCTGGCCCGCAAGCTGCGCCCCGACGCCGACGCGGTGGAGATGTTCCTCACCGGCCCGCAGCTGCACTCGCTCAAGGGGATGGTCAAGGTCGAGCCGCTTGCGATGAACATCGACATCGAGAACGGCCTGTTCTACGCCGACCTCGAATGGCAGAACTCCTACGAGGTGGAGAACTGCCGCGCCGAGGGACTGGCCTCGGACGAGCCGGTGTGCTGGACCCTGCTGGGCTACGCCATCAGCTACTCGTCGTTCTTCCTCGGCCGCCAGGTGCTCTACAAGGAGGTCAGCTGCCGGGGCTGCGGCGGCGACCGCTGCCGCATCATCGGCAAGCCGGTGGAGGAGTGGGAGGACGCCGACGCCTTCCTGCGCTATTTCCAGAGCGACCCCATCATCGACGAGCTCCAGGCCCTGCAGGTGCAGGTGGCCGACCTGCGCCAGCGTCTGGAACAGGACGCCGGCCAGTTCTACGGCATCGGCAAGGCGCCGCTCTACCGCAAGGCCTGCACCCTGATCGACAAGGTAGCGCCGGGCAAGGCCTCGGTGCTCCTGCTGGGGGAAACCGGGGTGGGCAAGGAGGTCATGGCCCGCAGCCTGCACCTGCGCAGCGAGCGCGCCGGCGGCCCGTTCGTGGCGCTGAATTGCGCCGCCATCCCGCCGGACCTGATCGAGGCCGAGCTGTTCGGCGTCGAGCGAGGTGCCTACACCGGCGCCCAGCAGTCGCGCATGGGCCGCTTCGAGCGGGCCCACGGCGGCACCCTGTTCCTCGACGAGGTGGTGGAACTGACGCCCCGCGCCCAGGCCAGCCTGCTGCGGGTGCTGCAGGAGGAAGAGCTGGAGCGGGTGGGCGACAGCCAGACCCGCAAGGTGGACGTGCGGGTGGTGGCCGCCACCCACGAGGATCTGGCCCGGGCGGTGAAGGACGGCCGCTTCCGCGCCGACCTCTACTACCGGCTGAACGTCTACCCGGTGTTCATCCCTTCCCTGCGCGAACGCAAGGAAGACATCCCGCTGCTGGCGGATCACTTCCTGGCGCGCCTCCACACGGCCTACGGCAAGACCACCCTGGGCCTGTCCGACCGCGCGCTGGAGGCCTGCATGCGCTACGACTGGCCGGGCAACATCCGTGAGCTGGAAAACCTCATCGAGCGCGGCGTGATCATCACCGACGCCAACCAGAGCATCAGCGCCGACGCCCTCTTCCCGCACCACTCCGACGAAGCCGGCAGCATCGGGCTGACCAGCGACGGCGCCCTGGTGGACACCCGCGCCAGCGTCGAGCCGGACTGGGTGGAGCACCTGATCGACAGCGGCCTCAGCCTGGACGCGGTGGAGGAAGCGCTGATGCAGGGTGCCCTGAAACGCGCGCAGCAGAATGTGTCCGAAGCGGCACGCCTGCTGGGCATGACCCGCCCCGCCCTCGCCTACCGGCTGAAGAAGCGCCCGGGAGAGGACGGCCAGCGCTGAGGCGAAGGGCCGGGCATCGTCATGGCAAAGCCCGATCCATCCACTAGAGTTCCAGCAGCACTGTCGTGTTCATGATTGCGCCCAAGGAGGGCTACATGCGTCTGACCTGCGCCCTGGTTTCACTGTTCCTGCTCGCTGGCTGTTCGTCCTATCGCGGCGACGCCGAATTCATCAAACCGGTTCCCGCGGACCGCCTGCTGGCCTTCCAGGAGCCGGTGCCGGGCGGCGGCCGTATCGTGGTGAACCGCGACATGGGGGGACTGGGCAGCGGCTGCTACATCGCCGTGCATGTGGATCGCCAACTGGCGGCGCGCATCGGCACCGGCGAGGTGGCCAGCTTCGAAGTACCGGCCGGGGACCGCATCGTCGGCATCGGCATCGACGAGCAGGACGACACCCTCTGCTCCATGGGGCGCCTGCGCCGTGAAAAAGCCGCCCATGTGGACAGCGGCCAGAGCGAGCACTTCCGCATCATCAGCGACAACCGCGAAGGCTTCGCGCTGCGGGAGGACGCCCCCACGGCGAAATGAGCCGTGTGCGTTGGTTCCCGGGGGGTGCGGCTTGTCGGCGAATCCCTTGGAACGCTTCGCGAGCGGGCTCGCGCCTGCGGGGACCCCGAGGGGCATCCCGCCTGTTGTCCCGCCCGGGAATGAAAGAGGCCGGAAGCGGGGCAAGTGAACCCGGTTCCGGCCTGAGATCGAACGTGACGCCTTTCCCTGATCGGCCCGCTGCCCAGACTGCCCGGCACGGCCATGGAGTCGGCTTCCCTGCGCCTTACTGCCCCCGCCCCATACGGTTGTTGAAAGCATAATGCGCGGGGCGGATCGCGCGGTCCCGTTGATTCACCGATTCGGCTCACTGGTCGGCGGAGGGCGACAAGCCTCGCCGTTGAGCGCCGCTTTGCCACCGTTCACCCCCGAGGGTTACGCTGCCGACTTTTTGCGGGTACCGCCATGAGCCTTCACGACGTCATCCTCCTCCTGCTCGCCGGCTTCGCCGCCGGCGGCATGAACGCACTGGCCGGCGGCGGCACCTTCTTTTCCTTTCCGGCCCTGCTGGCCACCGGCCTGCCGCCGGTGACCGCCAACGCCACCAATGCCGTGGCGCTCTGGCCGGCGAGCCTCGCCGCCAGCTGGGCGGCGCGGGAGCAGTTGCGCTCCCTGGGGCGCTATGTGCTGCCGCTGGTGGCGCTGTCAGTGCTGGGTGGCGTGGGCGGTGGCCTGTTGCTGCTGGCCGGGGGCGACGAAACCTTCCGCAAGCTGATTCCCTGGCTGCTGCTGGCCGCCACCCTGCTGTTCGCCGCCAGTCCCTGGCTGAGCCGCCTGGTCAACCGCCAGCGCACCGCCGGGGAGCTGCCTCCCCACGGCCCGGGGAGCGGCCTCGCCCACGCACTGGTGGCGGTGTACGGCGGCTACTTCGGCGCCGGCATGGGCATCCTGCAGCTGGCGGCCTTCTCCATCGAGGGGCATCCGCTGCTGCGAGCCAACGCCCTGAAGAACCTGCTGTCCAGCGTCATCTACAGCGTCGCGGTGGTGACCTTCGTCATCGCCGGCCGAGTCAGCTGGGCGGAGCTGGCGGTGCTGCTGGGTGCGGCCAGTTGCGGCGGCTACGCCGGCGGCGCCCTGGCGCGCCGGCTCCCCACACAGTGGCTGCGCGGCCTGGTGATCGCGGTGGGCGCGGGGATGACGGTCTACTACTTCGTCACGGCCTAGGATGCGCCAGGTCACGCACCGCCATCCGCCCCCTTCATTTGCCCGCAAAGGCCCGCTCTGCTAGTGTCGCGCCCGATTCGACCTCCGCGAGACAGCAGCATGGCCCGCAAGAAAGCCACCCCCGATTTCGAACAGTCCCTAGCCGAACTGCAGACCCTGGTGGAGCGGCTGGAAAGCGGCGAGCTGTCGCTGGAAGACTCCCTCGGCGCCTTCGAGCAAGGCATCCGCCTGACGCGCGAGTGCCAGGCCGCACTGAACCAGGCCGAGCAGAAGGTACAGATCCTCCTGGAACGTGACGGCCAACTGGAAGAAGCGCCCTTCGACGCGGACGACCAGGCATGATCGCCGGCTACCAGGCCCGCTGCCAGCAGCGCGTGGACGCCGCGCTGGCGGCGCTCTTCGAGCCCCCCCTCGCTCCCCTGGAGCGCCTCTACCAGGCCATGCGCTACAGCGTGGTGAACGGTGGCAAGCGCGTGCGCCCGCTGCTCGTCTACGCCGCCTGCGAGGCCCTGGGCGGCGACCCGGCCCGGGCCGATGGTGCCGCCTGCGCCGTGGAGCTGATCCACGCCTACTCCCTGGTCCACGACGACCTGCCGGCCATGGACGACGACGACCTGCGCCGGGGCCAGCCCACCACCCACATCGCCTTCGACGAAGCCTGCGCCATCCTCGCCGGCGACGGCCTGCAGGCCCTCGCCTTCGAGGTCCTGGCCGACGCCGAGCGCAATCCCCAGGACGCCGAGACGCGCCTGGCCATGGTCGCCAGCCTCGGTCACGCCGCCGGCCCCGCCGGCATGGTGGGCGGCCAGGCCATCGACCTGGGCTCGGTCGGCCTCAAGCTGGACCAGGCCGCCCTGGAAACCATGCACCGGCACAAGACCGGCGCCCTGATCGAAGCCAGCGTGCGCCTCGGCGCCCTCGCCAGCGGCCAGGCCACCCCGGCGGCCCTGGCGGCGCTACGCATCTACGCCCGCGCCGTCGGCCTGGCCTTCCAGGTACAGGACGACATCCTCGACGTGGAAAGCGACACCGCCACCCTGGGCAAGACCCAGGGCAAGGACCAGGCCCACGACAAGCCCACCTACCCGGCCCTGCTCGGCATGGACAGGGCCAAGGCCTACGCCCTCGAACTGCGCGACCAGGCCCTGGCCGCCGTCGCCGGCCTGGGCGACTCCGCCGAGCCGCTGCGCGCGCTGGCCCGCTACATCGTCGAACGCCGCAGCTGATCGCACCGGTCCGCGTCCCGCCGGGAGCGGCCGGTTCCCCCTCCCCTTTCCGTCCACCCCATTCGGGGTGACGACGCCTCGACGCCCCTGCCCTTCAGGCTCGCAGAAAATGCCCAGGGTTCCTGACGCCGAATCCGAGGCGTGAATACGCATTTACGCCGCCACTTCGGGGCACCGAGACGCCTCGCCTGCGCTAGGTTCTTCGACACCCACGCCCGATGCACCTGTCGAAGACCACGAGGCGACCGGATGGCCAGCAGGGCCCTTGCGCAACCTGCTCGCCGGCGTCGTGAGAATGATGCAGATCGAACACCTTCCCCTGGCCCCCGACCTCCCCGGCCTGCTCACCTGCCTCGAACAGGTGGCGCCCCTGCTGGATGCGATGCCGGGCGTGGTGTTCTTCGTCAAGGACCTGGAGGCGCGCTACGTCCTGGTCAACCAGACCCTGGCCCGTCGCTGCGGGGTGAACGACAAGGCGTCCCTGCTGGGGCGGACCGCCGAGGACGTCTTCCCCAGCCGCTTCGGCTCCCGCTACACCGAACAGGATCGCCAGGTGCTGGACGGCGGCGAGCCCCTGAGCGACCAGCTCGAACTGCACCTCTACCCGGGGCGCCAGCCCGGCTGGTGCCTGACCCACAAGCTGGCGCTGCGTGACCTGGGGCGGCGGGTGATCGGCATGGCGGGCATCTCCTACGACCTGCAGGCCCCGCAGTCCAGCCATCCCGCCTACCAGCGCCTGGCTGCGGTGGACGCCTACATCCGCGAGCACTTCGCCGACCCCATCAGCCTGGATGACCTGACCGCCATCGCGGAGCTTTCCGTGGCCCAGCTGGGTCGGTTGTGCAAGCGCATCTTCCAGCTCACCCCACGGCAGATGATCCACAAGGCCCGACTGGGCGCCGCCACCCAGTTGCTGGCCGGCGACCTGCCCATCACCGAGATCGCCCACCAGTGCGGCTACAGCGACCACAGCGCCTTCAGCCGGCAGTTCAGGACACACACCGGGCTCTCCCCCAGCCAGTACCGGGACAGCTTTCACCGCTGAAACGCCCGGCTCGCTGGCGGGCCTGCGATGGCCACGGCTGTGCCGAATTCGTCATCCCACGGCGATGAATCGTTCAAGCCACCCGCCACCGGCACGTCCAGAGTGGGGCGGCGAAAGGGGGCGAGCCACCTCGCACCCACGGACGAACGGGAATCACCGGAGGCGCTCAATGTCATCCATCAGCATCCGCCAACTGGAGGTGAGCTACGGCAGCGGGGTCAAGGTGATCGATGGCCTCGACCTGGAAATCCCCGAGGGCAGCTTCTTCACCCTGTTGGGCCCCAGCGGTTGCGGCAAGACCACCTTGCTGCGGGTGATCGCCGGTTTCATTCACCCCACGCGCGGCAGCCTGAGTCTCGGCGCGGTCGACATGACCCGGATGCCGCCCCATCGGCGCGGCATCGGCATGGTCTTCCAGGACTACGCCCTGTTTCCCGACAAGACGGTGTTCGACAACGTCGCCTACGGCCTGAGGGCGCGGAAGCTGGACGCGGCCCGCATCCGCCAGAAGGTCGGCGAGTACCTGGAGCGGGTGGGCATGGATGGCTTCGCGGACCGCCACCCCGCCGCCCTCTCGGGCGGCCAGCGCCAGCGCGTCGCCCTCGCCCGCGCACTGGCCATCGAGCCCGAGGTGCTGCTGATGGACGAGCCGCTGTCGAACCTCGACGCCCGGCTGCGGTTGCAGATCCGCACCGCCATCGCCGAGTTGCAACGGGAAATCGGCATCACCACCGTCTTCGTCACCCACGACCAGGAAGAAGCGCTGGCCCTGTCCGACCAGATCGCCCTGATGCGGCAGGGGCGCATCGAGCAGCTGGGCAGCCCGCAGGCCATCTACCAGTCGCCCTCCAGCACCTATGTGGCGGACTTCGTCGGCTCCGCCAACCTGCTCGCCGCCAGGGTGTTGGAGCAGACCGACGCCGACAGCGTCGCCATCCTGGTGGCCGGCCAGTCCCTGCTGGCCCGCACCGACGGCCCCCTGGAGCAGCCCAGCGTGCACCTGGTGGCGAGGCCGGAAAGCATCCGCCTGCGCGCCGCCGGGCAGGCGAACGGTAACAGCCTGGACGGCTGGATCCACCGCAAGCAGTACCTGGGCAACCGCACCAGCTACAGCATCCGGCTGACGGACACACAGCGGGTTTCAGTGGACCGCTTCGGCCCCGACGACGGCGGCTTCCTCGAAGGCCAGCCGGTCAGCCTGGAATTCGATCCCCAGCACGTCCGGGTGGTCTCGCGATGAACAGCCGACTCCCCTCCATCTGGCATCTCCTCGCCCTCTGCGCCCTGGCCCTGCTGCTGACCTTCCTCCTCTGGCCCCTGGCGAACCTGCTCTTCTCCAGCGTCTTCGGCGCCGGCGCCGAGGGCACCGGCTGGAGCCAGCTGCGGGACGACCCGAGCTACCTCCGCGCCCTGGGCAACACCCTGCTGCTGGGCTGCCTGGTCACGGCCTGCGCCGGCGTGCTGGGGGTGTCCCTGGCCTATGTCACGGCGCGCTTCGACTTCCCCGGCAAGGCCCTGGTGGCGGTGCTGCCGGTCTGCACCCTGGTGGTGCCGGAGGTGATCGTCAGCCAGACCTGGCTGATGATCCTCGGCAACAACGGCCTGCTCACCCGCATCCTCGACGAACACCTGGGCCTCGCCTTGCCGAGCTTCTACGGCTGGCCCGGACTGGTGCTGGTGATGAGCCTGGTCTACTACACCTACATCTACCTGGGCACCCTCGCCGCCATCCGGGGTTTCGATGCCCAGCTGGAGGAAGCGGCCCAGAGCCTGGGCACGCCTCCGGCGCGGGCGCGGCTGCAGGTGATGCTGCCGGTGGTGATGCCCGCCGTGCTGGCCTCCGGGCTCCTGGTGTTCACCCTGGCGGTGGGCAACTTCGCCATCGCCACCCTGCTGGGCGGCAAGGTGCAGTTGCTGTCGGTGCTGACCTACCTCAGCTTCATTTCCGAGATGGGCACCAACGCGTCGCTGCAGAGCGCCCTCGCCACCCTGTCCATCGCCATCGTCGCCGGTGTGCTCTTTCTCCAGCGCTGGCTGGTGTCGCGCAAGCGCTACGAGATCGTCCAGGGACGCAGCGCGCCGGCGCGGCGCCTGCGAGGCATACGCGGGCTGCTGCTGGGCGGTGGCACCGTCCTCTTCATCCTGCTGTCGTCGCTGCCGCTGCTGATGGTGCTGGTGAGCGCCTTCACCCAGTCCCGAGGGCCGGTGATGCAGTGGGGCGTCTTCTCGCTGGACAACCTCGGCCGGGTTCTGCTGCGCAATCCGGAGCCCATCCTCAACACCCTCGCCTACGGCGCGCTGGCCACCCTGATCGGCATCCTCCTCAGCGTCGTCATCAGTTACCTGGTGATCAAGAAGAAGAACCTGCTCACCCCGGCCATCGATTACCTCGCCATGCTGCCGCTGGCGATGTCCGGCACGGTGCTGGGGATCGGCCTGGTGATGACCTTCAACACCGGGCCCCTGGCCCTCAGCGGCACGGCGGCGATCCTGGTGGTGGCCTTCGTCATCCGGCGCTTTCCCTTTGGCGTGCGCAGCGCCTCCGCCACCCTCTACAACATTCCCGACTCCCTGGAAGAGGCCTCCATCAGCCTCGGCGTCCCGCCGCTGCGCTCCTTCCTGAAGGTGGTGCTGCCGCTGATGGCACCCGCCGTCGCGGCGGCGGCGGTGCTCACCTGGACCACCATAGTCGCCGAGCTCAGTGCCTCGCTGGTGGTGTACTCGGCCGGCCGGGAGACCATCACCATCCAGGTCTTCCGCCTGATCGAGACCGGGCTCCAGGGCCAGGCCGCCGCCTACGGCCTGATCCTGGTGCTGCTCACCCTGACTCCGGTGGTCATCGCCACCCGGGTGTTCCACATCAAGATCTTCTAGCCCACGAACGGAGGGACGACGCCATGACATTTCCCTGGAACAACCCGCTGCCGGCCCTGCTGGCGGCCATCGCCCTGGCCCTGATGCAGCCCGCCGCCGCCAGCGGCAAGGCGGTGCTCTACACCACCAACAACGACTCGGCGGTGCAGGCCCTGCTGGACAGCGGGACGCGGCTGGCGCCGGACCTGAAGATCGGCGTGGTCAACGGCTCCAGCGCGGCGCTGCTCAAGCGCATCGAGGCCGAAAGCCGGGCGGCCCGCGCCGATGTGTTCTGGAGTTCCCAACCCAATACGCTGGGGGCCTTCACCTCGCTCTACCAGCCCTACCGCTCGCCCCAGGCCGCCGCCATCGCGCCCGCGCACCATCACCCGGACCAGCTCTGGAGCACGGCCAATATCCAGGTGGTGGTGATGATGGTGAACCGCAAGCAGCTCGGCGACCTCGCCGAACCCAGCCACTGGCGCGACCTGCTGGCCCCGGCCTGGAAGGGACGGATCATCGTCGGCGACCCGGCCACCACCTCCACCGCCTACACCGTGCTCTGGGGCCTGCGGCAGCTGCTCGGCGCGGAGGACTTCCAGCGCCTGGCGGCGAACCTGGTGGTCTCGCGCAACTCCAGCGCCGTCCTCAACCAGGTGGCCCAGGGCGAGTACGCCGTCGGCCTCACCTTCGAAGGCAACGCCTACGCCTACGTGGCGGGGGGCCAGGAGGAGATCCGCCTCGTCTATCCACAGGAGGGCACCTTCGTCACCGAGGAAGCCCTGGTGCTGGTGAAGAACGGCCCGAACCCGGAGGGCGGTCGCCGCCTCTACGACCTGCTGCTGAGCCGCGACACCCAGGTGGCGCTGCTGGAGCGGGCCTACCGCCGGCCGAGCCGGGGCGATATCCAGGTCGGCGCCCATGTCGGCCTGCCGGAGCTCGACGACATCAAGGTCTTCGCCGTCGACGACCTGGCCGCGGTCGCAGGCCGCGATGACTTCCTCCTGGCCTGGAAGGCCCTCGACAAGGCCCGCTGAGCCAAGGAGCGCGAGATGACAACCGCACGGCACCAAGCCCTGGCCGAGCACCTGGCCGACCTCAGCCGCACCCTGTTGCGGGCGCACTGGCACTCGGCGATGCCCGGTGGCCAGCCTTTCGACGACAAGGCGGACGCCAGCCCGGTCACCGAACTGGACCGACGCATCGAGCTGGAACTGCGGGAGACCCTGGTCCGCGAGACACCGGCCTTCGGCGTGGTGGGCGAGGAGTTCCCGGCCCATGAGGCGGACGCCGAGTACGTCTGGGTCCTGGACCCCATCGACGGCACCAAGGCCTTCATCGCCGGCCTTCCCGTCTTCGGCACCCTGATCGCCCTGTGCCGGGACGGCCGACCGATCCTCGGGGTGGTGGACCTGCCCATCAGCGGCCTGCGCTGGGTCGGGGTCGAGGGCGAGGCCACCCGCCTCAACGGCCACCCGGTGACGACCCGCCCCTGCGCCGAACTGGCCCAGGCACTGCTCGCCAGCAGCAACCCGGAAAGCCCTCCCGACCACCACCTGGACGCCTTGGCCCGCCTGCGAAGGGCCACTCGCTGGCGCCTCTACGGCGGCGCCTGCAGTGCCTACGCCAACCTGGCCTGCGGCCGCCTGGACCTGGTGGTGGACAGTGGGGGCATGACCCCGGTGGATTACTGCGCCCTGGTTCCCGTCATCGAGGGGGCTGGCGGCGTGATCAGCGACTGGCACGGCGCGCCCCTCGGCCTGCACTCCGGCGACACCGTGGTGGCCGCCGGCGACCCCGCGCTGCACCGCAGGACCCTGGAGCTCCTGCACCGCGCTTGAACCCCTGACAGGCCCCGGAGCGGGCCCGACATCCCCAGGAGGGACACCATGCACCCGATCCCCCGCAGCATCCTGCTCGCCCTGGCCATGGGCAGCGGTCCGGCCCTGGCCGCCGGCTTCCTCGACGACAGCCAGGCCAACCTCGCCCTGCGCAACTTCTACTTCAACCAGGACAACCGCGAAGGCCGTTCCGGCGAGACCGAGGAATGGGGCCAGGGCCTGCGCCTGGACTACCAGTCCGGTTTCACCCAGGGCACCTTCGGCTTCGGCCTGGACGCCATCGGCCTGCTGGGGCTGCGCCTGGACTCCGGCGGCCGCGCTGGCAAACCCGGACAGTCGCGCACGCCCAGCGCCCTCTTTCCCCTGGAGCACGACGGCAGCCCGAGGGACGAGTACAGCAGCCTGGGGCTCACCGCCAAGGTGCGCTACGCCGCCAGCGAAGCCCGCTTCGGCACCCTGATCCCGCGCCTTCCGGTGATCAAGGCCAACGACGGACGCCTGCTGCCCCAGACCTTCGAAGGCGCCCAGCTGACGGTGCGGGAAGTCGAGGACCTGACCCTGCTGGCCGGCCGCCTGCGCAAGGCCAAGGGACGCTCCCAGAGCCACCGCGACGACCTGTCCATCAACGGCGCCAACAGTCCGCGCAAGGCGGGCGACGCCGTCAGCGCCGCGCCGGCCCGGCACAGCGACGCCTTCGACTTCTTCGGGCTGGACTACCAGCTCACCCGGCAACTGCAGGCCCAGTACTACCTGGGTCAGCTGGAGGACTTCTATCGCCAGCACTTCCTGGGGCTCAACCATGCCCAGGGCCTGCCCCTGGGCACGCTCAAGACCGACCTGCGCTATTTCCACACCCGCGCCCTCGGCAAGAACGCCAGCCGCAGCGGTCGTGCCGAGGGCTACACCGCGGCCGGCTACTACGGCGACGGCAACGACGACAGCGGGCGACATCGGGGCGAGGTGGACAACCGCACCTGGAGCGCGCTCTTCACCTGGTCCCACGGTCCCCATGCCCTCAGCGGCGGGTACCAGCGACTCAGCGGCAGGAGCAATTTCATCCAGCCCAACCAGGGCAATGGCGGTGATCTCTACCTGATCACCGACCGGCAGCTGAACAGCTTCGCCCGGGCCGGCGAGCGCACCTGGCTGACCCAGTACAGCCTGGACTTCGCCCCCTGGGGCCTGCCCGGCCTCAGCAGCAGCGTCGCCTACCTGAAGGGCAGCGAGATCCGTTCGGAGCGGGGTCGGCTGAAGGAGTGGGAGCGCGACTTCACCCTCGCCTACGTGCTGCAGTCCGGCCCCGCGAAGGGATTGGGCATCACCTGGCGCAATGCCTCCCTGCGCAGCCAGGCCAGCACCGACGCAGACCAGAACCGCCTGTTCCTCACCTACAGCCTGCCGTTGCTATAGGCAGCGTCCCGGCCCCTCCTCCGACCCGGCGAGGGGCCGCATCGCCCAGTTCCGACCCTCTCCCCAGCCCCGTCCCACAGCCGTCCACTGATAACGTCCCCGGTCACCCAGCACGACAGGAGGCTCCCATGAAGGCGATCGACATCCACGCGGCCCTGGACAGCATCACCGCCGGCAGGGCCATGCCCGAAGCACGCCACGCGGTGGCCTTTTCCCAGCTCACCCAGTTCCAGCCCGGCCCGAGCGCCATCCATGTCGGCCGCTTCTCCGGCGAGATGCCCTGGGAGCGGCACCCCGATGGCGACAAGCTGCTGCAGGTACTGGAAGGCCGTGTCGAGGTCACCCTGCTGCCGGACATCGGCCTGCTGCGGGAAACCGTGCTCGCTGGCTCGCTGCTGGTGATTCCACGCGGCCTGTGGCATCGCCTGGAGGGCGTCGAGGCCGCGGTACTGGCGGTGGTGCCGCTGCGCACCGAAGTGTCCAGGGGCGAGAAGCCGGCGGCGCTGAACCGCTCGGCCTGAGCATCCGGGCCGTCACCCAGCCTCGGGCGACCGGCTTCCCACGCCCTCGCCATCCGCCTGCCGCGCCGCTGTTACGCGAGTGTCCCCCGGTCGCCAAGGTCCTCGCCGAAGTGCGCCAGCAGGCGCTCCCGGAGCCAGCGGTTGCCGGGCTCGTTGGCCGCCTGTTCGTGCCAGTAGAGGTTCAGGGTCACCGGCGGCAACGCCAGCGGCATCGGCAGCACGCGCAAGCCGTGGATCCGCGCCAGCAGGGGCGTGTAAGGCGCGGCGATGGTCAGCAGCCAGTCGGTCTGCGCCACCACCTGGGCGGCGCTGAGGTAGTGCTGGCAGCGCTGCACCACGTTACGGTTCAGGCCCTGGCTGTCGAGGGCCAGATCCTCCACCGAGATGCCACGGCGACGGGACGTCACCGCGATATGCCGGGCCGACAGGTAGCGCCGGGCGTCCAGCTCGCCGGTGAACGCGGGGCCCGCCAGCACCAGCAGGGGCTCGCGCAACAGCTGGCACTGGTGCAGCTCGGCATCGGCCGGCCGCGCCACTTCCATCGCCAGGTCCACCTGGCCGGCGGCCATCTCCAGCTTGAGCGCCGCCCAGCGCACGCTGGTGCTGCGGATGCTCACCTGCCCCCCCAGGTCACGGAGGTCGGCCAGGATGCGCGGCAGCAGCAAGGGTTCCAGTTGCTCCGGCATGTTGAGGACGAAGCTGCGCGCATCCCGCTCCGGATCGAAGTCCTGCAGGCGCTCGACGCCCGCCTGCAGCATGCCGAGGGCGGCGCTGACCACCGGCACCAGGCGCAGGGCCACCGGCGTCGGCGCGACGCCCCGGCCGTCACGGACGAACAAGGGATCGCCCAGATGTTCCCGGAGGCGCGCCAGGGCATGGCTGATGGCCGATTGACTGAGGTGCAGCACCGCCGCCGCGCGGGTCAGGTTGCCCTCGCGCTGGATGGCGTCGAACACCCGGAACAGGTTGAGATCAATGCGACCGAGATTCGGCCATTCATGCTGTTTATTCATGGTTGTGCAGACCTCTGGAATGACCGCCGCCACCTGATGCCGGTGCCGCGCCCCTGGCGTTAACGCTAGCGCCCCTCCGACAGACATGCAGCAGATTCATGGTTGTGAATGAAAAAGCATCAGTTCCCCAGGGGTGGTCCGCTGCTTAGGATCACCTCATCCCCCGCCACAAGAACAACGACCGCGAGGCAGACAGATGAACGAACGCGACTACCTGAGCGAACTCGCCCGGCTTCGGGAACGGTCCTGGCCCGCCGGCCTGCCCCGCTCGCCGGAGTATCCCCTGGGCGAGCGCCCCCTCACCGAGTACCTGCGGGAATGGGCCCGGCGCCAGCCACGCAAGACCGCGCTGCACTTCTACGGCCATGACACCAGCTGGGCCGAACTGGACCGGCTGAGCGACCGTTGCGCCGTGCTGCTGGAGGAACTGGGCGTTGGGCCGGGAGACCGGGTGGCGGTGTTCATGCCCAACTGCCCGCAGCTGCACATCGCCTTCTGGGGCATTCTCAAGCTCGGCGCCGTCTATGCACCGGTGAGCCCGCTGTCCAGGGGGCTGGAGCTGGCCTACCAGTTGAACGACAGCGAGGCCGAGGTGCTGCTGTGTTTCGACCAGTTGTTGCCGGTGGTGCGCCTGGTGCGTGAAGAAACCCCCTTGCGTCATGTCATCGCCACCAGCCTCAGCGAACTCTGCCCCGACACGCCGGAGCTGCCGGTACCGGACCTGTTGCGGGCACCCAAGCTGGTCGCTGATGACGCCCTGGATTTCTACTCCGCCCTGGCCGCCACCAAGGGCACGCCTCCCGCCCATCCGCCCTGCCTGCACGCCTTCGCCGCGCTCAACTACACCGGCGGCACCACGGGCCTGCCCAAGGGCTGCATCCACAGCCACGGCGACATGCTCTACACCTGCGCCAGCTTCGTCCCGGTGGCCCTGGGCCTGACGCCCGACTCGATATCCCTGAACTTCCTCCCGGAGTTCTGGATCGCCGGAGAGAACGCCGGCCTGCTGTTCCCCGTCTTCGCCGGCTGCAGCCTGGTGCTGCTGGCCCGCTGGGACGCCCTGGCTTTCCTCGGCGCCGTCCAGCGTTACCGCGTCAGCCACTGCGGCCTGCTGGTGGACAGCGCCGCCGAGGTGCTGGAGCACCCGCGCCTGGACGAATTCGACCTGGGTTCCCTGCAGCGGGTCGGGGCCATCTCCTTCGTCAAGAAGCTGACCCCGGAGTACCGCCGGCGCTGGCACGAGCGCACCGGCTGCAACCTCTATGAGTTCGCCTTCGGGATGACCGAAACCCACACCTGCGACACCTTCACCTTCGGGCTGCAGGACGATGACTTCGACCTGCGCCAGGCCCCGACCTTCGTCGGCCTGCCGGTGCCGGGCACCGAGTTCAAGGTCTGCGACTTCGAGACCGGCGAACTGCTGCCCCTGGGCACCGAAGGCGAGCTGTGCCTGCGTTCGCCGTCCCTGTTCAAGGGCTACTGGCGGCGCCCCGAGGCCAGCACCGAGGTCCTGCGGGAGGGCTGGCTGCGTACCGGCGACCTCGGCGTGATCGACGCGCAGGGATTCATCCGCTACCTCGGCCGGCGCAAGGAGATGCTCAAGGTCAACGGCATGAGCGTGTTCCCCAGCGAACTGGAGGCGCTGCTCGGCCAGCACCCGGCGATCCTGGCCAGCGCGGTGATCGGCCGTCCCGACCCGGAGCGCGGCCAGCAGCCGGTGGCCTTCATCGTGCTGCACCCGGGCAGCGGCGAGAGCGCCGAAGGGCTCGCCGCCTGGTGCCGCGAGTCCATGGCCGGCTACAAGGTGCCGGAGATCCGCCTGGTGGAGGCCCTGCCGATGACCGCCACCGGCAAGGTGAAGAAGAACGAACTGGAAGCGCTGCTGTGAACCGACCCATCGCGAAACTGCTGATCGCCAACCGTGGCGAGATCGCCATCCGCATCGCCCGCGCCGCCGCCGAACTGGGCATCACCAGCGTGGCGGTCTACGCCGAGGACGATGCCGGCTCCCTGCACTCGCGCAAGGCCGACTGCGCGGTGCCCCTCTCCGGCCGAGGCGCCGCGGCCTACCTGGACGCCGAGCAACTGGTGGACATCGCCCGCCAGCAAGGCTGTGACGCGGTGCATCCCGGCTACGGCTTCCTCAGCGAGAACGCCGACTTCGCCCAACGCTGCGAGGAAGCGGGCATCGGCTTCGTCGGGCCGAGCGTGGAGACCCTGGCCCTGTTCGGCGACAAGGCCCGCGCCCGCGACCTGGCCGCCCGCTGCGGCCTGCCCCTGGCCGCCGGCAGCAATGCTGCCACCAGCCTGGAGCAAGCCCGCGCCCTGCTGGCGAAGGGCCCCATCATGCTCAAGGCCCTGGCCGGTGGCGGCGGGCGCGGCATGCGCGCGGTGCGCGAAGCCGGCGAACTGGAGGAAGCCTTCCAGCGCTGCCAGTCGGAAGCCCGCGCCGCCTTCGGCAATGGCGACCTCTACGTGGAACGGCTGATCGAACAGGCCAGGCACATCGAGGTGCAGGTGCTGGGCGATGGCGAGCGCGTCAACCATCTCTGGGAACGGGACTGCAGCCTGCAGCGCCGTCACCAGAAGGTGATCGAGATCGCCCCGGCGCCGGCGCTGCCCGCCGGCCTGCGCCAGCGCATCCTCGAAGCGGCGCTGACCCTGGCCGCCAGCGTCGGCTACCGCGGCATCGGCACCTTCGAGTTCCTGGTGGACGAGGCGCGGGGTGATTTCGTGTTCATGGAAGCCAACCCGCGCATCCAGGTGGAGCACTGCATCACCGAGGCCATCACCGGCGTCGACCTGGTCCAGGCCCAGCTGCGGCTGGCGGCGGGCGCCCGGCTGTGCGAACTGGGCCTGCTGGAGCCCGTCGCCACCCGGGGCTTCGCCGTGCAGCTGCGGATCAACCTGGAAACCATGCAGGCCGACGGCAGCGCCCGTCCGGCCGGCGGACTGATCAGCGCCTACGAGCCGCCGAGCGGCCCCGGCATCCGCGTCGACGGCTACGGCTACGGCGGCTACGCCACCAGCCCCAGCTACGACTCGCTGCTGGCCAAGCTGATCGTCCAGGGCGACGACCTGCCCTCCGCCCTGCGCCGGGCCTATCGCGCCCTCTGCGAGTTCCGCCTGGAAGGCGTGGCGAGCAACATCCACTTCCTGCAGAACCTGCTGCGCCGCGCGGAACTGATGAAGGGCGTCGACACCCGCTTCATCGAACGCAGCATCGGCGAGTTGCTGGCGCCTCGGGAGCAGGCGCACCCGCACCTGTACATGAGCGGTGCCGCGTCGGCTGGCGACAAGCCTGCCGGCGGGGTCGACGCCCCGGCCGGTTGCGTGCCCCTCAACGCGCCCAGCCAGGGCGTGCTGGTCAGCCTGGACGTGCAGGTCGGCGATGCCGTCGCCGCCGGCCAGCCGGTGGCGGTACTGGAAGCGATGAAGATGGAGTTCGTGGTCAAGGCGAGCCAGGGCGGTATCGTCCGCGCCGTCGCCGTGGCGCCGGGCGACAGCCTGTTCGAGGGCGCACCGCTGCTGTTCATCGAGCCGGCCGAGGTGACGGACGAGGGCCCCCGGGACGAGGAAAGCCTGGACCTGGCCCATATCCGCGCCGACCTCGCCGAAGTGCTGGAACGCCACGCCGTCACCCGCGACGAGCGCCGCCCCCAGGCGGTGGCCAAGCGCCGCAGAACCGGCCAGCGCACCACCCGCGAAAACCTCGACGACCTGCTCGACCCCGGCAGCTTCATCGAGTACGGCGCCCTCGCCCTGGCCGCTCAACGGCGGCGGCGCCCCCTGGAGGAACTGATCCAGCAGAGTCCCGCCGATGGCCTGGTGGCCGGCATCGGTACGGTGAACGCCGGGCACTTCGGCGATGAAGCCGCCCGTTGCATGACCATCGCCTACGACTACACGGTGTTCGCCGGCACCCAGGGCGTGATGAACCACAAGAAGACCGACCGCATGCTGGGCCTCGCCGGGCAGTGGCGGCTGCCCCTGGTGCTGTTCGCCGAAGGCGGCGGCGGCCGGCCCGGCGATTCCGACTTCGTCGGCGTGGCCGGCCTGGACTGCCACACCTTCGTCGCCATGGCCCGGCTCTCCGGCCAGGTGCCGCTGGTGGGCGTCGTCTCCGGCCGCTGCTTCGCCGGCAACGCCGCCCTGCTGGGCTGCTGCGACGTCATCATCGCCACCCGCAACGCCAGCATCGGCATGGCCGGCCCGGCGATGATCGAAGGCGGCGGCCTGGGTCGTTTCAGCGCCGAGGAAGTGGGGCCCACCCGCGTCCAGGCGCCCAACGGGGTCATCGACGTGCTGGTGGAGGACGAGGCGGAAGCGGTCCGGGTGGCCCAGCAGTACCTGTCCTATTTCCAGGGCGACCTGGCGGACTGGGAGTGCGCCGACCAGCGCCTGCTGCGCCACGCCATTCCCGAAAACCGCCTGCGGGTCTACGACATCCGTGCCCTGATCGAGACCCTGGCGGACCAGGGCTCGATGCTGGAGCTGCGTCGGGAGTTCGCCCCCGGCCTGGTCACCGCCTTCGTCCGTATCGGCGGCAAAGCCTTCGGCCTCATGGCCAACAACCCCATGCACCTGGGCGGCGCCATCGACGCCCAGGCCGGCGACAAGGCCGCGCGCTTCATGAAGCTGTGCGATGCCTTCGGCATTCCCATGGTCTCCCTCTGCGATACCCCCGGCTTCATGGTGGGCCCGGAGTCGGAGAAGCAGGCCACGGTGCGCCATGTCTCGCGGATGTTCGTGGCCGCCGCCGGGCTTTCGGTGCCCTTCTTCACCCTGGTGCTGCGCAAGGGCTACGGCCTGGGCGCCCAGGCCATGGCCGCGGGCAGCTTCCACTCGCCACTGTTCACCGTCGCCTGGCCCAGTGGCGAGTTCGGCGCCATGGGGCTGGAAGGTGCGGTACGCCTGGGATACGCCAAGGAGCTGGCGGCCGTAGAAGACCTGGCGGCTCGGGAGGCGCTGTTCCAGAAAATGGTGGCCAAGGCCTACCAGAACGGAAAGGCCATCAACATGGCCAGCTTCCTGGAGATCGACGCCGTGATCGACCCGGAGGAAACCCGGCGCTGGCTGCTGCGCGGGCTCAGTGCGGCCACGAACGCGAAACGAGGAGAGGAGCGCCCGCGCGGATTCGTCGACACCTGGTAGCCAGTCCGGGCGACAGAGCCGAATTCGGCAATCGCTGTCCTGAAATCAGGGCTGGTCTGTTCAAAAAGCGAGGGGCTTCCTTACCGAAGCCCCTCAATACCTTCAGATACGTCCTACAGACGATTTTCTACAGAAACTTGGCATTTTCCCGCCTATCTGGCGGACATTCACCGAAAATCGCCCTTTCATACCTGACCAACAACGCGATTCCTACGCATATGTTGAAATTTCCCCCTTCTGAATAAGCTGTGCGCTGACACCAAATCATCAAGGTCCCGCCACCAACTCCCTATCCTCTCCCTCACCGGCCCGGGGACCCGAGCCCCAGGGGAGCGCCACTCGACGACAACGACAACAAGGTGACGGGAGGGAACCATGTCGTATCTGACCATCAAGACCGGCACGCCAGGTTGCCTGGCCCATTTCTATCCGGCGAAGTACCGGATCGACCTGATCGACGAGCAACGGCGACAGCGGATCGACCTGAGCTTCGCCGGCAGCCGGGTGCTGGAGTGCCTGCTGGACGCTGCGGGCGAAGTGGTGTCCCGCGAGGCACTCCTCAGCCATGCCTGGGCCGATCGGGTCGTCAGCCAGGGCAGCCTCAACCAGCAGATCCATACCTTGCGCCGCCTGCTGCACGACAAGGACCGTCGCCGCATCATCCAGACGCTGCCCAGCCGGGGCTATCTGTTCAACCCGGAGTTCCTGGTCCCCGGGACGGAGCGCGCGTCGATCCCGGACCCCGCGGAGAGCCGGTCCAGGCCAATGGCGGCCCCCACCCCCGGGGTCGTCGGAACCAGGGCGACACGACGGCGGCGAACCTGGAGTCTGCATGGGGCATGGGCCCTGGCCCTGCTGCTTTCCAGCAGCCTGGTCGCGCCCGGCCTGCGCCCGATGCCCCTGCCCTTCATCCATCAGCCCCTGGACTATCATCCCGTCGGCCACCGCTACGCCGGGACCAGCGGCTTGCCCCAGAGCGAACGGCCACGCGAGGCGCCTTTCATCAGCCTCCGACCGGCCCGGCATCCATGATCCGAAACCGGGGCGCGGGGCGCCCGGACCCGCCGCCCAGCGCGACGCTCCACGCGTCTTGGGCATGGAAAGGCGCATCAGGTAAACTGCCCCATCTTTTTTTGCCCATAACGATTAGCCTGATGCCCACGACGTTCCACGAGATTCCCCGCGAACGCCCTGTCACGCCCCTGCTTGACCGCGCGACGACGCCGGATCAGCTGCGCCGGCTAGGCGAGGCGGAGCTGGATACCCTGGCCGACGAACTGCGCCAGTACCTGCTCTATACCGTCGGCAAGACCGGTGGGCACTTCGGTGCCGGCCTCGGCGTGGTGGAACTGACCATCGCCCTGCACTACGTCTACGACACGCCCGACGACCGGCTGGTCTGGGACGTGGGCCACCAGGCCTATCCCCACAAGATCCTCACCGGCCGCCGCGAGCAGATGGCCACCCTGCGCCAGAAGGACGGCGTCGCCGCCTTCCCGCGCCGGGCGGAAAGCGAGTACGACACCTTCGGCGTCGGTCACTCCAGCACCTCCATCAGCGCCGCGCTGGGCATGGCGATCGCCGCCCGCATGCAGGGCTCGGAGCGCAAGTCCATCGCCGTGATCGGTGACGGCGCGCTGACCGCCGGCATGGCCTTCGAGGCGCTGAACCACGCCTCGGACGTGCAGGCCGACATGCTGGTGATCCTCAACGACAACGACATGTCGATCTCCCGCAATGTGGGCGGCCTGTCCAACTACCTGGCGAAGATCCTCTCCAGCCGCACCTACGCCAGCATGCGCGAAGGCAGCAAGAAGGTGCTCTCGCGCCTGCCCGGCGCCTGGGAGATCGCCCGCCGCACCGAGGAATACGCCAAGGGCATGCTGGTGCCCGGCACCCTCTTCGAGGAACTGGGCTGGAACTACATCGGCCCCATCGACGGCCATGACCTGCCCACCCTGATCGCCACCCTGCGCAACATGCGTGATCTCAAGGGCCCGCAGTTCCTCCATGTGGTGACCAAGAAGGGCAAGGGCTTCGCCCCGGCCGAGGCCGATCCCATTGGCTACCACGCCATCACCAAGCTGGAGCCCATCAAGGCCCCGGCGACGCCGAAAAAGCCCTCCGGGCCGAAGTACTCCAATGTGTTCGGCCAGTGGCTCTGCGACATGGCCGGCCAGGACCCGCGCCTGGTGGGCATCACCCCGGCGATGAAGGAAGGCTCCGACCTGGTGGCCTTCGCCGAGCGCTTCCCGGACCGCTATTTCGACGTGGCCATCGCCGAACAGCACGCGGTCACCCTCGCCGCCGGCATGGCCTGCGACGGCGCCAAGCCGGTGGTGGCCATCTATTCCACCTTCCTCCAGCGCGCCTACGACCAGTTGATTCACGACGTGGCGGTGCAGAACCTCGACGTGCTCTTCGCCATCGATCGCGCCGGCCTGGTGGGCGAGGACGGCCCCACCCATGCGGGCAGCTTCGACCTCTCCTACCTGCGCTGCATCCCCGGCATGCTGGTGATGACCCCGAGCGACGAGAACGAGCTGCGCCTGCTGCTGACCACTGGTCACCACTTCGAAGGCCCCGCCGCCGTGCGCTACCCGCGTGGCAGCGGCCCGAACAGCCCCATCGACCCGGAACTGAAGACGGTGGAGATCGGCAAGGGCGTGGTGCGTCGCCAAGGCTCGAAGGTGGCGCTGCTGGTCTTCGGCGTGCAGTTGGCCGAGGCCCTGCAAGTGGCCGATGGCCTGGATGCCACTGTGGTGGACATGCGTTTCGTCAAACCCCTGGACGAGGCCCTGGTACGCGAGCTGGCCGGCAGCCACGAGCTCCTGGTGACCGTGGAGGAGAACAGCGTGATGGGCGGCGCCGGTGCCGCCGTCAGCGAGTTCCTCGCCCGAGAGAACCTGCTGAAGCCGATCCTCCATCTGGGCCTTCCGGACTACTACGTGGAGCATGCCAAACCGGCGGAAATGCTCGCCGAGTGCGGCCTGGACGCAGCCGGTGTCGAGGCTTCGGTGCGCACGCGGATGGCGCTGCTGGGGCTCTGACGGCCCAATCGGTGCGCGCGGCGCTCCCTACCCGGAGCTCTGCCGCACCGGACTGGCGCCGCCGGTGGATGGAAAAGCACCATCCCCCCTTTACGCAGGGTGCGCCATGCGCACCTCACCGCTCTCGGGACGCGCGCTACTTCGCGGCGTCCAGCAGGCGGCACAACCGATCGGTGGCCTGCAGCATCTGGAAACTCGGCCGTTCCAGGCCTCGGTCGGGCACCGCCCAGACCTGTCCCTTCTTCACCGCCGTCAGTTGCGGCCAGTCTTTCCAGGCACTCGCCTGGCCGGGTTCGCTCACCAGGATCACCGCTGGATCGCGCTGCAGCACCGCTTCCACGCTCACCTGGGGCGCCGGCAGCGGCAGCTCCGCGAAGACGTTCTCCGCACCGCAGACCCGCAGGGCGTCACTGACGATCTGTCGCCCGCCCAGGGTGTACAGCGGCCTGTCCCAGACCTGGTAGAAGACCCTCAGGGGCACGGGCCGCCGGTGGCGCTCGCGCAGCGCCGCCAGACCGCTCTCGAAACGCCTGGCCAGGCGATGCCCCTGGTCGGCGCGGCCGATGCGCTCGCCGATCTCGATGAAGGAGCGGGCCAGTTGCTCGAGGCTGCGGGGCTCCACCACCAGTTGCGCGATCGCCAGGTCCTTGAGCTGGGCGCGTCCGGCGGCGCCGACGCTGTCGGGCCAGAGCAGCACCAGGTCGGGCTGGAGGCTGAGCAGGGCCTCGGCCTGCAACTGGCCATAGCGACCGACTGAGGGCAGGTCGGCCAGGGCCGGGGGACGCTCGCCGCCATCCAGCACCCCTACCAGCAGGTCGGCGGCGCCCAGGTCGAGCATGGTTTCCGTGAGGGAAGGTGCCAGGCTGACCACCCGCAACTGCGCGGCAGCGGGCAGTGCCAGGCACAGCAACAGGCAGGCGAGCAGAGGGCGCATCAGCCCAGCTGACGGGGGATTCGATAGAGGTAGAGCATCACCAGGCTGCTCATGGCCAGCAGGAACAGCGCGACGCCGTTGAGGTTCACCGGCACCGCCAGGGCCGCGACCCAGGCCGGCAGGGAGGCCACCAGCATGGCCTTGGTGCGACAGCGCCCCAGGGCATCCCAGGCCGCCGCTTCGTCCGGACCGTCGAGGGCGGCCTCGGTGGCCACCAGGGCACGCTTGTAGGCCGCGAAGCACCTGAGGCTGGGGAAGAGCGACAGGAGGCCGACGATGAACAGCGGCATCTGCGCCGCCGGCAGGAGGTCCAGGTCACCCAGGAAGGCGTTCATCAGGAACAGCGGCGCGAGGGTCAGCGGCAGTTGCCGCCACCAGGCCAGGCTCAGGCGGCGGCGGGCGTCGGCACGGCTCACGACTCGGCTTCCGCCTGGTGCAGGTTGCCCAGCATGTGGCCGAGCTTGCCGGCCTTGGTCGCCAGGTACTTGCGGTTGTGCTTGTTCATCCCGGTCTGCAGCGGTACGCGCTCGGCCACCTTGAGGCCATAGCTTTCCAGGGCCTTCACCTTGCGCGGATTGTTGGTCATCAGCTTGATGGCGCTGATGCCCAGGTGCTCGAGCATCGGCTGGCACATGGCGTAGTCGCGCTGGTCGGCGCCGAAGCCCAGGCGCTCGTTGGCTTCCACGGTGTCGGCGCCGGCATCCTGCAGCTCATAGGCGCGGATCTTGTTCAGCAGGCCGATGCCACGGCCTTCCTGGCGCAGGTAGAGCAGCACGCCACAACCGGCTTCGGCGATGGCGCGCAGGGCCCCTTCGAGCTGGAAACCGCAATCGCAGCGCAGGCTGAACAAGGCGTCGCCCGTCAGGCACTCGGAGTGCAGGCGGCCCAGCACGGGTTCGCCGCTGGCGACATCGCCCAGGGTCAGGGCGACGTGCTCCTTGCCGCTGGCCTCGTCGAGAAAGCCGTGCATGGTGAACACGCCGAACGGCGTGGGCAACTGGGAGGCGGCGACGAAAACGACGGACACCGTAGAACTCCTGGAAATGGGCAAGGGCGGCATTGTAACAGCAGCGCCAAGCCGTCGGTCAGACTGAATAGTGGGGGATTTTCATCGAATGGATCGAAGGACGCCGGCGCTAGAACTTCGACTCCAGCAGCAGCACGCCCTGGTCCTCGCGCCACTTCACCCGGTTGAGGAAACTCATGCCCAGCAGGACCTCCACCGGCGCATCGCCCTCGATCACCGCGCCTTCCACCCCGAGCACCTCCAGGCCGCCCACCTTCACCCGATCGAAGGTCACGCGCCAGGCGTTCACCGTGCCAGCGGCGGTGCCCGCCTTCATGGGCTGGCCTTTCATCCGGTAGTCGATCCCCAGGCGGCGGGCCTGGTGTTCGTTCATGGCCACGCTGGTGGCGCCGGTGTCCACCAGGAACTGCACCGGGTGGCCTTCGATGGAGCCGGCGACCTGGTAATGGCCATTGTTGCCACGGGCGATGCTCAGCTGGGCCCGTTGCGGCGCGGCGGACATGCCGGCGGGGTTGTACTCGCGGGACAGCCCGTAGCGGCCCTCGACGCCGTCCACCCGCAGTACCGCACCCTGGCTGTCGGCGCTGATCACCTGGACGCCGCCCGGGCCGGTCTGCCCCACCTTCACCAGCTTGCGCTGGCCGTCCACGTTGAGCACGACGGCGCCGGGGAACAGGCCCACCACCTGGACCTGGGTGGCCAGGGCCAAGGCGGGACAGAGCGCCGTCAGCAGGACGGCGACCTTCAGGTCAGGACGCGACATGGGGCTTCTCCCGTTCTTTATCGAAGGCTTTGGGCTGTTTTCGGCGCTGGAAACCGGCCCCTGTTCTAGGCCAGCCCCCAGATGATGAGCTGCATCGCCAGCCAGGCGAAGACACCGGCCAGCACATCGTCCAGCATGATGCCCACGCCGCCGTGGACATGCTTGTCGATCCAGCGGATCGGCCAGGGCTTGGCGATGTCCATGACGCGGAACACCAGGAAGCCCAGCAGCAACCACTGCCATCCCTCGGGCACCAGCCAGAGGGTGATCCACATGCCCACCATCTCGTCCCAGACGATGCCCTCGTGGTCATGGACCCGCAGGTCGTCGGCCACCCTGCCGCACAGCCAGAAGCCGAACAGCATGGTGACGCCCAGCATCAGCCAGTAACCCCAGTCCGGCAGCATCTGCCAGAGGGGGATGAAGGGCAGCGCCACCAGCGAACCCCAGGTTCCCGGCGCCTTGGGCAGGGTCCCGGAACCGAACCCGAAGGCGATGAAATGCCAGGGATTGCTCCAGACCGAATGGGGGATGGGTTGCGGCGTGGCCGATTCGTGATCAGTCACCTTGACTCCCGAAATGTTGATAGCCCAATACCGGCGGCAGCAGCTCCGCACCCGTGGAATCCAGCAGGTGCACGCCCTGTCCGGCGTCGACGCGGCCGATCACCGCCATCTCCGGCCACAGGCCCTGGACAGCGGCGAGCTCCGTGGCAGGCAGGGTAAAGGCCAGCCGGTAGTCGTCGCCACCGGCCAGCGCACACTTGAGGGCGAAATCCCTCGGATGGAGCGCCGTCAACGCCGGCGACAGCGGCAGGCGGGACTGATCCACCCACAAGGCGACGCCCGATGCCTTCGCGATATGGCCGCAATCGGCCAGCAGGCCATCGGAGATATCCAGCGCCGCCGTGGCCCGGCCGCGCAGGGCCTGTCCCAGCGCCAGCTGCGGTTGCGGCGACCAGTAGCGCGCCAGCAGGTAGTCGGCATGCGCGCCTTGCGCCTCACGCTGCCCCAGCACCAGCGGTAACGCCCCGGCGCCATCGCCCAGGCTGCCGCCCACGCAGAGCAGGTCCCCCGGCCGCGCGCCGGCACGGGTCAGGGCCCCGCCGGCGGGTACGCGGCCGAGGACCGTGAGGGTCAGGCTCAGGGGACCTCGGGTGGTGTCGCCCCCCACCAGGCCGAGGCCGCAACCGCGCGCCATGGCGCAGAGGCCACGGGCGAAGCCGTCGAGCCAGTCGGCGCGGGCATCGGGCAGGGTCAGGGCGAGGGTGAAGGCGACCGGGGTGGCGCCCATGGCTGCGAGGTCGCTGGCGGAGACCGCCAGGGCTCGCTGGCCCAGCAGGAAGGGGTCGGCGGCGTCGGGGAAATGGACCCCGGCCACCAGGGTGTCGGTGGAGATGGCCAGCTGTTCGCCGGGGGGCAGTTGCAGCAGGGCGCAGTCGTCGCCGATGCCGAGGGCAATGCCTTCGCCGCCCGCGGCACAGGCCGCGGAGGCGAAGAATCGACGGATCAGCTCGAACTCACCCATTCACAGGGAGGCGCGGGCTCAGCGCTTGCCGCCGCGGACTTCGGCGGCACGCAGGCGCGGCGCCAGCTTGTCCAGCACGCCGTTGACGAACTTGTGTCCGTCGGTGGCGCCGAACACCTTGGCCAGCTCGATGCCTTCGTTGATCACCACGCGGTAGGGCACGTCCACGCGGTTCATCAGCTCGTAGGTGGACAGGCGCAGGATCGCCAGCTCCACCGGATCGACCTCTTCCAGGGCGCGATCCAGGCAGGGCAGGAAGGCCTCGTCGATCTCGGTCTTCTGGCGCGGCACGCCGTGGAGGATCTCGTGGAAGTAGGCGCCGTCTACCTGGCTGAAATCGTTGTCGACGCGGAACTGCGCCTCGATCTCGTTGAGGGCCTGACCGGCGATGTGCCAGGAGTAGAGGGCCTGCATCGCCAGGGTACGGGCCTGGCGACGGGCTGCGATCTTGCCTTTCGGTGCCTTGGGCGCCGAACCTTCTGTGTTGCTCACTTGGCCTCCAGGGCAGCCAGCAGGCTGACCATCTCGAGGGCGGACAGGGCGGCTTCCGCGCCCTTGTTGCCGGCCTTGGTGCCGGAGCGCTCGATGGCCTGCTCGATGGAATCGACGGTCAGGACGCCGAAGGCGACCGGTACGCCGAACTCCATGGACACCTGGGCCAGGCCCTTGGTGCATTCACCGGCGACGTATTCGAAGTGCGGGGTGCCGCCACGGATGACCGCGCCGAGGGCGATGATGGCGGAGTACTCGCCTTGCTGGGCGACCTTCTGGGCCACCAGCGGGATCTCGAAGGCACCCGGGGCGCGGATCAGGGTGATGTCGTCTTCGCGGACACCGTGGCGAACCAGGGCGTCGACGGCGCCGCTCACCAGGCTTTCCACGACGAAGCTGTTGAAGCGGCCGACCACCAGGGCATAGCGGCCTCTGGGGGCGATGAAGGTACCTTCGATGGTCTTCAGGGACATGGGCGAGTTCTCGTCAATTAAAGAGCTGGGGCCCCGGCCTTGATGGCCGGAGCCCTGCGGGATCATTCAGCGGGCAGGTATTCTACAACTTCCAGGTCGAAACCGGATATCGCGTTGAACTTCATCGGCGAGCTCATGAGGCGCATCTTGCGCACCCCGAGGTCGCGGAGAATCTGCGAACCGGCACCGACGGTGCTGTAGGTGGTGGGGTTGGTGACCTTGGTCTCGGTGCCCAGCTGACGCTCCAGGTGGGCCAGCAATTGCGGGCCGGTGAGCGGGTTGCCCAGCAGCAGCACCACACCGCTACCGGCGGCGGCCACTTCCTTCATCGCCGCGCGCAGGCTCCAGCGCCCCCCCTGGTTGACCATGAACAGGTCCCGCAGCGGGTCCATGTTGTGCACGCGCACCAGGGTCGGTTCTTCCGGGCTGATCTCGCCCAGGGTCAGGGCCATGTGGATATCGCCTTCCACGGCGTCGCGGTAGGTCACCAGGTTGAAGTGGCCCAGTTCGCTGTCCAGGGGCTGCTCGGCGATACGCTCCACGGTCCGCTCGTGGATCAGGCGGTAGTGGATGAGGTCGGCGATGGTGCCGATCTTGATCCCGTGCTCGGCCGCGAAGGCCTCCAGCTCCGGACGGCGGGACATGGTGCCGTCGTCGTTCATGATCTCGCAGATCACCCCGGACGCCTCGAAGCCGGCCATGCGCGCCAGGTCGCAGGCCGCCTCGGTGTGGCCGGCGCGGGCGAGGACGCCACCGGGCTGGGCCATCAGCGGGAAGATGTGGCCAGGGCTGACGATGTCCTCGGCCTTGGCGTGCTTGGCGGCGGCCACCTGCACGGTACGGGCGCGGTCGGCGGCCGAGATGCCGGTGGTGACACCTTCGGCGGCCTCGATGGAGACGGTGAACTTGGTGCCGAAGCCGGAGCCGTTGCGGGGAGCCATCAGCGGCAGCTTGAGCAGCTCGCAACGCTCGCGGGTCATGGGCATGCAGATCAGGCCACGGGCGAACCTGGCCATGAAATTGATGTGCTCGGCCTGCACGCACTCGGAGGCCATTATCAGGTCGCCTTCGTTCTCGCGGTCCTCGTCATCCATGAGGATGACCATCTTGCCCTGGCGGATGTCTTCGATCAGTTCGTCAATGCTGTTGAGAGCCATGGGCCCTCCTTCTTGAATTCAGTGTTTGAGGTAGCCGTGTTCGGCGAGGAAACTTTCGGTCAGGCCGGAGGCGGCGGGTTCGGCGGCCTTGTCGCCGAGCAGCAGGCGCTCCAGGTAACGGGCCAGCAGGTCCACTTCCAGGTTGACCCGGCGACCGGGGCGGTAGTCGACCATGATGGTCTCCGCCAGGGTGTGCGGAACTATGGTCAGTTCGAACTCGGCGCCATTGACCGCGTTCACCGTCAGGCTCGTGCCGTCGACGGTGATCGACCCTTTCAGGGCGATGTACCTGGCCAGTTCACGCGGCGCGCGAATCCTGAATTGCACCGCGCGGGCGTTGTCCTCTCGCGCGATGACTTCGCCGATGCCATCCACATGGCCGCTCACCAGGTGGCCGCCCAGGCGGCTGGAGGGGGTCAGGGCCTTCTCGAGGTTCACCGGGCTGCCCGGCTTGAGGTCGTCGAAGGCGGTGCGGGCCAGGGTTTCACGGCTGACGTCGGCCCAGAAACCGTTGCCGGGAAGCTCCACGGCGGTCAGGCAGACACCGTTGACGGCGATGCTGTCGCCGAGCTTGACGTCGCCGAGGTCCAGCTTGCCGGTTTCCACCAGGACGCGGACGTCGCCGCCCTTCGGCGTGATGGCGCGAATGGTGCCGATGGCTTCGATTATTCCGGTGAACATGGGACCTCCAGAGCGTACGACGAACCGGCCTGAGCCGGCGAAAGACGCATTATAGGCGTCCGCCCTTCAGCCGCGCGCGGGCGAACCGCCGGCGCCGGAAGGATGCGGGATGGTGCATGTGACATCGATGGGACTCCTGTTTCGTGAAAAACAGGGCATATCGGATCGAAGGGGACCTGACCGGCAGGGGCGCGGACGCACCTCGGCCCTGGCAGGCTATCCCGTTCTCTCTTCATCCGGACTGTTACCGTCGGCCCCGGGATCACACCGGGTCTGCTGACCTTCCCGTCGCCGTGGCGGCCGGGAAGCGCTCGCGGGCTAGGCATCGAGGATGCCATCACCGCCGGTGGGGACTTGCACCCCGCCCTGAGAACGTTTCAGCCCGTTCGCGGGAACGGGCTGGCAGGCGTTTTATCACAGTCACGGGGATTGTGCATCGGCTGTCGCGGCCATGTGCCACGACCCGGATTCAGGCAGGAAGTCGGGGCACGGCGATGACTCGCCAGTCCTCTCCCACGGCGCGCACCTCGACGATGCTCAGTTCCGGCGCCTCGGCCATCCGCTCCAGCGGCCAGTCCAGCAGGGGGCGGGCGCCGGAGCCGAGGAACTTGCCGGCGAAGAAGATCTGGTACTCGTCCACCAGACCGGCCTGGGCGAAGGCGCCCGCCAAGCGCGGGCCGGCTTCCACCAGCACCTCATTGACACCACGGGAAGCCAGCGCCTCCAGCAGGCGACGCAGATCCACCCGGCCATCGGCGCCGGGAACAGCGATCAGCTCATGCCCCGCCGGCGCCTCCCGGCCTTCGAGGGCGGTGGCCACCAGGGCCGGTCCGGCCTGGAAGAAAGGCACGTCTGACGGTACCCGCAGGCGACCGTCCACCAGCACCCGTAGCGGCGGGCGGCTGGCGGCCAGCGCCGTGAGTTCGGCGTCCAGGCCCAGCTCGTCGGGGCGCACGGTCAGGCGGGCGGCATCCATCAGCACCGTGTCGGCGCCGGTCAGCACCACACTGGCGCGCGCCCGCAGGCGTTGCACGGCGGCACGCGCGGCCGGACCGGTGATCCACTGGCTTTCGCCGCTGGCCATGGCGGTGCGGCCATCCAGGCTCATGGCCAGCTTGACCCGGACGAAGGGCAAGCCCTGCTCCATGCGCTTGATGAACCCGGCGTTCAGGGCTTTCGCTTCGGCCTCCAGGACCCCGCTGGACACCGCGATGCCGGCGTCCTCAAGACGTTTGAGGCCGCGCCCGGCCACCTGCGGGTTGGGGTCCTGCATCGCCGCCACCACGCGGCCCACGCCCGCCGCCACCAGGGCATCGGCGCAGGGCGGCGTGCGGCCGTGATGGCTGCAGGGTTCCAGGGTCACGTAGGCCGTGGCGCCACGAGCCCGCTCGGCGGCCTGGCGCAGGGCGTGGACCTCGGCATGGGGTTCGCCGGCGCGCACATGCCAGCCTTCGCCCACCACCTGGCCGTCGCGGACGATCACGCAACCGACTCGGGGATTGGGATGGGTGGAGTAGAGCCCCTTGCGCGCCAGCTCCAGGGCGCGGGCCATGAAGGCCTGATCCTGGCCGGCCATCAGTCTTTGGACGGTTCGCGGGCCAGGCGCTCGATTTCCTCGCGGAATTCGTTGAGATCCTGGAAACGACGGTAGACCGAGGCGAAACGGATGTAGGCGACCTCGTCGAGCTTCTGCAGTTCGGCCATCACCAGTTCGCCGAGGACGCGGGACTTCACCTCACGCTCGCCGGTGGCCCTCAGCTTGTGCTTGATATGGGCGATGGCGGCTTCCAGGCGCTCGATGCTCACCGGGCGCTTTTCCAGCGCCCGCTGCATCCCGGCGCGCAGTTTCTCCTCGTCGAAGGGCTGGCGGCTGCCGTCCTGCTTGATCAGGCGGGGCATCACCAGTTCGGCGGTCTCGAAGGTGGTGAAACGTTCCTCGCAGGCCAGGCATTCCCGGCGGCGGCGCACCTGATCGCCCTCGGCGACCAGCCGGGAATCAATGACCTTGGTGTCATGGGCGCCGCAGAAGGGACAGTGCATGGCGTTCGCTGGGCATCGATGAAAAAAGGGGGTCCATGGTAGCGCATCCCCAAGGCAAGACAAGCCGAGGGCTTTAGGCTATAAGGCCCGCGCACAGAGAACAGGAAGCCACGATGCGCCGACTCCTATCCCTCCTCCTCGCCACCCTGCTGGCCGGCTGCGCCAGCGACGAGCCCGCCCCCCGGCAGGCCCCGGCGGCCGCACCCGAACCCTGGATCGAAGCCACCCCGGCCCACCTGCGGGAACTCAGTGGCGTGCTGCAGGTACCGCCCACCGGCAGCGATGTGGAACTGGCCCTGCTGTCCGTGGATACCCGGGATCGTCCCCAACGCCTGCTGGGCAGCCTGACCCTGAACGGCAACGGCGGCCCCCTGCCCTTTCGCCTGCTGTTCAACCCGGCCTACTTCCCCCGGGGCGAACGGGTGGAGCTGCGCGTCCGGGTCAGCCAGTCCGGCCGGCTGATCCAGCGACTGCCGCCCGTGCCCATTCTGCAGCCGGACTCCCGCGCCCTCGGCCCGCTGCAACTGGTACCGGCGCCATGACGCCTCCCGACGTGCTGCAGCAGGCCATCACCGAGTTGCTGGGAGACGCCCGGCTGAGCGCGGAAACGCTGCCCGGCACCGACCTGCGCCTCTGGCTGATCGATCCTGACAACATGGATCGGGCCTTCAGCCCGGAGGAAACCCGACGCATCCTCGAAGAACCGCCCTACTGGTGCTTCTGCTGGGCCAGCGGCCTGGCCCTGGCCCGCTGGCTGGCGGACAAGCCGGAGTGGGTGCGGGGCAAGCGGGTACTGGACTTCGGCGCCGGTTCAGGCGTCGCCGCCATCGCCGCGGCCAGGGCCGGCGCTCAGGAAGTGGTGGCCTGCGACCTGGATCCGCTGGCCCTGGCATCCTGCCGGGCCAATGCCGAATTGAACGGCGTGGAACTCCAGTACTCCGACGACTTCTTCCGGGAGGAGGATCGTTTCGACCTGGTCATAGTGGCCGATGTGCTCTACGACCGCGCCAACCTGCCGCTGCTGGACCATTTCCTGACCCGCGGCCGCCAGGCCCTGGTGGCCGACTCCCGGGTCCGCGACTTCCAGCACCCGCTCTACACCCGCCTGGCGGTGCTGGACGCCTGCACCTGGCCGGACCTGGCCGAGCCGGCGGAATTCCGCAAGGTGAGCCTGTACCACGCGATTCGCTGAAGGGTGCCCTTGCGGGCATCGCTTCGCGGCCGGGCCAACTGCACCCTTCGTGCTCGCGCGGGCATATTCATCCCCCACCGCCGGCCGTATCATTCGCCCACCCCTTCGCGCCACCGAGAACTCCGATGAGCGACACGTCCTATATCTTCGACGCCACCAGTACCGACTTCGAGCAGTCCGTAATCCAGAACTCCTTCCACAAGCCCGTACTGGTCGACTTCTGGGCGGACTGGTGCGCCCCCTGCAAGGCCCTGATGCCGCTGCTGGCGCAGATCGCCGAGTCCTACCAGGGCGAGCTCCTGCTGGCCAAGGTGAACTGCGACATCGAGCAGGACATCGTCATGCGCTTCGGAATCCGCAGCCTGCCCACCGTGGTGCTGTTCAAGGACGGCCAGCCGGTGGACGGGTTCGCCGGCGCCCAGCCGGAGTCCGCCATCCGCGCCATGCTCGAGCCCCACGTCCAACCGCCCGCCACCCCCGAGGGCAACCTGCTCGATGCCGCCCAGGCCGCCTTCAGCGAGGGCCGCATCGCCGAGGCGGAGAACCTGCTCAAGCAGTTGCTCACCGAGGACAACACCAACGCCGCCGGGCTGATCCTCTACGCCCGCTGCCTGGCCGAACGCGGTGAACTGGGCGAGGCGGAAACCGTCCTCAACGCGGTGAAGAGCGATGAGCACAAACAGGCACTGGCCGGCGCCCGCGCCCAACTGACCTTCCTTCGCCAGGCGGCCGACCTGCCGGAAGTGGCCGACCTTAAATCGCGCCTGGCCCAGAATGCGGGAGACGACGAGGCGGCCTACCAACTGTCGGTCCAGCAACTGGCCCGCCAGCAATACGAGCCCGCACTGGACGCCCTGCTGAAGCTCTTCGTGCGCAATCGCGGCTATGAGAACGGCCTGCCCCACAAGACGCTGCTACAGGTGTTCGACCTGCTCGGCAACGACCATCCGCTGGTCGCCACCTACCGTCGCAAGCTGTACAACGCGATCTACTGATCGGCCAAGGGAGCCCGGCTTCCGTCTCGCGGGTCGGGCTTCCAAGCCGCGAGGCAGTCACCCCGGCTCCGTCGATCACCCTTTCCACCGGTACAGCGGCGCATCCTCGCCCGCGTCCACCTGCACCTCGGCGCAGTGGCGCAGGCGCACCAGCAGGCGCTTGCCCGCCGCCGGCCCGCCCGCCAGCGCCTCGAGGGCCGCCAGCAGGCGTGGCCCCTCCATCTGCCCGGCCTCGCGCAACAACTGCCGCGCGGTGTCCCACAACGCATCGTTGCGCGGAGCCGCGACCGGGCCCGTGGCCATCGACGCGGCCGGGGCCTGGGTCTCGAGACTCAAGCGGCTGGCCAACCGGTCCCAGTCCTCGGCCTCCATCTCCACCGTCAGGTCCACCGGCCAATCGCCGATCCGTCCTCGTATGCGCAGCATCTCTGGCTCCTCCAGGAATCGATGGGCAATGCTCCCACGGCGCTGGCAGGCTGCCTACATTTGTTATAACGTAACCCACTCTTTCACCCCCGCCTGGAGGTTCCCTCGATGCATCGCCTGCTGCTCGCCCTGCCCTTCGCCCTGCTGCCGCTGGCCGCCCAGGCTCATGAGCACGACCACGACCACGAACATGGCAGCCTCGCCGCCCACGAGCACGGCGTGGCCCGACTGAACGCGGCACTGGACGGCAAGACCCTGGAGCTGGAGCTGGAAAGCCCCGCCATGAACCTGGTGGGCTTCGAGCACGCCGCCCGGAGCGACGCCGACAAGGCCAAGGTCGCCGGTGTCCGCGCCAGCCTGGAGCAGCCCCTGGCACTCTTCGACCTGCCTGCCCAGGCCGGCTGCCGAGTCAGCGCCCAGGAGCTGGAGAGCCCGCTGTTCGGTGACCATGACCATGACAAGGCCGACGACCATGCGCACGAGCACGAGCACAGCGATATCCACGCCCACTACCAGCTCGAATGCGCCACGCCTTCCGCACTGGAGTCCCTGGACCTCGCGCCCCTGTTCAAGCAGTTCCCCGCCACCCAGAAAATTCAGGTACAACTCATCGGCCCCAATGGCCAGCAGGGTGCGGAGCTCACGCCCTCCAGCCCCCGCCTGAGCTTCTAACCCGCCACAGAACCCGCCGGGGCAACCCGGCGGTTTTCCCATGAGCCAGACACTGATCGAACTCCAGGGGCTGGGCTTCGCCTGGCCCGGCCACCCGGAACTGCTGGACATTCCCGAGTTCCACCTCAATTTTGGCGAAAGCCTCTTTCTCAAGGGCCCCAGCGGCAGCGGCAAGACCACCCTGCTGGGCCTGCTGGGCGGTGTGCAGAAACCGGGACGCGGTTCCATCCGGCTGCTGGGCCAGGACCTGGCGAGCCTGTCCGCCAGCGCCCGCGACCGCTTCCGCGTCGATCACACCGGCTACATCTTCCAGCAGTTCAACCTGCTGCCCTTCCTCTCGGTCCGCGAGAACGTCGAGTTGCCCTGCCGCTTCTCCCGGTTGCGGGCCGAGCGCGCGTGCCAGCGCCACGGCAGCGTCGACAACGCCGCCGCCACGCTGCTGCGCCACTTGGGCTTGAAGGAGGACCTGCTGCTGCGCCGCGCCGACGCCCTGTCCATCGGCCAGCAGCAACGGGTCGCCGCTGCCCGCGCGCTGATCGGCCAGCCGGAGCTGGTGATCGCCGACGAGCCCACCTCGGCCCTGGACGCCGACGCCCGCGAGGCCTTCCTCGGCCTGCTGTTCGCCGAATGCCGCGAAGCCGGCTCCAGCCTGCTGTTCGTCAGCCATGACCAGAGCCTGGCGCCGCTGTTCGACCGCAGCCTGTCCCTGGCCGACCTGAACCGGGCCGCGCGCCTGGAGGAAGACTGAGATGCACCTGCTGAGACTGGCCCTGGCGAGCCTCGCCAACCGCCGCTTCACCGCCCTGCTCACGGTCTTCGCCATCGCCCTCTCGGTCTGCCTGCTGCTGGCCGTGGAGCGCGTGCGCACCGAAGCCCGCGCCAGCTTCGCCAGCACCATCAGCGGCACCGACCTGATCGTCGGCGCCCGCTCCGGCTCGGTGAACCTGCTGCTCTACTCCGTGTTCCGCATCGGCAACGCCACCAACAACATCCGCTGGGACAGCTTCGAGGCCATCGCCCAGGACAAGCGGGTCAAATGGGCCATTCCCCTCTCCCTCGGCGACTCCCACAAGGGCTACCGGGTGATGGGCACCAGCCCCGCCTACTTCGAGCACTATCGCTACGGGCGCGGCCGCTCCCTGGCCCTGGCCGAGGGCAAGCCGTTCAGCGACCTGTTCGAGGTGGTGCTCGGCGCCGAAGTGGCCGAGGCGCTGAAGTACAGGCTGGGGGACCGCATCGTGCTGGCCCACGGCGTCAGCACCGTCAGCCTGGTGCAGCACGACGACAAGCCCTTCACCGTGGTCGGCATCCTCGAACGCACCGGCACGCCGGTGGATCGCACCCTGCACATCTCCCTCGCGGGCATGGAGGCGTTGCACGTGGACTGGCAGAACGGCGTGCCCGCCCGGGGCGCCGGCAAGGTCAGCGCCGAGCAGGCCCGTGCCATGGACCTGCAACCCAAGGCCATCACCGCCTTCCTGTTGGGCCTGAACAGCAAGATCGCCACCTTCGCCCTGCAACGGCAGATCAACGAGTACCGCGGCGAGCCCCTGCTGGCGGTGCTTCCCGGCGTCGCCCTGCAGGAGTTGTGGAGCCTGATGGGGACCGCCGAGAAGGCGCTGTTCGTGGTCTCGCTGTGCGTGGTGCTCACCGGGCTGATCGGCATGCTCACGGCCATCCTCACCAGCCTCAACGAGCGCCGGCGGGAAATGGCCATCCTCCGCTCCGTGGGCGCACGCTCCTGGCACATCGGCAGCCTGCTGGTGCTGGAAGCCTTCAGCCTGGCCCTGGCCGGTGCGGCACTGGGGCTGGGCCTGCTGTACCTGGGGATCGGCCTCAGCCAGGGCTACGTGCAGGCCAGCTACGGCCTCTACCTGCCGCTGGCGCTGCCCAGCCCCTATGAGTGGACGCTGCTCGGCGCTATCCTGAGCGCCGCCCTGCTGATGGGCGCGGTGCCAGCCTGGCGTGCCTACCGGCAGTCACTGGCCGACGGCCTGTCCATTCGCCTGTGAGTCCCCCATGAAACCCATCCTGCTGGCCCTGCTGCTGACCCTCTCCTCCCCGCTCTGGGCTGGCGAGGCGCGTGAGCTCACCTGGTCGGAAATGATCCCCGAAGGCGCCCCGCCGCCCCCGCCACCGGCGCCCATCCATGACCTGTCGCAACTGGGGGACACCCTCAACGCCGAGGCCGGTCCCGCCGCCGGCCAACAGTCGCCGGCGGCCCCCGTGGTCGAGTCGCTGGATGGCCAGGAAGTGAAGCTGCCGGGCTACATCGTGCCCCTGGACGTGACCGAGGAAGGCCGCGTCACCGAGTTCCTGCTGGTTCCCTATTTCGGTGCCTGCATCCATGTGCCGCCGCCACCGTCCAACCAGATCGTCCACGTGAGGAGCGAACTGGGCGTGCTGATGGACGCCCTCTACCAGCCCTTCTGGATCGAGGGCCCGATGCAGGTGAAGCCCAGCAGCAGCGAGCTGGCCGAAGCGGGCTACCAGATGGAAGCCAGCAAGATCTACCCCTACGAGTCGCCCTCCAGCTGAGTGCTTCGGGACGGGCTTGATCGCGAACGCCTTTTCGCGGGCAAGCCCACTGATACGACAGTGCGCTTCCCGCCGGCACATTGCTCTGGATCAAGATACGAAGCTAGCTAATTACCGAAACTGGCCCCAGTCCAACACACTTAGAACCGACTGGAGCTTTCCATGCGCAAGCATCTTCTCACCGCCTCCCTGCTCGCCCTCGCCATCGCCTCGCCCCTGGCCCAGGCCCACAAGGCCGGCGATGTGATCATCCGCGCGGGCGCCGCCACCGTTGATCCGAACGAAGACAGCTCCGCCCTGTCCATCGCGGGCGGCAAGGTGGGCGGCACCAAGGCCACCCTCGACAGCGACACCCAGCTGGGCCTGACCGGCACCTACATGCTCACCGACCATGTCGGTCTGGAACTGCTGGCCGCCACCCCCTTCAAGCATGAAGTGGGCGTCAAGGGCCTCGGCGCCCTGGACGGCAAGCTGGGCGACATCAAGCACCTGCCGCCGACCCTCAGCCTGCAGTACTACCCGATGGACCCGGGCTCCGCCTTCCAGCCCTACGTCGGTGCCGGCCTGAACTACACCCTGATCTTCGACGAGAGCCTGACCGGCCAGCGCAAGTCCCAGGGCTTCAGCGACCTGGAACTGGACGACTCCTGGGGCCTGGCCGCCCAGGTGGGCATGGACTACATGCTGACCGACAACGTCCTGCTGAACGCCGCCGTCTGGTACATCGACATCGACACCACCGCCACCACCGACCTGGCCGGCGTGGGCAAGGTCAAGGTCGACGTGGACGTGGACCCCTGGGTCTACATGGTCGGCGTCGGCTACAAGTTCTGAGGTCACACACTCCCTGGGGATCACTCCCTGCTTCAAGGCGCCTTCGGGCGCCTTTTTTGATCGTCGGGAATGCGCGGGAAGAGAGGCGGCGAGGGGGCAAAGCTACGCGCCCCTGGACAGCGTTCAGCGCCCCAGCAGGCGGGCCACGCCCTCGCGCAGCGGCGTCGGCTTGGGGAAGTCGTAGCGCAGCAGCAGGCGGGCGTTATTGGCGCGGGAATGGCGGATGTCGCCCGCGCGTGCCTCGGCATGGGTGATCGGGGGCAGTCCACCCAGCACGTCGCCGATGGCCGCCAGCAACTCCTTCAAGCTGGTGGCCTGGTTGAGGCCGACGTTCACCGCGCCGACTTCCAGCCAGTCCTGTTCCAGGGCCTGGACCAGCACCTGCACCAGGTCGCCGACATAGACGAAATCACGGGTCTGCTCGCCGTCGCCGAACACCGTGATCGGGGTGCCCGCGAGGGCTCGCTCGGTGAAGATGCTGATCACGCCCGAATAGGGCGAAGACGGGTCCTGGCGCGGACCGAAGATATTGAAGAAGCGGAACACCGCCGGCTCCAGGCCATGCTGGCGGCGGTAGAAGTCCAGGTACTGCTCGCTGGCCAGCTTGTCCACCGCGTAGGGCGTCAGGGGCGACTTGGGCGTGTCCTCGTCGATGGCCCGGCCTTCGCCGTTCTGGCCATAGACGGCCGCGCTGGAGGCGAAGAGCACGCGCTTCACCCCCTGCTGGCGCATGGCTTCGCAGACATTCAGGGTGCCGATGAAGTTGCTCTGGTGGGTGGCCACCGGGTCGTCCACCGAAGCCTGTACCGAGGCCACCGCCGCCAGGTGCGCGACCCCCTTGCATCCGGCCATGGCCCGCGCCACCAGGGCGGCGTCGGCCACGTCGCCCTCGATCAGTTCGAGCCGGGGATTGTCCAGCGCCAGGTTGTCGCGCTTGCCGGTGGACAGGTTGTCCAGTACCCGCACCGCGTGGCCCCGGGCGAGCAGCGCGTCGGCCAGGTGGGAACCGATGAAGCCGGCACCGCCGGTGATCAGGATCGGGGAATCAGGCATGGCGATAGTAACGGTCCAGCAGGGTCGGAAGGGCCGCGCGCCAGGCACGGGGCTTGATGCCGAAGGTGTGGAGGATCTTCTTGCAGGCCAGCACCGCGTTCTGCGGCTCTTCCGCCGCGTCGGGACGGGCGGCATGGGCCTGGGGCGTGATGTCCTGCACCTTCAGCGGGTGCAGGCTGCGGGCCTCGGCGAGCAGCGCCTGGCCCAGGGCGAGCGGCGTGGTCGCCTCGTGCCCCCCGTAGTGGTAGGTGCCCCAGAGCGGCGCAGCGCAATCCAGTTGCTTGAGCACCGCCAGCAGCACCCGGGCGGCATCGTCCACCGGCGTGGGGTTGCCGCGACGGTCGTCCGCCAGGCAGATCTCGTCAGCCTGCTCGGCACGCGCCAGGAAGCGCGCCAGCGAGCCGTCGCGGCTGTCGTCCAGCAGCCAGCCGAAGCGCAGCAGCACATGTTTCGGGCAGGCCGCACGGACGCTCTGCTCCATGCGCAGGAGGGCCTGGCCGCGCACGCTGCGGGGCAAGGTCTCGTCCTTTTCGCTGTAGGCGGTGGCACGGGAGCCGTCGAACACGCGGTAGCTGGAAGGCTGCAGCAGCACGATGCCGTGGTGCTGGCAGAGTTCGGCGAGACGTTCGACCCCGCGCTCCTGGGCCGACAGGCGGTCTTCACTGACCTCGTCGGCCTGGAACCAGTCGAAGTAGTAGGCGAGATTGACCACGGCATCGGGCCGGGTGTCATCGAGCAGCTGCGTCAGGCTGGCGGCGTCCCAGCCCTGTTCGGGCGGACGCGGAGCGAGAAAACCGATGTCTTCCTCGGCGCCGAGACGGATCAGCGCCTGTCCGAGGGAGTTGCCGCCACCCAACAGCATCAAGCGCATTCGCATAGGGAAAAGGGTCGCTTAAAGCCGGTTAGAAGGATCGGGCGGACCATTTGCCCGCCGCACAAGAGCCGCATTCTGCGGGTTTCACCGCCTCACGTCACTAGCCGCGTGGCGGCAGGGGTTTCGTCGGGCGGTAGAGATGCGCATGACCGGCGCGGTAGAGGGACGAATCGGCGAAGCCCTCGGCCGCCAGCACCTCGCCCACCAGGATCAGCGCGGTCCGCCGGAAGCCCACGGCCTGCACCTTTTCGGCGATGTCGGCGAGGGTGCCGGTGACCTGGGCCTGGTCCGGCCAGCTCGCCCGGTGGATCACCGCCACCGGGCAGGCCGGGCCGTAGTGCGGCAGCAGCTCGGCGACGATCTCCTCGATCCGGCTCACCCCCAGGTGGATCGCCAGGGTCGCCCGGTGACGGGCCAGGTCCCCCAGGGACTCGCCCTCGGGCATTCGCGTCTTGCTGGCGTGGCGGGTGAGGATCAGCGTCTGCGACACCTCCGGCAGCGTCAGCTCGCAGCCCAGCAGCGCCGCACAGGCCGCCGTGGCCGTCACGCCCGGAACGATCTCGTAGGGAATACCCCGCTCGCGCAGGTGACGGATCTGCTCACCGATGGCGCCGTACAGCGACGGATCGCCCGAATGCACCCGCGCCACGTCCTGGCCCCGGGCATGGGCCTCGGCCAGCAGCGCGACGATCTGCTCCAGGTGCAGCTCGGCGGTGTTCACCACCCGCTCCGCCCGGTGCCCCTCCAGCACCGCCTCCGGCACCAGCGAGCCGGCGTAGAGGATCACCGGGCAGCTGCGGATCAGCCGCTGGCCCTTGACCGTGATGAGTTCCGGATCGCCGGGGCCGGCGCCGATGAAATAGACCGTCATGGCCGTTGGGCCTCCAGGTGGATGCAGGCCAGCGCACAGGTGGCGCGGGCGCTGCGGCGTTTATCGAGCACCAGCCACGCCGGCCCCTGCCCCAGTCGATCGGCCAGCGCCAGGGCCGCCGCCTCGGCCACCCCCGCACTGCCGGCCAGGGCGCGGACCCGCTCGGACGGCTGGTTCAGGCGGGCCTCCAGGGCGTTCAGCACCTCGGGGGCAACGCCCTGCAACGGCAGGTTCCGCTCCGCCGCCAGCGCCCGCAGGCCCGGCTCAAGGGCGCGGTCCTCCCGGGTCGCCAGCGCCGCCAGGCTCGCCGCCGGCACCCCGGCCTCGGCCAGGCAGGCCTCCAGCAACGCCCCCAGCTCCGCCGCCGTGCAGCCCTGGCGGCAGCCGAAACCGGCCACCAGCGAAAGCGGCGTCATGGGGGGAGCAGCGCGATTCATGGCGTGGCAGGCGACCGGTCGGGAAAAATCCGCGCAAGGACAGCACGGGCCCGACAAGGCGTCAACCGACGCGATTGACCGCCGGCCGGGCCCTGCGTAGCCTTCCGTCCTTTCGAGGTTCTCCAGCGAAGGCTGGAGCTAAGAGGGAACGTGGTCCAAGCCACGGCTGCCCCCGCAACTGTAAACAGCCGATGCCCTGTCCACAGCCACTGCCCCACGGGCGGGAAGGCGGACCCGGCGGCGCCCCGCGCCAGGCTGTGAGCCAGGAGACCTGCCTCGCACAGATTCCAGACAACCGGGCGGGGTGATCCGGTGGCGAATTCCCGGCGCGGGCCCTTGCCCGCCGCATTCGTCATGCCCGCCATAGAGCACCTGAGAGGCGCGCATGAAAACCCTGGCCAAGCTCCCCGTCACCATCGTCACCGGCTTCCTCGGCGCCGGTAAGACCACCCTGCTCCGCCATATGCTGGACAACGCCCAGGGTCGCCGCATCGCGGTGATCGTCAACGAATTCGGCGAACTGGGCATCGACGGCGACATCCTCAAGCAATGCAGCATCGGCTGCAGCGAGGAAGAAGCCGTAGGCCGCGTCTTCGAACTGGCCAACGGCTGCCTGTGCTGCACCGTGCAGGAGGAGTTCTTCCCGGTCATGCGCGAGCTGGTGGCGCGCCGTGGCGACCTCGACCAGATCCTCATCGAGACCTCCGGCCTGGCCCTGCCCAAGCCGCTGGTGCAGGCCTTCCAGTGGCCCGAGATCCGCAACGCCTGCACCGTGGACGCGGTGATCACCGTGGTCGACAGCCCCGCCGTGGCCGCCGGCACCTTCGCCGCCTTCCCCGACCAGGTGGACGAACAGCGCAAGCAGGACCCGAACCTCGACCACGAATCGCCCCTGCACGAACTTTTCGAGGACCAGCTGGCCAGCGCCGACCTGGTGATCCTCAACAAGAGCGACCTGCTGGATGCCGAGACCCTGGCCGCCGTGCGCGCCGAAGTCAGCGAAGAGCTGCCGCCGGCGGTGAAGGTGGTGGAAGCCGCGTCCGGCAAGCTGCCGCTGGACGTGCTGCTGGGCCTGAACGCCGAGGCCGAGGCGCACATCGACAGCCGCCCCACCCACCACGATCACGAAGAACACGAGGACCACGACCACGACGAGTTCGACTCCTTCCACGTCGACCTCCCGGACGTGGACGAGCGCGCCCTGCTCGCCGCCCTCGGCCAACTGGTGGAGCGCCATCCCATCCTGCGCATCAAGGGCTTCGTCGCCGTCGCCGGCAAGCCCATGCGCCTGCTGGTGCAGGGCGTCGGCAAGCGCTTCGACAAGCATTTCGACCGCGCCTGGCGCAGCGACGAAACCCGCAGCACCCGCCTGGTGGTGATCGGCCAGGACCTGGACCCGGCCGCCATCGCCAACGAACTGCGCACGGCACTGGCGTGAAGCGCGGACTGCACCCTCTCCCTCCGGGAGAGGGCTGGGGTGAGGGAAGCCCCCAGCGCTCGGAGACAGCCTTCACCCCCGGCCCCTCTCCCGTGGGGAGAGGGGAGTAAATGCACCTCCTGCGCACCCAGCCCGGCGGTTTCGTCCCCGAAGACGGCATCGCCCACCTCGCCCAGACCCCCGCCGAGCTGGTCATCCTCTGCAGCGGCGACTCGCACCTGGCGCTGCTGGCCGAGGCCGCCCGCGAGCTGCCGGAGGACTACCCGAGCCTGCGCCTGGCCAACCCCATGCAGCTGCAGAACCACGCCTCGGTGGACCTCTACGTCGACGAGGTGCTGCAGCACGCCAAGGTCATCCTCATCTCGGTGCACGGCGGCGTCGGCTACTGGCGCTACGGCATCGAGCAACTGGTCGCCCTGGCCGAGCGCGGTGCCAGGCTGATCCTGGTACCCGGTGACGACCGCCCCGACCCGGAGCTGGCGCGGCTCTGCACCGTCCCCGCCGAAGACGCCGAGCGCTACTGGCACTACCTGCGCCAGGGCGGGCTGGACAACGCCCGGCAGCTGTTCGCCTGCCTGGCCAGCCGCTGCCTGGGCCGCGCGATGCCCTGGGATGAGCCCCGGCCGCTGCCCCGTGTCGCGGTCTACCACCCGCGCCAGCCCAACGCCGGGCTGGAGCACTGGCGCGCCGACTGGCGGGCCGACCAGCCGGTGGTGGCGCTGCTGTTCTACCGCACCCACCTGCAGGCGGCGAACACCGGCTTCCTCGACACCTTCTGCGAGCGCCTCGCCGCCCAGGGCCTCAACCCGCTGCCCATCGCCGTCGCCAGCCTCAAGGAGGCCGCCTGCCTGGCCACCCTCGAAGACTGGCTGGACGAGGCCGGCGCCGAGCTGATCATCAACACCACCGGCTTCGCCCAGTCCGCGCCCGAGGCCCCCAACCTGCGGCCGTTCCGCCGTGACGTGCCGGTGTTCCAGGCCATCTGCAGCCTGGACAACCAGCCGCAATGGGAAGCCAACGCCCAGGGCCTGGGCCCCCGCGACCTGGCCATGCACGTCGCCCTGCCGGAGCTGGACGGCCGCCTCATCACCCGCGCCATCAGCTTCAAGGGCCTGGCCTGGCGCAGCGAGCGCAGCCAGAGCGACGTGGTCTGCTACCTGCCCCACGTCGAGCGCATGGACTTCGTCGCCGAGCTGGCGCGGCGCTGGCTGCTGCTGGCGCGCAAGCCCAACGCCGACAAGCGGGTGGCGCTGATCCTCGCCAACTACCCCACCCGCGACGGCCGCATCGGCAACGGCGTGGGCCTCGACACCCCGGCCGGCGCGCTGAACATCCTCCGCGCCCTGGAACAGCAGGGTTACCCCGTGGCCGGCCTGCCGGAGAGCGGCACGGCACTTATCCACAGCCTGCTGGGCGGCGTCAGCAATGACCTCGACAGCCTCGACGCCCGCCCCTGCGCCCAGAGCCTGGCGCTCGCCGACTACCTCGCCTGCTTCGCGCGCCTGCCCGAGGCCAACCAGCGCGCGGTGCGCGAACGCTGGGGCGAGCCGCAGCAGGACCCGATGTTCCGCAGCGGACGGATGATGATCGCCGGCCTGCGCTTCGGCCTCGCCTTCGTCGGCATCCAGCCGGCACGGGGCTACCAGCTGGACCCGGCGGCCATCTACCACGACCCGTCGCTGGTGCCGCCCCACGGCTACCTGGCGTTCTACTTCTGGCTGCGCGAAGTGTTCGGCGCCGACGCGCTGGTCCACGTCGGCAAGCACGGCAACCTCGAATGGCTGCCGGGCAAGGGCGTCGGCCTGTCCGCCGAATGCTGGCCGGACGCGGTCATGGGCCCGCTGCCGAACATCTACCCCTTCATCGTCAACGACCCCGGCGAGGGGGCCCAGGCCAAGCGCCGCGCCCAGGCGGTGATCATCGACCACCTGATGCCGCCGCTGACCCGCGCCGAAACCTACGGCCCGCTGCGCGATCTGGAGCGCCTGGCCGACGAGTACTACGACGCCTCCCTGCTCGACCCGCGCCGGGCCGTGCAGCTGCGCGGCGAGATCCTCGAACTGGTGAAGGCCACCGCCCTCGACCGCGAGTTGGGGCTCAGCCTCAACGACGACGCCGACAGCTGGCTGCCGCAGCTCGACGCCTACCTCTGCGACCTCAAGGAATCGCAGATCCGCGACGGCCTGCACCTGTTCGGCGAGTCCCCCGTGGCGGGCCTGCGCGACGACACCCTGCTGTCCCTGGTGCGCATCCCCCGGGGCGACGGCAAGGGCGGCAACGCCAGCCTGCTGCGCGCCCTCGCCAGCGACCTGAACCTCGGCCGCGACCCGCTCGACCTTTCCTGGGCCGAGCCCTGGGAAGGCCCGCGCCCCGCCGTGCTCGACGGCATCAGCGACGAGCCCTGGCGCAGCAACGGCGACACCCGCGAGCGCCTGGAACTGCTGGCCCGCCGGTTGATCGCCAACCCGGCCGCCGAAGCCATCGGCCGCGCCAGCGACGCGGTTATCCACAACCTGCGGCAGGTGATCGCCCCCGCCCTGGACGCCTGCGGCGCGGCGGAGATCGGCGGCGTGCTGACCGCGCTGGACGGGCGCTTCGTACCCCCCGGCCCCAGCGGCGCCCCCAGTCGCGGGCGCCTCGACGTGCTGCCCACCGGGCGCAACTTCTTCACCCTGGACGTGCGCAACCTGCCCACGCCCACCGCCTGGCGCCTGGGCTTCCAGTCCGCCAGCCTGCTGCTGGAGCGCCACCTGCAGGACGAAGGCGATCACCTGCGCCAGCTCGGCCTCTCCGTCTGGGGCACCGCCACCATGCGCACCGGCGGCGACGACCTCGCCCAGGCCATGGCGCTGCTGGGCGTGCGCCCGGTGTGGCAGGCCGGCAGCCAGCGCGTGGAGGATTTCGAGATCCTCCCGCTGTCGCTGCTGGACCGCCCGCGTGTGGACGTGACGCTGCGGGTCTCGGGCTTCTTCCGCGACGCCTTCGCCAACCTCATCCGCCTGTTCGACGCCGCCGTGCAGGCGGTGGCGGAACTGGACGAGCCCGACGACCTCAACCCCCTCGCCGCCCGCGTGCGCCAGGACCGCGCCCGCCTGGAAGGCGAAGGCCTGCCCGCCGAGGCGGCGCGGCGCGAAGCCGGCTGGCGGGTGTTCGGCGCCCAGCCCGGTGCCTACGGTGCGGGCGTGCAAGGGGTGATCGAGGCCCGCACCTGGGAAACCCGTTCCGACCTGGCCGAGGCCTACCTCAACTGGGGCGGCTACGCCTACGGCGCCAGCGATGCCGGTACCCCCGCCCGGCAACGTTTCGGCGAGCGCCTGGAAGGGCTGCAGGCGGTGCTGCAGAACCAGGACAACCACGAACACGACATCCTCGATTCCAACGACTACTACCAGTTCCAGGGCGGCATGCTCGCCACCGCCGAGACCCTGCGAGGCCAGAAAGTCGCCAGCTACCACGGCGACCACAGCCAGCCGGACCTGCCGCGCATCCGCAGCCTGCGGGAAGAACTGGGCCGGGTGGTGCGCGCCCGCGCCGCCAACCCCAAGTGGATCGCCGGCATGAAGCGCCACGGCTACAAGGGCGCCTTCGAACTGGCCGCGACGGTGGACTACCTGTTCGCCTTCGACGCCACCACCCGCTTGGTGGACGACCACCAGTACGCCCTGCTGGCCGAGGCCTACCTGCTGGATGCCGACACCCGCGCCTTCCTCCAGCAGCACAACCCCGAGTCCCTGCGCGACATCGTCGAGCGCCTGCTGGAAGCCCAGCAGCGCGGCCTGTGGGAGGAACCGGGGGACTACCGCGAGGCCATCGAGGACCTGTTGCTGGATATCGAGGAGCAGTGAGTTCGGCAGGTTGTCGATGGCAACCTGCGGCTGGAAACCACCCTCACCCCAACCCTCTCCCAGAGGGAGAGGGGCCGGGGGTGAGGGAAACTTGGCCCGCTGAGCCTTCACCCCCGCAGGCGCGCCGCCGCCTCCAGCAGCATCGCCTCGGTCCCCGCCCAGCCCAGGCAGCCATCGGTGATGGACACGCCGTAGCGCAGGTCGCAGGAGAGCGACTGGGCGCCGTCGAACAGGTGGCTCTCGATCATCACCCCGCGCAGGGCGTCCTGGCCGGCCAGGCGCTGGTCGATCACGTCCGCCAGCACCGCCGGCTGGCGCAGCGGGTCCTTGCCGCTGTTGGCATGGCTGCAGTCCACCAGGATGCGCGGCGCGATGCCCAGCTTCTCCAGCCCTTCGCGGGCCGCCTGCACACTGGCGGCGTCATGGTTCGGGCCCTTGTGGCCGCCACGCAGCACCAGGTGGGTGTCCGGGTTGCCGGCGGTTTCCACCAGCGCCGGACGGCCCTGGGCGTCGAGGCCGAAGTGCTGGTGGGCGTGGGCCGCCGAGCGCATGGCGTCGGTGGCGATGCCGAGGCCGCCGTCAGTGCCGTTCTTGAAGCCCACCGGCAGGTCCAGGCCGCTGACCATCTCGCGGTGGATCTGCGACTCGCTGGTGCGCGCGCCGATGGCCGCCCAGCTCAGTGCATCGTCCAGGTAGCCCGCCACCAGCGGCTGCAGCAACTCGGTGGCCACCGGCAGGCCCAGTCCGGCGATCTCCAGCATCAGCCGACGGCTCAGCGCCAGGCCCTCGGCCATGTCGCCGCTGCCGTCCAGGTGCGGGTCGTACACCAGGCCCTTCCAGCCCACGGTGGTGCGCGGCTTCTCGACGTAGGCGCGCATCACCAGCAGCAACTGGTCGCTCACCAGCGGCGCCAGCGCCGCCAGGCGGCGGGCGTAGTCGAGGGCGGCATCGGGGTCGTGGATCGAACAGGGGCCGACCACCACCAGCAGGCGCGGGTCCTCGCCGTCCAGTACCGCGCGCACGGCTTCGCGCTGGGCGCGGATCTGGCGGGCGAGTTCGACGGAGAGCGGCAGGCGCCGGCGCAACTCGGCGGGCGTGGGCAGGGGGCGGGTGCTACGGGAAGGCGACGGGGCCGTATCCAGGGCGACGACGTGCAGGGGCTGGGCGGCGGTGGACAGGGCGGAAACGGACGAATTCATGCTGGGTTCCTCGGCCGGCGCGGCGGGTCCGCGCGCGGCGCACTAACTGGGTGTTCGACTTGTCGGTGTGGGGATGCGGGTGGAGCGGCTAAATCGCCAGTCGGTGCGGTAATAGCGGTAGTCGTTGCGGTAGCTGATCATGGTGCGATCCTCGGTAACGTCGTGGTGGTCTTGTGGACCGTCGGAAAACAAAAACCCCCGGTCGGGTTGCCGACCGGGGGTTTCGTGGAGCTTTGGCGGCGACCCTGCTGGAGTGGGCCGCCTGATGGGTATCAGGTCAGCCCGTGGCTAAACCAATACCCGTGGAAATAGCGGGTCGCCGCGACCACGCGCACGCCCGCCACGGCCTGGGCCGGAGCAGCGTTGAGCGAAGTGGAAGCGAGGTGCGACATGACGATCTCCAAAGCGAATGCTGGTTAACCTACTGCATCCCGATCCGCCGTTCAATCACTGATTTCTATCGGCTACAACGACCTTTCGCTACCATGCCTGCCATGTTTTTGTAGGAAACCGCCATGTCCGAGCTTGCCCACTATCCCCTGAGTGCCGTGGTCGGCGCCGACGAATTGAAGCTCGCGCTCTACCTCGCCGCCATCGACCCCGCCATCGGCGGCGTGCTGATCGAAGGGCCCCGGGGCATGGCCAAGTCCACCCTGGCGCGGGGCATCGCCGACCTGCTGCCGCAGCGCACCTTCGTCACCCTGCCCCTGGGCGCCAGCGAGGACCGTATCGTCGGCACCCTGGACCTGGACGCCGCCCTGGGCGAAGGCCGCGCGCGCTTCTCCCCCGGCCTGCTGGCCCGCGCCCATGGCGGCGTGCTCTATGTGGACGAGGTGAACCTGCTGCCGGACCACCTGGTGGACCTGCTGCTGGACGTGGCCGCCAGCGGCCTGAACCTGGTGGAGCGCGACGGCCTGTCCCACCGGCATCCGGCGCGCTTCGTGCTCATCGGCACCATGAACCCCGAGGAAGGTGAGTTGCGCCCGCAACTGCTGGACCGCTTCGGCCTCAAGGTCAGCCTCGAGGGCTCGCCGGCCCCCGCCGAGCGCGCCGAGATCGTCCGCCGCCGCCTGGCCTTCGACAGCGACCCGCAGGCTTTCCTGGCCCGCTGGGAAGCTGAACAGCAGGCGCTGACGCAGGGCTGCCAGGCCGCCCGCCAGCGGCTCGAGCGGATTCCCCTGGATGACGCGGCCCTGGACGAGATCGCCCGCCGCTGCTTCGACGCCGGCGTCGACGGCCTGCGCGCGGACCTGGTCTGGCTGCGCGCCGCCCGTGCCCATGCCGCCTGGCGCGGCGCCGAGCGGATCGCCGCCGTGGACATCGACGCCGTGGAGCGCTTCGCCCTGGCCCACCGTCGCCACCACGCACCGCCGCCGGCCGCACAGCCGCCCCGCGAAGCGCCTGCCCAGGCCCCCCGCCCCCAGCAGGACGCCAGCGGCGAAGGCCAATGGGGCGAACTGCCCGCCCAACCCACACCCACCGGGGAACGCAGGGCCCTGCCCACCTGGCCAAAAAAGCCCTGAGCACCCGCCCACGCCACGCCAAGGGGACGGGTGCCAAGCCCCGGCCAGGGCGCCTCGGCCAAGGCCGCAGCGGCGCCCGCAGCGCCGGCCAGGAGGGCGCCATCGCCTGGCTGCCCACCCTTCTGCGCGGGCGCCCGCGCCAGGCCGCCGACCTGGTCCGCACACCGCGCAGCCGTGCCCCGGAACAGCTCTGGCTGGTGATAGTCGACGCTTCCGCCTCCACCCGTCGCCACGGCGCCCTGTCCCGCGCCAAGGGGCTGCTGGCCCAGCTCTTCGACGATGCCTACCGCCAGCGCGCCCGCCTCGCTGTGCTGAGCGCCACCGGCCGAGAGGCCCGCTGGCAGTGGCAGGGCCGCAAGGCCGACGCAGGGCTGCAACCCTGGCTGGAAGGACTGGGCGCTGGCGGCGGCACGCCTTTACGGGATGCGCTCGAGCGATCGGGCCAGTGGCTGGCTCGCCGTCAGCGGCAGAAGCCCGGCGAGGAACAGTGGGTGCTGATCCTCACCGACGGCCGCCTCAAGGACCTGCCCGCCTTGCAGCCGCTGGGCTGCGCCACCCTGCTGGTGGACATCGAGTCCGGCCCCGTCCGCCTCGGCCGCGCCCGGCAACTCGCCGCCGCGCTGGGCGCGGAGTACCAGGCGCTGTCCGACTGAGTCCGGCGGTCCGCCGCACGACGAGCGCACCCAGGCCATCCAGCGGATCGCCCTGCAGTTGCACGGACCTCATCCCAGGACCGGAGTTACCCTCAAAGCCTGCGCACCTGCGAGAGAGGCACCATCTGCCCACCGCAAAACCGAACACGCGGAGTGACCATGAGCACCAACGCAGCCCCCCAGATCACGGCGATCGCCTTGGCCGATGCGTCACACATGGCCTTGCAGCACCTGGACTATGACCTCGAAACCCTGACGGTGACGCTGCGCAACTTGGAAACACAGGGCCTCACCTCCCTCCGGATCAGCGCCGTCGAAGGATTCCGCGTGCTCGACGAAGGCGACCTGCTGGAGTTCTGGCCCCATTGCTCCGGGAGTTGGCTGCACGAGATCACCGCAGGTGGCTGGCTCGATCAGGAGCGCCTCCGAGCAGGATTTCTCAGTGGCGACCGAGCCCTGAAGGAATACCTCATCTCCGGCGCAGACACATGCCTCAACGTTCTGACCTGGGAAGCCATCACCGTGCCCCAGCAGCCATGTTCACCGCCCCCTGATTACGCGCAGTAGGGCGTCCCTTTTTCCGTGTAGGCACCCAGCTCCGCCGTTCCACCTTTCGTAGCCCGGGCTTCAGCCCGGGACCGGGGTTATCCCCAATGCCACGTGCCCGGAACTGGTGGATGGAAAAGCGCCATGCACCCAACGCGAGGTCCATTCACGACCACACGACCTCGTCCATCAACCGCCTGGTGGAGCCACAAGGCGCGCGTACCCGTGTTAGGGTCCACCCCTTTTTCCCGATCGGAAGCGCCCATGACCCACGCCGTACCCTGCGCCGACAGCCCTGCCACTCGCCTGGCCACGCGCCTGGCGTTCTTCGTCTCCGGTTTCGGCATGGCTTGCTGGGCGCCGCTGGTGCCCTATGCGAAGGCGCGCCTGGACATCGGCGAGGCGGTGCTGGGGCTGTTGCTGCTGTGCCTGGGTGCCGGCTCGATGCTGTCGATGCCGGTGGCCGGTGTGCTGGCGGGGCGGATCGGCGCGCGCCCGGTGATCCTGGTGGGCGGGGTGGGCCTTTGCTGTGCCATGCCGCTGCTGGCCGGTGCGGATTTCAGCCTGTTGCTGGCCCTCGCGCTGGCACTGTTCGGCGCCTCCCTCGGCGCCATGGACGTGGCAATGAACATCCACGCCGTGGAGGTGGCGAACGATGCGCCAGTACCGCTGATGTCGGGCTTCCACGGCCTGTTCAGCCTCGGCGGTTTCGTCGGCTCCCTGGGCATGACCGGCCTGCTGGCGGCCGGTCTGGCACCGCTGACGGCGATCCTCGTCGCCCTGGTGGTGGTGATCACCGGCCTCGCCCTCGCCGCCCCGCGCCTGCTGCGCACCCGCTCGGCCGGCAGCGGGCCGCTGTTCGTGGTGCCGCGCGGGCTGGTCCTGCTGCTGGGGGCACTGACCTTCGCCATGTTCCTGGCCGAAGGCGCGCTGCTGGACTGGGGCGCCATCCTGCTGGTGGGGCTGGGGGCGGCCAACATCGTGCCGGTGCTGTTCAGTGCCGCCGGTCGCCAGGGCACCATGCCGGCCAACCTCGCCGTGGCGGCGGTGACCACCGTCGGCTATGCCGGCGTGCTCGCCGGGCCGGCACTGGTGGGCTTCGTCGCCCAGGGGCTGGGGCTGGTGACGGCCTTCGTGATCCTCGGGGTGCTGATGCTCTCGGCCCCGCTGACGGCTCTCTGGTTCGTGCGCTGAAACCGCGACCCGCTCAGATACCGGAGATCAGCAGGTCCAACGCCGCGATGATTTCGAAGCGCTGCCCCGCAAGGTCGGCCACCTGGCGCCCCAGTGCACGGCGTGGCACCCCAGCCATTTCCGGCGTGACCATTACCACCGACACCCCCTCGACCTCGAACCGAGGCATGAGCGAACCAACCGCGCGACCACCCATGGCTCGCTCGCTGTAGAGCGGCACCACCACGCGTGTTCCGAGGCCATCCAGCAGATCACTCTGCACGTCGAGGAGGTAAGGGACATCGGCCCGAGTGGCAGGGTTGGTGTTCAGGTAGACGGCGAACTGCGGCATCAGAAGCGCCTCAGCCCGTCACTGAACACACCGTCGCTTTCAACATGCTGGTTGTAGGCCGCGATGGCCTCGCGGTTTTCTGCCAACCACACCTCGCGCTGGCGCGCCCGCAACGTCTCGGCCAGGGCCTGCTCCAGGGTCGCGGACAGATTGATGTCGAGCGCGCGGGCCTTGTTCAACAAGTCGCTGTTGACGCTGAGGTTGGTGGGCTTCTTGGGCGCCTGGGGGTCGTACAGAACGGGCATCGGGATCGCCTCCTTTTAATGCGCATAATCTATGCGCATCTCATCCCTTCATCAACAACTCCGGCACCGCCCGCTCTTCGACTATCCGCTCCTGCACCCAGCGCAGCACCTGCTCCTCGCTTTCCAGGCGGTACCACTCGCCTTCCGGGTAGAGGCTGGCGGTGGGGCCGAGGTCGCAGGGGTACTGGCATTGGGTGCGGGTGATGTGCACGCCGCCTGCGCACTCCAGCTTGCCGGCGGCCTTGAGGGTTTCCCGCAGTTTCTTCCACAGCGGCAGCGCGCCCCGGCGGGTGCAGCGCGGGCCGTTGCACAGCAGCAGGCGGCGGGCGTGGGGCGGGATGCAGGACCAGGCGTGGCTCTCCGGCAGCGCCGGTACCTCCACGCAGGCCAGGTGCAGCTCGGTGCGCGCCACCAGGGCGCAGGCGGCGCCGGCCGGGTCGCTGTCGTACTGGCCCAGCAGGCTGGCGATGAACAGGTGCTCCGGGGCCTCGCACTGGCCGAGTTCGCTGCGCAACCAGTCCAGGTGCGGCGGCGTGCTCTGCGGGTCGAGGTCGATCACCAGCAGCGGGCGCGGGCTGGCCTGCACGGCCTCGCGCAGGGCGTCCGGCCCGGCACCGGTGTCGACCACATCGGCCAGCGCGGCCTCACCCCGCAGGGCGACCAGTTGGCGACGGAACAGCTCGGCGAAGGCGCCCTCGGCAAGGTCGGGCCCGGCGAACAGCACGCGGGCGTAAACGGTGGCGGTCATGGTGTGTCCAGGTAGGGGCCGAGTGCCTGCCAGAGGCCTTCGACCGAATCGAATTCGCGGGTCACCGGCGGCAGCGCCGGACGCCTGAGGATGAGCACCGGCAGGCCGCGCTCGCGGGCCACCTGCAGCTTGGGCTCGGTGGACTGGCTGCCGCTGTTCTTGCTGATCAGCACATCGGTGCCGAGGCGCTCGAACAGCGCGCGCTCCTCGTCCAGGTGGAAGGGCCCGCGCGAGCCGATCACCTCATGGCGCTCGCCCGGCGCCTGCCCTTGCAGGCAGCGCACCGTCCAGTGCTGGTGGACGGGCACCGCGTCCAGATGCTCCAGCGGCTCGCGGCCGAGGGTGAAGAAGGGCCGGCGGAACGGCGCCAGCGCGGCCATCAGTCCCGCCCAGTCGTCCACCTCGCGCCAGTCATCGCCAGGCCCGGCCTGCCAGCCGGGACGGCGCAGCGCCCAGCAGGGTACCCCGGCCTGCGCGGCGGCGCGGGCGGCGTTGTGGCTGATCTGCGCGGCATAGGGGTGCGTGGCGTCCACCAGCAGGCCGATGCCCCGCTCGCGGATATAGCCCGCCAGCCCCTCGGCACCGCCGAAGCCGCCGACGCGCACCTGGCAGGCCAGGTCCTGGGGCACCCTGCCGAGGCCGGCGAGGCTGTAGACATGGGCGGGGCCGAGGCTGCGGGCCAGGGCCAGGGCCTCGGTCACGCCGCCCAGCAGCAGGATGGGGGTCATGGGTTCTCCAGCGCCTCGCCGACGATGACGCCCTGACGATCGATGGCGAAGACTTCCAGGGCCACGCGGGCCGGCACCGTGCGCCGGGCGAAGGCCAGGGCGCGGGCGCAGACGGCGTTGCCCAGGGGCACGCCGTCGGCATGGGCCAGGGCCAGGGCCTGCTGGCTGGTGTTGGCGCCTTCGATAGCGGCCTGCAGGGCGCTGTCGGCCCCCAGCTCGGCGGCCCAGCGGGCCAGCTGCGGCAGGTCGATGCTGGAGTGGCGGCTGTGCAGGTCCATGTGCCCGGCGGCGAGCTTGCTGATCTTGCCGAAGCCGCCGCAGAGGCTGAGCCTGGCCACCGGCGCCTTGCGCAGGTGCTTGAGCACCGCACCGGCGAAGTCGCCCATCTCGATCAGCGCCGTGTCGTCCAGGCCGTAGCGCTGGCGCATGGCGTCCTCGCTGGCGTTGCCGGTGCAGGCGGCCAGGTGGGTGAAACCGTTGGCGCAGGCCACGTCGATGCCCTGGTGGATGGAGGCGATGTAGGCCGCGCAGGAAAAGGGCCGGACGATGCCGGTGGTGCCCAGGATGGAAAGTCCGCCGAGGATGCCCAGGCGCGGGTTCATGGTCTTCAGCGCCAGGGCCTCGCCGCCCTGCACGCAGACGGTCACCTCGAAGCCACCGGCATAGCCGAGCGTCCCGGCCAGTTCGGTGAGGTGGTCGGTCATCATCCGCCGGGGCACCGGGTTGATGGCCGGTTCGCCCACCGCCAGCACCAGGCCGGGACGGGTCACGGTGCCGACGCCGGGGCCGGCGTGGAAGCGCACCCCCGGCTCGGCGGCCAGCCGCACCCGGGCATGGATCAGCGCGCCGTGGGTCACGTCCGGGTCGTCGCCAGCGTCCTTCAGGGTGCCGGCCTCGGCGCCGCCGTCGATCAGTCGGCAGAACTCCAGGCGCAGCATCACCCGCTTCCCCTTGGGCAGGACGATCTCCACCGCGTCGGCCGCCTCGCCGCCCAGCAGCAGGCGCGCCGCCGCCAGGCTGGTGGCGGTGGCGCAACTGCCGGTGGTGTAGCCGCTGCGCAGGGGCGCGGGCTGCTCGGGGGTTTCGTCACGCATGGGAGCGTCCCGGCGAGGAACAGGCGGCCGTCATGGCTTGACCGCCTCCAGCAGGGTGATGGGCAGGGCCGAACGCCAGGTGTCGAAGTCCCCCAGCGGCTGGGCCTGGGCGACGGTGATGCGGGTCAGGCTGCCGCCGTTGTCGGCGCGGAAGGCCACCAGAGTCGACTCGCTCTGCAGGGTCACGGCGTTGGCCACCAGGCGGCCGCCCGGCTTGAGCCGCGCCCAGCACTGCGCCAGTACGCCGGGGTCGGTGACGCCGCCGCCGATGAAGATGGCATCCGGCGCCGGCAGACCCTCCAGCGCCGCCGGGGCCTCGCCGGCCACCAGTTGCAGCCCGGGCACGCCCAGGGCGTCGCGGTTGTGCCGGATGTGCGCCTGGCGTCCGGCATTGGCCTCGATGGCCAGGGCCCGGCAGGCGGGATGGGCGCGCATCCATTCGATGCCGATGGAGCCGCAGCCGGCGCCCACGTCCCACAGCAGCTCGCCGGGGCGCGGCGCCAGGCGGGCCAGGGTGATGGCGCGGACATCGCGCTTGGTGAGCTGGCCATCGTGGCGGTAGGCGTCGTCGGGCAGCCCGCAGGTCACCGGCAGCGCGCGGGTGCCGGGATCGGCCGCCACCTCCACCGCCACCAGGTTGAGGTCGGCCACCTCCACGGCGCTCCAGGCGCTGGCCAGGCCGTCGAGCCGGCGTTCGAGGGGACCACCCAGATGCTCCAGCACGGTGAGGCGACTGGCGCCGAAACCGGCCGCCACCAGCAGGGACGCGAGGCTCGCCGGGGTGCCGCCGTCGTTGCTCAGCACCAGCAGCCGCGCGCCGGGGTGCAGGTGGCCATTGAGCACCGCCAGGGGCCGCGCCACGGTGGAGAGCAGCGTCACCTCCTGCAGCGGCCAGCCCAGGCGCGCCGCTGCCAGGGAAGCGGACGAAGGCGCCGGCAGCACCCGCAGCTCCTCGGCCGGCACCTGACGCGCCAGGCTGGCGCCCACGCCGAACAGCATCGGGTCGCCACTGGCCAGCACGCACAGCGTCGTGCCCCGTCGCGCCAGCACCGGCTCCAGGGAGAAGGGGCTCGGCCAGGGTGTACGCACGGCACGGATGCAGCGCGGCAACAGCGCCAGCTGGCGCGGCGCCCCCACCACTTCGGCGGCGCCCAGCAGCGCATGCCGGGCGGCCTTGCCCAGCCCCCCGTAGCCGTCCTCACCGATACCCACAACCGTCAGCCAGGGCTGCATGGAAACTCCCGTTTCTACCGAGGTGTCAGCCGCTTGCCCTTCCGACAGGCAGCCTTTTCCTCATGTCGCTCAAAGCGGGCATAATAGCGCCCTTCATCGGTTGCCGGCGCCTGCCAGAGGTGCTGGCCGGGGGTCGTGACGAGGGTATTTCCCGTGCGATGCCCTGAGGGAACACGGTCGCACCGTGGCTGCCCCCGCAACTGTAAGCAGCGAGTCCACGCACCCTGGCCACTGAGCACCGCTCGGGAAGGCCGCGAAGGATGACGACCTGCCAGCCAGGAGACCTGCCGGTGAAACCAGTCGCGTGTGAGCGCATCGGGCGGGGTGTATCGATGCAAGCGTGTCCCTGGGCCAGGGATATTCCGGTCGCCGCGACGCCAACCAGGGTGACCCGTTGAAACAGGCCGAATCCGCTGCCACCTCCGTCCGCCCCTCGGCCTGCCCGGGGTTGCTGCGCATCGTGCAATCCGGCGATGGCGGCCTCTGTCGCATCAAGCTGCCCTGTGGCCGCCTCCACGCCCACCAGGCCCGTGCCGTGGCCGCCGCCGCGCGGCAGCAGGCCAGCGGCGTGATCGAGGCCACCAACCGCGCCAACCTGCAGATCCGTGGCGTGCGCCCCGGCGCCGAAGGCGCGCTGATCGAGACGTTGCTGGCCGCCGACCTGGGTGCGCCCTCCCCCGGCGCCGATGACCTGCGCAACCTGATGGTCAGCCCGCTGCTGGGCCTGGAGCCCGGCGTCGGCCAGACGGTCGCCGCCCTGGCCGAGCGCCTGCTGGCACTGCTGCAGGACACCCCGCGCTTCCATGCCCTGTCGCCCAAGTTCGCCCTGCTGCTGGACGGCGGCGAACCCCTGGCCATGCTGGAACACCCCCACGACATCTGGCTCGCTGCCCTCGGGCCGCAGGCCGACGCGCCCTTCGCCTTCGGCCTGGCCGGGTGCCCGCCGCTGCGCGCGGACGACGCCCCCGCCTTCGGCGCCGTGCCCGCCGCACAGGTGCCGGCCCTGGTGGAGGCGCTGCTGCAGCTCTTCCTCGACCGCGCCCGCCCGGAGCAGACACGCATGCGCCACCTGCTGGCCGACCTCGGCCCCGCCGCCTTGGTGGCGGAGCTGGAACGCCGACTCGGCACGCCCCTGCAGCCGTTGCCGGACTGGCGCCGCGACACCGCCGCCACCCTCGGCCACCTGGGCCCCGTGGACGGCCGCCATGCCGGCGCCGCCGCGCCCCTCGGCCGCCTCGACGCCGCTCAACTGGACGCCCTGGCGGACCTGGCGGACCAGCAGAGCGACGGCCAACTGCGCCTCACCCCCTGGCAATCGGTGCTGCTGCCGGCCCCCCGCGACCTCGACGGCACCCTCGCCGCCCTCGCCGCCCTGGGCTTGGTCACCGACGCCACCGCCCCGCTGGCCCGGCTCATCGCCTGCACCGGCTCCGCCGGCTGCCCACGCAGCCTCGCCGACACCAAGGCCGACGCCCTGGCCCTGGCGCCCCGCCTGCCACCCGAGGTGCAGCTGCACCTGACCGGCTGCCCGCGCTCCTGCGCCGCCGCCCACGTCGCGCCCTTCACCCTGCTGGCCCGCGCACCGGGCCGCTACGACCTCTACCAGCGCGCTCGCGACGGCTTCGGCCGGCTGCTGGCGAGCGACCTCGACCTCGAACAGGCCAGCGACCGACTGGCCGCCACTCCTGACAGCTGGAGCTCCTCCGAATGATCGATTACATCCGCGATGGTCAGGAGATCTATCGCCACTCCTTCTCCATCATCCGCGCCGAGGCGGACCTCAGCGCCATCCCGCCGGACCTGGAGAAGCTCGCCGTGCGGGTGATCCACGCCTGCGGCATGGTCGATGTGGTGCAGGACCTGGCCTTCTCCCCCGGCGCCGGCACCGCCGGCCGGGCCGCCCTGGCAGCCGGCGCGCCGATCCTCTGCGATGCGCGCATGGTGGCCGAGGGCGTCACCCGCGCCCGCCTGCCGGCGGACAACCGGGTGATCTGCACCCTCAACGACCCCGGCGTACCGGAGCTGGCCCGCGAACTGGGCAACACCCGCTCGGCGGTGGCCCTGGAGCACTGGCGCGAACACCTGGAAGGCAGCGTGGTGGTGATCGGCAACGCTCCCACCGCGCTGTTCTACCTGCTGGAAATGCTCGACGCCGGCGCACCGAAGCCGGCGCTGATCCTGGGCTTCCCGGTGGGCTTCGTCGGCGCAGCCGAGTCCAAGGACCTGCTCGCCGCCGACAGCCGGGGCGTGCCCTACGTGGTGGTGCGCGGCCGCCGGGGCGGCAGCGCCATGGCGGCGGCGGCGGTCAACGCCCTGGCCACGGAGGTGGAATGATGAGCGGCAAGGGACGGCTGATCGGCCTCGGCGTGGGCCCGGGCGATCCGGAACTGATCACGGTCAAGGCCCTGCGCCTGCTGCAATCGGCGCAGGTGGTGGGCTACTTCGTCGCCAAGGCCAAGGCCAATCGGGGCGAGGGCGGCAACGCCTTCGGCATCATCGAGCAGCACCTCGGCGAGGCCCAGCAGCGCATGCCGCTGGTCTACCCGGTGACCACCGAGAAGCTGGAGCCGCCGCTGTCCTACGAGACGGTGATCAGCGACTTCTACGACACCGCCGCCCAGCAGGTGGCCCAGCACCTGGACGCCGGGCGCGACGTGGCGGTGATCTGCGAGGGCGACCCCTTCTTCTACGGCTCCTACATGTACCTGCACGACCGCCTGGCCGACCGCTACGAGGTGGACGTGGTCCCCGGCGTCTGCTCCATGCTCGGCAGCGCGGCGATGCTCGGCCTGCCCCTGGTGTACCGCAACCAGAGCCTCTCGGTGCTCTCCGGGGTGCTCCCCGAGGACGAGCTCAAGGCTCGGCTGGCCACCGCCGAGGCCGCCGTGGTCATGAAGCTCGGCCGCAACTTCGACAAGGTGCGCCGGGTGCTGGTGGAGCTGGGCCTGGCCGACCGCGCCCATTACGTCGAGCGCGCCACCATGGCCAACCAGCGCATCGTGGCGCTGGACGAGGTGGATCCGATGGCCTCGCCCTATTTCTCGATGATCCTGGTCCCCGGCCAGAAATGGAGGGGCTGATGAAGGCCCCCGCCATCGTCCTCCTCGGCAACGGCGGCCTGGCCGTCGCCCGCCGCCTCCAGGGACTTTATCCACAGGCCCGGGTGCTCGGCCTCGCCGGGCGCGTCGAAGGCGCCGACGAGCCCTACAGTGAATTCGGCGAGACCCTGCGCGAGCTGTATCGCAACGACACGCCGATCATCGCCCTGTGCGCCGCCGGCATCGTCATCCGCACCCTGGCGCCGCTGCTGGCGAGCAAGGGCGCCGAACCGCCGGTGCTGGCCCTGGCCGAGGACGGCAGTGCCGTGGTGCCGCTGCTCGGCGGCCTCGGCGGGGTCAACCGCATGGCCCGCGAGATCGCCGCCTGCCTGGAGGTGGCCCCGGCCATCACCACCAGCGGCGAACTGCGCTTCGGCACCTGCCTGCTGGACCCGCCATCCGGCTACGCCCTGGCCGACCTGGAACAGGGCAAGCGCTTCGTCGCCGACCTGCTCGGCGGCGAGACGATGCAGGTGGCCGGCGACGCGCCCTGGCTGGAGGCGGTCGCCCTGCCCCGCGACAGCGCCGCGAAGCTGACCCTGCACATCACCCCCGAACAGCGCCCCGCCGCCCGCGACGAACTGCTGATCCACCCCCGGGTGCTGGCCGTGCGCGTCGACGGCGACGCCTCGGCCGAGGCCATCCGCGAGGCCCTGGTAAGTGCCGGCCTGGCACCCCAGGCGCTGGCCTGCCTGGTGGCCGACCCGGCGCGCATGACCGACGCCGGCCTCGCTGCTGCCGCCGCCGAACTCGCGGTGCCGCTGCGCTTCGCCGCCGAGGACGCCGACCTACCCAGTCCCGTGGCCCGTATCGGCGACCTGCGCCTCTACCGCGCCCAGGCGCCCCTGGACCCGGCGCGCATCGGCCAGGCCCGAGGCCGCCTGACGGTGATCGGCCTCGGCCCCGGCGACCCGGTCTTCATGACCCCGGCCACCCGCCAGGCCCTGGACGAAGCCCAGGACCTGCTGGGCTACGAAACCTACATCCGCATGGCCGGCCCCCTGCGCGCCGACCAGGTGGCCCACTGCACCGACAACCGCGAAGAGCTGCAACGCGCCCGCCACGCCTTCGAGCTGGCGGCCAGCGGGCGCCGGGTGGTGGTGGTGTCATCCGGCGATCCGGGCGTGTTCGCCATGGCCGCCGCCGTGCTGGAAGCCCTGGACGAGGCCCGCGACCCGGCCTGGCTGCGGGTGGACCTGCAGATCCAGCCGGGCGTCTCCGCCGCCCTGGCCACCGCCGCCAGGGCCGGCGCGCCGCTGGGCCACGACTTCTGCCTGATCTCGCTCTCGGACAACCTCAAGCCCTGGGACATGATCGAACGGCGCCTCGACCACGCCGGTGCCGCCGACTTCGCCATGGCCTTCTACAACCCCATTTCCAGGGCACGCCCCTGGCAACTGGGCCGCGCCCTGGAGATCGTCCGCCAGCACCGTGGACCCGAGACCCTGGTGGTGCTCGGGCGCGACATCGGCCGCCCGGCGGAGAAGCTGACGGTGACCTGCCTCGGCGACCTGCTGCCCGAACAGGTGGACATGCGCACCCTGGTGATCATCGGATCGTCACTCACCCGCCGCGTACCTCGGGCCGAAGGTGGGGATTGGGTGTACACGCCGCGCTGGTATCGGTAGCGACACCTGTAGGGGCGGGTTCGCGAGCTCAGCTCGCTCCTACAAGTGAAACTTCCGGCGCAGCTATCAGATTCGATCCCGGATCCTTGTTGCAAAACCGCGTCGCCAACAAGAGAATGCGATTGGTTTTCATTTGATATCGCTTCTCGCGGTGACGTCCATGCCCTCTCCCCTCTCGATCCAGACGCTGTACAGCGAGCACCACGGCTGGCTGAGGAGCTGGCTGCGCAGCCGGTTGGGCAATGCCGCCGATGCCGCGGACCTGGCCCAGGACACCTTCCTGCGCCTGCTGGGCAAGGGTGAACTGCCGGACCTGCGCACGCCTCGGGCCTTCCTGCGCACCGTGGCGCGTGGCCTGGTGATCGACCATTGGCGCCGGGAAGAAGTGGAGCGTGCCTATCGGGAAGCCCTGGCGCACCTGCCGGAAGCGGTAGCACCCTCCCCCGAGGAGCGGGAGCTGATCCTCGAACTGCTGGAGCGCGTCGCCCGCCTGCTCGACCGCCTCAAGCCCAGGGCCCGCATGGCCTTCCTGCTGGCCCAGTGCGAGGGGCTGACCCAGAAGGAGGTGGCCGAACGCATGGGGATCTCGCTGCGCTCGGTGGAGCGCTACATCGCCGACGCCCTGTACCAGTGCTATCTGCTGAGATTCGAGGAATGAACCCGACCTCCCGCAGCGCCAGCCCCGACGAACCGGTGGTGCGCCAGGCCATCGCCTGGATGCTGCGCCTGCGCGGCAAGGCCGACCTCGACCTGCAACGGGCCTGCGAGCACTGGCGCGGACAGAGCGACAGCCATGAACTGGCCTGGCAACGGGTGCAACAACTGGAGCAGGAACTGGGGCTGGGCCTGAAAGCCATGCCCGGGACCGCCAACCTGCTGGACGACGCCCGGACCGGCCTGCGTCGGCGCCAGGCCCTGAAGCTGCTGTCGGGCGCCGCCCTGGGGGGAAGCGCACTCTGGCTGACCCGCGACCTGGCCCCCTGGGAGCGCCTGACCGCTGACCTCGCCACCGCCACCGGCGAACGCCGCTCGCAGGCGCTGGCCGACGGCAGCCGGCTGCTGTTGAACACCGACTCGGCGGTGGACCTGCGCTTCGACGGACGACAGCGGCTGATCCGCCTGCGGCGCGGGGAAATCCTCGTCGACGGCAGCGCAGGGCCCCTGCGGGTAATGACCGACCACGGCCTGCTGGACGCCCGTGACGCCCGCTTCGTCCTGCGCCAGGGTCGGGCCTCCTCCCGCGTCAGCGTGCTCGAGGGCCAGGTGAGGCTGGGCAGCGCCAGCGGCCTGCACCGCCAGCAGGCCGACGCCGGCCAGAGCCTCGACCTGCTCCAGGATGGCATCCGCCCGGTAACGCGCCTCGACCAGGAGCCCGGCGCCTGGGCCGAAGGCCTGATCGTCACCCGCGACATGCGCCTGGCGGACTTCCTCGCCGAGGTCGCCCGCTATCGCCACGGTCGCCTCGCCTGCAGCGAGCCCGTGGCCGACCTGCGGCTGTCGGGGGTGTATCGGCTGGATGACACGGAGCGCCTGCTGGCCCTGCTGCCACAGGCCCTGCCGGTGCGACTGCACTACCGCACCCGCTGGTGGGTGACGGTGGAGGCACGGGCCTGAGGCGTCGCAATGCCGGTGTCGCTGGCCGTCGACGAACTTTTTTGGCGGGTTTTCCGGGGCGGCCCGGCAATGGGAACGACTCCCATTCACCTTGCCATTCCACGGACATCCCGATGACCTCACCCCGCGCCTCCCGCCTTGCCCTCGCCGTTCGCGGCGCCCTGATCTCCGCCGCCCTGGCCGCGCCGCTGCTGCCGGCGGCCGGTTGGGCCGACCAGGCCGCCGAAGTCGCCAGCCGCAGCTACGCCATTCCCGCCGGCCCCCTGGGGGATGCGCTGAACCGCTTCGCCCGGGAAGCGGGCATCAACCTGGCCGCCACGCCGGCCCAGGTCCGGGGCCTGCGGAGCCCCGGCCTGTCCGGCAACCATGGCGTGGAAGCGGGCCTGGCGCGCCTGCTGGAAGGCAGCGGGCTGCAGGCGGAGGACCTTGGAAACGGCAGTTTCGTCGTGCGCGAGGTTTCCTCCGGCGCGGCCCTGGAAGTGCCCAGCACCCAGGTGTTCGCCCTGGGCAATGCCCTGGGCAGCGCCGACGGCTACCTGGCCACCCACAGCCAGATCGCCACCAAGACCAGCAAGGCCCTGCTGGAAACCTCCCAGAGCGTCTCGGTGGTGACCCGCGAGCAGATCGACGACCAGGGGTCGAAGACGGTGCAACAGGCCATGCGCTACACCCCCGGCATCTTCACCGGCCAGGTGGGCGCCTCCAACCGCTACGACTACATCGTGATGCGCGGCTTCGCCGACAACAGCGTGGACAACGTCTACCTGGACGGGCTGAAGACCATGGGCGACAGCGGCACCTTCAGCTCCCTGCAGGTGGACCCCTACTTCCTCGAACGTATCGATGTGCTCAAGGGACCGTCCTCGGTGCTCTACGGCCGCAGCCTGCCGGGCGGCCTGGTGGCGCTCACCAGCAAGAAGCCCCTGTACGAGGACTACCACCAGGTTCAGGCCACCCTGGGCAACCTCGACCAGAAGGGCCTGGGCTTCGATTTCAGCGGTCCGCTGGACGAGGAGAAACGCATCGCCTACCGCCTGGTGGGCCTGGGCAAGGGCGGCGATACCCAGTTCGACCACACCCGGGACGAGCGCTACGCCATCGCCCCGACCCTGGCCATCGACTTCAGCGACGACACCACCCTCACCCTGCTGGGCTACCTGCAGCACGACCCCAATGGCGGCTACCACAGTGGCGTGCCCGCCGACGGCAGCCTCTACCCGCACAATGGCCGGCGCATCGACCGCGACTTCTTCGACGGCGAACCCGCCCTGGACGACTTCGATCGCACCCAGCGCATGGTCGGCTACCAGCTGGAGCACCGCTTCGACGATGTCTGGAGCGCCCGGCAGAACCTCCGCTACCTGTCCGCCCAGGTGGACCTGTCCCAGGTCTACGGCTACCAGTGGACCGGCGCCGGCAGCAACGCGCTGAACCGCTACTTCTCCGGCGCCAGCGAAGACCTCGACGCCTACATCCTCGACAACATGGTGCAAGCCGAATTCGACTGGGGTCCCGCGCGCCACACCCTGCTCACCGGCCTCGACTACCAGAAGCGCAAGGCGAAGGTCGACTGGACATCGGCCAGCGTGTCGCCCCTGGACGCCTTCGATCCGGTCTACGGCAATGCCACCCTCGGGCCCCTCTACGAAGACAACCACACCCGCCGCCTGGAGCAGACCGGCCTGTACCTGCAGGACCTGGTGGACCTGGACCGCTGGCGCTTCTCCCTCGGCCTGCGCCAGGACTGGGTGGACGTCTCCGACCAGAACCGCAGCACCGGCGGCAGGAGCGAGGGCGACTGGAGCCGGTTCACCGGCCGCGCGGGCGTGCTCTACCTGTTCGACAACGGTGTCGCGCCGTACATCAGCTATTCCGAATCCTTCAACCCCAACGCCTATTCGGACAACGCCGGCAAACCGCTGGAACCCACCGAAGGCAAGCAGTGGGAAGCCGGACTGAAGTTCCAGCCGGCGGACAGCGACAGCCTGTATACCGCGTCGCTGTTCCACATCGTGCAGCAGAACGTGGCCTCCAAGCTGCCGCAGAACAGCTACTACGAGTCGGTCGGCGAAGTGCGCTCCCAGGGCCTGGAACTGGAAGCCAACACCCAGCTCACCGACCAGCTCAAGGTCCTGGCCAGCTACACCTACACCGACATCACCTACAGCGAGTCCGTGGACAAGGCGGTGCAGGGCAACACCCCGAACCAGGCGCCCAGGCACATGGCCTCCATCTGGGGCCAGTACGACTTCGACGCCGGCGCGCTGGACGGCCTGCGCACCGGCCTGGGCGTGCGCTACGTCGGCAGGAGCTGGGCCGACAAGGAAAACACCCTGCGCGTGCCCTCCTACACCCTGGTGGACGCCCTCATCGGCTACGACCTTGGCAAGCTGGGCCTGAAGGGCATGGACCTCAGCCTCAACGCCAACAACCTGCTGGACGAGGACTACGTGGCCTCCTGCTACAGCCTCGACTTCTGCTACTTCGGCGAGCAGCGCAACCTCACCGCCACCCTCGGCTACCAGTTCTGAGGCCCTCCCGGGGCCGGCCGGCCAGCGATGGCCGGCCACGTTATCGTACGACCTCGATATCCCGTCCCTTCCAGCGTCCCCCGCAGACCCTAGACAAAAGCCGTATCCGCGTTGACAAGGGCGACAAGGCCTGTCGATAATCGCGCCACGTTGTACGACGACGTATGACAAAAATAACAACAAGACATTCGCTCAGGGCCCGACCATGACCCTCGACCCGCAGAACGCCGCACCATCCCGCCAGGCCCGCCGCCGACCGCTCGCCCATGCCTTCGCCCACGCCCCCAGGGCACCCACCGGATTCGCCGACGGCTAGCCGCGGCTGAACGCTGGCCTGCGCGCCAGCCACTCCCCCAATGCCCCCATGTCGATGTGCGCTCCCGGCGCGCAGGGGGTCGGCTCAACTCCAGAAACCCCGGAGCACAACAACAATGACCCTCCGCAACGCCCTCAAATCCAGCCTGGCCGCTTCCGCCACCCTCGCCTGCGGGCTTGCCCTGCTGCCCGCCAGCGTCCATGCCGCCGGTTTCGCCGAAGACGCCAAGGTCGGCCTGAACCTGCGCAACTTCTACATCAACCGCAACTTCGTCGACCCCACCTACCCGCAGGGCAAGGCCGAAGAGTGGACCCAGAGCTTCATCCTCGACGCCCGCTCGGGCTTCACCGAAGGCCCGGTGGGCTTCGGCGTCGACGCCCTCGGCCTGCTGTCGGTGAAGCTGGATGGCGGCAGGGGCACCAGGGGCACCCAGTTGCTGCCGGTGCATGACGACGGTCGTCCCGCCGACGACTTCGGCCGCCTGGCGCTGGCCGGCAAGATGCTGGTCTCCAGCACCGAACTGAAGGTGGGCGAATGGATGCCGGTGCTGCCGATCCTGCGCGCCGACGACGGCCGCTCCCTGCCCCAGACCTTCCAGGGCGGCCAGGTCACCTCGAAGGAGATCGACGGCCTGACCCTCTACGGCGGCCAGTTCCGCCAGAACAGTCCGCGCAACGACGCCAGCCTGGAAGACCTGTCCATGAACGGCAAGGCGGCCTTCACCTCCGACCGCTTCAACTTCGCCGGCGGCGAATACGCCTTCAACGAGAACCGCACCCTGGTCGGCCTCTGGTACGCCGAGCTGGAAGACATCTACCAGCAGCAGTACCTGCAGGTGATGCACAGCCAGCCGGTGGGCGACTGGACCCTGGGCGCCAACCTCGGCTTCTTCAACGGCAAGGAAGACGGCTCGGCGCTGGCCGGCGACCTGGATAACCGCACCTGGTCCGCCCTGCTCTCCGCCAGGTACGGTGGCAACACCTTCTACGTCGGCCTGCAGAAGGTCGGCGGCGATGACGCCTGGATGCGGGTGAACGGCACCAGCGGCGGCACCCTGGCCAACGACAGTTACAACTCCAGCTACGACAACGCCAAGGAGAAGTCCTGGCAGCTGCGCCACGACTACAACTTCGCCGCCCTCGGCATCCCCGGCCTGACCCTGATGAACCGCTACATCAGCGGTGACGACGTCCACACAGGCGCCGTGACGGACGGCAAGGAATGGGGCCGCGAGACGGAACTGGGCTACACCGTGCAGAGCGGCGCGTTCAAGGCCCTCAACCTGAAGTGGCGCAATGCGAGCATCCGTCGCGATTTCAGTAACAACGAGTTCGACGAGAACCGCCTGATCATCAACTACCCGCTGTCGATCCTCTGATGCGCCACCGGGGTGGGGAAGGCTCCCTTCATCCCGGCTTTCCTCCAGGCACCTTCGGGTGCCTTTTTTCTGGTTCATCGCGGAATATCGGGGAATTCCTGTTCACACTGGATTGGCGATTTTGCGTGGCGCCCTGACCCACTCCCAGTCTGCGGATACCGCCCTCTCCCCCGCCCCTCTCCCAGAAGAGGAGAGGGGTGACTCGCGCCGGCAGGGGACAAGTCATCCTGCTGCCCAAACCGATCTGAAACCAGGCGAAGACGATGACGCCGCGAGGGGACCCGGCGAAGCCGGGCCGGATGCAGGGGCAAGCCCTTTGGTTCCTTTCGGCGATTGAGAATCGGCATAGGGGGCGGCCATCGGGCCGCGCCCCTGCCACACCACCCGGCATGCGGGTCCGCACCGGGCGGTTCGAGAAGTTGAGGTCAGCAGAGTCGAGGTAGACCCAACCGGTCGAACCACGCCACCGTGAGCACTCCATGGATCAGACCGACACTGTTGTGCCAGAACCTGTGGCTGTTGCCGGCTATCGCCGCTGCCAGATCAGGCCATGCTCCAAGTTTGCGCAGTTCACGGTACGTTCTCCGTCCGGTTTTCCATTGTTTGAGCTGGATGGCCCTGAGTCGTCGGCGTATCCACTCATCAAAACCCCGCCAACGACGAGGGGTTTGCGATAGACCGAAGTACGCTTTCCAACCCAGTAGGTAAGGCCTCAGGCTTTCCACCACTTGCGACACACTTCGGCCTCCGTTTCGAGACGTCAGCTGTCGGATGCGGCTTTTGAACCGCTGCAGTGCTTGGCTGGCCACCCCGCGTTTGATCTCGCCTTGAGCCGACAGCCAAAAGCTGTAGCCCAGGAACTTGCGGCCAAACGCACTGGCAATCGCGCTCTTGCGTTCGTTCACTTGCAGCCTGAGTCGATCATAAAGGCGACGGAGCACTGCCATTACCCGCTGACCGGCCTTGAGGCTGCGTACGTAAACATTCGCGTCGTCCGCGTACCTGACGAAGCAATGGCCTCGTCGCTCCAACTCTTTGTCCACCTCATCCAGCAATACATTGGCCAGCAGTGGTGAAAGGGGGCCGCCTTGCGGTGTCCCTCGTTCACTGGCCACCACCACGCCGTCGATCAACGTCCCGCTGTTCAGGTAGGCCCGGACCAGACGCAGAACGCCTCGGTCGGTCACCTTTCTGCTCAGTCGAGCGATCAACAGGTCATGGTCGACGCGATCGAAAAACTGCTCCAGATCGACGTCCACCAGGATGTTCCGCCCCGAGTGAATGTATCGCTGCGCTGCCAGTACCGCTTGGTGAGCGCTGCGACCGGGACGAAAGCCGTAGCTATGATCACTGAACCCTGGGTCCAGCAACGGCTGCAGAATCTGTAGCAGCGCCTGCTGGATCAGCCTGTCCGTCACCGTCGGGATGCCCAGCTTGCGCTCGCCACCCTCCGGCTTGGGGATCAGGACTCTACGCACCGGACTTGGCCGATACGTCCCGGCCAGCAACTGTGCCCGTATCGCGGGCCAGGCCGTTTTCAGATGCTCGACCGTCTCATCGATCCCAAGACCGTCGACGCCCGCAACACCTTTATTAGCCCGAACGCGCTTGAGCGCCAGTTGCAGGTTCTCTCTTGTCAGGACTTCTTGCAGAAGCCCTGACCCCGTGTGGTTCTGGTCATGGCGCGGACAGCCGGCTTCATCGCTGGACGCCCCGCGTCGGGCTTCACCCGTTGCAGCTCCGTCCCGCCCCGGTTTCCCGGGCATCTGATGCAAGGCCTGCTGTATCGCCATGGTGAACCTCACTCCTTCTCGTTCGGCCCTTCGCTGCAGCGCAACTACTACGGCCTCTGCTGACTTCTCGCTCCAACTTACGTCGTTGCCCTTTCAGGCATAAGGCGAGATCTCCCCAGGTAAGAACGCCATCCTTCACCGCACAACCGCTGCATTTACGTCACCGGGCTTTGGCCACAAGAGCTTCGCAGTACCTTGGCTGCTCGCCCTGTCCGGTAACGCCTCAGATGCAGTTCGTGTACCTCGGCTCGCGGTTTACGCTCCACGCTTCCTCCCCACACTCAGTCGCCTTCATGCAGTTGCGCTTCACTTCATTCGCTGTGGCCAGCTCAAGAGAGGACTTTCACCTCTAGGATGGCGCCCATGCTGGGCGCACAAGGGACTCGCCCGGGAGGGCGAAACAGAAACTCGCAGCCTACGCGGAAATGAGCCGAGCCCCCACAAAACCTGACGCCGGTTCGACAATCCGGCTTGAGCAAGTCCCTTCCCCGATAATCTGCGAAGAACCAAAAAAATCGGCGCACTCGTGATGCGCCGTCGCTGCGAGGCTGCAGCTCAATGTCGTGGGGAGGAAAGGGTGCCGGCTTTTGGCCTGGCACCTTATAGAGGCGACCACCCGACGTGGCCGCCGCTATGGGGGGATCAGGGCACCGGGGTGAGCAGCTCGCCGGTTTCGAGGAAGGCCGCCAGATTGGCGAACACCAGCTCCTCCATCGCCAGGCGGGTCTCTTCGGTGGCACTGCCGACATGGGGCGTCAGCACCACGCTGTCGAGGCCGAGGAGCGCCTCGGGCACCTGGGGCTCGGACTCGAACACATCCAGCCCGGCACCGCCCAGGCGCCCTTCCAGCAGCGCCGCCACCAGGGCCGGCTCGTCCACCACCGAGCCCCGCGCGACGTTGATCAGGATGCCGTCCGGCCCCAGGGCGTCGAGCACCGGTGCGGACACCAGGTGCCGGGTGGCGGCGCCACCCGGGCAGAGCAGCACGAGAAAGTCGGCCCAGCGCGCCAGCGCCAGAAGATCCGGCTCGAAACCGTAGGGCGCGCCCGCATCCGGACGGCGGTTGTGGTAGCGCACCTGCATGTCGAACGCCTGCGCGCGCCGGGCCAGGTCCTTGCCGATGCGCCCGAGGCCGACGATGCCCAGGCGCTTGCCGCTGACCTTGCGCGCCAGCGGGTACTGGCCCGTCTGCCAGCGACCGTCACGAAGGAAGCGGTCGGCGGCGCTGATCCGCCGGGCGCAGTCGATCATCAAGCCCATGGCCAGGTCCGCCACGCAGTCGTTGAGCACATCCGGCGTATAGCTGACCGGGATGCCCCGTTCCCGCGCCTGGTCCACGGCGATGGCGTCGTAACCCACGCCGAAGCTGCAGATGGCGCGGAGGCGGGGCAGGCGCGCCAGGTGCGCGGCCGAGCAGCCGAAGCGTGCCGAGGTGACCAGGATCTCGAACTCGCTGCCGTGGGCGTCGAGGTAGGCCAGGGCATCCCCCTGGCGCCACAGCTGCACCACGTCTTTCCCGCTGGCCAGGCGCTGGTTGAAGCGCTCGGTCAGCGGGCCCATGTGAAGAATCCTGGGTTCCATCCGGGTACTCCCAGCCGATAGGGGCGATCAGGTTACAGGGGCTGGATTGAACAGCGTCAGGTCGTTGTGCAACCGATGCTTCTCCGCCCAGGTGCGTTGCTTCCCGCTGGCCACGTCGAGGTAGTAGTGGAACAGCTCCCAGCCCAGCTCTTCCAGGCTGACGCGCCCGGAGGTGATGCGTCCGGCGTCGACATCGATCAGGTCGGGCCAGCGCTCGGCCAGTTGGGTACGGGTGGACACCTTGATCACCGGCACCATGGACAGCCCGTAGGGCGTGCCGCGACCGGTGGTGAACACGTGCAGGTTCATGCCGGCCGCCAGCTGCAGGGTGCCGCAGATGAAGTCGCTGGCCGGGGTGGCGCAGAACTGCAGGCCCTTGCCGCGCACCCGCTCCCCAGGGGCGACGACGCCGGCGATGGCGCTGTTGCCGGACTTGGCGATGGAGCCCATGGCCTTTTCGACGATGTTGTTCAGGCCGCCCTTCTTGTTGCCGGGCGTGGTGTTGGCGCTGCGGTCGGCCATGCCCCGGGCGAGGTAGCGGTCGTACCACTCCAGTTCCCGCACCAGCGCCTGGGCCACTTCCGGCGTGGCGGCGCGCGGGGTGAGCAGGTGGATGCCATCACGCACTTCGGTGTTCTCGGAGAACATCACGGTGGCGCCGGCGCGCACCAGCAGGTCGGCGGCGACGCCCAGGGCCGGGTTGGCGGTGACGCCGGAGAAGGCGTCGCTGCCGCCGCACTGCATGCCCAGCACCAGCTCGGACGCCGGGCAGGTCTCGCGGCGGCGCGCATCCAGCACCTTCAGGCGGTCCTCGATCATGCCCATGATCTGTTCCACCATGCCGCTGAAGCCGGTGGCTGAATCCTGCAGGCGGAACAGCCAGGCCTCCTCGTCCTGGCCGGCGGTGAGGGCGTCGCCCGGCATCAGTTGCTCGGCCTGGAGCTTCTCGCAGCCGAGGCCGATCACCAGGGCCTGGCCACCCAGGTTGGGGTTGCGGGCGAGGTTGTGCAGGGTGCGGATGGGGATCACCGCGTCCGGTGCGTTGATCGCCACGCCGCAGCCGTAGCTGTGGGTCAGGGCCACCACGTCGTCGACATTGGGATAGCGCGGCAGGACTTCCTTGCGCACCCGTTCCACGCAGTGGTCCAGCACGCCGGTGACGCATTGCACGGTGGTGGTGACGCCGAGGATGTTGCGGGTACCGACGCTGCCGTCCGGGTTGCGGAAGCCCTCGAAGCTGTAGCCCGGCAGTGCGGGCAGGGCCGGCGGTACGGCCGTGGCCATCGGCAGCCGGTCCAGCGCGGGGGCCTCGGGGATGCTCAGCAGTTCCTCGCGTACCCAGGTGCCACGGGGGATCGCCTGCAAGGCGTGGCCGATGACGGTGCCGTAGCGCAGCACGGCGCCGCCGGCGGGAATGTCCACCAGGGTGACCTTGTGGCTCTGGGGAATGGCTTCACGGGTGACCAGGCCGTCGGGGAAGCGGCCGCCCTCGGCGACGCCCTGTTCATTGATGACGATGGCGACGTTGTCGTCCGGGTGCAGGCGGACGTAGCGAGGCGAGTCCTGGTGGGGGATCAGCTGCATGGATGACTCCATTGTTGTTCTGGGATTCGGGCTCCGGAGCGGACCTGCCGCCCCGGAGCGCGGGTTGCGACGGCGGGTCAGCGAACCGGGTTCACGGCCCCGTCGGCGGGGTCCGTTGCGGCCGGTGTCTCGCCCTTGAGCTCGATGCGCTTGATCTCGCCGACGATGAACAGGTAGCTGAAGGCGGCCAGCAGGGCGTTGACCCCGACGAACACCAGGGCCCACTTGAAGGAGCCGGTGGTGGCGATGATGTAGCCGATGACGATGGGGGTGGTGATGGACGACAGGTTGCCACAGGTGTTGAAGATGCCACCGGAGAGGCCGGCGATCTGCTTGGGCGAGGTGTCGGACATCACCGCCCAGCCGAGGGCGCCGATGCCCTTGCCGAAGAACGCCAGGGCCATGAAGCCCACCACCATCCAGTCGGCCTCCACGTAGTTGCAGAGGATCATGCTCATCGACAACAGCATGCCGCAGACGATGGGGGTCTTGCGGGCCAGGGTGAGGCTGTGGCCGCGACGCAGCATCCCGTCCGAGAGCACCCCGCCCAGCACGCCGCCGATGAATCCGCAGATGGCCGGCAGGGAGGCGATGATGCCCGCCTTGAGGATGGTCATGCCGCGCTCCTGCACCAGGTACACCGGGAACCAGGTGAGGAAGAAGTAGGTGATGGCGTTGATGCAGTACTGGCCGAGGTAGATGCCCACCATCATGCGGCTGGTGACCAGTTGCCGGATGTGCGCCCACTTGGGGCCGTTACCCGGCAGGCGGCGGTTCTGGTCCATGTCCACCAGGGCGCCGTTGGCCGCGATATGGTCGATCTCGGCCTGGTTGATCAGCGGGTGTTCCTTGGGGTTGTAGATGAACTTCATCCAGACCCCGGAGAAGAGGATGCCGATCACGCCCATGACGATGAACACGTGCTCCCAGCCGAAGCTGTGGACGATCCAACCCATCAGCGGCGCGAACAGCACCGTGGCGAAGTACTGGGCCGAATTGAACACGGCGGAGGCGGTGCCGCGTTCGGCGGTGGGGAACCAGGCGGCGACGATGCGCGCGTTGCCCGGGAAGGACGGCGCCTCGGCGAAGCCCACCAGGAAACGCAGCATGAACAGGGTCACCACGGTCCAGGCCACCGGCAGGGTGTCGACGAAGCCCTGCAGGAGGGTGAAGACCGACCAGGTGAAGATGCTGACGGCGTAGACACGCTTGGAGCCGAAGCGGTCCAGCAGCCAGCCGCCCGGAATCTGCCCGAGCACGTAGGCCCAGCCGAAGGCGGAGAAGATGTAGCCGAGCATCACGGCATCGATGCCCAACTCCTTCTGCATGGTGGAGCCGGCGATGGAGATGGTGGCGCGGTCGGCATAGTTGATGGTGGTTACCAGAAACAGCATGAGCAGGATCAGGTAACGCACACGGGTCTGTTTGAGGACGTCGCCCATGGTTCTTCTCTCTGAATTGTTCTTGTCGAAGAGTTCGCGCGGCGCGCCGCGCGAGTGTCGGTGTCACAGTCCGCAGGCAGCGGAGAGGCAGCGGTCGTCGACCGGATGATTGTCCCCGCGAAGAGACGATCACACAGCCGCCGCACGTCGCACCCCGTCGCCGCCCCGGCTCTCGGGGCGTCCCTGCCCCGTCGCGATCAGCTCCCGATGTAGGTGGTTTTCACCGTGGTGTAGAACTCCTGGGCATGGCGCCCCTGCTCCCGTGGTCCGTAGGACGAGCCTTTGCGACCGCCGAACGGCACGTGGTAATCCACCCCGGCGGTGGGCAGGTTGACCATGACCATCCCCGCCTGGGCGTGGCGCTTGAAGTGGTTGGCGTACTTGAGCGAGCTGGTGGCGATGCCGGCGGAGAGCCCGAACTCGGTGTCGTTGGCCAGCGCCAGCGCCTCCTCGTAGTCGGCCACGCGGATGACGTTGGCCACCGGGCCGAAGATCTCCTCGCGGCTGATGCGCATGTCCGCCGCGCTGTCGGCGAACAGCGCCGGGGCCATGAAGTAGCCTTCGGTGTCGCAACGGACCCGCTCGCCGCCGGTCACCAGGCGCGCGCCTTCGTCACGGCCGATGTCGATGTAGCGCAGGTCCTGCTCCAGTTGCGCCTGGGACACCACCGGGCCGATATCGACGCCACTGGTGAGGGCGTGGCCGACGCGGATCGCGCGCATGCGCTCGGCCATGGCCTCGATGAAGCGATCGTGGATGCCGGCGGTGACGATCAGCCGGCTGCTGGCGGTGCAGCGCTGGCCGGTGGAATAGAAGGCGCTCTGCACCGACAGCTCGACGGCGGTCTTGAGGTCGGCGTCGTCGAGGATGACCTGCGGGTTCTTGCCGCCCATCTCCAGTTGCACCTTGGCGCCCCGGGCGACGCAGCTGGCCGCGATGCTGCGGCCGACGCCGACCGAGCCGGTGAAGCTGATGCCGTCGACGCGCGTGTCATGCACCAGGGCCTCGCCCACCACCCGGCCGCTGCCCATCACCAAGTTGAAGACGCCGGCGGGGAAGCCGGCGCGGGCGATGATCTCGGCCAGGGCCCAGGCGCTGCCGGGCACCAGGTCGGCGGGCTTGAACACCACGCAGTTGCCGTAGGCCAGCGCCGGGGCGATCTTCCAGGCGGGAATGGCGATGGGGAAGTTCCAGGGCGTGATCATGCCGATCACACCCAGGGGTTCGCGGGTGACTTCCACGCCCACGCCCGGACGGACCGAGGGAATCACCTCGCCGGACAGGCGCAGGCATTCGCCGGCGAAGAACTTGAAGATGTTGCCGGCGCGCGCCACCTCGCCACTGGCTTCCGGCAGGGTCTTGCCTTCCTCCCGCGCCAGCAGCGCACCCAGCTCCTCGCGACGGGCGAGGATCTCGCTGCCCACCTTGTCGAGGGCGTCGGCGCGGGCCTGGATGCCGGAGACGGACCAGGCCGGGAAGGCCGCGCGGGCCGCCGCGATGGCCTGGGCCACCTGGGCGGCGTCGGCCTGGGCGTATTCGCCCAGGCAGTCGGAGAGGTCGGAGGGGTTGATGTTGCGGGAGTAGCCGCTGCCGGCCACCCACTCTCCGCCGATGAAATTGTCGAAGCGTTTCTGTTCGGCCACGGCTGGGCTCCTGGTTGCGGTTACTGGGCGCCCTGGGCGTCGATCAGCGCGGCGAGGCGTTCGTACTCGTCCGGCAGCAGGTCGGTCAGCGGCGCGCGCACTGGGCCGGCGTCATAGCCGGAGATGCGTGCACCGGCCTTGACGATGCTGACGGCGTAGCCGGCGCGGCGGTTGCGGATTTCCAGGTAGGGCAGGAAGAAGTCATCGATCAGCTTGCCCACGGTTTCGTGGTCGTCGCGGGCGATGGCCTTGTAGAAGTCCATGGCGGTCTTGGGGATGAAGTTGAACACGGCGGAGGAGTAAACCGGCACGCCGAGGGCCTTGTAGGCGGCGGCATAGACTTCGGCGGTGGGCAGGCCGCCCAGGTAGCTGAAGCGATCGCCCAGGCGGCGGCGGATGGCGACCATCAGTTCGATATCGCCCAGGCCGTCCTTGTAGCCGATCAGGTTCGGGCAGCGCTCGGCCAGTTGCTCCAGCAGCGCCGGGGTCAGGCGGCAGACGTTGCGGTTGTAGACCACCACGCCGATGTTCACCGACTTGCAGACCTGCTCCACATGGGCGGCGACGCCCTCCTGGCTGGCTTCGGTCAGGTAGTGCGGCAGCAGCAGCAGGCCCTTGGCGCCGAGGCGCTCGGCTTCCTGGGCGTACTGGATGGCCACGCGGGTCGGGCCACCGACGCCGGCGAGGATCGGGACCGAGTTCGCGCAGGTGTCGACGGCGGTCTTGATGATGCCGGAGTACTCGTCCGGCGCCAGGGAGAAGAATTCACCGGTACCGCCTGCGGCGAAGAGCGCCGAGGCACCGTAGGGCGCCAGCCATTCCAGGCGACGGGCATAGCTGGCGGCGTTGAAGTCGCCGGCGGCGTCGAAGTCGGTGACGGGGAAGGACAGCAGCCCGGAGGAGAGGATGGACTTGAGTTCTTGTGGATTCATTATTCGAGCACCCTGCGAAGCGGTTTGAGTTGAACCGGTGATCCGGCGGCCGGAAATCCGGTGGCCGGCACTCCGGCTTGAGAGATACGTTATCGTACAACTAAAAACATTGCCAACCCCCATTCATCCCTCCCTGATGCGCCTACCGCTGTCGACCAACGGCCGGCCCCTCGCCCCGCGCTACCGCGCCATCCCTGGCGAACCCTGCTGTAGAGCGGTTCAAGACAGGCCCAGCGTCGCCGCACCGGGACCGGATAACGCGGCCTGCTGCATGCTTGGCTTCGTACGATGACGAATTTTCAACTTTCGCCGCGTTGACAACGGAAAGAAGCCCTGTCGATAATTCGACCACAGTCATACGACAACATATGACGACGCACTCAATAACAACAACGGAAAGGCCAGAAGCATGAATCCTTCCCAACCCGCGTCCCGCTGCCTCAAGCGCATTCTGCTCACCGGTGCCGCCGGCGGCCTCGGCAAGGTCCTGCGCGAGACCACCCGCCCCTTCGCCGAAGTGCTGCGCCTCTCCGACATCGCCGCCATGGCTCCCGCCGCCGGCCCCCATGAAGAAGTGATTCCCTGTGACCTCGCCGACAAGGCGGCGGTGGATGCCCTGGTTCAGGGCGTCGACGCCATCCTGCATTTCGGCGGCATCTCGGTGGAGCGCCCGTTCGAGGAGATCCTCGAGGCCAACATCCGTGGCGTCTTCAACCTCTATGAAGCCGCCCGCCGCCATGGTGTGAAGCGCGTGGTGTTCGCCAGCTCCAACCACGTGATCGGCTTCTACCGCCAGGACCAGCGCCTCGACGCCGCCAGCCCGCGTCGACCGGACGGCTACTACGGCCTGTCCAAGTCCTTCGGCGAGGACATGGCCAGCTTCTATTACGACCGCTACGGCATCGAGACGGTGAGCATCCGCATCGGTTCTTCGTTCCCCGAGCCGCAGAATCGCCGGATGATGTCGACCTGGCTCAGCTACGACGACCTGACCCAGCTGATCGAGAAGTCCCTGTTCACCCCCGACGTCGGCCACACCCTGGTCTACGGCATGTCCGACAACCGCGAGGTCTGGTGGGACAACCACCTGGCCAGCCACCTCGGCTACCGGCCCAAGGACAGCTCCGAGCCCTTCCGCGCCAAGGTGGAAAGCCAGCCGGCGCCAGCCGCCGATGACCCGGTCGCGGTCTACCAGGGCGGCGCCTTCGTCGCGGCCGGCCCGTTCGACTGAACCCGCTCCTCTCCCGCACGGCCCACAAGAACAAGAGACCGACCGCCATGCATGCCGAACTGATCCTGGATGCCCGCAACGCCACCGGAGAAAGCCCGGTGTGGCATCCACGGGAACAGGCCCTTTACTGGGTCGATATTCCCGCCCGCCGCCTGCACCGCTGGCGCCTGGCCGACGGCGCCAGCCAGAGCTGGGAAGCCGACGAGATGATCGCCTGCATCGCCCGTCGCGAAGACGGTCGCGGCGGTGGCTGGATCGCCGGGATGCAGAGCGGCGTCTTCCAGCTGCAGCCGGGTGACGACGGCCGCCTGCAGTCCACCCGCCTCGCCCCGGTGGAGCATGCCGTACCGGCGATGCGCTTCAACGATGGCCGCTGCGATCGCCAGGGTCGCTTCTGGGCGGGCACCATGCTGCTGGACATGGCCGCCGGCGCACGCGTCGGCGCCCTCTACCGCTTCGACGGCGAGTCCGGACCGCTGACGGCACGCCTGGGCGACTTCATCGTGCCCAACGGCCTGGCCTTCAGCCCGGATGGCACCCGCATGTACCTCTCCGACTCGCACCCCGAGGTGCAGGCGATCTGGGCCTTCGACTACGACACCGACAGCGGCATCCCCTACAACCGCCGGCTGTTCGTGGACATGCGCGAGTTCCCGGGCCGCCCGGACGGCGCCGCCGTGGACGAGGACGGCTGCTACTGGATCTGCGGCAACGATGCCGGCCTGGTGCATCGCTTCACCCCGGACGGCCGCCTCGATCGCTCCCTGGCCGTACCGGTGAAGAAGCCCGCCATGTGCGCCTTCGGCGGACCCGGCCTGGCCACCCTCTTCGTCACCTCCATACGCCCCGCCGGCGACCTCTCCGACCAGCCCCTGGCTGGCGGCCTGTTCGCCCTGTCGCCCGGGGTGAAGGGCCTGGAGGAGCCCGTGTTCCGGGGCTGAGCCCCGACCCGCCGTACCGCTGTTCCCAGAATCGAAACCAGACAACAACAAGACCGGAGTTTCACCATGAACCTGAAACGCAAGCTGCTCGTCGCCGCCCTGCCCTTCGCCTTCAGCCTGGTCGGCAGCGCCCAGGCCCTGGATATCAAGTTCGCCGACGTCCATCCGGCGGGTTACCCCACGGTGGTGGCCGAGCAGAACATGGGCAGGAAGCTGGAGGAAGCCAGCAAGGGCGAGATCACCTTCAAGATGTTCGCCGGCGGCGTGCTGGGCTCCGAGAAGGAAGTGATCGAGCAGGCGCAGATCGGCGCCATCCAGATGGCCCGCGTCAGCCTCGGCATCGTCGGCCCGGTGGTGCCGGACGTGAACGTCTTCAACATGCCCTTCGTGTTCCGTGACCACGCCCACATGCGCAAGGTCATCGACGGCGAGATCGGCCAGGAGATCCTCGACAAGATCACCCACTCCGAATTCAACCTGGTGGCCCTGGCCTGGATGGACGGCGGTACGCGCAACCTCTACACCAAGGAGCCGGTGCGCAGCATCCAGGACCTGCAAGGCAAGAAGATCCGCGTCATGGGCAACCCGCTGTTCATCGACATGATGAACGCCATGGGCGGCAACGGCATCGCCATGGACACCGGCGAGATCTTCAGCGCCCTGCAGACCGGAGTGATCGACGGGGCCGAGAACAATCCGCCGACCATGCTGGAGCACAACCACTTCCAGAACGCCAAGTACTACACCCTGACCGGCCACCTGATCCTTCCCGAGCCGCTGGTGATGTCCAAGACCACCTGGAACAAGCTGACTCCCGAGCAACAGGCCCTGGTGAAGAAGGTGGCCCGCGAGGCGCAGATGGAGGAGCGCGCCCTGTGGGACGCCAAGTCCGCCGCCAGCGAGGAGAAGCTGAAGGCCGCCGGCGTCGAGTTCATCACCGTGGACAAGAAGCCCTTCTTCGACGCCACCGCGCCGGTGCGCGAGAAGTACGGCGCCCAGTACGCCGACCTGATCCAGCGCATCGCCGACGTCCAGTAACCGCGTCCCAACTCCCTGACGAACACCGTGGCGGGCCAGTCCGCCGCGGTGCCGGTGAAGTCCCATGAAAGACACCCTGCTGCGTTTCAACGACGGCCTCTACATGACCTGCATCTGGGTCGCGGGCCTGTCCGTCGCCACCATGTCACTGATCATTCCCTGGGGCATCTTCGCCCGCTACGTGCTGGGCACCGGGTCCAGCTGGCCCGAGCCGGTTTCGATCCTGCTGATGGTGGTGTTCACCTTCGTCGGCGCCGCCGCCAGCTACCGGGCCGGCGCGCACATGGCGGTGGGCATGCTGGTGGACCGCCTGCCGCAACGGATTCGCCTGTCCGCCTCGCTGCTGGTGCAGGTGCTGATGGCGCTGATCTGCCTGTTCATGGCCCTCTGGGGCGCCAAGCTGTGCGCCACCACCTGGAACCAGTTCGTCGCGTCGCTGCCCGGCCTGCGGGTGGGCCTGACCTACGCGCCGATCCCGATCGGCGGCGTGCTGACCCTGGTGTTCGTACTCGAGAAGCTCCTCCTGGGCGACCAGAGCCACCGCCGCGTGGTGCAGTTCGATCTGGTGGAAGAAAACGAAGGAGCCGCATAAGTGGACGCATTCATTCTGCTGGGCAGTTTCATCCTGCTGATTCTCCTGGGCATGCCGGTGGCCTATGCCCTGGGACTGTCCGCCCTGATCGGCGCCTGGTGGATCGACATCCCGCTGCAGGCGATGATGATCCAGGTGGCCGGTGGCGTTAACAAGTTCTCCCTGCTGGCCATTCCCTTCTTCGTGCTGGCGGGCGCCATCATGGCCGAGGGCGGCATGTCACGCCGCCTGGTGGCCTTCGCCGGTGTCCTGGTGGGCTTCGTGCGGGGCGGCCTGTCCCTGGTGAACATCATGGCCTCCACCTTCTTCGGCGCCATCTCCGGTTCCTCGGTGGCGGATACCGCCTCGGTGGGCTCGGTGCTGATCCCGGAGATGGAGCGCAAGGGCTATCCCCGCGAGTTCTCCACCGCCGTGACCGTGAGCGGTTCGGTACAGGCGCTGCTGACGCCGCCCAGCCACAACTCGGTGCTCTACTCCCTGGCGGCGGGCGGCACCGTGTCCATCGGCGCGCTGTTCATGGCCGGGGTCATGCCCGGGCTGCTGCTCTCGGCGGTGATGATGGGCCTGTGCCTGCTGTTCGCGAAGAAGCGCAACTACCCCAAGGGCGAGGTGATCCCGCTGCGCCAGGCGCTGAAGATCGCCGGCGAGGCGCTCTGGGGCCTCATGGCCATGGTGATCATCCTCGGCGGCATCCTCTCCGGGGTGTTCACCGCCACCGAGTCGGCGGCCATCGCGGTGGTCTGGTCGTTCTTCGTGACCATGTTCATCTACCGCGACTACAAGTGGCGCGACCTGCCCAAGCTGATGCATCGCACGGTGCGGACCATCTCCATCGTGATGATCCTCATCGCCTTCGCGGCCAGCTTCGGCTACATCATGACCCTGATGCAGATCCCGGCGAAGATCACCACGCTGTTCCTGACCCTGTCGGACAACCGCTACGTGATCCTCATGTGCATCAACGCCATGCTGCTGTTGCTGGGCACCGTGATGGACATGGCGCCGCTGATCCTGATCCTGACTCCGATCCTGATGCCGGTGATCACCGACATCGGCGTCGACCCGGTGCACTTCGGCATGATCATGCTGGTGAACCTGGGCATCGGCCTGATCACCCCGCCGGTGGGCGCGGTGCTCTTCGTCGGCTCGGCGATCGGCAAGGTCAGCATCGAGAGCACCGTGAAGGCCCTGCTGCCCTTCTACGCCGCGCTGTTCCTGGTGCTGATGGCGGTGACCTACATCCCCGCCATCTCCCTCTGGCTGCCCAGCGTCGTACTCTGACCCACCCCGGCGGGCCGGCATCCGGCCCGCTTCCCCTCCTCCAGAAGAACGGCCGCACGCCGTCCGGAGAACCCGCGCCGAGTCCACAGCGCCTGACAAGGACAGTTTCCATGCCTGCCAGCCTTCCCTTCCCCCGGCACATCGCCGTCCTGATGCTCGTCCTGCTGGCCTGCGCCTTCGCCGGCAACCACATCGCCGCGCGCTTCGCCTTCGACGACGGCACCGGCCTGCTGCTGGCCATCCTCTGCCGCTCCGGCGTCGCCATGACGGTCCTCACCGGCCTGGTGCTCTGGCAGCGCCAGCCGCTGGCCCTGCCACCGGGCAGCCGTCGCTGGCAGTTGCTGCTGGGACTGCTGATCGCCACCCAGAGCCTCTGCCTCTATTCGGCCGTGGCCCGTATCCCGGTGGCCCTGGCCTTGCTGGTGGGCAACACCTTCCCCATCGTCCTGGCCCTGCTGACCTGGGCCCTGGGCGGTGGCGCGCCGAGCCGGCGCAACGCGTTGCTGATGGGTCTGATCCTGGTGGGGCTGGTGTTCGCCCTGGACGTGCCGGCGCGCCTGGCCGCCAGCGAGGGAGCGGGGCCGGAATGGACGCTGGGGGTGGGCCTGGCCTTCTGCGCCGCCTGCGCCTTCGCCTGCGCCCTGTGGATAACCGATCACAGGCTGGCCGGTCTCAGAGGCCCGGTGCGCAGCATGCTCACCCTGATGATCGTCTTCGCCAGCATGGCCATCGCCGGCGCCAGCGGCCTGGTGCCGGGCGGTATGTCGCCCCCCTCGAGTCCCGCCGGCTGGGTCGCGCTGGGCGCCCTGGTGTTGCTTTATGGCACGGCCTTCTCGGTACTCTTCGTCAGCGTGCCGCGCCTGAACATGCCGCAGAACGCGCCGGTGATGAACGTCGAGCCCATCGCCACGCTGCTGTTCGGCTGGGTGCTGCTGGATCAGGTGCTGGGCGGCATGCAGCTGATCGGCGGGGCCATCGTCGTGGCGGGGATCGTGCTGCTGACCTACAGGAGGGATGCCTGAGCCATGCCGGCCCAGGCGCGGGGTTCAGGCTTCCTGCTGCTCCCGCTCGGCCTCTTCGTGTGCCTGGCGCAGGCGCTCGCGGCTGTTGGTGAGGTGCAGGCGCATGGCCGCCCGCGCCGCCTCGGCATCCTGACGGGCGATGGCTTCGTAGATCTCTTCGTGTTCGCGCACCAGCCGGGCCATGTACTGCTCGTGGTCGGCGTGGGCGATGCGCGCCGAGTTGAGCCGGGTGCGCGGAATGATGCTGGTGCCCAGGTGGGTCATGATGTCGGTGAAGTAGCGGTTGCCGGTGGCCAGCGCGATCTGCAGGTGGAACTGGAAGTCAGAGCCGACCGCGTCGGTGCCATGGGCGGCGTTGAGAAACACATCCAGCGCCTCGCGGATCGCCTTCAACTGCTCGGGACTGCGACGCTGGGCGGCGAGCCCCGCCGACTCCACCTCCAGGCTGATGCGCAGCTCGAGGATGGCGATGACATCGCGCAGGGTGACGATGGTGGCCGGATCGATGCGAAAGCCCATGGGACTCGGGGTATCCAGCACGAAGGTGCCGATGCCGTGCCGGGTTTCCACCAGGCCGGCGGCCTGCAGCCGCGAGATGGCCTCGCGCACCACGGTGCGGCTGACCCCCTGGGCTTCCATGATGGCCGATTCCGTCGGCAGCTTTTCCCCACGCTTGATCACGCCGCTCTGGATCTGCTGGGAGAGTTCGCTCACCAGCTCCTGGGCCAGGCTGCGGTGCTTGCGGCGCGGACGTTGCTGGGTACTTGGGGTGTCCATGTCGGGGTTCGATCTCGGCGGAAACTGAGCGCCCATCATAGCCCAGCGAGTTGTACGATGACACATTTCCGCAACGGCGCCCGGGGCATTTTTCCACCTGTCCACATCCCCGCGAGCCCATCATGAAGCCTGACCTGATCTGCCTCGAAGACCCTATCAGTCGCCTCACCCTGGCCCCCGCCCTTGGCGGCGCCATCGCCAACTGGCGCCTGCTGGAGGGCGATGTGCCGCTGCTCCGCCCGGCGGATGACGACGCCCTGGCCGCCGGCACGCCGCGCCGCCTGGGCTGCTATCCCCTGGCGCCCTGGTCCAACCGCATCGGCGCCGGGGGCTTCGCCATTCCGGACGGCTGGCTGGAGCTGACGCCCAACGCCGAGGGTGAAGCCCTGCCGATTCACGGCAGCGCCTGGCAACAACCCTGGACACTGCTGGAACAGGCTGGCGACCTGGTACGGCTGGGGCTGGAGAGCGCCCTGCCCTTCGCCTATCGGGCCGAGCAGCGTTTCCGCCTCCGGGATGGCGAGCTGGAAGTTCGCCTGAGGGTGACCCAGGTCGATGAGCGGGCCATCTGGCACGGGCTCGGCCTGCACCCCTACTTCCCACGCACCGCCCGGACTCGCTTGCAGGCGAAGGCGGACGCGACCTGGCTCTGCGGACCGGACAAGCTCCCCACCCGGCAGGTTGCGCGGCCCGATGAGTGGAACTTCGACGAGCACCGGCCCTTGCCGTCGAGCCTGGTGGACAACGGGTTCAGGGGCTGGCCGGGGCATTGCCGCATCCTGCAACCCGACCTGGGTTACCAACTGGACTGCAGCGCCAGCGGCTGCGACGCGTTCCTGCTGTTCTGCCCGGAGGCGCAGCCCTTTTTCTGCTTCGAGCCGGTCACCCACCCGGTGAACGCCCATCACCTCGAAGGACGACCGGGGCTGACGCTGCTGTCGCCCGGGCAGTCGCTGGAGATCACCTGGCGCATGGCGGTCCGCCCCCTGGGGACGGGTTGAAGGTCCCGCTTCGCAGACAGCGTCTCCGGGTGCCACGAACGTATCTCCGCCGAGATCCTGGAGACCCCGGCCATGAAAAAGCCCCCGGAGCCTGAGGCTGCGGGGGCTTTTCGAGTCGCTTGCCGGCGCTTAGAACGGAATGTCGTCGTCGAAGCTGTCGTAGTCCGGTGCCGGCTGGGCGGCAGGCTGGGGAGCCGGACGCTGCTGCGGGGCGGACTGCTGCGACTCGCGCTGCGGGCGCGGGGCTCGGGGGGCGCCATCATCGGCACCCGGGCGGCCGCCCAGCAACTGCATCTGGCCATTGATGTCGACCACGATTTCGGTGGTGTAACGCTTCACGCCGTCCTTTTCCCACTCGCGGGTGCGCAGGGAACCTTCGACGTATACCTGCGAACCCTTGCGCAGGTACTCGCCGGCGATCTCGGCAAGACGACCGAAGAACACCACGCGGTGCCACTCGGTACGCTCCTGCTGCTGGCCGGTCTGCTTGTCCTTCCAGGACTCGCTGGTGGCCAGCGTGATGTTGGTTACCGCGTTGCCGTTGGGCAGGTAGCGGGTTTCCGGATCACCACCGACGTTGCCAACCAGAATGACTTTGTTAACCCCACGGGCCATGACGTTCTCCTAGGCTTCAGCACGTTCCGGGGCCGATTGGATCAGGCGCTCCAGGGACGTGCGGTCCAGTTTTTCAGAATCCACTTTGATGTAGATGGCCGCCTCTTCGGCCACCACGACGGCATCCGCCACTCCGGGCAATGCCAGTAAACGCGCCACCAGCCCGGTATCGGCTACGGCCGCTGCACTGAGCGGCAGGCGCAGGCTGGTCACGTACGGAGGTTCGCGCATAGTAACAGCAATAAGGACCCAAATCGCACAGACCGCCGCACATCCGATGAACACCACCGACAGGCCGCCATGCTGGAATAACCAGCCACCCAGGATGCCGCCGAGGGCGGCGCCGAGGAATTGGCTGGTGGAATAGACCCCCATGGCGGTGCCCTTGCCGCCGGCCGGTGCGACCTTGCTGATCAGGGACGGCAGCGAGGCTTCCAGCAGGTTGAAGGCGGTGAAGAAGACGATGGTGCCGAATACCAGGGCGCGGAGGCTGTCGCCGAAGCCCCAGAAGAACAGCTCGCAGAGGAACAGCGTGGCGACGGCGCCGACCAGCACGCGCTTCATGCGGCGCTTCTTCTCGCCATAGATGATGAAGGGAACCATGCCGAAGAAGCCCACCAGCAGCGCGGTGAGGTAGACCCACCAGTGCTCCTCCCTGGGCAGGCCGGCCTTCTCCACCAGGGCCAGGGGCAGCGCGACGAAACTGGCCATGAGCACGGCGTGAAGGGCCAGGATGCCGAAGTCCAGGCGCAGGAGGTCCGGGTGTTTCAGGGTGGGGATCAGGGCCTGGCCGGCCACGCCCGACTCGCGGTGCTGCAGCGGGTGGGCGGCGCGGGGGACCAGGGCGACGATGATGACGATGCCCAGCAGCGCCATCAGGGAGGTGGCCCAGAACAGGCCGGAAAGACCGAAGGCGCGAGTCAGCAGCGGCCCGACCACCATGGCCACGGCGAAGGACAGGCCGATGCTCATGCCGATCATCGCCATGGCCTTGGTGCGATGCTGTTCGCGGGTCAGGTCGGAGAGCAGGGCCATGACCGCCGCGGAAATGGCACCCGCCCCCTGCAGCACCCGTCCGGCGATCACGCCCCAGATGGAGTCGGCGTTGGCCGCCAGGGCGGCGCCGGCGGCGAAGATCAGCAGGCCGGCATAGATCACCGGCAGGCGACCGATGCGGTCGGAAAGGATACCGAAGGGAATCTGCAGCAGGGCCTGGGTCAGCCCGTAGGCGCCGATGGCCAGGCCAATCAGCGCCGGGGTAGCGCCCGCCAAGTCCTGGCCGTAGGTGGCCAGCACCGGCAGGACCATGAACATGCCCAGCATGCGGAAGGCGAACACCAGGGCCAGGCCGCCGGCGGCTCGCGTTTCACTGCCGCTCATGCGTTCAGCGTGGGAATCGTGCATAGGTGCCTCGAGGGGAAACGATCGGGGCCGGCGTCATGCGCCCCAGTTCGGCTGACCACCCATTCCCGGGTGCCCGGCAGTGGCCGAAGCCTGAAAAATGCCGCGCATTCTAGCAGTCCCGACGCGTTGCGACACCGTTGTGACGCTTTGCCGCGCGCCTTTGGCGACCCGTATAATCGCCGGTTTCCGCCCGCCAAGTGAGGCCGTTGTGGACAAGATCCTGATCCGTGGGGCGCGCACCCACAACCTGAAGAACGTCGACCTCACCCTCCCCCGGGACAAGCTGATCGTGATCACCGGCCTGTCCGGCTCCGGCAAGTCTTCGTTGGCCTTCGACACCCTCTACGCCGAAGGCCAGCGCCGTTACGTGGAATCCCTGTCGGCCTATGCCCGCCAGTTCCTGTCGATGATGGAAAAGCCCGATGTGGACACCATCGAGGGCCTGTCGCCGGCCATTTCCATCGAGCAGAAATCCACCAGCCACAACCCACGGTCCACCGTCGGCACCATCACCGAGATCTACGACTACCTGCGCCTGCTCTACGCCCGCGTCGGCATGCCCCGCTGCCCGGATCACGATGTGCCCCTGGAGGCGCAGACCGTCAGCCAGATGGTGGACCAGGTGCTGGCCCTGCCCGAGGGTCGCAAGCTTATGCTGCTGGCCCCGGTGGTACGCGAACGCAAGGGCGAGCACCTGGCGCTCTTCGATGAGTTGCGCGCCCAGGGATTCGTCCGCGCCCGGGTGAACGGCAAGCTCTACGAGCTGGATGAACTGCCCAAGCTGGACAAGCAGAAGAAGCACTCCATCGATGTGGTGGTGGACCGCTTCAAGGTGCGCAGCGACCTGCAGCAACGCCTGGCCGAGTCCTTCGAGACCGCCATCAACCTTGCCGACGGCATTGCCCTGGTCGCGCCGATGGATGACGAGGAAGGCGAGGAAATCATCTTCTCCGCGCGCTTCGCCTGCCCCCATTGCGGCCACTCCATCAGCGAGCTGGAACCCAAGCTGTTCTCCTTCAACAACCCGGCGGGCGCCTGCCCCACCTGCGACGGCCTCGGGGTGAAGCAGTTCTTCGACGCCAAGCGCCTGGTGAATGGCGAGCTGACCCTGGCCGAAGGGGCCATTCGCGGCTGGGACCGGCGCAACGTCTACTACTTCCAGATGCTGGGCTCCCTGGCCGCCCACTACGGATTCAGCCTGGAGAAGCCCTTCGACCAGCTCGAAGCCGAGGACCAGAAGGCGGTGCTGTTCGGCAGCGGCCGGGAGAACGTCGATTTCCGCTACCTCAATGACCGGGGCGACATCGTCAAGCGTTCGCACCCCTTCGAGGGCATCATTCCCAACCTGGAGCGCCGCTACCGCGAGACCGAGTCCGCGACGGTGCGCGAGGAGCTCGCCAAGTTCCTCAGCACCCAGCCCTGTCCGGACTGCCGAGGCACCCGCCTGCGCCGGGAAGCGCGCCACGTGTGGGTGGGCGACAAGACCCTGCCGGCGGTCACCGGCCTGCCGGTGGGCGACGCCTCGGAGTACTTCGGCGGGCTCAGCCTGACCGGGCGCCGTGGCGAGATCGCCGAGAAGATCCTCAAGGAGATCCGCGAGCGCCTGCAGTTCCTGGTGAACGTCGGCCTGGACTACCTGACCCTGGACCGCAGCGCCGACACCCTCTCCGGCGGCGAGGCCCAGCGCATCCGACTGGCCAGCCAGATCGGCGCGGGCCTCGTCGGCGTGATGTACATCCTCGACGAACCGTCCATCGGCCTGCACCAGCGGGACAATGAGCGCCTGCTGGCGACCCTCACCCACCTGCGCAACCTGGGCAACACCGTGATCGTGGTGGAGCACGACGAAGACGCCATCCGTCTCGCCGATTACGTGGTGGACATCGGCCCCGGCGCGGGCGTGCATGGTGGCCAGATCGTCGCCCAGGGCACGCCGGGCGAGGTCATGGCCCATCCGGAATCGCTCACCGGCAAGTACCTGTCCGGACGCGTGAAGATCGCCGTGCCCCCCGCCCGCACGCCACGGGACAAGAAGAAGTCCCTGAAACTGAAAGGCGCCAGCGGCAACAACCTGCAGAACGTGAACCTGGAGATCCCGGTGGGCCTGCTGACCTGCGTCACCGGCGTCTCGGGCTCGGGCAAGTCGACGCTGATCAACAACACCCTGTTCCCCATCACCGCAACCGCCCTGAACGGCGCCACCAGCCTGGAAGCGGCCCCCTACGACAGCTTCGACGGGCTGCAGCACCTGGACAAGGTGGTGGACATCGACCAGAGCCCCATCGGCCGTACGCCGCGCTCGAACCCGGCGACCTACACCGGGCTGTTCACCCCGATTCGCGAGCTGTTCGCCGGGGTGCCGGAGTCACGCTCGCGGGGCTATGGCCCGGGTCGCTTCTCCTTCAACGTCAAGGGTGGCCGCTGCGAGGCTTGCCAGGGCGACGGCGTGATCAAGGTGGAGATGCACTTCCTGCCGGACATCTACGTGCCCTGCGACGTCTGCAAGGGCAAGCGCTACAACCGCGAAACCCTGGAGGTGAAGTACAAGGGGCGCAGCATCACCGAGGTGCTGGACATGACCATCGAAGAGGCGCGGGAGTTCTTCGACGCCGTCCCGGCCATCGCCCGCAAGTTGCAGACGCTGATGGATGTCGGCCTCGCCTATATCCGGCTCGGCCAGTCGGCGACGACGCTGTCGGGCGGCGAAGCGCAACGGGTCAAACTGTCGCGCGAGCTCTCCAAGCGGGATACCGGCAAGACGTTGTACATCCTCGACGAGCCCACCACGGGCCTGCACTTCGCGGACATCCAGCAACTGCTCGACGTGCTGCATCGCCTGCGGGACCACGGCAATACCGTGGTGGTGATCGAGCACAACCTGGATGTGATCAAGACCGCCGACTGGCTGGTGGACCTCGGGCCGGAAGGCGGCTCCCGGGGCGGCCAGATCATCGCCACTGGCACCCCTGAGGAGGTGGCCGAAATGCCTCAATCCCACACCGGACGCTTCCTCAGGCCCCTGTTGGAACGAGATCGCGCCTGAAACGAAAGAGCCCCGCACATGCGGGGCTCTTTCCTGGTGCGGGTGAATCAGGCCAGATCGAAACGATCGAGGTTCATCACTTTGGTCCAGGCGGCCACGAAGTCCCTGGCGAACTTCTCCTTGGCATCGGTACTGGCGTAGACCTCCGCATAGGCGCGCAGCACCGAGTTGGAACCGAACACCAGATCACTGCGGGTACCGGTGAACTTCAGGTCCCCGGTCTTGCGATCACGCCCTTCGAAGACTTCGCCACTGGCATCAGCCGGCTTCCACTCGGTCGCCATGTCCAGCAGGTTGACGAAGAAATCGTTGCTGAGAACGCCCACCTTGTCGGTGAACACCCCATGCTGGCTGCCATCGTAGTTGGCACCCAGCACCCGCAGGCCGCCGACCAGTACGGTCAACTCCGGCGCGGTCAGGGTCAGCAACTGCGCCTTGTCCACCAGCATCGCTTCCGTGGGAACGCCCAGATTGGCCTTGGCGTAGTTACGGAAGCCGTCCGCCGCCGGCTCCAGCACATCGAAGGAGTCGACATCGGTCTGGTCCTGACGGGCATCGACCCGGCCCGGCGCGAAGGGAACGTCGACACTGATACCGGCCGCCTTGGCGGCGAGCTCGATCCCGACATTCCCCGCCAGGACGATCACATCGGCCAGGGATGCCTTGCCCGATGCCTGCTGGATCTCCACGAGCTTGGGCAGGGCGCCCATGGCGCGCTGGTTCACCGGCCAATCCTTCTGGGGCGCGAGAGCCAGGCGGGCACCGTTGGCGCCGCCACGCTTGTCACCGCCACGGAAGGTGGAGGCTGACGCCCAGGCGACGGACACGAGATCGCCTACCGAAAGCCCGGATGCGGCGATGCGCGATTTCAGGTCGGCAATGTCCGCCGCGCTGGGATTATGGGTCGGCGCGGGCAAGGGATCCTGCCAGATCAGGTCCTCCTTCGGCACCTCCGGCCCCAGGTAGCGGGCCTTCGGCCCCATGTCGCGGTGGGTCAGCTTGTACCAGGCGCGCGCGAAGGCATCGGCGAAGGCCTGCGGATCATCCAGGAAACGCTTGGAGATCTTGCCGAACTCAGGATCGAATCGCAGGGTCAGGTCGGTGGTAAGCATGGTCGGCTTGTGGAACTTGCCGGGGACATGGGCGTCCGGAATGATCTCCGGCGCGTCCTTGGCCACCCACTGCTTGGCCCCTGCGGGCGAGGTGGTCAGCTCCCACTCGTACTTGAACAGGTTCTCGAAGAAGTTGTTGCTCCACAGGGCGGGGGTCTTGGTCCAGGTGACTTCAATGCCACTGGAAATGGTGTCCTTGCCATGACCGCTCCCGAAACTGCTCATCCAGCCCAGGCCCTGGGCCTCGATCGGCGCGCCCTCCGGTTCCGGCCCCTTGTGGGACTCGGGAGCCGCGCCGTGGGCCTTGCCAAAGGTGTGACCACCGGCGATCAACGCCACGGTCTCTTCGTCATCCATGGCCATGCGGCCGAAGGTGGCTCGGATGTCCTTGGCGGCCAGCATGTAGTCGCCGCTGGCGTTCGGGCCCTCGGGGTTCACGTAGATCAGGCCCATATGGGTGGCGCCGAACGGCGGGGTCAGCTCACGGTCGTCCTTCACACGCTCGGCGTCGACACCCAGCCAGGCGACCTCGGCCCCCCAGTTCACATCCAGGTCCGGTTCCCAGACATCCTCGCGACCGGCGCCAAACCCGAAGGTGCGGAACCCCATGGACTCGAGGGCGACGTTACCGGCGAGCACCAGCAGATCAGCCCAGGAAATCTTCTGGCCATACTTCTGCTTGATGGGCCAGAGCAGTCGACGGGTCTTGTCGATGTTGACGTTATCGGGCCAGGAGTTGAGGGGAGCGAAACGCTGCTGGCCGCGGCCACCACCACCACGACCGTCGGTTGTGCGGTAGGTACCCGTGGCGTGCCAGGCCATGCGGATCATCTGGGGACCGTAGTGGCCGAAGTCGGCAGGCCACCAGTCCTGGGAGTCGGTCATCAGTCTGACCAGGTCTGCCTTGAGCGCCTTGTAGTCGAGCTTCTTGAACTCTTCGGCGTAGTTGAACTTCGCACCGAGGGGGTTGGATTTGTCGGAATGCTGGTTGAGCAGATCAACGCGAAGCTGGTTGGGCCACCAATCCCGGTTGGTAGTGCCGCCGCCGGCGACATGATTGAACGGGCATTTACCTTGGTTCGTCATTGTTCCCTCCTTCTCCTCATCAGGTCGGCCATGCATCAGCGGCCAACGGTTGACTAAGACTAGACCGCGTTCTTTTGAAGAGCCAATTTATGAATATCAATAGATCGATAGTTTTTTTCTTCAGGCGAACCGCGAAGAATGAACTACGCGCCTATCGCACCCAGGCAGCGTCGGATACCGCTTCCTTGGGTTCATGGCCGGAGCGCGGTGACGAGGACAGTAGAGGCGGAGAGAAGGTGTTGCATCAGGACAAGTCAGAATAAAAAAACCGGGCACAAGGCCCGGTTTCTTTTATTGCTGCGACCGAATTACTCGGCTGCGGCCTCGACTTCACCAGCGACCGGACGGTCAACCAGCTCGACGTAAGCCATGGGAGCGTTGTCGCCAGCGCGGAAACCGCACTTCAGGATGCGCAGGTAGCCACCCTGACGGTTGGCATAGCGCTTGCCCAGGTCGTTGAACAGTTTGCCGACGGCAGCTTTCGAACGAGTACGGTCGAAAGCCAGACGACGGTTGGCAACGCTGTCTTCCTTGGCCAGGGTGATCAGCGGCTCGGCAACGCGACGCAGTTCCTTGGCTTTGGGCAGGGTGGTTTTGATCAGTTCGTGCTCGAACAGCGACACCGCCATGTTCTGGAACATGGCCTTGCGGTGTGCGCTGGTGCGGCTGAGGTGACGGCCACTTTTACGATGACGCATGGTTCAATTCCTTACCAAACTTCTACGTTCGGTGATTACGACGATCAGGCAGTCGCCTTGTCGTCCTTCTTGAGACTTGCCGGCGGCCAGTTGTCGAGGCGCATACCGAGGGACAGACCGCGGGAGGCCAGGACGTCCTTGATCTCAGTCAGGGACTTCTTGCCCAGGTTCGGAGTCTTCAACAGCTCTACTTCGGTGCGCTGAATCAGGTCACCGATGTAGTAGATGTTCTCCGCCTTGAGGCAGTTGGCCGAACGAACGGTCAGCTCGAGGTCATCAACAGGACGCAGCAGGATCGGGTCGATCTCGTCCTCCTGCTCGACCACTACCGGCTCGGCGTCGCCTTTCAGGTCGACGAACGCAGCCAGTTGGTGTTGCAGGATGGTAGCGGCGCGACGGATGGCCTCTTCAGGATCCAGGGTGCCGTTGGTTTCGAGATCGATGACCAGCTTGTCCAGGTTGGTGCGCTGCTCGACACGGGCGTTTTCTACCACGTAGGCAACACGGCGGACCGGGCTGAACGAGGCGTCGAGCTGCAGACGACCAATGCTGCGGCTCTCGTCTTCGTCGCTCTGGCGCGCGTCGGCGGGCTCATAGCCACGACCGCGGGACACCTTGAGCTTCATGTTCAGGACACCGTTATCCGCCAGGTTGGCGATCACGTGGTCGCCGTTGACGATTTCGACATCATGATCCAGCTGAATATCGGCGGCAGTGACCACGCCCGGGCCCTTCTTCGACAGGCTCAGCGTTACTTCGTCACGGCCGTGCAGCTTGATGGCCAGGCCTTTCAGGTTGAGCAGGATTTCAATGACGTCTTCCTGAACACCTTCGATGGCACTGTACTCGTGGAGTACGCCGTCGATCTCGGCCTCGACTACTGCACAGCCAGGCATGGAGGACAACAGGATGCGACGCAGCGCGTTGCCCAGGGTATGGCCGAAACCACGCTCGAGAGGCTCGAGCGTGATCTTGGCGCGGGTCTGACTGACCACCTGCACATCAATGTGGCGGGGGGTCAGGAACTCATTTACCGAACTCTGCATGGATGCACCTATTTTCTAGCCCTTACTTGGAGTAGAGCTCGACAATCAGGTTTTCGTTGATGTCGGCGGACAGATCGCTGCGAGCCGGCACGCTCTTGAACACGCCGGACTTCTTCTCTGCGTCCACCTCAACCCACTCGGCACGGCCGCGCTGGGCGCTGAGCTCGAGGGCCTGGGAGATACGCAGTTGGTTCTTGGACTTCTCGCGAACGGCTACCACGTCACCAGCTTTGATCTGGAAGGACGGGACGTTCACGGTCTGGCCGTTGACGGTGATGGACTTGTGGGAAACCAGCTGACGAGATTCGGCACGAGTAGCGCCAAAGCCCATGCGGTAAACCACGTTGTCCAGACGGCACTCCAGCAGCTGCAGCAGGTTCTCGCCGGTAGCGCCCTTGCGACGGGCAGCTTCCTTGTAGTAACCGCTGAACTGACGCTCCAGTACGCCGTAGATACGACGGACTTTCTGCTTTTCACGCAGCTGGGTACCGTAGTCGGACAGACGACCACGACGAGCGCCGTGCTGGCCGGGGGCCGATTCGATGTTGCACTTGGATTCGAGCGCGCGGGCACCACTCTTCAGGAAGAGGTCGGTACCTTCACGACGGGACAGTTTGCACTTGGGACCAATGTAACGAGCCATTTCTCACTGTCTCCTGTCTTACACGCGACGCTTCTTCGGCGGACGGCACCCGTTGTGCGGGATAGGCGTCACGTCGGTGATGCTGGCGATCTTGTAGCCGCAAGCGTTCAGAGCACGCACGGCGGATTCGCGACCCGGACCCGGGCCCTTGACGTTTACGTCGAGGTTCTTCAGGCCGTATTCCAGAGCAGCCTGACCGGCACGCTCAGCTGCAACCTGGGCAGCGAACGGGGTGCTCTTACGGGAACCGCGGAAACCGGAACCACCGGAGGTCGCCCAGGACAATGCGTTGCCCTGACGATCAGTGATGGTAACGATGGTGTTGTTGAAAGAAGCGTGGATATGGGCGATCCCATCCACCACTGTCTTTTTGACTTTCTTACGAGGACGAGCAGCAGGCTTAGCCATGACTTAATTCCTGTCGATTCGCGGGCGCAATTACTTGCGGATCGGCTTACGCGGGCCCTTGCGGGTACGCGCGTTGGTCTTGGTGCGCTGGCCATGAACGGGCAGGCCGCGACGGTGACGCAGACCGCGGTAGCAGCCCAGATCCATCAGACGCTTGATGTTCATGTTGATTTCGCGGCGCAGGTCACCTTCAGTGGTGAGCTTCGCGACTTCGCCACGCAGCTGTTCGATCTGCTCGTCGGACAGATCCTTGATCTTTGCCGCCGGGTTCACGCCGGTGACAGCGCAGATTTTCTGCGCAGTGGTGCGACCAACACCGTAGATGTAGGTCAGCGAGATAACAGTGTGCTTGTTATCTGGAATGTTGACGCCTGCAATACGGGCCATTCAGTGAAACTCCAGTTGACAGCTACCTACGCCCCGGAAGCCAAGAAAAGGGCGCGAGATATTAGCGCTGTAAAAACGATTAATCAACCCGGCAGCGCACTAGCTGCCGGGTTCACGACGCGTGAATCACACTCAGCCTTGGCGCTGTTTGTGACGCGGTTCCGCGCTGCAGATCACGCGAACGATACCGTCGCGACGGATGATCTTGCAGTTGCGGCACAGCTTTTTCACCGATGCACGAACTTTCATCAGTAACTCCTAGAACCTTACGGAACCGGGTCAGCGGAGCATGCCGCCGCCGTAGCCCTTCAGGTTGGCTTTCTTCATCAGGGATTCGTACTGGTGCGAAACGAGGTGCGATTGTACTTGGGCCATAAAGTCCATCACAACCACGACCACGATCAGCAACGAGGTCCCGCCAAGGTAGAACGGTACATTCGCTGCAACCACCAGGAACTGGGGCAACAGGCAAACAGCCGTCATGTACAGGGCACCGAACATGGTCAGACGAGTCAGTACGCCATCGATATAGCGCGCAGACTGCTCACCAGGACGAATACCCGGAATAAAGGCACCGGACTTCTTCAGGTTCTCCGCCACGTCTTTCGGATTGAACATCAGCGCTGTGTAGAAGAAGCAGAAGAAGATGATCCCTGCACTAAACAGCAGAATGTTCAACGGCTGACCAGGAGCGATAGCCTGTGCGACGTCCTGCAGCCAGCCCATGCTTTCGGACTGACCGAACCAGGCGCCCAGAGAGGCCGGGAACAGCAGGATGCTGCTGGCGAAAATAGCCGGAATCACACCAGCCATGTTCACCTTCAACGGCAGGTGGCTCGTCTGCGCAGCGAAGACCTTACGGCCCTGCTGACGCTTGGCGTAGTGCACCGCGATACGGCGCTGACCACGCTCGATGAACACAACGAAACCGATGATCGCTACTGCCAGCAAACCGATTGCGACCAAGGCGAAGATGTTGATATCGCCTTGACGAGCAGACTCGAAGGACTGCCCGATCGCACTCGGCAGACCGGCCACGATGCCAGCAAAAATCAGCATCGAGATACCGTTGCCGACACCGCGCTCAGTAATCTGCTCGCCCAACCACATCATGAACATCGCACCAGCCACGAAGGTGGTGACCGCCACGAAGTGGAAGCCGAAATCAGACGCGAAAGCGACGCCCTGACCGGCCAGACCAACGGACATGCCGATGGCCTGAACCAGTGCCAGGACTACAGTGCCGTAGCGGGTGTACTGGCTGATCTTGCGACGGCCAGCTTCACCTTCCTTCTTCAACTGCTCCAGTTGCGGACTGATCGCGGTCATGAGCTGCATGATGATCGACGCCGAGATGTACGGCATGATCCCCAACGCAAAAATACTCATGCGCTCCAGCGCGCCACCGGAAAACATGTTGAACAAGCTAAGAATGGTCCCCTCATTCTGCCGAAACAGCTCGGCCAGCCGGTCAGGGTTGATACCCGGCACTGGGATGTGCGCGCCGATCCGGTAGACGATGATCGCCAGGAACAGGAAACGCAGTCGAGCCCAGAGCTCGGACAACCCGCCATTGCTGAGCGCGGAGAGAGCACCTTGCTTAGCCATTTAGTCCTCGAACTTACCGCCAGCTGCTTCGATAGCCGCACGCGCACCTTTGGTGGCGGCGATACCTTTCAGGGTGACCGCGCGAGTAACGTCGCCGGACAGCATGACTTTCACACGCTGCACGTTCTGGTTAATCACGTTGGCATCCTTCAGCGCCTGCAGGGTAACGACGTCGCCTTCGACCTTGGCCAGCTCGGAAGTGCGCACTTCGGCGCGATCCATAGCCTTCAGGGATACGAAGCCGAACTTGGGCAGACGGCGATGCAGCGGCTGTTGGCCGCCTTCGAAGCCCGGAGCGATGGTGCCACCGGAGCGGGAGGTCTGACCTTTGTGACCGCGGCCACCAGTCTTGCCCAAACCGCTGCCGATACCACGGCCCGGACGGTGCTTCTCGCGACGGGCACCCGGCGCGGAACGCAGATCGTTCAGTTTCATGGATTAACCCTCGACACGCAGAAGGTAGTAAGCCTTGTTGATCATGCCGCGATTCTCAGGAGTGTCCTGAACTTCGACGGTGTGACCAATGCGACGCAGGCCGAGACCCTTGACGCAAGCCTTGTGGTTAGCCAGACGGCCATTAACGCTCTTGACCAGCGTTACTTTGACAGTTGCCATGATTAGAGAATCTCCTCGACGCTCTTACCACGCTTGGCCGCAACGGATTCAGGGGACTGCATGTTCTTCAGACCCTTGAAGGTGGCGTAAACCACGTTCACCGGATTGGTGGAACCGTAGCACTTGGCCAGAACGTTCTGCACACCGGCCACTTCCAGAACGGCACGCATGGCGCCGCCGGCGATGATACCGGTACCTTCGGAAGCCGGCTGCATGAACACCTTGGAGGCGCCGTGAGCGGACTTGATCGGGTACTGCAGGGTGGTGCCATCCAGGTCAACCTGGATCATGTTGCGGCGAGCAGCTTCCATCGCTTTCTGGATGGCAGCAGGTACTTCGCGGGACTTACCGCGACCGAAGCCAACGCGGCCTTTACCGTCACCCACCACCGTCAGTGCGGTGAAGGTGAAGATACGACCACCCTTAACGGTCTTGGCAACGCGATTAACCTGGACCAGCTTCTCGATGTAGCCTTCGTCGCGCTTTTGCTCGTTATTTGCCATAACTTAGAACTCCAGCCCGCCTTCACGAGCAGCATCAGCCAACGCCTTGACGCGGCCGTGGTACTTGAAGCCAGAACGATCGAACGCCACCTGAGTCACGCCAGCCGCTTTCGCACGCTCTGCAACCAGTTGACCAACCTTCTTGGCCGCGTCGACGTTGCCAGTGGCGCTGTCACGCAGTTCTTTGTCCAGGGTCGAGGCACTGGCCAGGACCTTGGCGCCGTCGGCCGAAATGACCTGGGCGTAGATGTGCTGGGAAGAGCGGTACACGCAGAGGCGTACGGCTTCCAGCTCGCGCATTTTCAGGCGTGCCTTGCGAGCGCGACGCAGACGAGTTTCTTTCTTTACGCTCATTTGCTATGCCCTACTTCTTCTTAGCTTCTTTACGACGGACGACTTCGTCGGCGTAACGTACACCCTTGCCCTTGTAAGGCTCCGGCGGACGGAAGTCGCGAATCTCAGCGGCCACCTGACCGACCAGCTGCTTGTCGATGCCCTTGATCAGGATATCGGTCTGGCTGGGGGTTTCAGCGGTAATGCCTTGCGGCAGTTCGTAGTCCACCGGATGCGAGAAGCCGAGGGCCAGGGACAGCACTTGACCTTTGGCCTGAGCCTTGTAACCAACGCCGACCAGCTGGAGCTTGCGCTCGAAGCCCTGGCTGACGCCGATCACCATGTTGTTCACCAACGCACGGGTGGTACCGGCCATGGCCTTGTTCTGCTGGTCACCGTTGCGAGCAGCGAAACGCAGCTCACCGGATTCTTCGAGAACTTCCACGGACGGATGTACTTTCAGCTCCAGGGTGCCCTTGGCGCCCTTGACCGAAAGCTGCTGACCAGCGAGTTTGATTTCTACGCCAGCGGGCAGCTTGACGGGGTTCTTAGCAACGCGAGACATGCTTCAACCCCCTTAGAACACAGTGCAAAGCACTTCGCCGCCAACACCAGCAGCGCGAGCAGCACGATCAGTCATCACACCCTTGTTGGTGGAAACGATCGAAACGCCCAGGCCGCCACGTACTTTGGGCAGCTGATCGACGGACTTGTACTGGCGCAGGCCAGGACGACTTACGCGCTTCAATTCCTCGATGACCGGACGGCCTTCGAAGTACTTGAGCTCGATGGACAGCAGCGGCTTGATGTCACTGCTGACTTGGTATCCCGAAATGTAACCTTCGTTCTTCAGAACGTCGGCTACTGCCACCTTCAGCTTGGAGGACGGCATGCTTACGACAGACTTTTCAGCCATCTGGGCATTACGGATACGAGTTAGCATGTCCGCTAACGGGTCCTGCATACTCATGGGCTAGATGCTCCTGATACAAAAAGAAATAGCCTTTCGGCTAACGTCACACACGGAAACCGGACAAATCGATGCCAGAACCGGGCGAGCCGGACATTCTAGAGAGAGTCCAGAAACGAATCAAGCCCCAAAAGGGGCTTGATTCCAATGATCCGGAAAGAGTCGACCGAAATCGACTCAACCCTTGATCATTACCAGCTGGCCTTGACCAGACCCGGCACATCACCGCGCATCGCGGCTTCACGCAGCTTGTTACGGCCGAGGCCGAACTTGCGGTACACGCCGTGCGGACGTCCGGTGATGCGGCAACGGTTACGCAGGCGCGAGGCACTGGCGTCACGAGGCTGCTTCTGCAGGGCTACCTGAGCTTCCCAACGAGCTTCCGGAGTGGAGTTCGGGTTGGCAATGGTAGCTTTCAGCTCGGCACGCTTCTTGGCGTACTTGGCAACCGTGCGCTGACGCTTCAGCTCGCGGTTCTTCATGCTTTGCTTGGCCATGTTCCTACTCCAATCAGTTGCGGAACGGGAAGTTGAAGGCGCGCAGCAGCGCACGACCTTCTTCGTCCGTACGGGCGGTGGTGGTCAGGGTGATGTCCAGACCGCGCAGCGCATCGATTTTGTCGTAATCGATTTCCGGGAAAATGATCTGCTCTTTAACACCCATGCTGTAGTTGCCACGACCGTCGAAGGACTTGGCATTCAGGCCGCGGAAGTCACGCACGCGCGGCAGGGAGATGGAGAGCAGGCGATCCAGGAACTCGTACATACGATCACGGCGGAGGGTGACCTTGACACCGATCGGCCAACCTTCGCGAACCTTGAAGCCAGCAATGGACTTGCGAGCGTAGGTCACGACGGCTTTCTGACCGGTGATCTTCTCCAGGTCGGCTACGGCGTTCTCGATGACTTTCTTGTCACCGATGGCCTCGCCCAGACCCATGTTCAGGGTGATCTTGGTGATGCGCGGAATTTCCATCACGTTGGCAAGCTGAAGTTGTTCCTTCAGCTTGGGAGCGATTTCGTTCCGGTAAATCTCTTTCAGTCGTGCCATGGTTATCTACCTAGCAGTTCTCAAGCATCAACCGGCTTTTGGGTCGACTTGAAGACACGAATTTTCTTACCGTCTTCAACCTTGAAGCCAACGCGGTCTGCCTTGTTGGTTTCAGCATTGAAAATGGCAACGTTGGAGAGGTGCAGAGGCGCCTCCCGCTCGACGATACCGCCCTGAACACCGGACATCGGGTTCGGCTTGGTATGGCGCTTGATCAGGTTCACGCCACCGACCAGCACACGGCTGTCAGCCAGAACCTTGAGCACCTTACCGCGCTTGCCTTTGTCTTTGCCGGCGATGACGATGATCTCGTCGTCACGACGAATCTTTTGCATGACGGCTTCTCCTTACAGCACTTCGGGGGCGAGCGAGACGATCTTCATGAACTTCTCGGAACGCAGTTCACGGGTCACGGGCCCGAAGATACGGGTGCCGATAGGCTCCTGCTTGTTGTTCAGCAGAACCGCGGCGTTGCCGTCGAAGCGGATGATCGAACCGTCGGGGCGACGAACGCCGTGCTTGGTGCGAACCACGACAGCGGTCATCACCTGGCCTTTCTTCACCTTGCCGCGGGGAATCGCTTCCTTCACGGTCACCTTGATGATGTCGCCGATACCGGCGTAACGACGGTGCGAACCACCAAGGACCTTGATGCACATAACGCGACGAGCACCGCTGTTGTCAGCGACGTCGAGCATGGATTGAGTCTGAATCATATCTTTCTCCGACCCTTAGTCCTTAGACTTCCACGGCACGTTCGACGACTTCCACCAGGGACCAGGACTTGGTCTTGGCCAGCGGACGGGTCTCACGAATGGTGACCTTGTCGCCGATGCGGCACTGGTTGGTTTCGTCGTGGGCGTGCAGCTTGGTCGAGCGCTTCACGTACTTACCGTAGATCGGGTGCTTAACGCGACGCTCGATCAGAACGGTGATGGTCTTGTCCATCTTGTCGCTGACAACGCGGCCGGTCAGCGTACGGACGGTTTTCTGAGCTTCAGCCATGATCACTTACCTGCTTGCTGGTTGAGCACAGTTTTCACGCGAGCGATGTCGCGCTTCACTTGCGAGAGCAGGTGAGACTGCCCCAACTGGCCAGTGGCTTTCTGCATGCGCAGATTGAACTGGTCGCGCAGCAGGCCAAGCAATTGCTCGTTCAGCTGCTCTACGGTCTTTTCACGAAGTTCCTTCGCTTTCATCACATCACCGTCCGCTTAACAAAGGAGGTGGCGAGCGGCAGCTTTGCAGCAGCCAGGGCAAATGCCTCACGCGCCAGCTCTTCGGAAACACCCTCGATCTCGTACAGGACCTTGCCCGGCTGAATCTGGGCAACCCAGTACTCGACGCCACCCTTACCTTTACCCATACGTACTTCCAGGGGCTTCTTGGTAACGGGCTTGTCAGGGAACACGCGGATCCAGATCTTGCCGCCACGCTTGACGTGACGGGTCAGGGCACGACGAGCGGCCTCGATCTGACGAGCGGTGAGACGACCACGGCCGGTCGCTTTCAGCGCGAATTCGCCGAAGCTGACCTTGCTACCGCGATGAGCCAGACCACGGTTGTGGCCGGTCATCTGCTTGCGGAATTTCGTACGCTTTGGTTGCAGCATGTTGCGTACTCCTTACTTAGCAGCTTTTTTACGAGGAGCGGGCGCTACGGGCTTCAGCTCTTCCTGGCGGCCACCAATGACCTCGCCTTTGAAGATCCAAACCTTCACACCGATCACACCGTAGGTGGTGTGCGCTTCATAGGTTGCGTAATCGATGTCGGCACGCAGGGTGTGCAGGGGCACACGACCTTCGCGGTACCATTCGGTACGAGCGATTTCAGCGCCACCGAGACGACCGCTAACCTGGATCTTGATGCCCTTGGCACCAATGCGCATGGCGTTCTGCACGGCGCGCTTCATAGCGCGACGGAACATCACGCGACGCTCCAGCTGCTGAGCTACGCTTTGCGCAACCAGCATACCGTCGAGCTCCGGCTTACGGATCTCTTCGATGTTGATGTGCACCGGCACACCCATTTGCTTGGTCAGGTCCTGACGCAGCTTCTCGACATCTTCACCCTTCTTGCCGATCACGATACCGGGACGGGCAGTGTGGATGGTGATGCGTGCGGTTTGAGCCGGACGAGCGATGTCGATACGGCTTACGGACGCGCTTTTTAGTTTGTCTTGGAGGTACTCACGCACCTTCAGGTCGGCAAACAGATAATCGGCATAAGTGCGCTTATCTGCGTACCAGACGGAGGTGTGCTCCTTGACGATGCCCAGGCGAATGCCAGTGGGATGTACTTTCTGACCCATCTGATCGACTCCGTTACTTGTCCGCAACCTTGACAGTGATATGGCAAGACCGCTTGACGATGCGATCAGCACGGCCCTTGGCGCGCGGCATGATGCGCTTCAGCGAACGCCCTTCGTTGACGAAGACGGTGGAGACCTTGAGATCATCCACATCAGCGCCTTCGTTGTGCTCGGCGTTGGCTACGGCCGACTCCAGCACTTTCTTCATGATTTCAGCGGCTTTCTTGCTGCTGAAAGTCAGCAGGTTGAGCGCTTCGCCCACCTTCTTCCCGCGGATCTGGTCGGCGACCAAGCGGGCTTTCTGGGCGGAGATTCGAGCGCCCGACAGCTTAGCGGCTACTTCCATCGTTCCTTACCCCTTAACGCTTGGCTTTCTTGTCCGCAGCGTGACCGCGATAGGTGCGGGTGCCAGCGAACTCGCCGAGTTTGTGGCCGACCATGTCTTCGTTCACGAGAACGGGGACGTGTTGACGACCGTTATGAACCGCGATGGTCAGACCAACCATTTGCGGCAGAATGATGGAGCGACGCGACCAGGTTTTCACCGGCTTGCGATCGTTTTTCTCCACCGCCACTTCGATCTTCTTCAGCAGGTGAAGATCGATAAAAGGACCTTTTTTCAGAGAACGCGGCACTGTCGTATCCTCAGTTATTTACGGCGACGGACGATCATGTTGTCGGTGCGCTTGTTCGCGCGGGTCTTCGCACCCTTGGTCGGGAAGCCCCACGGAGACACCGGATGACGGCCACCAGAGGTACGACCTTCACCACCACCATGCGGGTGGTCTACCGGGTTCATCGCCACGCCGCGGACGGTCGGGCGAACACCACGCCAGCGTTTGGCACCCGCTTTACCCAGCGAACGCAGGCTGTGCTCGGAGTTCGAGACTTCACCCAGAGTCGCACGGCACTCAGCCAGGACTTTACGCATTTCACCGGAGCGCAGACGCAGGGTCACGTAGGCACCTTCGCGAGCAACCAGCTGTACGGAAGCACCGGCGGAGCGGGCGATCTGAGCACCTTTACCGGGCTTCAGCTCGATACCGTGAACAGTGCTACCTACCGGAATGTTGCGCAGCGGGAGGGTATTACCTGCCTTGATCGGGGCATTGACGCCGGAGATCAGCTGGTCGCCAGCGCTCACGCCTTTCGGCGCGATGATGTAGCGACGCTCGCCATCGGCGTACTTCAGCAGAGCGATGTGAGCAGTACGGTTCGGGTCGTACTCGATGCGTTCAACGACAGCAGGAATGCCATCCTTGTTGCGACGAAAATCGACCAGACGGTAGTGCTGCTTGTGACCACCGCCAATATGACGGGTGGTGATGCGACCGTTGTTGTTACGGCCACCGCTCTTGGACTTCTTCTCGACCAGCGGAGCGTAGGGAGCGCCTTTGTGCAGCTCCTGGTTGACCACCTTGACCACGAAACGGCGGCCAGCGGAGGTCGGTTTGCATTTAACGATTGCCATGATGCACCCCTTTACTCAGCGCTGCTGGCGAAATCGAGATCTTGGCCCGGCTGAAGAGCGATGTACGCCTTCTTCCAGTCGTTACGCTTGCCCAGACCGCGAACAGTGCGCTTGGTCTTACCCTTGACGTTCAGGGTGTTGACTTCGGCTACTTTCACGTTGAACAGGCTTTCAACGGCCTTCTTGATTTCCAGCTTGGTTGCATCGGTGGCAACCTTGAAAACGAATTGGCTCTTGCCGTCGGCCAGCATGGTGGCCTTCTCGGAGATGTGCGGGCCAACCAGCACCTTGAATACGCGTTCCTGGTTCATCCCAGCAGCTCCTCGAATTTCTTCACGGCGGAGACAGTGATCAGCACCTTGTCGTACGCGATCAGGCTGACGGGGTCGGAGCCCTGTACATCACGAACGTCAACGTGCGGCAGATTGCGAGCAGCCAGGTACAGGTTCTGATCAACGGCATCGGAAACGATCAGCACATCGGTCAGCCCCAGGCCGTTCAGCTTGCCCAGCAGAGCCTTGGTTTTCGGAGCCTCGACAGCGAAGTCCTCAACCACAACCAGACGCTCCTGACGAACGAGCTCGGAGAGGATGGAGCGCAGGGCAGCGCGGTACATCTTCTTGTTGAGCTTCTGGGAGTGATCCTGGGGCTTGGCTGCGAAGGTGGTACCACCGGAGCGCCAGATGGGGCTGCGGATGGTACCAGCACGAGCACGACCAGTGCCCTTCTGACGCCACGGCTTCTTGCCACCACCGGAAACTTCGGAACGGGTCTTCTGCGCGCGAGTGCCCTGACGGCCACCGGCCATGTAGGCAACAACAGCCTGGTGAACCAGGGTCTCGTTGAACTCACCGCCAAAGGTACGCTCACTGACTTCGATAGCCTGAGCGCCATTTACATTCAATTGCATCTCAGCTTCCCCTCTTAACCGCGAGCCTTGGCAGCCGGACGCACGAGCACGTCACCACCAGTAGCGCCAGGAACAGCACCCTTGACCAGCAGCAGGTTGCGCTCTGCATCGACACGCACTACTTCCAGGGACTGAACGGTTACACGCTCGGCACCGAGGTGGCCGGACATTTTCTTGCCCTTGAAGACACGACCAGGAGTCTGGCACTGGCCGATGGAGCCCGGTACGCGGTGGGAAACGGAGTTGCCGTGGGTGTTATCTTGACCACGGAAGTTCCAGCGCTTGATGGTACCGGCAAAGCCTTTACCCTTGGACTGACCGGTAACATCTACCAGCTGGCCCGCCTGGAACAGCTCAGCAGTCAGTTGATCGCCAGCCTGGAACTCACCCTCTTCGAGGCGAAACTCCCAGACACCGCGACCAGCAGCCACGTTAGCCTTGGCGAAGTGACCGGCTTGCGCCTTGGTCACGCGAGAGGCGCGACGCTCGCCAACAGTTACCTGCACGGCACGATAGCCATCGCTCTCTTCGTTCTTGAACTGGGTCACACGATTCGGCTCGATCTCAATGACCGTAACCGGAATGGAGACACCTTCTTCGGTGAAAATGCGGGTCATGCCGCACTTACGACCGACTACACCAATAGTCATGTTGTAAAACCTCATGAGTGTACGGGGCTTTCACCCGCTATGGCCGCCCATTTCAGAGCGTTACACGACTAAAAAACCCGGGGGTTCGTTAGCCGAGGCTGATCTGCACTTCCACGCCTGCCGCAAGGTCGAGCTTCATCAGCGCATCGACGGTCTTATCCGTCGGCTGGACGATGTCCAGAACACGCTTATGAGTGCGGATCTCGTACTGATCGCGCGCGTCTTTATTGACGTGCGGAGAGATCAGAACGGTGTACCGCTCCTTACGAGTAGGCAGAGGAATAGGACCACGCACCTGAGCACCAGTACGTTTCGCGGTTTCCACGATTTCCTGGGTGGATTGATCGATCAGGCGATGGTCAAAAGCCTTCAACCGAATACGGATTTGTTGGTTTTGCATTTTGACCTCAGACTCTATCTCTGCTTGCCCCCAACGGGCGGACTACGCCCGTTAAAAGGAGGCGTGATTGTACGGATGCCCCAGAAGGGTGTCAACTTTTGATCAACCAAAAGAAAAGGGGCCCAAAGGGCCCCTTTTCTCAACGCAGATTTTCGATCACTCGAAGATCTTGGCGACCACGCCAGCGCCAACGGTACGACCACCTTCGCGGATAGCGAAGCGCAGGCCGTCTTCCATGGCGATCGGAGCGATCAGGGTAACAACCATCTTGATGTTGTCGCCCGGCATTACCATCTCAACGCCTTCCGGCAGCTCGCAGTTACCGGTCACGTCAGTGGTACGGAAGTAGAACTGCGGACGGTAGCCCTTGAAGAACGGAGTGTGACGACCACCCTCTTCCTTGGACAGCACGTACACTTCGCACTCGAACTTGGTGTGCGGCTTGATGGTGCCCGGCTTGGCCAGAACCTGACCACGCTCTACGTCGTCACGCTTGGTGCCGCGCAGCAGGGCGCCAATGTTCTCACCAGCACGACCTTCGTCGAGCAGCTTACGGAACATTTCAACACCGGTGCAGGTGGTCTTGGTGGTCGGACGGATACCGACGATTTCGATTTCCTCGCCCACCTTCACGATGCCGCGCTCTACACGACCGGTCACTACGGTGCCACGACCGGAGATGGAGAACACGTCCTCGATCGGCATCAGGAACGGCTGGTCGATGGCACGCACCGGCTCCGGAATGTAGGAGTCCAGGGTCTCAACCAGCTTACGAACGGCGGAAACGCCGATGCCGTTGTCGTCCTTGCCTTCCAGCGCCATCAGCGCGGAACCGATAACGATCGGAGTGTCGTCGCCCGGGAAGTCGTAGGTGTTCAGCAGATCGCGAACCTCCATCTCGACCAGCTCCAGCAGCTCGGCGTCGTCAACCATGTCGGCCTTGTTCAGGAACACGACGATGTAGGGTACGCCTACCTGACGGGACAGCAGGATGTGCTCGCGAGTCTGCGGCATGGGGCCGTCAGCGGCGGAGCAAACCAGGATAGCGCCATCCATCTGAGCAGCACCGGTGATCATGTTCTTCACGTAGTCAGCGTGACCGGGGCAGTCAACGTGAGCGTAGTGACGAACAGCGGAATCGTACTCAACGTGGGAAGTGTTGATGGTGATACCGCGAGCCTTCTCTTCCGGAGCGTTGTCGATCTGGTCGAACGCACGAGCCGAACCACCCCAGGTCTCGGAGCAGACCTTGGTCAGAGCAGCAGTCAGAGTGGTCTTGCCATGGTCAACGTGACCAATGGTGCCGACGTTGACGTGCGGTTTGTTACGTTCAAATTTTTCCTTAGCCACGACAGTAAACCTCTTACTTAAAGGGCTGAATCAACCTTGTTTTTTAACCAGCGCTTCGACGATGTTCGACGGAGCTTCGGCGTATTTGGAGAATTCCATGGAGTAGCTCGCGCGACCCTGGGACATGGAACGCACGTCGGTCGCGTAACCGAACATCTCACCCAGCGGAACCTCGGCACGAATAACCTTACCGGAAACCGAGTCTTCCATCCCCTGAATCAGACCGCGACGACGGTTCAGGTCACCCATCACGTCGCCCATGTAATCCTCAGGAGTCACTACCTCTACCTTCATGATCGGCTCAAGCACCTTACCACCGCCCTTCTGGGCCAGTTGCTTGGTCGCCATGGAAGCAGCGATCTTGAACGCCATCTCGTTGGAGTCGACGTCGTGGTAGGAACCGTCGAAAACGGTCGCCTTCAGGCCGATGAGCGGATAGCCAGCGACAACGCCGTTCTTCATCTGCTCTTCGATACCCTTCTGGATTGCCGGGATGTATTCCTTCGGAACCACACCACCTACCACTTCGTTGGTGAACACCAGACCTTCGGCGATGTTGCCCTTCTCGTCCACATCGGGAGCAGAGAAGCGGATCCAGCAGTGACCAAACTGACCACGACCACCGGACTGGCGAACGAACTTGCCTTCGATCTCGATGTTGTCCTTGGAGATGGTCTCGCGATAGGACACTTGCGGCTTGCCGATGTTGGCCTCAACGCCGAACTCGCGTTTCATGCGGTCGACGAGGATGTCCAGGTGCAGCTCACCCATACCGGAGATGATGGTCTGGCCGGTTTCTTCGTCAGTCTTCACGCGGAACGACGGGTCTTCCTGAGCCAGCTTGCCGAGGGCGATACCCATCTTCTCCTGGTCGGCCTTGGTCTTCGGCTCAACAGCAACCGAGATCACAGGCTCCGGGAAGTCCATACGCTCGAGGATGATCGGCTTCTCGATGTCGCACAGGGTGTCACCAGTGGTGACGTCCTTCATGCCGATCAGAGCGGCGATGTCGCCGGCGCGAACTTCCTTGATCTCATCACGCTGGTTCGCATGCATCTGCACCATACGACCAACGCGCTCTTTCTTGCCTTTCACGGAGTTGATAACCGAGTTACCGGACTCCAGAACGCCCGAGTAGACACGAACGAAGGTCAGAGTACCTACGAACGGGTCGGTAGCGATCTTGAACGCCAGAGCGGAGAACGGAGCATTATCGTCGGCCGGACGCTCGTCGTGAATTTCGTTGTCATCAGTGCTGTCCGGGTGGACACCCTGAATCGCCGGAATCTCGGTCGGAGCAGGCAGGAAGTCGATAACAGCGTCGAGAACCAGGGGCACGCCCTTGTTCTTGAAAGACGAGCCGCAGACAGCAGGAACGATTTCGCAGGCGATAGTACGCTGCCGCAGGCCAGCCTTGATCTCTTCGATCGACAGCTCACCCTCTTCCAGGTACTTGTTCATCAGCTCTTCGTTGGCCTCGGCAGCAGCCTCGACCATGTTGTTGCGCCACTCGCTGGCCAGGTCAACCAGCTCCGCAGGAATTTCTTCCTCGCGATAGGAGGTGCCCTTGTCATCTTCGTTCCAGTAGACGGCCTTCATCTTCAGCAGGTCGATCTGACCCTGGAAGTCGTCTTCCGCACCGATGGCCAGCTGAACCGGGACCGGGGTGTGACCCAGACGGTTCTTGATCTGACCGACGACACGCAGGAAGTCAGCGCCAGCACGGTCCATCTTGTTCACGTAGACGATACGCGGAACACCGTACTTGTTGGCTTGACGCCATACGGTTTCGGACTGCGGCTCAACGCCAGAAGTGCCGCAGAACACCACGACAGCACCGTCCAGCACGCGCAGGGAGCGCTCAACTTCAATGGTGAAGTCTACGTGGCCGGGGGTGTCGATGACGTTGACTCGGTACTTGTCGTACTGGCCGCGCGAACCTTCCCAGAAGGTGGTGATCGCAGCGGAGGTAATGGTGATACCACGCTCCTGCTCCTGCACCATCCAGTCGGTAGTGGCGGCGCCGTCGTGCACCTCACCCATCTTGTGGCTGAGACCTGTGTAGAACAGGATCCGCTCCGTAGTGGTGGTCTTACCGGCATCTACGTGGGCGCAGATACCGATGTTACGGTAGCGGTTGATTGGGGTTGTACGAGCCACGAAATAATCCTCGCGAGATTAGAAGCGATAATGCGAGAAGGCCTTGTTGGCCTCTGCCATGCGGTGCACGTCTTCACGCTTCTTGACAGCGGCGCCCTTGCCATCGAAGGCATCGAGCAGCTCGCCAGCCAGGCGCAGGGCCATGGATTTCTCGCCACGCTTACGCGCGGACTCAACCAGCCAACGCATGGCCAGGGCATTACGACGGGACGGACGAACTTCGACCGGAACCTGGTAAGTGGCACCGCCTACACGGCGGGACTTTACTTCGACCAGCGGAGCGATGGCGTCGAGAGCTTTCTCGAAGATTTCCAGGGGATCGCTGTTCTTGCGGGATTTGACGGTATCCAGGGCACCGTAAACGATGCGCTCGGCTACGGCCTTCTTGCCGCTT